>JBCFBK010000037.1:0-58876 GCA_038562555.1 Prolixibacteraceae bacterium | reverse complement strand
AACAGGTTGAAGATCTGTTATTTGAACAATATATTCAAACAAAAAGACCAAAAGATTCAAGAAAGTTTTCAACAATAACATGTTGAACAGCTGTTATTTGTAGGTTTTCTTAGAGGCACTAGTTAAACAGGGATCATGCAGTGCCCTGATCGATCAGCCCGGACTTGCACAGGAAATTGTGCTGGCTACTCGTGCCGGAACTCATCTTCCGGTTTCTGTAAAAACCAGAACCGGTATCCGGAAGCATGACACGGAACGCTGGATTTCGCAACTCATCGAAGCCGGCCCTGCGGCCATTACACTTCACGGAAGAACGCAAAAACAACAGTCGGAAGGAGTGGCCGACTGGAATGAAATTGCAAAGGCTGCGCGTATCCGCGATGAACTGAATCCTGAAATACCGATTCTGGGCAATGGGGATGTCTTGTCTTATGCGCAGGCATTGGAGTATTCCCGGGCTTACCAACTCGATGGGGTGATGATCGGGCGTGGTATTTTTTACGATCCGTGGTTTTTCAATTCTGAGCTCCACCATCCGTCGAAAGAGGAGAAACTCCGTCAACTGATACTCCATACCCGGTTGTTTGAACGAAATTGGGGCCGCTTAAAGAATTTCAACGTGCTAAAGCGGTTTTACAAGGTTTACACGCATGGTTTCGCAGGCGCATCCCAAATTCGGGCCGATTTAATGAACGCCCGCTCTTATGAAGAAGTATATCGTATAGCTCAACTTCAATTTGAATGAAATGATCAGCATGTATGCACCGCTCTGTTGATGTTTGCAGAATCTTGTCAATTTCATTTGCTTATCCGGCCTGATTTTACTAATTTTAGTAAAAGTATCCGTCAAAATGGGCGGTTCAACACAATAAGTGTCCGCATATTTTGGTTCAATTTATATGGCTAAACAGTTTGGCCATATGAAATAACCATCGGTGCGTACCATGTTCTGCGCTGGGCGTTGTTTCGTTACCGGAACAATTTTTGTTGCTTTAAAAGGCAAAAGTCAGTCATAAACAATTAAAATTTAGCATTATGAGTTCAGGAAAAGTATTATTAGGAGTTTTGGCAGGCGTTGCTGCCGGTGCGTTGATAGGTATTCTATTTGCTCCCGACAAAGGGATTGAAACGCGGAGAAAAATTGTTGAAAAAGGTGAAGATTATGTGGATGGTATACAGCGAAAATTCAATGATCTTCTCGATGATTTGACAGAGAAAATGGATGCCACTAAGGAAAAAGCGGAAAAAGTGGCAGCCGATGCCAAGGGAAAAGTGGCAGACGTAAAAACGCAGATTTAAGACTTTGCATGTTACCGGTTTGCCGGTAACATGCAGATTTTTACCTGAACTAACTTTCTTAAAAAAATACCTCTAGATACACAGACCATGGGCGAACGTGAAGGCATGATTGAATCGCTGATTGAAAAGAGTGAACAATACGGTAAAACAACCATTGAATTACTAAAATTAAAAACGCTTGATAAATCGGCTGATGTCGCGTCGAGCCTGGTTTCATGGATCGTGGTATTCGTATTTGCCGCCTTATTTTTTCTCATGCTGAACATCGGGCTTGCCCTGTGGATCGGATATCAGTTGGGAGAATCATACTATGGTTTTTTTGTTGTTGCCGGTTTTTATGCAGTTTTGACTCTTTTGTTCGCGCTTTTCCGTAAGCAATTTGTTAAGCGGCCGGTGAATAACTCAATTGTAAAAGGGATACTCGATTAACCAGGGAAATTGAAAAGACGTATGGAAAAAAAGAATGCAGTCAATTCACTGCGGGAAACTATTCGTCTGCTGGAAATAAAGCAGGCTGAGGAAGGAAGAATACTGAAGGAGCAGTTTCTGATTGGCTATGAACAGCTAAAACCTGTTAATCTGATCAGGAGTACGGTGCGGGGACTTTTAGATTCGCCGGAAGTAAAAACGGGCCTTCTTGGAACCTTCGTCTCATTGGTATCCGGTTATATTACCCGTAAGATGGACCGAAGGCCGGAAAAGAATTCAATGATGAAGACTATCCGGATGATTTTACAGTTTGGGATAGCGGGCCTTGTTTCCGGGAATCTGGATACCATACGAAGTTTCGTGAACCGACAATTCAGCCGGATCACCTCCCTTCGTTGAAAGGTGTATTACGCAAACCAATTGCTATTCATCCTTTTTTTTCGCCGGGATAAATTCCATAGATACGGAGTTAACACAGTGACGGGTATTTTTCTTAGTAAACCCTTCGCCTAAAAAAACATGACCCAGGTGAGCTCCGCATTTGTTGCAGGTAATCTCTGTTCTCCGCCCGTCGGCATCAACCGTTTTTTTCACAGCACCTTTAATTTCATCGTCAAAGCTGGGCCAGCCGCAGCCCGCGTCGAACTTGTCGGACGAGCGGTAAAGCGGACTTCCGCATCGCTTGCAGATATAAGTTCCGTCTTCATGAAAGTCCTCATATTTTCCGGAGAACGGTGGCTCTGTTCCCTTTTCCAGGATCACATACCGTTCAAATTCTGTCAGTTTATGATCATTCATCTTCGTCGTTTTTTGTTTTTCCTGGGCAACTGTCGTCAGGCATACAGCCCATAATACGATCATTCCGATAATCCGCATCATCGTTTTTCTTTTAAAGACAATCGACAAGCCGGTTTTGTTTGACGGCCGTTACTTGCTACTACTCACTACTAATTTTCTTTATCTTTGCGTCAATGAGAAAGAACAGTAAACTGAAAAGAGCCGAAGAAATTGCCAATACGGTTTCCCACGGGATCGGGGTGGGTCTTGCTGTAGCCGGGATGGCCCTGCTGGTTTTTTTTGCCTCTGCATACGGCGATGTCTGGCATATCGTTAGTTTTTCCGTTTTCGGGGCCAGTATGATCCTGCTCTATATGGCCTCTACCTTATATCACGGCGCAACGCGACCCCGTCTGAAAATAAGACTAAACAAGTTTGATCATTCGGCCATCTACATTCTCATTGCCGGATCCTACACGCCGCTCGCACTGGTTTCGTTGC
The DNA here is from genome assembly GCA_038562555.1 of Prolixibacteraceae bacterium. Classification (GTDB taxonomy): domain Bacteria; phylum Bacteroidota; class Bacteroidia; order Bacteroidales; family Prolixibacteraceae; genus JBCFBK01. The sequence continues at coordinate 55,870 of JBCFBK010000037.1, read as the reverse complement.
GGGGATGGATTGGCTGGACGATTTTTGGACTGATCTGGTCGCTGGCGGTTGCTGGTATTATTTTTAAAATCTGGTTTTATACTTCCCGGTGGAAGAAGCTTTCTACCGGACTATATGTCGCGATGGGGTGGCTGGCTCTGGTGGCTATTGTGCCCGTTATCAGAAATGTTCCCAATACCTCCTTGTGGCTGATCTTTGCCGGGGGAATAAGTTATACCGCAGGTGTTGGATTTTATCTCTATTCGCGGATACCGTTTTTCCATTTAATTTTTCACTTGTTCATTCTGGCGGGTTCCATTTGCCATTTTTTTGCATTTTTATACCTGTTGCCGATATCGTAACCCTGGTGAGTATTATATTGAGACCGGGGCGTTATTACCTCGACGGCGGCTATTTCGTCCATGCCGTTTAGGCCGGAAGAGTCTATGAAGGCCTTAAATTCTTTTACTGTACTGCAGGCGACCGCTTATGGGGAACTATGGCTTCAGTGATGCTTTTAACCCGACAGAAAGCTGGATCGTCCGCATCTTTAGACCCAGAATATTTTGCAGGGATCTGTGCGTATAATCAGCTCAAAATTCAGTATTTTGGACTCATGATTAAAAAAATCCAAATCCTGAATTTAAAAATGCATAAAAATATGAACGACTTATCTGAATCCGGAAGAAAGACACTTGATCTGAATGATTTCGAACCACAAACGATCGACTGTATTAACTGGGAAGAGTTTTCCTACAAGCCAGCGGTTCAATTTAAAATTACCAACGACGAGCAACTAATTTATCTCCAGTTTAATGTACGGGAAAAATATATCCGTGCCGAAGAGACTGTTGTTAACGGTGATGTTTACAAGGACAGTTGCGTGGAGTTTTTTATTTCACCGCGTGCCGACGGCAATTATTACAATTTTGAGTTCAACTGCGCGGGCGTTCCTCATGTGGCATACGGACCTGACCGGCATCAGCGCAGAAAACTTCCGCTCGAGATAATCGATCAGATGAAAGTGAAATCATCATTGGGTCATGAACCTTTCTCCGAAAGAAAGGGGGATTTTGAATGGAAACTGAACATAGAAATTCCGATCAACTGTTTCATTTATGAAGATCTGAAGTCGTTTGCCGGACTTCGGGCCCGTGCAAATTTCTATAAATGCGGAGATGGAACTTCCGAGCCCCATTACATTAGTTGGAGTCCCATAGAAACAGAAAATCCGGATTTTCACCAGTATTCTTTCTTTGGAAACCTGTTGTTTATTTGAGTCATTGCCTTCATTGCGGGCTTCATGCAGTAACCGGTTAATACAGACCGGTTGCTTAATCAGCTCCGCAATGAAAGCAACAAGCTTTACTTCCTTTCTGACAACGACAAATAAGGTCGGGGTTCGAGAATATTCTTATAGGCCGGGCGAATAATTCTGCGCTGCACAAAATTCAGCTCTTCAATACGATGAGCGGCCCATCCGGCCATGCGCGACATCGCAAAAAGCGGCGTGTAAATTTCCGCGGGCAGCCCAATCATGGAATATACAAAACCTGAGTAAAAATCGACGTTTACGCAAACCGTTTTGTTGACTTTCGAGCCTTTAAATTCCATAAACGTCTTGATCCCCAGCTTCTCGATCCGCTCATAAAAATCGAATTCTTCGCTCAATCCTTTTTCCTCGGCGAGTTCACGTGCTTTCTCCTTGAGCAGGATTGCCCTGGGATCGGAGATTGTATAAACAGCATGTCCAATACCATATATTTTACCGGTCCTGTTATAAGCCTGCCTGTTCAGTATTTTCATCAGGTAATTTTCAATCTCTTCTTCATCTTTCCAGTCCCTGATCTCTTTCTTAAGGTGTTCCATCATTTTCATCACTTCCAGATTGGCGCCACCGTGAAGGGGGCCTTTCAGTGATGCAATGGCCGAAGCGACAGCCGAATAGGTGTCTGTACCTGAAGAACTAGTCACCCGAATGGTAAAGGTCGAGTTATTTCCCCCGCCATGTTCAGCGTGTAAAACGAGCGCCAGATCGAGAATATCGGCTTCAAGTCTGGTGTAGCTGGGACCTTTAAGGAGATAGAGCAGATTTTCAGCGGTGGAAAGCATCGGATCGGGGTGTCTGATCGTCATGGATCTTCCTAAAAACTGATGAACATAATTGTGGTATGCGTAGGCAATTACAGCGGGAAACTTCGCGATCAGGCCAAGCGACTGCATAATTAGCTGTTTGGGAGAGGTGTCATCTGAATCATCATCGTAATTATACAACACCAGGACCGAGCGGGCCAGAATGTTCATGATATTTTTGCCATGAAGGCTCATAATTGAATTTTTCAGATTATCCGGCAGTTTTCTGTTGCTTGCCAAATAGCCGGTAAAATCTGCCAGTTCCGTCTGATCGGGTAATTCACCTGTAAGCAGCAAATATACCGTTTCGTCAAAACCATGCCGGTATTCACGCTGAAATCCTTTGACCAAATCGGCAACGTTTATTCCTCTGTAAAGTAACTGCCCGTCAATGGCCAGTAAAGACCCGTCTTCGGTTTTCCGGTACCCAACCACGTCGCCGATTCTGGTCAAACCAACAAGAACCCCGGTATGGTCTTCATTCCTCAATCCTCGCTTGACATTAAACTTTTCGAACAAACCGGTGTCGATGTGACTGTTTTTTTCAATCGGATCGGAGAGTTTTGCGATCAGGTTATTTGATTCAGATAAATTGATGCCCATATAATTGTATTTAGTTGCTGTCGGGAGCGGTTTATAACTGTAAGCTTACCGAAAAATATTTATCAGTTAAAAATGGAAAATTAAAATTAAAATCAACGTATTTTGCTGAAAAAGTATCAATTTATTATTAAATTTTACATTTTATTTACAGATAATCAAATAAAAAAATGCCGGTTTTTCTTGTTCATAACTATTTGTTGGCCAATCCGCAAAAAAGCGGTTCTGATGGAACAATTTAACAAGAAATAGTCTAATATTGAAATGTGATTGGAAGAGGAATGGGTTTATTGTTAATAAATTTAAAATCAATGTTTTATAAAGACTATTTAAGGAAGATTTTAATAAAGATTTATGAACGTTAGCGCAGTGCAGGAAACAGACTCTTCAGACAGAGATGTTCCTCTTGGTTTTCCCCTGAAAAACGGGGAAGAAAGGGCCGGTTCTAACGACCCGGTGTTTGCCGGAACAGCTGGATTAACAGCACACGGCGAGGCATCAAAATTATTTCTGCAAAAACACTTTCCGGGAGTTTCCGTTAACGATTGGAACGACTGGAGGTGGCAAATCCGGAACAGTTATACTTCACTTACCCAGTTATCATCCGTTATTGATCTTTCCGGTACCGAAAAACAGGTATTACTTTCAACCGGTGTACATCTGCCGCTTCGTATTACACCTTACTACGCTTCTTTACTTTCAAATCAGGAGGATGGTTATGCCATTCGCAAGGCCATGGTTCCGGGCGTGAATGAACTGGCCGTTACCCGGGGAGAACATGCCGATCCGCTCAACGAGGAAGCAAATACGCCTGTTCCTCACTTGGTACATCGTTATCCTGACCGTGTTTTGTTTCTGGCTACCGGTTTCTGCTCGGCCTATTGCCGGTATTGCACGCGAACACACATGGTTGCCAAGGAAAAGGTGCATTTTAACCGCAGTTGGGAACCTGCAATTGAGTATATCCGCGGACACAAAGAGATCCGTGATGTGCTTATTTCGGGTGGAGACCCGTTGACCATGCCCGATGCCATGTTAAGAAATTTGCTTGCCGAATTGCGCAGTATTCCTCATATTGAAATTCTGCGGATCGGTACTAAAGTTCCCGTTGTTTTACCTCAGCGGATCACTGCTTCCCTTACGAAGATGCTGAAACAGTTCCATCCCCTGATGATCAGTATCCATTTTATGCATCCTGCAGAACTCACCCCTGAAACGGCTGAGGCCTGCATACGGCTGGCAGATGCCGGCATTCCGCTTGGAAGCCAGACCGTTCTGCTGAAAGGTATCAACGACGAGGTCCCCATCATGAAAAAACTGATGCAGGGACTTTTAAAAATTCGTGTCCGGCCTTATTATTTATACCAGTGTGATCCCATCCCGGGATCAGCGCACTTTCGGACTCCCGTTAATAAGGGAGTCGAGATTATCAGTGGTTTGAGAGGTTTCACTTCAGGTTATGCCATTCCCAGCTACGTGATCGATGCACCGGGCGGCGGAGGCAAAATTCCGCTTCTTCCGGATTATTTGCAGGGAAGGGAAAACGGGAATATCATTCTGAAGAATTATGAAGGTAAAACATTCTACTACCCCGACGCGGAGTAGCCGGCAGTGAGTCGTAAGAATAAGGAATAAAATGAGAGTAGGATTAACGTACGATTTGAAGTCAGAATACCTGGCTATGGGGTATTCTGCGGAAGAAGCAGCGGAGTTTGACCGGGAGGAAACCATAGCCGGCCTTGAAAAAGCTTTAATTGACCTGGGATACGAGACTGAACGTATTGGCCGTGCACGGAATCTGATGCAGCGATTGCTGGCCGGTGATAAATGGGACCTGGTGTTCAATATTTGTGAAGGTATGTATGGAGACGGGAGGGAATCGTTAGTTCCGGCTCTCCTTGATGAGTGGCAGATCCCGTATGTATTTTCAGGCGCGGCAACACTGGCCTTATCGCTCGATAAGGCCCTGTGCAAGCGTGTCGTCCGCGATGCGGGTATTCCGACGCCCGATTTTTGTCTGATCAGGTCTGAAGCTGACCTGAAAAATGAGAAACCGGCTTTCCCTCTTTTTGTCAAACCGGTTTCAGAGGGCACCGGAAAAGGGATCAGTGAACACTCGTTGGTCTGCAGTGAGGAAGAATTTATTCGGGTTTGCACCAGCTTGCTGCAGCAGTTTCATCAGCCAGTGTTGGTGGAGTCCTATCTCCCTGGTCGTGAATTTACAGCCGGTGTGATTGGTAACGGTCACGATACCCGCGTAGCGGGCGTGATGGAGGTGGTATTCAAGCTGCCTGTCCGGGAAATTTATTCTTATGAAAATAAGCAGAACTATGAGCGTGTTGTTGAATACCGGAATGTGCAGGGAGAATTGGGTGCCAAATGTGCTGATCTGGCCCTAAGGGTATGGAAAGCTACCGGTGCGCGCGACGGGGGACGTGTCGACATGAAACTGAATGTACAGGGAGAACCGGAATTTATTGAAATCAACCCGCTGGCGGGATTAAACTTCCACGATTCCGACCTGCCGATTCTCGCCCGGTTAAACGGAATGGAATTCAATGAATTAATAGGTGCGATCATGCAGGCTGCTGAAAAGCGCATTTTTAACACGTATGAATAGGCCGGCCGTCATCGTGCACAACCGGATTTCTGATCATCCGATGCCCGACGAGCTTGACGTTCTTGACCAGGTGGAACTGGTCAGGGCTTCGCTGACAGAACTTGGATTTGAGTGTCTGATCAGGGATGTCGGGTTGAATATGTATGAGGATATCCTGCAAATACGCAAACTGTCGCCTGCGTTCGTGTTCAACCTCGTAGAAACGGTTTTCGGACAGAGCGAGTTACTGCATCTCGTGCCTTCCGTACTCCGCTCCTGGCAAATTCCTTATACCGGAGTCTCAGACGAAGGATTGTTTCTGACAACACGTAAAACGCTGGCAAAAAGTCTGATGACTCAGCACGGAATCGCAACACCTGACTGGTTTTCGGTCGTGCAGGCCGTCGGACTGCTGAATCCTGACAAAAAATACATCATTAAGCCTGTTGCGGAAGAAGGATCGGTGAGGCTTGATGAGGATGCGGTTTTTAAGGGCGATGACATGCTGATAAAACAGAAACTAGCCGGGCTAAGCCCGCAGGAGTATTTTGTGGAAGAGTTTATTGACGGACGTGAATTTAACCTGAGCATAACGGGTAAGCCCGGAAATTACAGGGTTTACCCGGTTGCAGAGATGATTTTTAAAAATTTCCCGGAGGGGAAGGCGCGTATGCTGGGGTATCGGGCTAAATGGGATGAACAATCCTTTGAGTACCGGAATACGGGCAGGCAGTTTAACACATTGACTGCCGATCCCGGATTATCTAATGCTCTGATTGCGGTTGCACTGAAATGCGGCGAGGTGTTTCGCCTGTCCGGCTATTTCCGGGTCGATTTCCGGGTTTCATCGGATGGGCAGCCACTGGTGCTGGAGATCAATGGAAACCCGTGCATTTCGCCCGACAGCGGCTTCATGGCTGCTGTTGAGCGGCAGGGTACGAACGCGACGGAGGTCATCGGCGAAATTATTGCCTGCATATAAAGAGACACAAGTATCAAGACAGGAATCCGGATTTTCAAATTTTCGGATTCAGATTGTCTGAACATCTGACTGTCTTATCCTTACGACTTACGAATTACTTACGACTAAATCAACACAAGACATGGGAGATATGGTATACAGGAATACACTGAAAGAGACAGACCGGGATGCTTTTAAGAACCTGCTTGAATCGACGGGCGTTTTTTATGATTTTGAAATTGATGTTGCCCTGGAAATTACCGATACTTTTCTGAGCCACGGGGAGGCATCAGGATATTTTTTTTATGTGGCGGAACAGGATGAAGAAGTGATTGCTTATATCAACTTTGGTCCTACGCCATGCACCAGGGCAAGTTGGGATATTTACTGGATGGCTGTAACGAAGGACCTCCAGGGACATGGCCTTGGAAAAATCCTGATCAAAATGGCTGAGGATCGCATTACGGCAATGAAAGGCGAAAATATCTGGATTGAAACGTCTTCCAGGGCTGAATATCTGCCAACCCGCCAATTTTACGTGAAAACAGCGTATACTCCGGTAAGTGAGTTGCATGATTTTTATGACCGGGGTGATAACAAGGTTATTTTTGTGAAATATCTGAATCCGTCGCGTTAAACAGCCGGAACAGCAAAAAATCCCGAAAAAGAAGCTTTTCACTATCGCATCGTAAGGATAATTCGGTATTTTTACAGGAACAGGCTTAGATGCAAAAGAACAATAAGAGCTTGTTATTTGAAGCATTCAGGAAAAACTAAACGATTAAACTTATGCAAAAAATCAGACTGCTCTTAACCGGTTTTCTGTTATCGGCTCTGCTGGTGCAGGCGCAAACCGACAACGGGGTATACCGGATGGAAGAAGCACGCAATCCTCAAAAGCGTGATCTTATCAGAATTCCCAACCTTAACGGTTTCCAGACATTGAAATGTGATTTTCACCAGCATACTGTATTCTCCGACGGCCACGTCTGGCCGAATGTCAGGATTCAGGAGGCGTGGAGGGAAGGACTGGACGTCATCGCCATCACCGACCATATCGAGTACCAGCCCCATTCGGATGATGTCAAGGTCAGTCACAACCGCGCCTTTGAATTGGCCGGCGAGTCTGCTGCGGAGGCCAATATTATTTTAATAAAAGGATCGGAAATAACAAGGCAAACCCCTCCCGGACATTTTAATGCTATTTTTACCGGTGATGCTTCGGCATATGTTACCGATCGGGAAGGAGATAAAAAGGATAAAGAGGCTGTTTTAAAACCTGCAGAACAGGACGCTTTTATTTTCTGGAATCATCCCGGCTGGAAAGCCGACCAGATAAGCGGGTCCTATAAATGGCTTGACTTCGTTGAAGAACTGACAAAAGAAAAGATACTGGACGGCATTGAGGTATTTAACGGTTTCGCCTTCCACAAGAAAGCGCTCGACTGGTGCGTTGATAAAGGGCTGACGGTAATGGGGTCAACAGATGTTCATAATCTGATTGCGCACGATTATAATCTTGGTGGAGGTTTTCACCGATCCATGACGTTGGTTTTTGCCAAAGAAAGAACTGCCGAATCAGTCAGGGAAGCTTTGGAGGAAGGACGAACCGTAGCCTGGTCAAATAATTTAATTGCCGGCAAGGAGGAACATGTGCGGAATTTGTTTGATGCCTGTATTAAAGTCAGCAATTCGTACTATTCCAAAGAAAACAAAGGGAAAAACGGCGATGGAAGCAGTACGTATTATTATGAAATCAAAAATAAGAGCGATATCTATTTTGAATTGGACCTAAGATCAGGGGATGCCACAAAAAAAATTAAACTCTACCCGGGTTCATCGCAGATCCTTACCGCCCGCAGCGGACAAAAGAGTGTGACCTATGAAGTGGTCACTGCATTTGTCAGAAGCGACAGACACCTGATTGTAGATATACCGTTGAATTAATATCGGCTCCGGAAGGCCGGCGACAACTAAGGCCAATTCAAAACCGGACCGGCCGGTTTCGAATTGGCCGGGAATTCGTTACTTCGGAAAACAGACAAACGCGGTTGAAAGAATTGCAGGGTTAAAATGATCAGCACATTCGAAAATAGATGGATTGTCTTTAGCGATGGTGGGAAAATAGAGCTGAAAGATTTCTTTTATAACCATTATGCCGGGTTTTCGGTATTTGCAAACAGGTTTATCCCTGACCGCTCTGCCTGTGAAGACATCGTTCAGGACGTTTTTCTGGCTTTCTGGGAGAGGCCGCGTACGTTCAGAAATTTGCTTTCGCTGAAGGCTTTTTTTTACACGTCAATCCGGAATATCTGTCTTGATGAGATCAAGCACTTAAAAGTTGAACAGAAATATTTTGAGCTGAACAGGGAAGAGCTTGCAGCGGGGACGTACCTTGATGAGATTGTTAAGATCGAGGCGTATAATGAAGTCTACCGGGAAATCAATAGGCTTCCTGAAATGGAGCGCAAAGTGCTGCTCCTTGCCCTTGACGGACGACCGAATGAAGAAATTGCCGATTATCTGCATATATCTGTTAATACCGTCAGGACACATAAAGCCAGGGCTTATAAAGTGTTGCGGAAAAAGTTAGGTGGCGTTTTTCTGGTTTTTATGTCACTGAGAAAAAGAGATTCCCTCAGCGAATAACCCTTTCCTCAACATTTGTAAATTTTTTCATTTTTCTTGTCATCCTCCTGTTTCTTTTCGTCGTTTTTATTGTATCAAACAAAAAGAGCATTTCAATTCGAACCTGCGTCTTAGGCGAAAAACTATGAATCTGATTGATATAATAAAGACAGGTACGCTGATCGGAAAGTATTTTACCGGGAAGGAAAATACGGCAGAGTCGGTTCAGTTGAAGAACTGGCTCAGGGAGGATCCGGATCTACTGAAGATTTTCAGAGAATTAGAAGACGAGAAAACGCTTGCGTCGGCCATCAGAGCGCTTGACAGCTATGATCGGGACCATGCCTGGAGAAATTATCTGGGAAAAATTGCCGCCGTTAGCCTTCGAAGAGCATTGGTCAGGTGGAAAGCAGCCGCCGTTTTTTTCTTTATTGTCGGTTGTGCTGCTTTATTGGCTCTTTTTAAAGCGAACACAGAACCGGGTGCGGGAAATGCATCTCCGGCTTTGTATACCACAGTTTCCGGCACAAACGGACAACGTTCGAAAATAACGTTGCCCGACAGTTCAATCGTGTGGTTAAATGCCGAAACGACTCTTTCCTATAATAACGACTATGCGGTAAGCAGCAGGGATATAAAACTCACTGGTCAGGCCTTTTTTGAGATTGCTCCCAACGACAAGATCCCCTTATATGTGCATGTCAACGAATTTAAAGTAAAAGTGAGAGGGACGAAATTTGATGTCAGTGCATTCCCGAAGGATGGTCGGATTGACGTGGTTCTTGAGTCAGGAAGCGTGGAGTTACTGCATGATGCAGACCGGTCATTCAGTCATATGCTGAAACCTGGAGAAAAGGCTTCTTTCGATCCTGCCACCAGGAAAACAAATGTCAGTCAGGTCGATGTTTACCGCTATATTTCCTGGAAAGACGGTCTGCTGATTTTCGAAAGTACGCCCATGGGCGAGGTGCTTGAAAAACTGAAACGCTGGTATAATATTCAAATTGAGGTAAAAGACCCGGCTATTTATTCCCTGTTATTTAATGCGACAATCATTAATGAGGATGTGGATGAGATTTTCGACCTGATTGCTTATACCTGCGCTGTGAATTACCGGATTTTACCAAGTAAAATACCCGGTATTCCGGTTAAAGTTATCCTTACAAAAAACTAAGACAAACCGGTTTGCCTATGAAAAAAACGAATTGTTGAAATGAATAAAGGAGATGCGCTAACACCTCCTTTAAATCTCATGAAGTCTCTGAATTTCAGGTACAGGAGACTTCACTAATCATTTGAATTTGAAATCCAAATCGTTACAAATTTATGAAAATTGCAATTAAGAGAAAACAAAATCCAAACTTGTTTGAGATTTTGTCGGGCGCCAGCAATTTGCGCGAAGCGAAAAAAAATCATTTGTTACTGATTTCCGGCCTTTACAGGTGCTGGAAATCTAAATCATGTATGAAAATGAGAGCGACAGTCTTTGTTTTACTTATCTTCATTTCCCAGGCCATCGCAGTTAATGGCTATACCCAGAATGCCGGGTTAAGCCTGAACATGACAGATGCAACGATTCGAAGTATACTGGAGGCTATTGAAAACCAGTCGAATTATTATTTTATTTACGAAGCAAGCAGCGTAGATATTAATAAAAAAGTAAGCGTGCTGGTTGAAAATGCAACCATTCATGACGTGTTGGATCAGGTGCTGAGCACAACCGGAATCAAATACAAAATAGATAACCGCAGAATTGCTTTAAGTAGTATGATTTCGGTAAAAACCGTACAACAATTGAAATCCGTATCCGGAACGGTCTCTGATGAAAAAGGTCAGGCATTTCCCGGTGTAACGGTGGTTTTGAGAGGGACTGCCGTGGGAACTATAACTGACACCGACGGCCAGTATATACTCACAGACGTCCCTTCTGACGGAACACTGGTCTTTTCATTCGTTGGAATGAAAAGTCAGGAAATTCCGATTTCCGGAAGGACTTCCATTAATGTCCGGTTGCAGGAGGAAACGATCGGACTGGAAGAGGTCGTGGCAATTGGTTACGGAACGCAAAAAAAAGTCAATACGACGGCTGCAGTGGCGGCTTTGAAAGGCGACGAACTGACTGGTTCACCGGTTGCCAATGTAAATAACAGTCTGGTGGGGAGATTGTCTGGCGTGCTCTCTTTTCAAAACAGCGGTGATCCCGGTAATGATGCAGCTACTTTGAGGATCAGGGGGCTTGGAACGACAGGGAATGCCAACGCATTGATTGTGATCGACGGCATTCCGCAAGGTTCGTCGAGCATTGCCCATATCAACCCTGATGAAGTGGAATCCGTCACGGTTTTGAAAGATGCTGCTGCGGTAGCCCCGTATGGGATTGGCGGTGCAAACGGCGTTATCCTGGTTACCACGAAAAGAGGGAAGGAGGGAACGATACAACTTCGGTATGATGCTTACTATGGTATTCAGCGTCCAACAGTTATCCCGGAATTTCTTGATGCCTGGGGCTACGCCAATGCATTGAATATTGCCAACGAAAACATTGGGAATCCAAGGACTTTTACTGATGAAGAATTACAGAAATTCAAAGACGGAAGCGATCCGGATCACTACCCAAACACGGATTGGGTAAACGAGATTATCAATTTCCAGGCTCCGATCACCAAACATAACTTGTCGTTTACAGGAGGTTCCGGCAAAATCCGGTTCTTCAGCAGCCTGGGATACCTGTACCAGGAAGGTGTTATCCCGGAGATCAATTATGACCGCTACAATTTGCTCCTGAATGTGGATGCTGATGTGACCAATACCACGACAGTTTCATTAGACCTGAACGGGAACAGGAGGCAGGACCGTAATCCCGCAGGAGCAAGTGGTTCAGGAATTTTTACCAATGTAACGGAAATACCTCCCATCTATCCGATCAGGTTTACCAACGGGAAACCTGCTCATGCCATGCTTCCTTCCATATCGGAAAGCGGCTATAACAGACAAACCGATAATTCCTTGAATATTAAGCTGGAAATTGCACAGAAAATTTCTTTCCTTCCCGGTTTGAAACTGAAAGGAGTACTAAACTACAATACAGGTTATTCATTCGACAAGGTCTGGAGTTTGCCTTATACATTTTATAAGTTGAATGCACAGGATGGCTACGATCCGCAGCCCGCGGGTCCCGTAAAGCCCTCCCTGTCGGAAGCCTTTGATGAGGGCCGTCAGCGGACGATCCAGGGGTATGTGACCTATGAACGTACATTTGGAGATCACCATGTCAATCTGCTGGCAGTTTATGAAGGTAAAAAAGGAATAGCTAACGATTTTGATGCTTCCCGGGTCAATTATGATCTGTATGTCGATGAACTTTCGCTGGGAAGCAGTGATAAAAATAACTTTGACAACAACGGTAGTTCCAGCCGAACGGCTCAGGCCGGCTGGGTTTACCGTGTGGATTACTCCTATGCGGAAAAATACCTTGTTCAATTTGCAGGACGCTACGACGGACATTATTATTTCGCACCGGGTAAACGCTTTTCATTTTTTCCTTCAGCTTCCCTGGGATGGCGGATTTCAGAAGAGAATTTCATGAAAAACCGCTTTTCGTGGATTGATAACTTAAAACTGCGCGCATCATACGGAAAATCGGGCAACCTGGCGGGAAACGCTTTTCAGTACCTGACATCGTATCAAACCCGGAACAGTTATGTTTTTGGAGGAACTTCGCCTTATCAGGCGCTGGGCATCTATGAAAGCGCACAAGCCAATTCCAATATCACATGGGAAACGGCTAAAAAAGGGAATATTGGGCTGGACGCCCTTTTGTTTGACGGAAAGATTGACGTTTCGCTGGATCTTTTCCGGGAAAGAAGGTCAGATATGTTGCTGAGTCCTGCTTCTGTTGTGCCGGCAGAATATGGGATCGGATTATCGCAGGTCAATGCAGGGATCATGGAAAACAAGGGCTTTGACATAAGCCTGGGAACACGAAGAAGCTTTACGAATGGCGTTCGTTTAAATGCGACCCTGAATATCACCTATGCAAAAAACAAGTTGATTGAAACATTTGAAACTGCGGCGACCTATAATAATCCAAATCGCCGGCAAACAGGACGTCCGCTGGATACCCGGTTTGGCTTAAAGTCGCTGGGGCTCTATCAAACGGCAGACTTTGATTCGGAAGGTAGTTTAACGGAGGGTTCTCCCGTTCCGAGCTATGGGCCGGTTAAACCCGGCGATATCAAATATGCCGATATCGCAGGAGCACCTGACGAAAACGGGAAGATCACCGGACCTGACGGTAAGATTAACATCAACGATTATACGGTGATTGGCGATCCGTTATTTCCCCAGCTGATTTTCGGACTCAATCTGAACGCCCAATGGAAGGGATTTGATATGGCCATGTTATGGCAGGGAGCGGGAAAGACAGACACCTACCTGGACGGTGAAATGGCCGTCCCGTTTTTCAACGGAGCAAAAATCTTCAAAGAACAAACCGATTACTGGACTCCCGAAAATACGGAAGCCTCGTTTCCCCGGCTGACGCCAACGCCCGTTACCAACAACACCCAAACATCTTCTTTCTGGGTAAAAGACGGCAGTTATGTCAGATTAAAAAATCTGGAGTTGGGATATACCTTGCCGGAACCGATGATGAAAAAAATGACGTTGAAATCAATCCGGATTTTTGTGTCGGGACAAAATTTGCTGACATTCAGTCATCTGAAATTTCTGGATCCGGAACTGGCCAACGGACGCGCCAGGTATTACTTTCAGCAAAAGGTATTTGCCTGCGGGGTGAACGTAGTATTTTGATTAACTTTAAAATAAGGCAAAATGAAGACATATCCTATTCTGATTTTGGCAGTGCTGATCTTTGCTTCCTGCGAAGAACTGGAGATTACGCCTTCCGACCGCTTGTCGGATGAATCGGTCTGGTACAATCCGGAGACTGCCGGCTTGTTTCTGAATGACATTTACAACGATTTAAACGCGGGGCCCTATCCTTCGGTTTACCTAAACCTCCCCAGCGAGATCAGTAATGAGCCGCTGGATAATTTTACCGATAATACTACTTACGGGCCCAGCGCCGGTAATCCTTCGGCGCAGCTGTTCGATAACAACAGTTACGGTCCTTCCAATCCATTGTTCAGAGACCAGTGGAGGAAAATGTATGAAAGTATCCGGAAATGCAACTTGTTTTTTGAGAAAGTAACGGCATCCGACTTTGAAGAGACAACAAAAAAAGGTTTATTGGCTCAGTGCCGGTTTCTAAGGGCATACTTCTACCGGCAATTAGTTGATTTGCACGGAGGCGTACCGATTATCACCGCTGTTCTGAGAAATGATACGGGAGAGGAAATTTTCTATCCCCGGAACAGTTATGATGAGTGTGTTTCATTTATTCGGGACGAATGTGAGGCGGCAGCGGCAGATCTGCCAACGACAGTGACGGGAGCGGATATCGGCAGGGCGACCAAAGGAGCTGCCCTGGCGCTTAAAGGAGAGGAGGAGCTCTATGCCGGTAAATGGGCAGACGCCGTGGCTACGCACCAGCAGATCATCGATATGCAAGTTTACAGCCTCTTCCCGGATTATGTTGGATTGTTTTATGCAAACAACGAAAATAACCAGGAAGTAATCTTTGATATCCAGTTCGCACCCGAACTCAGGCGCAAGCGTGTCAATCAGTTCTGGGGCGTTCCCATGGTTGCCAAAGGCGCTGGATGGGGGGCATGTGACCCGACACAAAATCTGGTGGATTGCTATGAATTTAAGGATGGTAAGACCGAAGCAGGGGGCTCTTCCTTATTTGATCCGGAAAATCCTTATCGTAACAGAGACAGTCGCTTCTATGCATCTATTATTTACGACGGGTCTGTTTGGAGAGGAACAGCCATTTATACCCGCCTCGGCATCCCCAACAACGCTAATGAAATCAACGTGATCGGTAAATCAGGGAATGCAGGGCGAACAGGGTATTTTGTAAAAAAACTGCAGGATTCAACGATTTATTCCACTAACAGCACGCTTGACGGAGCGAACGTAATTATTCTGAGATACGCCGAAGTATTGCTGAACTACGCAGAAGCAAAGAATGAACTGAACGGGCCGGATCAAAGTGTTTACGATGCCATTAATCAAATCCGCCGGCGCGCAGGACAACCGGATCTGCCCGGGGGACTGGATCAGACAGAAATGAGACAGCGTATCCGGAATGAACGGCGCGTGGAATTAGCGTTTGAAGGGAAGTATTTCTATGACATTATGAGATGGAGGACAGCTGAGCAAATATTCAGCCAACCCATTTACGGAATGAAAATTACAACTCAGGGCGGAAAGCTCACCTATGAGAAAATACCCGTTCGCACCGTCGCCTTCGATCCTTCAAAGAATTATCTGCAGCCGATACCGCAGTATGCGTTGGATCAGAATCAGAAACTAACGCAAAATCCGGGTTATGACTAGGCCGGGGTGATTCCCGTAAACGGAAAGTTGAATTGGTTCTGTATGAGTTTAATTGCCATGTTACGATAAAATGCAAAAGTCAAAAATAAATTACCCCGACCATGAACATGCGTAAAATCATTTGTTTAGCAGTTTTTGTACAGTTTTCCTTGTTTTCTTTTCATGCTGTCGCATTTGACAAGGAACGTGGTCACTACATGAGTCCCCGCTCCGCAAAAGAACTCCGTGAGATGTTCCGGTACACGGGCGACAGTGTAGCGTTCTTAAGCTCCCATCGCGGGGGTCCGGATGCGGACCTGCCTGAAAATTGCACGGCGACCTTTGCCAATACGCTGAAGCACACGTATTCAATCATGGAAATAGATCCCCGATACACAAAAGACAGTGTGATGATAGTGCATCATGATCCAACGCTCCAACGAACAACAACTGGTACCGGGCGCGTTTCCGATTATACCCTGGAAGAGTTGCGCAAGCTGAAACTGAAAGATATGAAAGGGGTCCCGACCGCCTATGGCATTCAGACACTGGCAGAGGTTCTGGAATGGGCAAGAGGAAAAACAATTCTGGTGCTTGACAAGAAGGATGTTCCTATCGAGGCACGGATCAAAATGGTTGAAGCTTGCAAGGCAGAAGCTTACACGATTGTAATGGCTTACTCTTTCGAGGAGGCAAAACTTGCACATCAGCTTAATGAAAATATTATGATGCAGGTCTTTATCAGCAATCCGGATAAGGTGGAGGAATTTGACCACACAGGTGTTCCATGGGAGAACATTGTAGCTTTTGTCGGACACAAAGTGCCTGAAGATCCGACCGTATTTAAGTTGATCCATGAAAAAGGAGCGCTTTGCATCCTGGGTACTTCGAGGAACCTGGACCGGGAATTCATTACCGGAAAAGTAACTGAAATGGAAGAGTTAACAGACGGTTACCATGCGCTTTTCCGGTTGGGTGCCGATATTCTGGAAACAGATATTCCCGTTCCTGTCAGCAACGTGGTTACCGGCAGGCTTTCATCAAAAACCTACCGGAAAAAGTTTCTTCAATAAACAAACAGACTATGAAACGAACAAACCTCATCTGTTCCGGGATGGCATTGGCGGCACTGGTCCCTTTTGCTAATCCTTTGGCAGCACAACGAGAACAACCCAATATCATTTATATACTTGCTGACGACCTGGGATATGGCGACATTGGTTGTTACGGGCAGCAATATATTAAAACCCCGAATATCGACCGGCTGGCGACCGAAGGCATCCGGTTTACCCAGCATTACTCAGGTGCACCCATTTGTGCTCCGGCCCGGTGTTCCTTAATGACCGGTTTGCATACGGGGCACACCTATATCCGGAATAACAGGGAACTACCGGATCCGGTAGCTTATAAAACGGGGCAGACACCGATACCGGATGAGACCCGCACGATGGCTGAGATGCTCAGGGAAAGTGGTTATGCAACTGCTATGATCGGGAAATGGGGATTAGGGAGTATGGCCTCGGAGGGAGCTCCAAACAAGCAAGGCTTCGATTTTTTTTACGGGTATGCCGATCAGGTCCACGCGCATAATCATTATCCGGAGTATTTGTGGAGGAATGATAAGCAGGAATTTATCGAAGGAAACGTCGCTTCAGTCCATCCAAAAACCGACAGGTCAAAGGAAACTGACAACCAGGAATACAAAAAATACCAGGGGAAACATTATTCACTCGATCTGATGGCCGATGAGGCAGCTAAATTCATTGAAGAAAACCAAAGAAAGCCATTTTTCCTTTACCTTGCTTTTGTTGTACCGCATAAGGCTCTTCAGGTTCCCGAAGAAAGCCTGGAAATGTACAACAGCGTATTTAAAGAGGAACAGGCGTATGACGGGAAAAGAGGTTATACCCCTCACCCCCGGCCATTGTCTGCCTACGCTGCTATGATTACGCGGATGGATCAGAAAGTGGGGCTCATTCTTGATCAGCTCAGAAAACTGGGTCTTGATGAAAATACGATCGTCATGTTCTCGGGCGACAATGGTCCCGCAGGGGGCGGGGGAGTGGATGCCCGCTTTTTTAACAGTTCCGGAGGAATGCGGGGCATGAAGGGGCAAGTTTATGAGGGCGGTATTCGC
This sequence comes from Prolixibacteraceae bacterium, assembly GCA_038562555.1. GTDB lineage: Bacteria > Bacteroidota > Bacteroidia > Bacteroidales > Prolixibacteraceae > JBCFBK01. The sequence continues at coordinate 38,389 of JBCFBK010000037.1, read as the reverse complement.
GAGCCTTTTGTCGCCCGCTGGCCTGCCCGAATTAAACCGGGCATGACAACCGGCCATGTTTCGGCTCATTATGACCTGATGGCTACGCTGGCCGAACTGACAGGACAGGAACTAACTGAAACGGATGGTATTTCATTTCTGCCAACCTTACTGGGGCACCCTAAAAAGCAAAAAGAACATGAATATTTGTACTGGGAGATTTCGGGAAGGGGAGGACAAAATGGTATCAGGATGGGTGACTGGAAAGGTGTGAGATCGATGAACAGGTCCACCGGCAAAATGGAATGGGAAATATTCAATCTTTCTGCCGACAGGGCCGAAACGGTGAATGTCGCCGGTGAACATCCTGAGCTGGTTGAACGATTCAATCAGATCGTGAACAGCCGGACTCCTGCTGTTTTTCCGGAGTGGAATTTTTAGGTAATTTGCCGATTGTCTTCATTAGTTTTTATTTTAATTTTAAAAGCAAAACCACGCTACTTAAGCCAAGCCTATGAAAAAGCTCCTTCCTTTGGAAATTGCCGGCTTATCTCTTCTGTCATCTTTTGCGACAGCGGGAATGCAGACCCTGCATCGGGGAGAAATGCCCAATATTCTCTGGATTACTTCTGAAGACAACAGCCCTTTTTTAAAATGCTACGGCGACCCGATGGCGACTACACCTCATTTGGATAAACTTGCCTCGGAAGGATTTTTATACACGCATGCTTATGCCAATGCGCCGGTTTGCGCACCGGCACGTAATACCATTATTACCGGCGTGTATGCCTGTTCGGGGGGAAATCAGCCTATGCGGAGCGATTACCGGAAATCGGAAATCATCCGGTATTTTCCTCAGTTTCTTCGGGAGAAAGGGTATTATTGCACGAACAGTTCCAAGGAGGATTACAATATTGATGCGTCACAAACCAAAAACATCTGGGATGAATCCGGCAAACATGCCCACTACAGAAACCGGAAGGCCGGACAGCCCTTTTTCGCAATTTTTAATTCAACGATCTCTCACGAAAGTTGTATTCACAAATCAGTTCCTGACGGAAAATTAAGACATGACCCCAAACAGGTGAAACTACCTCCGTATCATCCGGATACCCCTGAAATGCGGCATGACTGGGCTCAGTATTATGACAAAGTTGAAGACATGGATTCGTGGGTCGGTTCCGTCCTGAAGGAGCTGGAAGAAAACGGGGAAGCTGAAAACACGATCGTCTTTTACTACGCAGATAATGGTGGTGTTCTGGGAAGGAGTAAACGGTTCGTTTATGAAACAGGTACCAGGGTACCCTTTATTATCCGCATTCCCGAAAAATACAGATATCTTTTTCCTGCCCCACAACCAGGCAGCCGGGTAGACCGCCTTATCAGTTTTGCCGATCTGGCGCCAAGCCTGCTGAGTATTGCCGGAGTACCGGTGCCGGCGTGGATGCAGGGACAGCCTTTCCTTGGCGATCAAAAAAAGCCCGATCCCAGGTATGCTTTTATGTTCCGGGACCGTATGGACGAACGTATCGATATGGTTCGTGCGGTCAGAGATCAGCGCTTCCGGTACATCCGTAACTATATGCCTTACCGGATACATGGCCAGCATATCAATTACCTCTGGCAGGCCCCTTCCATGCAGTCGTGGGAGAAGGCCTGCCTGGACGGCAAATGTAATGAGATCCAGTCTGCATTTTGGAAAACAAAGCCCTCAGAAGAATTGTATGATACGGAAAACGACCCCTGGGAAGTTAACAACCTGGCTGAAGATCCGGCTTACCGCGAAACACTGGAGCGGATGAGCCAGGCATGTGATGATTGGCTCCTGGAAATAAAGGATACCGGTTTCATTCCCGAAGGAGAACGCGGCATCAAAGCGGGCGGCATGCCGCTGTACGATTATATGCGGAACAGTTCTGTTCCTCTTGGCAAAATACTTGAAACAGCCAGGCTCGCTTTACAGGGGAAAAAGGAAAATCTGGAAAAAATGACTGCCCACCTCAGACACGAAGATAGCGCTGTCCGGTATTGGGCGGCTGCAGGTTTGCTGATACTGAAAGATGACGCGAGCCCGGCAATCCCGCAGTTAAGAGAGGCGCTTAACGACCTTTCTCCTGACGTAGCCATTGTAGCGGCAGAGGCGCTCTATGATTTGGGTGAGAAAACAGCAAGCATCGACGCACTGGTGAAGGCCCTGGAAGAAGATGAGGTGTTTGTGCGGGTTCATGCCCTCAATGTAATTGACCACACGGATGAAGAGAGCAAAATAATCAAACAGGCAGTCGCCAGGATGGTTAATGACCGTAAAAATGAAACCAGGCAACGGTATGATCTCCGGCTTGTGGAATGGCTTGCTGCGAAATGGGCGATGGATTTGTCATCTGTTAAAGACACCTGACCGAATGAACAGGCTCCGGACACCGCTGTTTTTTATGCTGCTTGTTTCAGGTGTTTGCACCGGGAAATTACAGGCACGTGAATAGAAAGATCTTTGGATCTACATCGGTAGCGGTGGATACGGAGTTTATTACGGAGAACCGGCTTCTTCAAAAAAAATAAAGAAAAATAAAATGGAGCAATTCATAAAGACAATAGGATTGGGGATTACCGTTCTCAGTTCTTCCGGAATCGTTACAACAGCACAGGAAAAACCCAATATTCTCTGGATTGTAGCCGACGATCTTGGTCCGGATGCCGGTTGCTTTGGAACAGAAAACGTACGTACGCCCAACATAGACAAACTGGCTTATGATGGCATCAGATTTACTCAGTTACATGCAGTGGTTCCGGTTTGTTCACCCAGCCGGTCATCGCTCATTACCGGAATGTATCCGGTATCAGTTAATTGTCATCAACATCGTACACGTAATAAAACTGCCTTGCCGGGAACAGTTCTGCCCGTCACCGAATATTTCAGGCAGGCAGGATATTACGTGAGTAACGGTGACGGGACACGACCCGGCCGCCCGGGGAAGACAGACTATAATTTTGCATTTGACAAGCCCTTTTTCGACGGTGTTGACTGGTCAGGACGAAAGCAGGGGCAGCCATTCTTTGCACAAATGCAGATCCATTTCCCGCACCGGCCTTTTAAAACAGACCCGGTTCATCCGGTAAACCGCCAGGCATTGACTATACCTCCTGTTTATCCGGATCATCCCCTGACCAGAGAAGATTGGGCACAGTACCTTGAATCTGTGCAGCAGGTTGATCATTATGTGGGAAGGATCATGGAACGACTGGAAAAAGACAGCCTGCTTCATAATACGATCGTGTTCTTTTTTGGCGACCAGGGACGTCCAATGGTTCGCGCCAAACAGTTTTTATATGACGAAGGCACGCATACCCCTTTGATTATCCGGTTCCCTGATGAAAGAAAAGCGGGAAGCCATGTAGATGATCTGCTTAGCACGGTCGATATCCCGGCCACATCACTGCTGCTTGCAGGGATTTCCTTGCCTGAACACATCCAGGGACAGGATATTTTCTCCGGAAACAAGAGAGAATATGTTTTCAGCAGCCGCGACCGGATGGATGAAACGGTCGACCGGATCCGGTCCGTGAGGAACCGCAGGCTTAAATTCATCCGGAACTACTATCCTGCTCGGCCTTACACGCAGTTTAATACATACAAGGTCACGATGTACCCGGTACTTACCCTGATGAAAGTGCTGTATAAAAGAGGAAAATTAACACCGGGACAGGCTGCTTTTATGAGTCCCGTCAGGCCAAAGGAAGAACTATACGACCTGACGAACGATCCGTTTGAAATGGAAAACCTGTCGGCCGACCCTGATTATGCCGCTGATCTTGAGCATATGCGGCGGGCGCTGGATGAGTGGGTTGCCCGGAACGATAAGGGGGTTTACCCTGAAGATCGGGAAGAGATCGATTACTGGGCTAAAGATGCTGAACAAGCTTTTCAAAAAAAGATGGACTCGTATCAGTTGCCGGCCGACATTTCAGATGAGGAATTCCTGCGATGGTGGGAAGGGCGGTTAAAAGCAGAGCAGCAGTAATTCATTCCCATCTTGACCTTTTAAACAATAATTATGAAAAGGCTGCATCTTGTCCCCAGGTGGAAAGGATGCAGCCTTTCGCGAAAATCTTATATCACCTTATAGACTCGTCATGTTATTCTTCTTTTTCTGTTCATCCACGATTGCATCCAGGACAGCGATAGCGGTCATGTCGACAATGCTTCGGACCGAGCTTTCGATGTCGAGAATATGGATCGGTTTTTTCAAACCCATCTGGATGGGACCGATACTTTCGGCCAGACCCATTTCAACCAGCATTTTATAGGTAGTATTGGCTGAACTCAGATTGGGGAATACAAGCGTATTGACCTCTTTGCCATACAATCTGGAGAACGGGTATTTTTTGTCGCGCAGTTTTTTGTCGAGCGCAAAATTGACCTGCATTTCCCCGTCAACGACCATTTCCGGATATTTTTCGTGCAGAATTTCAACCACCTCATGCACACTGGCAGGACTCCCAACTTTATCCGATCCGAAATTGGAGTAGGAGAGGATGGCCATAACTGGTTCATGGGCGAAGAATTTCACGGTATCGTGCGTAAGCTTGGCAATATCGATCAGCACCTCGGAAGAGGGGTGCCGGTTGAACATCGTGTCGGCCAAAAAGAAAGTTCCCCGTTTCGTGTTCAGAATGTGCATGGCTGCTGTATGGTTTAATCCGTCGCGGATCCCGATCACGTCTTTTGCCGCCTGCATGGTGTCGGAGTACTTGGTATAGACCCCGGTAATGAGGGCATCGGCTTCGCCGGTTTCGACCATCATCATTCCGAAATAGTTGCGGTCATACATTTTTTCATAGGCTTCATCGAACGTCATTCCTTCGCGGCTGCACTTTTCCGACAACTGCCGGGCATAGGAAGTGCGCTTGATTTCTTCCCGGTCGTGACGAAGGTTGATGATTTCAATACCGCTCAGGTCAATGTCATTTTCTGCAGCGATGTTGGCAATCTTTTCTTCGTTACCCAGCAAAACCGGATAGCAGATTTTTTCAGAAAAGGCCATTTCTGCAGCCTTCAGCATATTGATATGGTTTGATTCGGTGAAAACCACGCGTTTGGGGTTTTCCCGGGCGGTATCATAAAAGCGGCGCAACATTTTATTGTCACTGCCCATGCGCTTATTTAGCTGATCACTGTAAACATCCCAGTCGGTAATTTGCCGGCGGGCCACTCCCGATTCCATTGCTGCACGGGCCACTGCCGGGGCAACCGTGGTCAGCAACCGTGGGTCAAGCGGCTTGGGTATAATGTAATCGCGGCCAAAGCCAAGCCTTTTCAGGTTGTATGCTGCGTTTACCACATCAGGAACAGGCTTTTTAGTCAGTTCCGCAATAGCTCTGACCGCAGCTATTTTCATTTCTTCGTTGATACAAACCGAGTGGGAATCCAGCGCTCCGCGGAAGATGTAGGGGAATCCCAACACATTATTAATTTGGTTGGGGTAATCCGAACGTCCTGTTGCGAAGATAATATCCTGGCGGGCAGCCACGGCATCTTCGTACGAAATCTCCGGGTTTGGATTAGCCAGGGCAAAGACGATCGGGTTTGCATTCATCGAGCGTACCATTTCAATGCTTAAAACCCCTGCGACCGACAGACCGATGAATACATCCGAATCTTTGACAGCTTCTGCCAGCGTTGTGATGTTACGGCCGGTGGCGAAAGGTTTTTTCCGGCTGTTCAAATCTGTACGCTGTTTGTTTATAACGCCTTTCGAGTCGACCATGACAATGTTTTCAAGTCGGGCGCCAAGCATCATGTAAAGCTGCGTGCAGGAACTGGCCGCAGCACCCGCTCCGTTTACGACGATCCGGATATCTTCTATTTTTTTTCCGGTTATTTCAAGCGCGTTGAGCAGACCCGCTGCAGAGATGATGGCGGTTCCGTGCTGATCATCGTGCATAATCGGGATATTGAGTTCGGCTTTTAACCGTTCTTCAATTTCGAAGCATTCAGGCGCTTTGATATCCTCAAGGTTAATACCTCCAAAGGTTGGGGAAATCGCCTTTACAACCTGAATAAATTTTTCCGGGTCTTTTTCGTTGATCTCGATATCGAACACATCGATCCCCGCGAATATCTTAAACAGTAAGCCCTTTCCCTCCATCACCGGTTTCCCTGCTATTGCTCCGATATCGCCGAGTCCGAGCACCGCGGTCCCGTTCGAAATAACGGCAACGAGATTCCCTTTTGAGGTGTACTCGTAAGCGGCATCCGCATTTTTTTCAATCTCCAGACAGGGTTCTGCCACCCCCGGCGAGTAGGCCAGCGACAAATCACGTTGCGAACTGTAAGGCTTGGTCGGCACGACTTCAATTTTCCCTGGTTTATCCTGCGAGTGATAGAGCAGGGCATCTTCCCTTGTTATTTTTGCCATAGCTGTAATGATTAATTTTCCCGTTAAAAAGGTGGACAAAAATAGAAATAAATGTCAGTTTACCGGTGAAAGCTTGCGGTATCTGATGAATTATAGGTGTTACACTTAATATAGCCCGAAGAAAGGTGAAAAAGACTTTTTGCTGAAGAACGGTCACAAAATTGTGATTTTTGGCTAAATTGCAGCTTTCTCCCGATTCTTTCCGAACCTGTTCCGGAGTCCGCGGTGACTGGGTGCCTGTATTTTTACGGCTGTCTGGGGTTAGGAATTGAGTATTAATTTAAAGTTTTAAAAGATGATATTGAAGAAGAAATTTGTCGTTTTGTGCGTTTTCATGGCTTTATTTAGTTTCCAAAATTCCTTTGCCAAGGATCCGGTTATCAGGCAATCAAAACTAAGCCGTTTTGAAATGCAATCGTCGGCGTTGATCAGTGAAACCGGAGAACAAATTTCGTCTCCGTCTTATAACTCCAGGGTGCACTGGTTTCCGGTGAATGTTCCCTCGACGGTGCTCACCGGGCTTGTCGCTAACCGGGTCTATCCGGACCCCTATACCGGAATGAACAACATGCTCATCCCTGATGCGTCAGACCGGTTCAACAAACAGTATCAGCTGGAGCAGTACAGTCACCTTCCAAATAAGGGGAATCCGTGGAAGGACCCTTATTGGTACCGGACGACGTTTGAGGTTCCTTCGACTGACAAGGACCGTCACTTCCAGTTGATATTCAAAGGGATCAATTACCGGGCGGCGGTATGGCTGAACGGGAACCAGGTGGCTGACTCTTCCCGGATGGTGGGTATGTTTGCCGAATATAGTTTCAACGTCAGCAAGCACATTAAAGCCGGGGAGAAGAATGTTCTTGCCGTAAAGATTTATCCGCTCGACGAACCCGGGTTTCCGGATAAGGAACAATTAAGGGCATTCGGTGATTTTTTTCTGAACGGAGGCCCTACAGGCGATATCGGAAAAAATGTGACCATGCTTTGTTCGGTGGGATGGGATTGGATGCCCCCGGTACGCGACCGCAATATGGGTATCTGGCAGCCCGTTATCCTGCGGACATCAGGAAAGGTAATCCTTGCAAGCCCGCATATTATTACTGACCTTCCTGACACCTCAACGGCGAAGATATCGCTTGCGCTTTCATTGTCAAATTACGATAGCAGGCCTTCAACAGGAGCTTTAAAGGTACAGATCAGGCCCGAAAACTTTGTTGGTCGGCCGGTTCAGTTTTCAAAGGAGTTGACCATATCTGCCAATGGAAAAACAGATGTGAAACTCAATCCGGAAAATACCGCTCAGCTTTTTTTTAAAGATCCTCATCTCTGGTGGCCAAATGGTTACGGAGATGCCAACCTTTACCGGATCCGGCTTCAATACGAATCGAACGGAGTGGTTTCGGACGACACCACATTTGTGTTTGGTATCCGCACGGTCGGATCAAAAGCAGTACAGGAACCAAATAAGTCGCTTCGCCGCGATTTTTATGTCAACGGAAAACGGGTTCACCTGAACGGAGGGGCCTGGGTTCCCGATATGATGCTCAACCGCGATTCAATGCGCTATGTACATGAGTTGCGGTTGTGCCGCAATGCCAACATGAATTTAGTCCGCATCTGGGGTGGCGGAATTACGCCGCCCGATGTTTTTTTCGACCTGGCAGACCGGTATGGATTAATGGTTTGGTCCGATTTCTGGGTTACCGGTGACACACAGGGCGAATTTAAGGGGTCACCCGACTGGCCGCTTGAAGGTGAAGTCTTCAAAAAGAATGTAATCAGCACGATCCTGCGCATCCGGAATCACCCGAGTCTCCTGGTATGGACGGGGGGAAATGAAGGACATGCCAGAAAGGAATTATACGATGCCATGAGAAATAACGTGATCGAACTCGACGGGACCCGCCCGTTTATTCCGAGTTCATCCGGCTTTGCCAACCTTCCGGAGGGCTGGAAAAAATCATGGCCGGATAATAAGGATGCCGGTGTATATAGCGGGGGCCCTTATACCTGGCAGGATCCTAAAGAATATTACCGACTGGTCCGAACAGGAAAAGACTGGGTTTTTAAGGATGAAACAGGGATTCCTTCACAACCCACATACACCAGTTTAAAAAAGATTATTCCAAATCTGGTGTGGGACAAAACACTTCCGTTCCCATTGAATCATACCTGGGGCTATCATGATGCAGCCACCGGCAACGGACGATATGACCGGTATTACCAGGCCATGTTGCAACGCTATGGCGAACCCGTTTCCATGAAAGATTTCTCCGATAAAATGCAACTGATGAATGCGATTGGCTATCAGGGAATTTTTGAGTCGGCGGGTGATAAGCTTAACAATACAGGCGGGGTGATGCTTTGGAAACTGAACGCAGCTTTCCCAAGCGTGATCTGGCAGATTTACGACTGGTACCTGAATCCGAATGCAGGCTACTATTTTATGCAGAATGCCCTGGAGCCGGTACATGTTCAGTTGAATTTGCTGAACTATAAAGTGGCCGTAGTGAACAGGACCTATGAAGAACATTCGGACCTGCGGGTGGTGGTCGATGTATATGATCTTAATTCGAAAAAACTTCACCATGAGACTGATCAGGTTGATCTTAATGCTACCGACGTCAGGGAATCTGTTTCCCTGTCAACGATGTTAGCGGCGGCGGACGAAGTCAGGTTTGTTGTATTAAATCTGAAAGACGCTGCAGGAAAGAGTATTTCCCGGAATATATATTGGCTCGCTGCCAATGATGATTATACAGCGATGACCGGAATGCCCCGTGCAAAGGTGCAGACCGATATCATTGCGGTCAGACAAAGTATTACGGATAAAACCTGGACCCTGAGATTCAGCAATCCTTCAGAGCATCTGGCATTTTTTGTAAATCCGCAGATTACCGATCAGGGAGAGGAAGTCCTGCCTTCTTTATGGTCTGCAAATTATTTTTCACTGGCGCCAGGCGAGTCGATCACCCTAACGGTTCAGGTTCCGCTGGAAAAATTAAAAAGTGAAGTTCAGCAAATCGTCGTCGAAGGCTGGAATGTGAAAAGTACCGTGGTTGCAGAAAAGTAGTTTTTAGGTATCGCTTCTGGTTGAGAGATCAATGAAAATTGTTTTCTTTGTTTAGTACAAGGGATAATTTATCTCCTTTTGTTAGCTTTTATTCGCAGAAAACATGAATATTCGGCCGAAATATTCTGACGAACAGGAGTTGCTTCGAAGGCTTGTTCAGGGCGATGAAGTGGCTTTTGAACTCTTATTTTACCGCTACCGGGGTAAAGTGGGTCATTTCATTAAGCGTTCCTTACCACCACATATTGATCCCGAAGAGACCGTTCACGAAATCTTTTTTCGTGTTTGGACACACCGGGACAAGCTGGATGCTGAGCGTCCGTTTGCTCCGTATTTATTCAGGATCGCCCGGAATATCGTTATTGATCTGCTGCGAAGAAAGATTGGACATACGCTTTATATACAGGATGCTTCTGTTTTTACCGATTTGGGCGTAAATGATGTTGAACTTAAGCTGGAAGAGGAAGAACTTCAAAGCTGGTTTCATTCGACGCTGAATAAGTTGCCGGAGCAAAGAAAGGGCATTTTTATGATGAGCCGTTTTGAAGGATTAACCTATCCGGAAATTGCAAAAAAGCTCGGCATCTCCGAAAACACGGTGGATACGCAGGTCAGGCGGACCCTGCAATACTTGAGGGAAGCGTTCCGGAAAATGAAAATCATTTTGACTTTTTAACGCTGACCCAACCGTCAGCGAAGGAGCACCGATAGATCAGCGATGGATCAGCGAAGGATAAAAGACTAATCTGAAAATATATTTTTGTACGTGCTGTCACGGGAGCCTTTGCTTTTTTCCGTATTTAATTCTAAACACAGGCAAGATGGCTCCGAAAACTCAAAAAACTCTTCAAAATTTTATTCAGGGACGGAATTTGTCTGTCGCCGAACTAAAAGAACTCAAACAACTATTTTCAGACCATTCCAAAACGGAGGAGATCAATGAATGGCTTGCAGGCAACTGGACGGAAGCCGACGCGAATGATCTGGAGATTTCCTACGACGGGTTGAAGCAAAAAATACTTCATTACGGATCCTCCCAAAAGAGTCATCCGGTTTTTGTCCGGCCTTTTGCTCAGTTCGCCGGTTATTACCAGCGAATTGCTGCTGTCCTTTTTATACCATTGATCCTGGGGTTATCCGTTTATTTGTTTTTCCCATCTTCGGATGACGTGAATTATTATTTGTCGGAAGCGCCGTTGGGCCAAAAGGCCAGAATTGAACTTCCTGATGGCAGCAAAGTCTGGCTCAACTCAGGCTCAAGTATCCGTTATTCTTCCGATTTTAACCGAAAAGACCGAACCGTGGAACTCAAGGGTGAAGCTTTTTTTGAGGTGGAAAAAAATACCGGAAAACCCTTTTTTGTGCACACTTCCTTTTTAGACGTGAAGGTTACCGGGACAGTCTTTAATATCAATGCGTACAGTGATGAGCCCACCATCGAAACTTCGCTGGTGGAAGGATCGGTCATCCTGTTACCGGCAAAAGGCGATAAGGTGTTTCGGCTGACGCCTGGGCAGGTTTTGTCGTTCTCGAAGACATCATCGGCCATCTCGACATCCGGACTGGATGAGGAAGCAGCAATTGGCTGGAAGGACAACCGGCTGATTTTTATCAACGATGATTTTTCGAAACTGGTGAGAAAGATTGAAAAATGGTATAACATCGAAGTCGTTTATGACCCGGACAAATTTAAAGACAACAAACTGACAGTGAAACTCCTCGAAGGCGAGCAGTTGCCACGCTTACTGGGGATCATAGAAGCTGCTATTGGTGCAAAGTGTACAATGAAAGACAATAAAATTATCATAACAAAAATAAACTGATATTGCCTATGGTTATCATCTGACAGGAGAAGTCAAAAAAGGGAAGTGTTCCACCACTTCCCCGAAATCCAAACATTTTTAAAACGTTTAAATCATTTCATTTCAAATTTATGAAAAAAAACAACAAATTTTTTTCATGGGTGAATAATATCCCATGGAGAAGAACACTTAGGGTTATGAAAGTACTGTTTATTCTTCTGACCGTGACATTAGTTTCCTTTGCTTCGGGAAGTTATTCCCAGACAAAGAACTTTACCTTTCAGCTAAGGAATGTCAATTTGCTGGAAGTTTTTGAACAAATTGAAGCACAATCTGATATTCAGGTTGCATACGACATATCGGCTATTGACATAACCAAAAAGATCAACGTCGATGTCTCTGAAGAATCAGTAGAAAGAATTCTCCAGAAGGTACTGGAAGACACCGGTTTATCGTTCCGCGTCATGGACCGCTACGTGATTATAACAAAAGATCAGAAAACTTCAGGCACGGAGTCCTTTCAGCAAAGAGCCATTTCCGGTAAAGTTACCGATACATCCGGTCTCCCGCTTCCGGGAGTCTCGGTTGCTATAAAAGGAACTGCAATCGGTACGATAACCGGCGAAGACGGAACTTTTTCCTTAAGCAATATACCTGCAAATACGACACTGGTATTCTCTTTTGTCGGAATGGTCAGCCAGGAAGTATCTCCGTCGGGAAAAACCGTGATAGATGTGGTTATGCAGGAAGCTACCGTCGGAATTGAAGAGGTCGTTGCCGTGGGGTACGGAACACAAAAGAAAGTGAATCTGACCGGATCCGTCGGGTCGGTAGCTGGTGATAATCTTGCCGGAAATCCCGCTACGAGCGTGGTATCTTCTTTACAGGGACGTTTGCCTGGTGTGATGATCACCCAAAGCAACGGCGAACCGGGCAGGGAAAATATCTCCGTTTTGATCCGCGGTCTGGGTACCATGAACGATGCATCTCCAATGGTTATTGTAGACGGTTTGGAATCGAGAATGGATAACGTTTCTCCGGCCGATATCGAAAGCGTGAGCGTACTGAAAGATGCTTCTGCTGCCGCGATTTACGGTACGCGTGCGGCGAACGGCGTTATTTTGGTCACTACAAAACGCGGTCGCTCAGGACTGTCCCAAATCAATTACAGTAATTCTTTCGGCTGGCAGCAACCGACAAACTTGCCTGATCATTTATCGTCGGCCGAATATGCCGAATTGTATAACGAAGGAAACCGCAACGAAGGACTTGCCGAGCGGTACAGCGCCGACGATATCAGTAAGTACAGGTCAGGTACTGATCCTTATAATTTTCCGAACACCGACTGGCTGGACCTGCTGATCACCGAGTCTGGTTTTACGCACGATCATCAACTGTCATTTTCCGGAGGAAATGAAGCGACCAGCTACCGGGCGTCGTTCGAATATTTTGATCAAAAAGGGCTTATCAAACATTCGGCACATAAACGATATAATGCGAGGATCAATCTCGACAACAGGATCAGAGACTGGTTTACATTCGGCGTAAATTTTGGTTTGTCGCATAATAATGTCACCAATCCGGTGTCTCCTTTTAGCGGAGGAACCGAGTTTTTCCGGCAAACCAATTATATTCCGCCAACCATTGCCAATAAAAATGAAGACGGGACATGGAACCGCTACACCGACGGGAATCCTATTGCATGGATGGAAGCGGGAGGACTGAGTGAATCCGGCAATTCGCATCTGCTGGGAAGCGTTTCGGGCGAGATTAAGTTAATGGAAGGCCTAACCCTGAAGAACATAGCCGGGATCAACTACGATCTCAGTGACAATAAAACTCACAAAAAGACGATTAAATACGGTGATGGAACGATCCAGGGCCCTAATTCAGTTGAAGATTACCTGAGCAGGCGATCAACGATCACCCTGCAAAGTTTCCTGACATACGACAAACGGTTTGGAAAACACGGGGTCAAAGTATTGCTGGGAGCTTCCCGGGAGGCATTCACCATGAAGGCCGACGGTCTTTACCGTCGTGATTTCCCCTCGAACGATCTGGGCCAGATCAATGCCGGGTCAACAATCGGCATGACTAATTCCGGATATGCAATCGAATCGAGGCTGGGATCTCACTTTGGCAGGATCAATTACGATTACGATAATAAATACCTTTTGGAAGCGAATTTGCGCAGGGATGCTTCATCCAAATTTGCACGAGACAACAGGGTTGGCTGGTTTCCTTCCATGTCGGCAGGATGGCGCGTTTCTGAAGAAAATTTCATGAAAAGCGTGCATTGGATCCATAGCATGAAGCTGAGGGCCTCATGGGGGCAGTTGGGAAACCACCGCATCGACGATTATATTTACATCCAACGGGTTGCTCTGGGACAAAACTACAACTTCGGGGGAACTGTAGCTGACGGTGCGGCAACAATTGTGGCAAGCAACAGCGGGATCTCCTGGGAAAAAACATCCGAGTTTGATCTGGGCGTGGATATCGATTTTTTTGAAAACAGATTATTTTCGCTTTCGGCCGATTATTATAACCGGTTTACTGACGATATTCTCACAACCGTCCCTGTTTCGCTGGCATTTGGGCTGAGTGCCCCGGTAGTAAACGCCGGAGCAATGCGGAACAAAGGACTGGAGTTTTTGCTTGAACACCATCATAAGCTGGGCGAACTGAGCTACGGGATCTCTTTGAACGCGGCCTATAATAAAAATGAAGTTGAAAAATTTCAGAATCCTTCAAAAGGAAATACGATACGGGCTGAAGGTGTTTCGTGGAATTCGTTTTACGGCTATGAAGCGATCGGAATTTACCAGACAAATGAAGAAGCTGCTGCTTCTCCGCATATCACCGGGATTACCGTAAAAGCAGGTGATCTGATCTATAAAGATCAGAACAAGGATAAAAAAATTGACGGAGATGACCGGGTTGTGCTGGGAAATACAATTCCGGAAATCACATTCGGGTCCAACATCAGTCTGAAGTACAAGCATTATGAATTTTCTGCTTTCTTCCAGGGAGCCGGTAAGGTATACCGCACATTAGGATCGGAGACTTTCTGGCCCTTTGATCCGGAGAATGCCTTGCAGATGCATCTTGACCGCACACTTGTGGAGAATGGAAAAGTTGTCAAACAAGGGCGTTATCCAAGAACAGTGATTAATGAAACAGGAAATCAGGTACAAAGTTCCTTTTCGATTCTGAATGCTTCGTATGTACGTCTGAAAAATATACAATTGGGATACAATTTACCGCAAACGTTACTGAAAGCGACAGGGCTGACAAAAGCAAAAATCTATGTGACCGGGCAGAATATTTTCACTTTCACTGATTTCCCGGAAGGATTTGATCCTGAAATCTCTGATGATTCGGCTACCCGCAGCTATCCTCAGGTGAAGTTTTACACAATCGGGCTTGACGTTACTTTTTAAATGCCAAAACTTATTCAAATGAAAAATATAAGATACTCATTTCTGATCATTTTCGCAGGTATTCTCTATTCCTGCGGAAATGCTTTCTTGGATGTCGAACCTCAAAACGAACTATCCGATCCCACGTTCTGGAAAACAGAAGACGATGCAAAACTGGCACTAAATGGTTGTTACAACAACTGGGAAACTTACACGAACGTTGCGCTTTTCGACGGAGCCACTGATAATGCGTATGAAAAATCAAACTTTGAATACATGAAATTTGGCAATGGTACGCTCACACCTGCTAATTATACCATTGGCGGTTCCTGGGTGGATTATATCTATCCAAAGGTTTCGTACCGGTCGTGCTCATGGTTTAGCTATTCGCAGATCCGTAAATACAATAACTTTCTTGCCAATATTGAAAATGTGGAGATGGATAATGCCAGGAAGGAACAGTACAAAGCTGAAGTTCGTTTTTTGAGGGCATACGATTATTTCTGGAAGACCATGTTGCATGGTGACATGCCGCTGGTAACAGAAGTGATCCTTCCCGACGCAAAACTGGCGAGAGACCCGGCCGCATCAATCAAACAATTTATTTTGGATGAACTGGGAGCGATCGCGCCATCTCTTCCTGTTCAGAACAATGTTGAATCGAAGGGACATGTGACGCGGGGAGCAGCATTAGCACTAAAAGCCAGGCTCGAATTGTTTATGGGAAAGTATGCAGAAGCAATGACCGACGCCAGGACTGTGATTGACATGACCTGTTACGAGTTGTTTCCTGACTACCGGACGTTATTTTTGGAAGACAGTGAAGCCTCAAACAAAGAGTGCATCCTGGGGATCGAGTATATTGTAAACGATTATCCCAATGCGTTTATCCAGATGTCGCTTCCCCGCGGTGACGGAGGCTGGTCAGCGTTCAACGCAGTCAAGAGCATCGTAGACGCTTACGAATGCAGCAACGGAAAAACAATTGAGGATCCTGCTTCAGGCTACAATATCAATGATCCTTTCAAAAACCGGGATCCGCGCCTTGAAATGTCGATTTGTTATCCCGGACAATGGTGGAACGGACGATACTACAATACGCTGGATCAGTATTTGTCTGACGGGTCTGTAAACCCCGACTACAATAAGCTTGAAGCAGCCTCCCGGTCGGGGATGAACATTAAAAAATGGATTAAACCAAATGTCCCCGGCATTGGTGCATGGCCTCCGAATTTTGGCAATAACTTTATGGTGATCCGCCTGGCTGAAATGTATCTGACATTTGCTGAAGCAGCAGTTGAAACCGGCACCGGCACGGATCTGGCGCTTGATTACATCAACCGGGTTAGGACACGTGCAGGACATGTCGAGGCATCTGTCCTGACCAAAGAACTGGTTCGTCGCGAAAGGAGAGTGGAGTTGGCGTTTGAGGGGTTAAGGTACTTCGACGTGATGCGATGGGATCTGGGAGCGCAGGTGTTAAACGGACCGTTGTACGGGAGTCGTCTGGGCACCATGGATGCAACTGGAAAAGTTACCTGGAAAGGTAATGGGAATGTTGTGAACGCGGAAAATTACATTGTGCTTGAAAACAGGGTGTTCCATCCGGATAGAAAGTATCTTTTTCCGGTGCCTCAATCCGAAATGGATGCCAATCCGAATATGATCCAAAACGCCGGCTATTAAGTTATTCCGTATATTGTAAGTTCAAATGTAATCATTCAGTGTTGGCCGCGGGCGAAGTTTCGGTTCTGCCTGCGGCCAACCTGATACGATAGAATGAATCCGCTGCGTTCCATTTCGCAGGCTCTGTTCATTTAAACATAAAAGACAAACCAGATGCAAATGAAACTATTCCATTTATTTTTTTTCCTGATGGCAGGGGTTATGGTTGGCTTTGCGCAAAACAATTCGATTGTGGTGCCGGCTTGTCCGACAAGAGTTTTAACAGTTGGAGGAAAGGGTGCCGATGTTCAGGGCTATACCTCTCAGGCCATCCAGACCGCTGTAAACGCGCTCCGGGTACAGGGAGGGGGAGTCGTGAAAATTCTCGCGGGAGAATATGAGATTAGTGCACCGATCCGGCTGTTCGATTCTATCCGGTTATCCGGATCGGGAGAACAAACCATTTTGAAAAAATCCAAAGGCGTCCGGACAAACTTCGTTACAGACGCCGGATACGGGGAGTTGCAGCTCACGGTCGCCGATACGTCAGGTTTTGCGCCGGGAATGGGCGTCCAGATCTATGATTCCGATCATAACAGCGCCTGGGATGTCACAACCGCCGTTATTACAGCGATTCGCGACCATGTCATTTACATCGATAACTACCTGATCCGCGATTATGTGGCGGAGAATGGCGGAACCCTTTCCAATGCCTGTTCGGTGATATCGGCCGAAGAGGCGAGCCATGTTGCGATTACCGACCTGGTTGTTGACGGTAACCGGGAGAGCAATGATGCGCTGAATGGCTGTCGCGGGGGAGGGATTTACCTGCACAAGGTTCGCGACGTGACCATCGAAAACGTCCATGTCCGAAATTTTGATTCAGACGGCATTAGTTGGCAGATTACCGAAAACGTAACAGTCAGGAACTGTGAAGTCTCCGGTTGTGCCAATGCAGGTCTGCATCCTGGTGCAGGTACACTGTACACACGCATTGAAGGGAATTACTGCCATAATAATGATATTTACGGACTTTTTGTATGCTGGCGGGTCAGGCACGGGATCGTTCGCGGAAACAGATTTACAGAAAACGGTCATTTTGGGATTGACACCGGACACATGGATACCGACATGTTGTTCGAAGAAAACCAGATTTCCCAAAATGGTCATGCCGGTGTGCATTTCCGGCCTGAAATCAAAGCGAATGCGCCACACCGTAATGTTTTCCGAAATAATACGGTGGAGAACAACGGAGGGAAAAAGGAAGGCTATGGATTTTTGATCAACAGCCCGGCCGAAGATGTCGTTTTGGATGGCAACATTATCCGGAATAGTGGAGGTAGCATCCAAAAGGCTGCAGTCTTCATCGGCGAAAAAGCTCACCCGGTAAAATTAGTACAAAATCAGATCAGCGGCCATTCGGAAAAGGAAACAATAGTCTATCAAAAGTAGACGGGTGCGGCCCGGGAGAAACCATTGAAAGCCGTGCAGGATATCCGGGATAACGCTATGCGCTTTCGAAAGGCATTTTGAATTGTAATTACTCATCGAAACGGTTGACGAAGTAAATGAAAATGATTTCCTTTGTTGAAAGACGATTAAAGAGGACTAAAACACCTGATGAGTTTTTACAATTAACTAACTAAAGAATGAAATCAAATCAACTGATCCTCCCGTCCCTGGCCATTACAGCATTCATTGCGGGGTGTGGCGGAGGAGGGACCCGCGATTTGCCGAAAGAAATTCAAAAACCCAATATCGTATACATCCTGGCTGATGACCTGGGATACGGTGATCTGAGCTGCTACGGACAAAAGCGTTTTCAGACGCCCAATCTGGACCGCATGGCCCGGGAAGGGATGCGCTTTACACAGCATTATGCCGGAACTACGGTTTGTGCTCCGTCCCGTTCATCTTTAATGACGGGCCTTACAACCGGTCATACCCCCATTCGGGGAAATAAGGAATGGCAACCCGAAGGGCAATGGCCCATACCGGCTGAGACATTTACGGTAGCGGAAATGCTCCAGCAGGCCGGTTACGTGACAGGCGCTTTCGGAAAGTGGGGACTGGGCTTTGTCGATACGGAAGGCGCTCCCGACAAGCAGGGATTTGATGAGTTTTTCGGATATAATTGCCAGAGGCTGGCGCATAACTATTATCCTGCTCATCTGTGGGACAATCAGAAAAAGGTGGTACTTGAAGGAAACAGCGGTGATCAGTTCGGGCAGTACGCACCGCAACTGATCCATCAGCGCGCATTGCAATTCCTGGAAAAAAGTAAGGAATCGGGTAAGCCGTTTTTTATGTTTTACCCCAATATCATTCCTCACGCCGAGCTGCTGCTCCCTGAGGGAGAGATGGAGCCTTTCCACGGAAAATTTCTTCCGGAAAAGGAGTTTAAAGGAGCAGAGCCGGGAAGTAAGGGTTTCCGCGAAGGTGCTTACGGATCGCAACCGGAAGCTCATGCTGCTTTTGCCGCCATGGTTAGCCTGCTGGATAAACAGGTTGGGGAAGTGCTGGATAAATTAAAAGAACTCGGGCTCGACAAAAATACGATCGTCATGTTCAGCTCCGACAACGGACCTCATGTGGAAGGCGGTGCCGATCCCGATTATTTCGACAGCAACGGCCCGCTGAAAGGATACAAACGCGACCTGTACGAAGGCGGGATCCGGGAACCGATGATCGCCTGGTGGCCGGGAAAAATCCAGGCAGGAACAACCAGTGATCATGTTTCGGCTTTTTGGGATGTGATGCCTACCCTGGCGGAGTTGGCTGACGTTGAAACTCCGGAACATACCGACGGGATCTCCTTTCTGCCGGTGCTGCTTGGAAAGGAAGCCCTGAAAAAACATGACTACCTGTACTGGGAATTTCACGAACAGGGCGGACGACAGGCTATTCGCAGGGATAACTGGAAGCTGGTGCGTTACCATGTGCTGGACTCCACGAAAACAACTACCGAATTATACGACCTCACTGCGGATATCGGAGAACAGGATAATGTGGCGGAAGAACATCCGGAAGTTGTTGCCGGTCTTTTAAAACTTATGGGGCAGGCGAGGACGCCTTCCGATGTATTTACCTTCAGGTCACCAACAATCATTCCATAACAAATGAACAATCAACTCCTTTTTAGTTCGGCGTGCCTGGCAACCCTTGCTGCCTGCACACCGGCAAAGAGACAAACGGTACCGTTAAAGCCGAATGTGGTCATTATTTATGCCGACGATATTGGTTACGGTGATCTGGAAAGCTACGGGGCCGGGGCAGTGAAAACACCTCAGGTAAATCGCCTGGCCAATGAAGGGCTTCGCTTTACCAATGCTTATGCCTGTGCGGCAACCTGCACCCCTTCGCGCTATGGTATGCTCACCGGTGAGTACCCCTGGAAGCGCGAAGACACCGGTATTGCCCGGGGAGACGCTCCCATGATTATCAAAAAAGAACAATATACGGTTGCCAGCCTGCTTCGTGATGCCGGCTATTCAACGGCTGTCGTCGGAAAGTGGCACCTGGGGCTTGGAGAGGGCGGCTACAATAAACAGAACTGGAACGGGTTGATCACGCCCGGACCAAAAGAGATTGGCTTTGATTATTCCTACATCATGGCGGCAACGGGCGACAGGACCCCTTGCGTGTTCATCGAAAATCAGCGGGTGGTTAACCTCGATCCCAACGATCCGATCGAGGTGAGTTATACCACTCCCTTTGAAGGAGAACCGCTTGGCAGCACCCATCCGCAGCTCCTCCGGCTGCATCCCAGTCATGGCCACGATCAGGCCATTGTAAATGGCATCAGTCGCATTGGTTATATGCGGGGCGGTAAATCGGCTTTGTGGAAAGATGAGAATATCGCTGATTCGATCACTGCCAAGGCCGTTCAGTTTATTGAAAAAAATGACCCGAAAGTGACGGGAAAACCTTTCTTTCTGTATTTTGGAACGCAGGATGCCCACGTGCCCAGGGTTCCTCACCCCCGTTTTTCCGGCAAAACAGATATGGGTGCCCGCGGTGATGCAATCGCCGAATTTGACTGGTCGGTCGGACAGATTCTGGAAACGCTCGATAAGCTGGACCTTGCTGAAAACACACTGGTGATCCTCTCAAGCGATAACGGGCCGGTGGTTGATGACGGGTATAAAGATGAAGCGGTTGAGCGGTTGGGGGACCATAAACCCTGGGGTGAACTGCGCGGCGGTAAATACAGTGCCTTTGAAGCCGGAACACGGGTACCCTTCATCGTGAGATGGCCGGGACAGGTGAAGCCGGGCGTGTCGGAATCGCAGCTTAGTCAGATCGATTTGTTTGGCAGCCTTTCAGCATTAAGCGGACAAGCCGTTCCTGATCAGGTGGCGCCCGACAGCTTCAATGCGTTGGATACGTGGCTTGGCCGGTCGGATCAGGGAAGGGATTATATCGTTCAACAATCGTTGGGAACGCTTTCTGTCGTTAAGGGAAACTGGAAATATATTAAACCAACCAAGGCGCCAAAATATAACAGAAATACCAATACTGAGCTGGGACACGACACGATTGAACAACTCTACAATCTGAAAGAAGATATGGGTGAGAAGGAGAACGTTGCTGCAAAATATCCTGAAAAGACCAGTGAATTGAAGGCACTGCTTGAATCATTGACGCGTCCACAGGAAACGCCCGTGAAATAATAAAAAAAAACAGCAACCGGTAACGGAAATAAATTTTATACCTATGAACAGGCTTCTTTTCTTTCTGGCTCTTTCCTTTCTTTCTGGTTTTTCCGGCGGAGCAGAAACGCAACCAGTAAAATTATTTTCGCCCGACGGGAAGCTTTGTTTTATCTTTTCTCTGGACGAAGAGGGCATTTTCTATAAAGTGGATTACCTGGAACAGCCCGTTATACTGGCTTCCGCGTTAGGAATTACCTGTAACGGGGAAAAGTGGAACAAAGGGGTGTTTCTGAAGGAAATGGCTTCCCGCCAGCAGGATACGCTTTGGCATCCTGTATATGGCGAGCGGGCAGCAATCCGGGATCATTTCAATGAAATGACTTTTTCGATGGGAAAAGGAACCTATGCTGTTTTAAATCTCGTCGTTCGTGCCTATAATGAAGGAATCGCATTCCGTTATTTCTTTCCCGAAGCAGATAAAGGAGGTCCCTATTTACATATCACCGATGAGCAGACCGGCTTTTCGTTGCCTGAGCATACCAAAGCCTGGCATACTGCCCGGGCGCAGTCGCTGCATCAGTTGCTGCCGTTGAAAGACTGGCCGGGAGAGTCGGACAGGCCCCTGACGCTTGAACTTTATAACGGACTGTTTGCCTGTCTTGCAGAAGCGGAGATGGTTGACTATTCACGTACCAAATTCAGGCTGGATGACGGGAAGCCTAACACCATCAGGTGCTCCGTTTACGGTGACGTAGATGAGATCGCGCCGTTTGCATCTCCGTGGCGGGTGATTATGGTGGCGGAAAAAGCCACGGACCTGCTGCAAAACAACGATCTGATCCTGAATTTGAATCCACTCTGTCAGATTGCCGATCCTTCCTGGATCAAACCGGGGAAGGTCATGCGCGAAGTGACTTTATCAACCGAAGGATCAAAGAAGCTCGTTGATTTTGCTGTCGCCCGGAACATCAGCTATATTCATTTTGACGCAGGGTGGTATGGCTATGAATACCTGAAATCGTCCGATGCGACAACGGTTACAGTCGATCCCCTGCGAAACCCTAAAGGAGACCTTGATCTGCAGGAGGCGATCCGGTATGCGCGTTCCAAAGATATCGGCGTTTTTCTGTACGTCAACCAGCGGGCGCTGACAGCGCAGCTCGACACCCTGCTTCCTTTATTCCGGTCGTGGGGCGTCGCAGGCATAAAATTCGGATTTGTTCAGGTTGGTTCACACCGCTGGACGACCTGGCTGCACGAGGCTGTCCGGAAATGTGCCAGGTACCGGCTTATGGTCGATATCCACGATGAATACCGTCCCACCGGTTTTAGCCGGACTTTTCCCAATCTGATGACCCAGGAGGGGATTCGCGGAAATGAGGAAATGCCTGATGCCACCAACAACACCATCTTGCCGTTTACGCGCTTTGTGGCCGGAGCAGCCGATTATACATTCTGCTATTATTTCAGAAAAGAACTGGGGCATCCTCAACGGCATATTCAAACGACATCTGCTCATCAGCTTGCCCTGCCTGTCGTCTATTACAGTCCTCTTCAATGGATGTACTGGTACGATAAACCCGAAGATTACCAGGGCGAGCCGGAACTGGAATTCTGGGACGCCGTTCCCACCACCTGGGATGATACAAAGGTCCTTGACGGGAGGCCGGGGCAATTTATCAGTATTGTCCGACGCAGCGGTGACGATTGGTACCTGGGAACGATCACCAATAACGATGCCCGGCAGTTGCAGATTTCCCTGAGCTTTCTGCCAAAAGGAAAAACTTTTGAGGCCAAAATCTATGAAGATGATCCGACAGTCGGCACAAGAACTAAAGTGGCAGTCAAGACAATGAAGGTCGACGCTTCGTCGGTCTTCAATATCCGACTGGCACCATCAGGTGGTCAGGCTGTCCGGCTTAGGCCGCTTTAGGTGTGGGGGGGAGCAAAACCTGAAATACGAGAAAGATACTGATGACATTGAAGAATCCGAATATAGATTTAAGATAAGCAAATTTTCATTAATAAGACTTAAATGATGAAGGTCAAGAACAACTTAAGACAGATTGCCTTGCTTTTTCTGGTATCCTTTGGATGCAGTTCCTGGATTGCCTGTGCAGACCGGGCGGACGAAGAGTCCCAAACAATAAAAAAAGAAGGTTATACATTGATTTTTAAATGCAACGATCCTGCATTTAGTCAGGATATCAATCAAAAGTTGATCGACACTTTTTTTAAAGTCTATCCTGAATTGGTCAAAACGTATAATTCAAAGTCCCCGGAAGTTGTCTGGTTTACCATCGATCCGGCATATGACGGAGTTGCTGCAACTTCCAACGACCGTGTGGTCTTTGGCGCCAGGTACATGAGTTCACATCCGGGCGACATTGATGTGGTCACCCATGAAGTAATGCATATTGTGCAGGCATACGGCGATCAAAGCGGGATGCCGGGTTGGCTGACGGAAGGGATCGCTGATTATGTCCGCTATGTTTTTGGCGTTGACAACGAAGGCGCGGGATGGAAACTTCCGGATTATTCGGAAAATCAAAACTACCGCAACAGTTACCGGATTTCGGCACGTTTTCTTGTGTGGCTCGAACATTCAGGATACGAAGGGATCGTAAAAAAGCTGGACCAGGCAGGACGTGATAAAACCTACCGCGACGGAGAAATATGGCGTAAACTGACAGGAAAAACTGTTGATGAACTGTGGTCTGATTATTCAGGATCACCAGGATTATAAGCGGCAGATCGGTATCGTTTCATGGGAGCAGCAGGGTTAAAATAAGCTGTAAACTGAATAAAATATCGGAAGTTTTTTTTGATGGAATAGCTTTTCTTTGTATTGGATTTTAGTGTTTTAACCAACTTACTCCACGATGAAAAAGCTAAGCTTGTTCCCCAAGACCATCCTGCTTCTCTTACTCTTATCGTCTTGCTCGCAACATGAAATACAGCCTGAGTCCAGGGTGGAGACCCTGACCTCAGGCTGGAAAATGCAGTCGTCTGCCGGGCTTGCGCAAACAGACGAAAGCTTAATTTCGCAAAGTGGTTTTGATACAACTTCCTGGCTTCAGGCAATGGTCCCGGGAACTGTCTTAGGCAGCATGGCCGCCACAGGGGTCATTGAAGATCCGTACTTTGGGATCAATATGCAAAATATTGATCCTGATCATTTTAAGCAGCCCTGGTGGTTCAGAACCTCCTTTCATCTGGGCAAAGAGGATCTTACTAAAAAGATATCCCTTCGTTTTAACGGCATCAACTATCGCGCTGACCTGTGGGTCAATGGCAAAAAAGTGGCCGGAAAAGATCAGTTCGCGGGGACCTACCGCATGTTCACCTTTGCCATCAATGATTTTGTTCAGGAAGGGGAGAATACGGTAGCGCTGAAAATGTGGCAGCATGCCGATGGCGAATATTCCATTGGTTTTGTCGACTGGAACCCGCTTCCGCGCGACCGTAATATGGGTATTTTCAGAGAAGTCTTTCTGGAGATCAATCAGGGCGTTAAAATCAGGAGTCCGTTTGTTTACTCAAGAGTCAACACGGAAACCAAAGATGCCGCTGAATTATTTATTCAGGCCGAGATTGAGAACAGCACGGATCAGGCGGTCAGCGGTACAGTCAGAATAAATTACGAATTGGGTATTGTTGAGAAAGAGGTGGATCTTGCTCCCGGGCAGACTTTATCGTGCCGTTTTACGCCCGACGAGTTTAAACAGCTTTCCGTCAAAAATGTGAAACTCTGGTGGCCCAATGGGATGGGTAATCCGGACATGTACAAGCTGACAACTGAATTTATAGCGGAGAATAAGCTTCTCGACCGGGTTGAGAAAAAGTATGGCATCCGGGAGATTCGCAGCTATTTGAATGAAGATAAAAACAGGGCTTTTGAAATTAACGGCAAATTTATTTTACTGAAAGGCGGAGGCTGGACCGACGATGTTTTGCTTCAGGATACGCGTAAATCGGTTGAAGCGCAGTTGCGGTACATCCGGCACATGAACCTGAACAGCATCCGCTGCGAGGGTTTTTGGGGAAAGGATGAAACGCTCTATGACCTCTGCGATGAATATGGGATCCTGGTTATGATTGGCTATAATTGTCATTGGGAATGGGAAGAATACCTGCTGAAGCCAACGCACGAAAAATACGGTGGGGCTGTTACTCCCGAAGATATCAGTTTACTGGCTGATTCATGGAAAGACCAGATGTTGTGGCTCAGAAACCATCCCAGTATTTATGTCTGGATGCTGGGCAGCGACAAACTTCCTCATCCTGATCTGGAACGGAAATACATTGAACTTTTTAAACAGTATGATCCCTCACGAAGTTATATCACTTCCGCGGGCGGGGCGGGTACCGAAGACAATAACATTGTTGCGGAAGTGCCTCTGGTGAGTGATATCAGTGGTCCCACAGGGATGAAGATGCTGGGTCCCTATGCGTGGACCCCTCCGCACTATTGGTTTACCGATACGGTTTTGGGAGGAGCATATGGTTTTAACACCGAGACTTGTCCGGGAGCTGCCATTCCTCCTGTGGCCTCTTTACGTAAAATGCTTCCCGAATCAGCTTTGTGGCCAATCGACAAAAAATACTGGGAATACCATACTGGAAGGAATGAATTTACAAGCCTCGACCGTGACTGGGCAGCGATTGATCAGCGGTACGGACCGTCCGATGATGTTGAAGACTTTTCGTACAAGGCCCAGGTCAATAACTACGAGATCATGCGCCCGATGTTCGAAGCGTTTATCGCTCATAAACCCAAAAGTACCGGATTGGTACAATGGAAAATGAACTCGGCATGGCCGGAACTGATCTGGCAGTTATACGATACTTACCTGCAGCCCAATGGCTCCTTTTACGGAGTGCGAAAAGCCTGCAACCCGCTTCATGCGATCTACCGCTATGGTTATGACGACATTTACCTTGCCAACGAAAATTTGCTGGATGCAGAAGGGTTAACCGTGAAGATCAGGATTCTCGATATCCATTCCAAAGAGATCTTTACTGACCAATGGCAGGGAGATATTCCTTCCAATATTTCGAAATTCATTTATAAGCTTCCTGAAATAAAAGATCTCACTCCGGTTTGGTTCCTGGCGCTGAACGTATTCGATAAAAATGGCCGGGAACTGGATAACAGTATTTATTGGTTGTCGGAAAAGAAAGATATTTTGGATTATGAAGCTTCCAAAAAACTGCCGTGGCCTTATTATACGCCGACAAAGCAGTTTGCTGACTATACCGCGCTGGATCAGTTGCCAAAAGTAAAACTTGATTTTGACTATCAGTATTTAAAGGACGAACAATTTGGCAAGATCCAGCTGAAAGTTAAAAATACAACCGGAACAATCGCATTTTTTAACTTCTTTGATGTACTTGATTCTCAATCAGGAATGCCGGTTCTTCCGGTTTTCTGGTCCGATAATTATGTGACTTTGCTTCCAGGAGAGGAGCGCATGTACGAAGCGAAATTCTTCCTTTCCGACTTGAAAGGTGAAAAACCATTGATCGAAGTGAGAGGCTGGAATGTGGATAAAATCCGTATTAATTAATAACGCATAAAGATTCAGGGGATGAGAAAAAGTTATTTTATTGTGGTTTTGATCATGTTTGTGTTCTTTATTATTTCCTTCCTGACCAATATCCTGGGCCCGTTAATCCCGGATATTATTAAGGATTTTGAAGTAAGTAAAGGCATGGCGGCGTTTCTTCCGTTTTCATTTTTTATTGCATATGGTGTATTCTCAATCCCTTCAGGCATCCTGATCGAAAAATTCAATGAAAAATGGATTATGGTTTCCGCATTTGGAATTTCATTTTTAGGGGCCTTGCTTTTCTCTGTTATTCCATCATTCCCGGTAGCCATGCTGTCACTGTTTATGATCGGATCAGGGATGGCTATGCTTCAGGTTGCTATCAATCCGTTGTTGCGGGTTGCAGGAGGTGAAGAGCATTTTGCATTTAATTCGGTCATGGCGCAGCTTGCCTTTGGGCTGGCTTCATTTCTTAGTCCGCAGCTTTTTTCCTACCTGGTGCTGAACCTGGAAAATTTTTCAGAAAGCGGAAATTATCATGCATTGATCCGGATCCTTCATCAGGTGGTACCTTCAGATCTGCCCTGGGTATCCTTGTATTGGATCTTCACGCTGATCTCCCTGGTCATGATCGTCATGATGCTTGCAATCAAACTCCCTGAAGTACAGCTTTCGGATGATGAAAAAGCAGGAGCCTTGTCGCAACATGCCGGCTTATTTAGGAACAAAACAGTCATTCTCTATTTCATCGGGCTATTTGCTTACGTTGGAACGGAACAGGGCGTAGCCAACTGGACTTCCCAGTTTTTATATGAATACCATGGCTTTGATCCGCGTGCTGAGGGAGCTGATGCAATCTCACTGTTTTGGGGACTTCTTACAATAGGCTGTGTTTTAGGCCTTATATTGCTAAAATTCATGGACAGTAAACTGGTATTGAAACTCTTTGCGGGTGGCGCCATCATCAGTTTAACTGCCGGGCTTTTTGGTCCTGCCCAGGTGGCTTTATGGGCTTTTCCGATCGTAGGGTTCTTTGCTTCGGTGATGTGGTCGGTCATTTTTTCACTCGCGTTGAACTCGGTTAAGGAAAATCATGGCGCTTATTCAGGGATCCTCTGTTCCGGTATCATTGGTGGTGCAATTGTTCCTTTAATTATTGGCGCCCTTAGCGATACCGTCGGACTTCGGGGTGGAATGACTTTTATCTATATCACCCTGGGCTTTATTTTCAGTATTGGCTTTTGGGCCAAACCACTGATCAATAATAAAACAGTCAGTCTTCGAAAAAAAAATGATCGCGTATGAACAAACTGGCAATTACCGGAGGCGCTCCTGTCCGGGATATAAAAGCCAATCCCTGGCCTAAATGGCCGGTATGGGACAGCAAGGAGGAAAAGGCTTTGCTGGAAGTGCTGAACAGTGGCGTATGGTCTTACAACGGACCAAAGGAAACGGAATTTAACAAGCTTTTTGCAGCATTTACCGGTACTCAATATGCCCTGAGCGCCGCTAACGGAACAGTCACGCTGCAAATGGCCCTGGAAGCCTGCGGGATTGGCATTGGGGATGAAGTCATTCTGCCGGGTTTGACCTGGCAAGCCACAGCGGCGACCGTACTGGATGTGAATGCGACGCCCGTTCTGGTTGATGTTTGTGAAGATACCTGGTGTATTGATCCGGTTGAGGTCGAAAAAGCGATTACGCCCCGTACAAAAGCCATTATTCCGGTTCATTTGTACGGTAGTTTTGCCGATATGGACGAGATTCTGCGAATAGCAAAGAAGCACAAACTGTGGGTGATTGAAGACTGTGCACATAAACACGGAGGGGAGTGGAATGGTAAAAAGGCCGGGAGCATTGGCGATATCGGCAGTTTCAGCTTTCAGTTGTCGAAACATTTGACAGCAGGAGAGGGAGGCGCGCTGACCACAAATCATTTTGAACTGTATGAAAAGCTTGATGCGTTGCGTAACTGCGGCAGAAGGCCGGAACCCGAAAGTGCAGCAAATGCTGATAAAGGTGAAGGCGTGTATTTCGATGCCGGAAATTTCCTCCAGTCAGGCAATTACCGGATGACTGAATTTCAGGCTGCAATCCTGATTGAGGGGCTAAAGCGATTACCCGAGCAAAACCGGGTGCGGGATGAGAACGCCATGTATCTGAATTCACTTTTAGCCGGTATACCGGGCGTGATGCCGGTGAGAAGAGATAAAAGGGAAACAAAAGAGGCCTATTTTAATTTTGCTTTCCGTTACGATCAGCATAAATTTAAAGGTCTGCCTGCAAAAAAATTCAGGTCCGCGCTCACTGCTGAACTTGGGATTGAAGTAGCCGCCAGCTATATTCCGCTCAATCAGTGTTCCTTATATGTGCCATTAACGAAACCCGCACGTCATAAACTAAGCGATGAATACTGGACTGCAATCGATCCTTCCCGGTTTGAGTTACCTGTCTGTGCGCGCATTCATCGAGACGGTTCAGCCTGTATCCATCACAAAATACTGATGGGCACAAAAGATGATATGGAGCTCGTTGCGTTTGCGATCAGGAAGGTATATGATCATGCAGAAAACCTTTAACTATATTGCTCTTAAATATGAAACGAACATGTTGCTCTGCAACGCCCGAGGCTATAATAATAATTTTCAGCAACATGGAGTTCTATACGGCCATTAAAAAACAAATTACTAACGTATGAAGCCCATCTTAAAGGTTTTAAGTCTGATCATGCTGCTGCTGATCCTTGTCGTTGTATTTTGGATCAGGCCGAACCTGAAAGACCGTAATCCGGGATACAATGCCGGTATGGAAATCAGGAGTGAACAGCCAGCGGCCTTATCGGCCGGATTTGCAGCATTACCGATTACGCCGGAAGTGCCGGACCGGTGGACCGATAAAAACGGAGATGCCAAATACAATCCAAAGGACGGAGATACCTACACCGATGGAAACGGGAATGGTGTTTTTGATCCGGTTTGGATCGCCGGGTTCAGCAACAGCAAGGCAGCTAACGGCATTCATGATGACCTGTGGGCCAGAACGATGGTCATTGATGACGGAAAAACAAGGGTCGCGCTGGTGGTTCTGGATGCGATCGGACTGATGCATGATGAGATGATCGATATCAGGAAACTGATCCCTGCTGATGCGGGAGTGACTTATACGATCGTTTCGTCAACACACGATCATGAAGCCCCCGATTTGATGGGATTGTGGGGAAAAACGCCGTTTAAGAGCGGCGTAAATCCCGATTACATGGCGTATGTCAAAAATCAGGCAGCAAAATCAGTTGTTGAGGCTGTTAAAAGCTTAAGGCCTGCGAGCCTGGCCATTTCCGAAGATCCGACCGGCGCCATCCCGCTTGTTAAAGATACCAGGAAGCCCGAAGTTTTCGACTCAGGGCTGAGGCTGATCAAGGCCATTGACCGGGAAAACGGCAATACACTGGGGTCACTGATCGCCTGGGCGAACCATGCCGAAACCCTGTGGAGCCGAAACCTGCTTCTAACGTCCGATTTTCCGCATTATGTCCGGGAAGGAGTTGAAAAAGGTATTTTTAAAGGGGATAGTCTGGTCAAAGCCGGCATTGGCGGAGTGGCAGTTTACATCAACGGAGCGATTGGCGGTCTGATGACCACACATGCCAGCCTGCCGGTAACTGATCCGCTTACCGGTATTGAATATGCAGAACCGTCTTTTGAAAAAGCCGAAGCCCAGGGTAAAGCCTTGTCGCTATTGACCTTAGCCGCCATGGAAAATCCGTTGGAAGTGATCGATACGGCCGGAATTTCCCTGCTTGTCAGAACCCTCACACTGCCCATCGACAATCGTCTTTTTAAGCTCGCAACTGCACTGGGCGTGTTGAACCGGGGAACAACAGGCTGGATGAAAATGCGGACTGAACTGGCCGTGCTGAAAATAGGACCGGTATCGATGGTGACCATTCCGGGGGAAGCGTATCCTGAACTGATCAATGGCGGTATTGAAGTTCCTGAAGGCAATGATTTTGGTCCGGGTCCGGTTGAACTGCCTCCGGTCAGGGAAATGATGCCCGGAAAGTACAAATTTGTGTTTGGGCTGGCCAACGATGAAATCGGCTATATCATTCCCAAAAGCCAGTGGGACGTTAAGGCTCCGTATACCTATAACCGGGAGGATTCACCTTACGGGGAGGAAAACTCGTTGGGACCTGAAACCGCCCCATTGTTACACGCTGCCTTAAAGGAAATGCTGGAAGCTATTAGCCATTAGCTGTTAGCTTTTTAGTTCTAATGTTTTTTATCTCTCATCCATTTTCATGAAACCAAAAGTTGTAAAAAGATCGCTTTATGTTTTCGGTGGAGCATTCACCTTCTTTTGTATGCTGATGGCCATTCCCCGGCTATGGGGTTCGATGTTTCCTGAAAGGCCACCGGTTGGCTATCATTTCGAGGCGCTTGATTACCTGGCGATAGGGGTGGGGTTGGAGGATTTAATCAATCAATACCCTGAAGTCCCTGAAGATATTGAAGCGGTCAAAGACATTGAATATAAAAATGTGAACGGTAAATCGCTTCAACTGGATCTGTATAAACCCAGGAACCTGACCGGTCAGGTGCCATTATTGGTTTTTATTCACGGGGGAGGCTGGAAAGGCGGCAAGCGGTCTGATTACCTGGTTTATCTGGTTGCATTTGCGCAAAAGGGATATATGACAGCTACAGTTTCATACCGCTTGGTCAAAGATGCTCCTTATCCGGCCTGTGTGGAAGATATTACCGATGCTGTTCAATGGTTCTTTAAAAATGGAAATACCTATGGGTATGATCCGGACCGGATTTGCTTTATTGGAGGTTCGGCCGGCGCTCACCTGTCTCTGTTGGCAGCCTATGGCTGGGGAGAAGACCGGTGGAAAAACGACAGTATCCCGGCCAATGAAAACCACCACAGAATCAAGGCCGTGGTCGATATTTACGGTCCGGCCGATCTGACAACTCCTTACGCGCAGTCGCAACCCCTTGTAACTAATTTCATTGCCCATTCCTGGCAGGAAACGCCGGATCTTTATCTTGAAGCTTCACCCATCCGGTATGTCACTTCTGACGATCCCCCAACCCTGATCCTGCATGGTACATCCGATAAACTGGTCCCGGTAAGCCAGTCGGACTCGTTAAAGGCACATCTCGACAAAGCGAAGGTTCCCTGTATCTATCACAAAGTTCCCTTATGGCCCCATACGATGGACCTGGTACAACGGGTCAATGATTTCACGCAGTCGCGGATGGATGAGTTTTTTGAGCAATATGTGAGACAAACTTGTTCCAAATAACCAGGGCCAGGGTTGGGATTTAAAGGTGGAGAAACTTTAATGATCAATTAATCCTTTTTTGATAACGGTTTAATGGAATAGATCTAAAATAGCACATTAATTTGCCGGAAATAACTTAATCGATTTAGCAAAGTAAAATTTTTTTGATCATATTATCTTAAATCTTACGTTATTTGAACTCAAAGTACATCATTTTTTTACGTTATAGAATATGATAGTTAATATTTGATGCAAGTAATCCAATTTTTTATGTGTTTTTCATTTGCCGTTTCTTTACATTTACTTAGGAAATCCTTAGACAGGTGCGATGTAAAATACTTTATTCTCTAAAAACATAATCAAATATGAGTCATTAACCTTATCTTCTCTAAACTATGAAAAAATCTTTTCTCTGGCTATTCATCATTTGCATGACAGGAACTGCTTTACTCCAGTCGTGCGAAGAAGACTCGGACAGACCGGTCTGGCCCCTTTCCGCAGTCGTTTTTCACAGTATCGACGGCAAGCAGGTTGCGTTTACAGCGCTGACTCACAGCGCCGTGAGCTGGGCCTGGGATTTTGGCGACGGTAATACCAGCACCGAACAAAATCCGGTTTACGTCTATGAAGAAGGAGGCTATTATGTTGCGACACTGACAGCAAAAGACAAAGATGGCAATACGGCAACGAAAGAAGTAAAGTTAGCCATCGACCTTCCGCCGTATGCCCTTCTGACCGGCGACCATACCGCAGAGGGTTATAACGGGAAAACCTGGAGACTTTCGCAGGCCCATTCCGATAATGACAAAATTGTAAACTCCGATGCGAATTTTTCTTTGCTTGATGAAGATATTCCGACATTGCCCGCCGGAGCCTTTAGCGTATACATTGGCCTGCCCGAAGCATACAATGACGAGTTTACGTTTCATTACGACGGTAGTTATACCCAAGATACAAAAGATGGCTCTTCTTTTGGGGGCATCGTTTACGCGATGGCTATGCAGCAGTTTGGATTGACGACGATCACAAAGACAGGAGGAGAAGCTGTATTCGGTCAGGACGCCTTTGCTCTTACCACTTATACGCCGGGCAGTAATGCCACCTTCACCTTGACTGAAAGCGAGAATTTTGTGATACCGACGATACCTGATTTTGCAACTGGTGTTCAACCTCCCGGAATTCCGGTTGTGACCTATCCCGGTGTCATGACCATAGACTTCCCCGGTTCAGCAGCTTTTATCGGCGTAAGGGATTTTCACCGGAAAGTAATTGTCCAGGAAATCACTAACAATTCGATGAGACTGGTCATGTTCCTCACGATGGACCCTCGCGCAGTTGTCAGCCAGGACCCGTTGATAGCTTTAAGCACGACTGCCGTGGTCCTTACTTTCGAAGCTGTTGAATAATCATAATCAAAAATTTCCTTATGAAACGAAATAGATTTTTACAAGGCACAATTAGCTATCTGATCGTCTTCCTGTTCACTGGGATCCTGTCTCTGTTTTCCGGTAATATGGTTTTTGCCAAAAACACCCCCGGGGATGTGCAGGTACAGCAGAAAATCTCCAGGGTTACGGGAACGGTAACCTCGGCGACAGACGGAACGCCCCTTCCCGGACTCAGCGTTACGGTTAAGGGAACAACCTTTGGCACCGTCACCAACATGGACGGGAAATACGCGCTTGATGCACCTGACAATGCAACGCTGGTCTTCTCGTTTATTGGCTACGCAACCCGTGAAGCACAGGTACAGGGAAGAGCCACAATAGATGTGGTTATGGAGGAAGATGTGAAAGCGATCGATGAAGTGGTGGTCACGGCTTTGGGCATCAAACGGGAGGAAAAATCGCTGGGGTATTCGGTTGGCAAAATTGAATCCAGGGAATTATCCAAAGTGGTCCATGAAAATGTACTGACTTCAATGGCAGGGAAAGTAACCGGTGTAGCGATTAACGCAACAGGGGGTACAGGTTCTACCATCAGTATGGTCATCAGGGGAGCAACCTCCATGAGTACCGATAATCAGCCGCTTTTTGTGGTCGACGGAGTACCCATGCGAAGCACAGTCGACAACGTCGGCGGTTTTGGCAGCGGAAATAGGGTTGACTATGGGAATGGCATTTCAGATATCGATCCGGAAAGCATCGAAAGCGTTTCAATCCTGAAAGGTCCCAGCGCTGCCGCCTTATATGGTACCAGGGCCGGCAACGGTGTGGTATTGATCACCACAAAAAAGGCCGATGCCGGAAAAGGCATGAAAGTGGAAGTGGCGTCGAATACCGTATTTGATATTCCTTCCAAATACCTGGACGTTCAAACCCGATTCGGATTTGGGGCCAGAAGTTATACGCCCGATGCTTTTGAAGATGGAATTATACCAGCGTTCAGCCCTTCCGAACAGGCCGGCAATGGTCCTGAACTGAACAAGGGATACTGGCAGATACAGCCTTTTGCTCCGCTCGATGCCAACGGCGCAGCGATTCCGACTGAACTGATATCCTACCCCGATAACTACAAAAATTTCATCAACCGCAATGCATTTACCACCACAAACAGCGTGGCTGTTTCAAATGCAACGGAAGACCTGAATTACAGACTGGGTGTCTCTAATATGACAAACAAGGGACTGGTTCCCAATTCAGACCTCAACCGGAATAACTTTACCCTCTCGGCATCCTCAAAGGTACGTCAGGATTTAACGGTAACTACCGATATTAATTATTCCAGAAACTGGGCGGATAACCGTCCCGCAACACAGGAACGTGGCACAAACCCATTGCAGTGGGCGGCATGGACCCCTCCCAATGTCGATATCCGCAAGCTGAAAAACTACAAACTTGGCGGCACGCAGATACTCAACATCGGTGAAGGCTATGAAAATCCCTACTTCCTGGCTTACGGAATCAATAACAGCTTTGAGCGGAACAGGCTGATCGGGAACGTAGCAGCCACCTGGGAAATTACCCCAAAACTGAGTGTCACGGCACGATATGCACTGAACAGAACGGATGACCTGCGTGAAACGAAGATGGATCCCGGATATTCGGATGAACCCAATAATGGCGCGTATGGTATCATCACCAGTGTGGCCATGGAGCGAAATGCTGATATGCTGGCAAGCTACAAAGACAATTGGAAGGATTTTTCGTTCACGATATCTGCGGGAGGTAACCTCCTTTATTCAAAATGGTCGGATGTCAGCAATTCATCGAAGCCGGGATCGGGTCTGAATGTTCCCTTTTTGTACACCATAGATAATATTAAAAATACCTCCCTAGACTATCGCAATGCCCGGTATGAGCGGGCGATCAACAGTGTTTATGCCCTCGCCAATTTGGGATGGAAAGACAGGATTTATCTTGATCTGACGGCACGAAACGACTGGGCGAGCACTTTGCCGTCTGAAAACCGCTCATATTTTTATCCTTCGGCATCGCTCAGCTTTCTTATCAGCAATATGCTTGACATGGGCAGCAATGTAAATCTGTTCAAGATCAGGGGTGGATATGCCCAGGTCGGGAACGATACTTCTCCTTACAACCTATACCCGACATATGAGAACGCAGGGCAATGGGGAGAGGCTATCCGGCTTAAGTACCCGGATGCACGATATAATGCGAATCTGCTTCCGGAAGAGGAAACTTCATATGAAGTGGGTGTTGATTTTAAGGCCTACGATAACCGGCTTCGGTTCGAGGGAACATATTACCGGGAAGACAACCGCAATCAGATTCTGGACACCCAGCCGGCAGGATCAACCGGAGTCTCCAGTGTTAAAATAAATGCCGGATTGATGCGGAGCGTGGGATTGGAAATGATGCTGGGTTTTACGCCGGTACAGACAAAAGACTGGACCTGGGATGTAAATATTAATTTCACTAAAAATAGAACTTACCTGCTTAGATTGGCTGATGGGATCGATTTTGTCGAATTCTGGAATGAAGCAAGGGTGAAGAATGTCGCCTATGTCAAAGACAAAAAACTTGGACAGGACGGAAGGATCGGAAACCTCTATACGCGTAAGATCCTCCGGGTAACCGACGAGAACTCCGATTATTATGGATATCCGCTTCTTCCTGAAGGAGAAGATGCCGAATGGCAGGCTTCGGATGAATATACAAAAGTCGGAAATTACGACCCCAAGTTTATCATGGGGCTTCAAACGTCCGTTTCGTATAAAAACTTAACGTTGAGCATGACGTTCGACTGGCGGTCGGGAGGGCAATATGTTTCTCAAACCTGGAGATATTTGACCGAGGGAGTGGTTTCCAATACATGGTTGGACCAGGTGGTGACTCCTCCTGAAGGCTTAGGCGGTGAAGGAAGTCAGGAATTACGTGACTGGGTGGTCTCCAACGGAGATAGGCTGATCTTTTCCGATAACCCCCGTCCGGTTGGAGGGCCAACCTCTGATTTTGGCGGATTTTATAACGATTTCTTTACCGGCGTCGGCGCTTCCGACGGCGTATTTGCTCCCGGTGTTTACGGGCATTATGAGAATGGCACCTTCGTTCTGGAAAAAGAGAACCTCGGAAATACGGGAACTGAGTTCAGACCTTATGTGATGAGCTATCCCTGGGATATTGGTGAAGCGAATCTTTTCGATGCCGACTATCTTAAATTGAGAGAAATTGCCCTAAACTACCGCGTGCCCAACAGAATCGCACAAAAACTGGGGGTGCAGGATCTGAATTTTTCGGTTTACAGCCGCAATATCATGATCTGGACTAAAAATGCCGGTATGGGAGTCGATCCTGAACGGGCCTACCAGTCCGATAGTACCGGTAAGTTCAAGCAGGGTGTTGAGCGTTATAACGCTGAACCCTGGGTAATCCCTGTTGGATTTAAATTAAGCTTCTCTCTTTAACCCAAAAAACTGATCGTCATGTTTAAAAATAAAAACAGCGTTATCGTCGCATTCATCCTGACAGTTGGCTTTGCGATGTCATGTAAGGATCTGGATGAACTGAACATCAACCCGAATGGAGTCGATCCGGCCAATGCCGATCTGAATTTCCTGTTGCCTACAACTATTGTCAGCCTGGGACAAACTGTTTACAACATCGGTTTCGGCACATGCTCGGGTATTATGCAACACACTCAGCAAACCGGCTGGCAGGGCGGTTATAATAATTATGACTGGACGAACACGTCCCATAGTTGGGATAATTACTACCTCATCCTGGCGAACAACGAGGAGTACCTGACAAAAGCGGTTGAAGGTCAGTATGAGTTCCATGAAGGGGTGGCGCGTATTTTGAAGGCATACCTGTTCGGTCTGATTACCGACCTCTGGGGGGATGCCCCTTATAAAGATGCGTTAAAAGCAGATCTGGGAGGGGATTACCTTAAGCCTGTTTTCGATTTGCAAAAGGACATTTATACCGGCATTCTCGCCGATCTCGATTTAGCCAATACCCTCTTGTCAAAAAATGCAGCCGCTTACACGAACATTGATGCAAAACAGGATGTATTGTACAATGGTGATCCGGCAAAATGGAGAAAGTTCGCCAATTCACTGGCATTAAGGTACTACATGCGGCTACAGGCAAAAGAGCCGGCTGTTGCACAGGAGGGGATCGGTAAAATTACCGGGGACCCGTCAAAATATCCCTTGATCACCGCTTCGGCCGACGACGCAGCAATTAGCTTTATCGGGACTGCAAACGAAGATTCAAACCCCTTGAATACGGTCTATGACACCGATCCCGCAGGTGCATACATGCGGACTAAAATGGCTGCAACACTGGTGAATGCTTTACAAAATTACAACGATCCGCGGCTGGCGGTATGGGCCAATAAAATTGAAATTCCGCTGGTACTGGTTGCAGGAACAAATGTTGACCGTGAGGTGAACGGAAAACGCGAAGTCTCGCAGGATGTGGTAACAGCGTTTGAAACCACGAATTCCATGACCGTTGATTTTGATCCGGAATTTGCAGGTGTTCCGATTTCACACTCCCGGGTGCAAATCTTCAATATGAATACGGCAAACGCGGCTCAGGGCACAAAAAATCCGTATGCCTCCCACTTGAACGACCGTTACCGGTTAGCAGCTGATCCGCTGGTGAAAATGAGGCTCATGTCGGCTGCCGAGGTCAATCTGATCCTGGCGGAGGCGGCCTTCCGCGGATGGATCACGGGTAGTACTGCTGCAACTTATTATGCTGC
Organism: Prolixibacteraceae bacterium; assembly: GCA_038562555.1. GTDB lineage: Bacteria > Bacteroidota > Bacteroidia > Bacteroidales > Prolixibacteraceae > JBCFBK01. The sequence goes on along the minus strand of JBCFBK010000037.1, from coordinate 364 downwards.
TGGCATACAAGAATCATTCGACGCCTGGGGAGTGGGCGATGAATTTGATGCTTATATCACACGCGCTCCCTACGACGGACTGGAGAGCATCATGGAACAAAAATGGTTTGCCAGTTGGACCGCGACACAGGAAGCCTGGTTCGACTGGAGAAGAACAGGGCTTCCTGTGCTGACTACCGGCCCGTCGGCCGTGAGAGCGGTCCTGCCGCTCCGCTGGTATTATCATGCCGATGATGAAATTGCCAAAAATAAGGAAAATGCCGACGCGGCTATTGCCCGGCTGGAAGCTACGGCTTATCTGGGGACCGACCAGAGTAACAACAGCGCCTGGGCTAAAATGTGGGTGCTGCAGGGAACAGGAAAG
>JBCFBK010000036.1:0-60970 GCA_038562555.1 Prolixibacteraceae bacterium | reverse complement strand
TTTTAGTTGCTGTGGGTCCATACCTGTAGCAAGCGGCTGGATGGGGTTCAGAATATCCAGTCCGATCTCTATAAAGTCAGGTATCAGCAGTTTGATAGCACCACAGGAATGCCATGCCAGCTTTATGTTTGGATTTACTTTTCGGAATTCCGTAAACATTTCCCTGATGCGGGGCTTGAAAATGCGTCTAAAGGTATCTTCATCTATCATCAGGCTGGTTTGAGATCCGAAATCGTCGCCGCACCACAATACGTCGGCACCCATTTCAATCATTTTCTTCCCGTATTCTGTGTGGATAAACTGAATTTTGTCGAGTAAAGGATTAATGTATTCGGCTTCCATCATCAAATCGATCAGGAATTTTTCAAGGCCGGTCAGGTACCAGGCTGTTTCAAACAACGTGGTTTCCAAATCGGCAATAATGCCATGGGTTTTTCCATATTTAGCAATTGTTTTTTTTGCAGCCTCCCAACGGCCCGGGGCGAAAGGATCAGGGAAGTTGTAATTGTTGATATCTTTTGCGGTTTCCACGCGAGCCAAAGGAAACTGATAGAACTCATTGTATTGCCCGGTATCTTTAAACACCATTCCCCATTCATTTTTCATCAATCCTCCCAAATTAACCGTTGGGCTATTTGCGGATGCACATACTGTAATTCCAACAGCATCGGCGCCCAAGTCAACCATGAGATCCATGTGTGAAGCACGGGTGGAGAGCATTGAGTCTAAAGGTTCTTCATAGGAATGCCCGGTTTGGACACTTAACTTTTGTGCAACTTGTGGCGTGACCGAAACATACAAAGGTGGCCGGTCGGGTATTGCGCGGTTAATCGTTTTTTGAAATCTTTCTTTTGAGTTCATATTGGCGGTTTATACTGGTTGATAATAACTTGGAAACTTCATGAAAATTTTTCCCTCAATAGGTTCATCATAAACAAATTGATATCCCATTGATTTGAGACTGGTGCATTATCACCAATAGTGGTCCACATGTACGGTGGCGGACCAAATTCCGGAGTAATCGTAAAAAGAGGCGTGCCGATTGATTGATGATACATCAATATTTTTCCCCAAAACCCCAAAAAGAGCTCGACTTCTTTTTGCCAGAAAGGTAACCTTGGATCAGGAATCTGGGGACCTTGAGTAAACCCGATACGGGCATGAATGTGCGCCGTTCTTTTTATTGCTTCATCTATCTCTGCTTTATAATCTTCGAGGTAGCTTTCTGTTACACACACCCAGTGTGAAAAGTCGGCAGTTATTTTCATGTTTGGTCTGAGCCTGAATAATTCCCTTGAGTTCACAGGTGCAAATCCAATTCTGCCCCGGTGAGTTTCATGTGCAACCAGGATATCGTTTTTGACCGAGAAATTTTCAGCGACATCAATAATCCGAAGCTGTTGTTCCAATGGGAAAAAGTCTCTGCCGGAGTGCGAATTGATCAAAACCGGATCGCTTTCCAGCGAGAGGTTTAAATAATACTCAAATGATTTACAGAATTCAACGATATTATTTCCCTTTGCCTGATGTTGATGACTAACCATCAACAGCCCGTATTCATTCAACAAACGGATAAACCGGTTTCTCCCGGCCTTATCCTCCGGGAGCCAGGTATCCACTCCGTCATAGCCGGCAGCTTTTACATTTGTAAAGAAGTCCTCCAAATCCAGGTCTTCGTGCCCCCATTGCGGACAAAGTATTTTTAGTTTCATCTGTTTTCTGCTCTAATGTAAAGGTTAAAATTCGTCGAATGCGATCTGTTCTTTTGCAACGCCTATCCCGGCGAGCATTTTGACGCAAGCTTTAATCATCATTGGTGGTCCGCAAAGATAGAATTCGACGGCCTTAGGATTAGGATGATCTTTGAGGTAATTTTCAAAAACAATTTCGTGAATGAGACCTTCGTAACCGTTCCAGCGATCTTCTTTAAGTGGGTTGGACAGAGCGAGGTGAAAGTTAAAATTGTGATACGTATCGGCCAGTTTCTGAAAGTAATCTTCATAGAAAATTTCCTGTCCGGAACGCGCGCCATACCAATAGCTGACTTTACGTTTCGTTGATTCGTTTTCAAAGAGATGGGCAATATGTGCTCGTATCGGTGCCATTCCGGCACCGCCGCCGATATATACCATTTCCCGTTGGGTTGGCTTTATATGGAAATCGCCAAAAGGGCCGATGGCAGAGACGATATCGCCTGGTTTCAGGTTAAACATGTAACTCGACCCGATACCCGGCGGACAGTCTTGTCCGGGCGGTGGCGTGGCAATCCGGATATTGAATTTGAGTGTCTGCTCTTTTTCCCCATTACAAGCAAGCGAATAATTATTGCGACGTCCGGATTCCGGGTTGCTGCTCGTCAATTCGAACATGCCCTGCATTTCCCATACCGATGCATAAGGTTCCGGGATGCTAAACTCATTAAAACGGACTTGCCGGTATTCAGGAATCTCAATCTGCAAATAGTCGCCGGGAATGAAACTGATCTTTTCGCCGGCATCCACAGGTTCAAGGACGAGCTCTTTAATGAAGGTCGAAACGTTTTTGTTACTGACGACGAATAATTTGTGTTTCTTCTGGTGGCGTGCTCCCGCGCCGCCAGGTTTTTCGACGTTGATCCAAATATGGCCATCACGTTCTTCGACAGGATAAGTGGCAAGGCCGCGACAAATAGGCGTGCGTGCCGGAGAGCCGTCAGGAAGATTGAACCGGCCATTGTGTTTCGGACATTCGATAATTTGTCCCTTAACAAGACCTTCACTTAAATGGGTGTTCCCATGAGTACAAAAACCGTCGGTAGCATAAGATCTTCCTTTATTATCCCGGTAAAGTGCGAATGTCTTCTTTGTATGGTCAAAGCGGATAACGTCTTCTTTCCCTATATCGCCGGAGGCACAGCCTTTTATCCATCCGTCAAGGTCAGGTACAGCATCAGAGCGAACAATTGTTTGACCGGCATTTTTCTTAGGTTTAGGTAATTTGCGCCTGATATGGAACGCCGGGTCTTTGACTTGCCTGAGCAATGTTGGCAAAATTTCGCTCCATGCTGAATAAATAGAGGGATACGCCGGCGGACAATCATCTTTTACCAATTCGTGAAGCCTGGGAAGGGCATGATAAGGAACAAGTGGAAACATATGGTGTTCTACATGGTAGTTCATGTTCCAGTAAATAAACCTGCTGATGGGGTTCATATACACTGTGCGGCAATTCAGGCGATGATCAAGCACATTCTCGGCAAGTCCCGCATGTTGTGTCGTGTTATGAATGATCATCAACCATGTGCCGAAAAATTGCGGAAGTATAAACAGAAATATAGGGATCCACGATTGCAGCACGATTGCCGAGACGATAATTAACGCGTAAATTGTAACGACTATACGGGCGTTTCTGTTAATCTTACTGAATTCACTTTCGGGAATAAACGTTTTTTCTGCATCGGTTACCGTGCCCATCGCGTGCCGGACCAGACCCGGATAATAGGTTTTGTATCCGGCAAAATTGATAAATGAAAATACAAGTCCTTTGATATCCGGAGGACGAGGTACCTGAATCTCCGGGTCACGCCCAACAATGATCGTATCGCTGTGATGTCGCGTATGGCTCCAGCGCCACACCACTGATTCTCGCATAACCATGAATGATGCAACTTCATAGACTACGTTATTCATCCAATCTGTTTTAAATGCAGTCCCGTGGCCGCACTCATGCCATCTTGAATCGGAGCTGGTGCCATAGAATACAGCATATATGAGATATGGAATCACTGCCCACCAGGTGTCCCATAACAGAATGGTAGCTATTGCTGTGCTAAGTAAAATGAAGATAAGCAATAATGTATCCCGGATTGCGGGCCCGTCTTTCCGGATTAATAACTTACGCATCTTGTCACGTGGCACCGGACTTTGGTACCAGTCTGCGTCTGCAAGGCCTGACTCAATTGCCTTTTTTGAATTTTCTCCAGTCAGGGAATAATCAAGTCTGGGTGGACGCGTTAAGGTAGCTATTGGTGTATCCTTTTCCATAAATGTTGTCTCTTGTTGTCATTGCAATATCATGAACTCTGCACATGAAAATAGTTTCACATTTTCATAAAAATTCCAATATAGTAGCTGTAAAATACTTCTTATATTTGCCACACTACACCACATAAATAATGGGGGGTAGTTATTTTTGAAATCTCCAAATTAGATTAATTACCAATGAATAGCAATGCACGATCTGATATAAAGACACCACAATCTGACATCCCAAAGAATGCCGACTTTAGGAAGTATCTTCCCATATCTGAAGCGGACAAAAGTTGGGGACTTGTGGTTCATGATGTTGGATCGGCTGTGATTCCTCCAAAAACGGAATATCCTCCCAAGGGGCATCCCGGAACCCACCGGTTTTCCTGGGAGCAAGGTCGTATTCTTCAGGAATATCATTTTATACTGATCACAGAAGGAAAGGGAATCTTTGAAAGCAGGTCATCAGGAACAATCAATTTAGGCGCCGGTGATGGCATTATCCTGTTTCCCGGGGAGTGGCATCGGTACAAACCAATTCGAAAAGTGGGTTGGACAGAGCATTGGGTAGGCTTTTCGGGAACAATTGCAGAAGTTATTATGAAGGATAATTTCTTTCCTGCGAAACAGCCTGTCGTTAAAAACTGCACAAATATTCTCGTAAAGAGCCTTTTTAAATCCTTGTTTCAACTCATCTCCGAGGAATCTTTTGGCTACCAAAGGACGGCTTCCGGCATCTGTCTGCAATTAGCCGCTGAGATCTGTAATATTCAAAAAGGTTCAGAATTGAATATGCAGCGTAATTCTGTTATATCAGAAGTCAAATATCTCATGCATAAGAAGATTGACGAGCATATCGACTTTCATCAATTTTGCAGGAATCATATGATAAGCTATTCCAAATTCAGATCAGACTTCAGGTACCAGACAAGCTTTGCTCCGCTTCAGTATTTCATGCTGATGAAGATTGAGAAGGCAAAGGACTTACTGATGAGTACCAATATGAAAACCAAAGAAATTGCCTATCACCTTGGGTTTAAATCGGATCATTATTTTTCAAGACTATTCAGGGCAAAGACGGGTTTTTCACCGCAGGAATTTAGAACTCAAAGACGAAGTGGTCTTTAATATAACATTATCTGATTCAATATTCTTGTAAAACGATATAAATTTTTGAAAAACTGTAAAATAAGCGTTTTAAAATTTGAATAAAACCCTTGGAAATCACATTTTGACGGATTATTCCGTAATATAACAAGAATGATTTTCAGGGTTAGTAGTAGTGTCAAGTGTATCGTTTGATACAACCCGGTTTAATTAGGCTTTGCTGATTTTGTAATATTTTAGAATCAAAACATTGATTATTAATATTTTATGTTGATAATTTAACTATTTTCGGCTTTGCAAAATGCATGATTTTGCCTAAATTGAGTTCAAAATGCTTGCAGTTATGATTGAATATACACCACAGAGCCAATTGAGTTTGGAGTTGTTCAGGCATCCCTTCGAACAGGCGCTTGACAAGGAAAACCGATGGGTAAAACTGGCCTCGCTGATCCCCTGGGATTCCCTTGCAGCGGTTTATTGCCGGAAGCTTGATGCAGGCACAGGCCGCAAGAGTGTTAACATAAGAACGGTCATCGCTGCTTTGATTGTCAAGCATAAACTGAGGCTGGACGATCGGGGCACGGTAGAGATGATACAGGGAAACATCTACCTTCAGTATTTTTGCGGGCTGAAGTGTTTTACCACTGCCCCGGTATTCGACCCGAGCCTGTTTGTTGATATCCGCAAACGGCTGGGTGGTAATGAATTTGATGCGTTCAACAGATTGGTTATAGAAAAATCGGAAGAACTCAAACCACACCAATCCCGAATCAAAAAGAAAGAAAGCCGGGAGAAAAGCCCCGAAGACGAAAGTGGCGAAGATAAAAAACCGGGGAACCGTGGCACGTTAAAAGCAGACGCGACCGTGGCTGATCAGGAGATCACTTATCCTACAGATCTGAAACTGTTGAACGCCGCGCGTGAGAACCTGGAACGCATGATTGACCTGGTTTATCTTCCCTGCCTGGATGGTACAAAACCAAGAGATTATCGCAGGCTTGCCCGCAAAGATTTTCTGAATGTGGCAAAGAAAAAGTGGAAAACCAGTAAGGAGGTACGCCGGGGTATTAAAGTTCAGCTTCAGTATGTTGCACGTGACATGAAAATTATTGGCCGCCTTTTGTCCAAACCCGGCCGGACGGAGTTGGTGGGGAAACGGGATAAAAAATTGTTATCCGCCATCGGTCAGGTTTATGTCCAGCAAAGAGCGATGTATGACAACAAAACTCATCAATGTCAGAATCGCATTGTCAATCTCTTCCAGCCCCACGTACGGCCCATTGTAAGGGGAAAGGACAAAAACAAGGTTGAATTCGGGGCCAAGGTCAATATCAGTGAAGTGAACGGCTTTTGCCGGGTAGGCCGGTTAAGTTGGGAAGCCTACAATGAAAGCGTGGACATGAAAATGCAGGTGGAAAATTACAAACAAACTTACGGATGCTATCCCAAAGTGTTCCTTGGAGACCAGATCTTCCTGACAAGGGAAAACCGGAAATATATGAAGGAAAAGGGAATTGAAATATATGGGAAGCCATTGGGGCGCCCCCCTGTACAAAACGCGCAAACGCCAATCCAAAGATACCGGAAGAAAAAGAAGGCAGCGCAGCGGAACCATGTTGAAGGCAAATTTGGGCAGGGCAAGCGTGGGTACGGGCTGAACAGGATCATGGTAAGGTTGTCGGAAACATCCGAATCGTGGATCAATGCGATATTCTTCATCATGAACCTGGTCAAATTGCTGCAAGTGGCAGAAAAATGGAAAGGTTCTTTTGCTTTTTCATTAAACGCGGTAAAAATGCACCTAAAAGATTGGTTCGGATTGCTATTATCGGGCAAACATTTTCGTCCTATTCAAAATATTCGATTCTCCTACAGATAGAAAATCAGCAAAGCCTAATTATTGACAACTATGAAGCTTCAAAAAGCGAATTATTTAAATCTTTCACTACCGGAGACTGATCACTGATGGATTAGCATTTACTTTTAGGTCAAATTCCAGATCTCCGTGGGAACTGCTTTTTATTGTCTTATATATTCGATCGTTGATTCGTATTGTATAATCTTTTTCTGCTTCTAAACCGTCGATCAAATAGACGATCTCATTTTTATCCCGGGAAAAAGCCTGTTTCCAGGCACGTTCCTTTTCATCCCAGTTTTTAATCTCCACAGAAAGGTTTTCCTTTCCTGAAACCCGGACCTGCAGCGAACAGCTGTCTTCATCTGAATGGAAATACTCCAGCGTCTTTGGAGATACACTGAAGCCAAAATCGTTTGCGGAAGCCAGTTTGAACTGTGAATTTGAAACAGAATAATGACCGCTGTCCAGGCCGATAACCAGCTTCTCTGCTCTGAAGCGGTAATTCAGCCTGGTACCTGCAAGCCGGCCGGGCAAATGCGGGTTCAGGTACAGCCTGTTGTACCTGGGATTAACGCCGTAAACCGATTTGTAAAGTCCCACAATGGCCAGGCTGTTCCCCGAAAGGATATCATCGCCCAGACCTTCCTGTTTAAGCCGGCCATAGCGCTGAAAGGCCAGGCCGTCCTTTTCATAACGCGCCAGGATGTTCTCAATGTATTTTAATGCCAGTTCAGGCTTGCAGGAAGCATAAGCCTCCACGCCCACTGCGCCCCACGACAAAAACAGATCGCCGTTTTCATAGTTTGGGAACGGAAACTGCCAGTCGTTTCCTTCTCCTTTGGCGTAGGTATACAGGCACAAAGGCCAGAAAAAAAGCTTTTCCTTTTGCATTTGTTCCTCAACCCGATCCAGGATAGCGCGCTTCCGCTCATCGTCGTCGCAAATACCATACGCTATGGCCATAAAATTGACTGGTATGGTCAGGTTATCGCCATGCACCGAATGGTCTTTATCCAGCCAGTGTACATACCAGTTGTTGTTCTCTTTCCAGAAACCTCCGTCGCTGGTTGACTTATTAAAACCGGCTTTCAGCAAGGATGCATAAGTTGAATAATAACCGGCCTTTTCCGTGTCACCAAGTTGTTTTTCAATATCCGACCATAAGGTGAGCGCGTAGTAAAGTTTCGCGTTGACAAAGGCATTTTCGTATGATGCCCAGATAATGTCGACCCAGTCACTTCCTCTTTTTTCGGTATGGCTGCCGGTCATCATTTCAACCAGATGATCTCCGTCGGAATCGCGGGCGAGCATATAATCCAACGCCTTTTCGCAGGTTGTTTTAAAAGTTTTCACCCAGCTCAGGTCGCCGCACTGCTGATAAAGCTCCGAAACGTTCGACACAAAATCAGGGTTGGAATCGAGCAAATAACCCCATTGCGCTTCATAGAAGCCTTCGGGGGTTGCCGTTCCCGGCATGGCATCTTCGTTGGTGTAGGCCCATCGTGCCAGTACCCTGCCATCGGGTTGAACAGCCTGGTCGCGGTAGTGCTCCAGGCATTCCTTGTAGCCGTCAATGTAGCTTTCATCGTTAATGGCGATGCCCATCTGGGCAATGTACTGCTCATGCAGACAAATCGGCCCGTAAGGCGTGTGCCAACTGTTGCCGCCGAAAAGTCGGGCATCGATGACCCCGATTCTCGCGATCGTATTTAACAGGCTGGTTACCTGCCCCCCGTTTATACCGGCCAGATGCCCGCGTCCGTATTCCCGGTTGTAGTCCACCCGTGAAAAAGTTACCGATTGCGTATACTTCCCGGCCTTCAGGCTAAACGGCTGCCAGACATCGGTTTTCTCCCGTATAAATCGTCGCCGTTTGGTATCGGCGTCATACCGGTACTTCAGTTCGTTGTCTGACACAGAGACCGCGTACAGCAGATGATCATCGACCGATCTTGTGAATTTCGATGCAACCTGTTTGCCTGGTGCAGAAGCTGAGACGCTTAATCCGTTTCCTGTGGTACTGTTCCAGAAAACGGAAGAGCCGGAATGAACACCATAGGTACATAATTTCTCATTGAAAAGGTAAAACCAGGCAAGTCCGCCATAATCCAGAAAAGCTCCGTCCCAGGTACTGATGCTCTTAAAGTTTACCGAAGGAAATGAAATCTCTTCGGCCACAAATGGTTTTGAAACTGTTCGTTCGATACTAAGCCTGATATCGGTTTCGGTTATGAAGAAAGTCCAGGCTTCGTTAATGAGCGCTTTATCTTCACCATAACTGATGCCCGTGACCATTACCTTGTCTTTTTGAGTTAATATTTTGGGCGGGGCGGCCAACTTGCGCGTTGAATAAGCAGCATTTGAAGTCCGGATTTCTGAATATATTCCTGATTGATCTGAGAGAATAGGTTCACCGTTAACTTCCATGCCTGTAACGACACATTTTAAATCATAATCGAGTATGATTTGGAGTTTACTGTTCCCAAATGTGATGACCTTATCGGCTGACCGGTTTGAAATACTGATTTGTCCCGATGCAGAAAAATGAGCGAAAAGAATAAACGGGAAGATCAACCTCAAAAGCGAACAATTCGTCTTCATACATATTTTATTTAATTCGTTATTAATAATTTCACCGGACCGAATAAGCCTGCATCGTATTTATTAAAATCAGGAGTTCCAATCCAGCCCCACGTACGGAGTCTGCCCATATCGTCTTTTATCCACATGTCGTTAACCATCAGATTACCAATTCGAATTCTGATTTTGTTTTCTCCGTTTTTTAATTCTCCGGAAATGTCGAATGCAAAAGGAGGCCATAAGCGGGCGCCAACAGATTTGTCATTGACAAAAACTTCTGCCATGTATTTCACTTTGCCAAGATCAATAGAAATCTTCGACCCGGTTTCGTTGGGGTTAAATGAAGTTTCATAATCAACATACCCGGTATACTGCTCCAGCCCGTATGAATACCACGACTGTAACGCGCAGTTTACCTTACTTGCAACAGAAAACTTCAGTGGATAAACCGGTAGTTTTTCACTTTCAATAAGCCTAGCAAATGACAACAAACGGGCATCAGCAGGTAAATCAATTGAGGAGCCTGTCAAATTTATTCTTTTCCCGTCAATCCAAACGTCTGTTCCAATCATATTCGGAGAGAAAACCATAGATTTTGAACCAATGGGGATAGTGACCCTCCAATAAATCTGATTGGCAGCATTCTTCTTTTTTATTGTTTCTTCCAGGTATTTTGGATTTCCACTCAATGTTTTCTGCCTCAAAATAAACGTGTTCTGTTTCCATTCTGAATCGTCAAAGCCCGGTGTCATTTTCTCTTCATTTATTGTCTTATCTGTTGAAAACTGAGTCTTTGCTGTGGTTTTATAAACGGTGTCTTTTCCCGGAAAGCTGAGCATCCATTTCCCATCCAACGTAATTTCTCTTGCAGCAGTTTCTCTGTTTTTCGCTTCCATCTGTTTCTTTCCTTCCGGATTGAATACAAGCCAATAAGCTTCATAGGGCTGCAATGTTAAAAATACCTTGTTATAACCGTCATCTTTTCCTGAAGGTATCGCTTTAATTTCTCCCGTTTCGCAGTTCCATTTTTCTGCAGCACCTTCACCATCCCTCAGCCAGGCCGAAAAATTCCTTACCGTATCTGTATTATTGGCAAACCAGTAGAGATCATTATTTACAATTTTCCTGTGAGCAGTATAAAGCCTTCCTGAATTTTCGAGGCGGATCTGTGGTTTGACCTTTTCATTTAACACGAGTATCATTTTACCAAGCCTGTTCTTATCAGCAGAAAGATCGATCACATTCGGAAGTTGCATTAAAGTTTTCATCTGATTGATAACTACGGTGTCCCTCAGCCCCACCTCGGGTGACCCTTGTGGTAATTCACCAAGAACGATCACCGCGCCGCCTTTTTCTGCAAATTCAAGAACCTTATTGGAGGCAACATGAGAAATAACACAAACAGGAGGTAGTACCAGTGCGGAAAATTCATGATTGTTTATGGTAATCCGGGCAGAATTATTCGCAGATTTCACCTTGCCATTGCCAAGATAATATTTATCGGCGATTAAAAAATCGATATTGTTTTTATTCATTTCCCTCATGGCATCAGCATATATCTTTTCGGTTTCAACCGAACGATCATCCCACTTTTTGGTATGTTCATTTGAAAAATAATCTTCGGTGAGTGCCCAAATGCTTTCAAGCGGATTAATTAAAAGCACATCGACAACCAGTTTACTCTGACGGGTAACAAAAGCTGCACGCCTTGAAAAACCAGTCCAGTAATGCAGATACGGCCAGTAGGGATTTTCAGTAAACCAATCGGGAGGATAAGGATCGGCTTCAATTTTACGGTTAACATTAATTCCATGAGGCACCACATGATTGACACCGAATGAAGTAATGGAGTTAATCGTCATTTTCATCATTTCGGGAGTCTGCTCCCATCCTGCCACGCCCATGATTTCACTCATCAGCGGACGGTCTTCCAGTTCAGCAATGGTTTGCACTTCCTTAAAATCGTGCACATCCTGCGATTTCATTAAAAGGCAATCTGTACCCGGCATAGTGGCAGTCCGCGTTACGCGCATGAAATCTCCCATGGCCTGTGTCTGCCAGAAAAGAGATTCTTCCCACAAATTCGAGATATAATACATATTGTATTTGTTCAGCCAATCAACAAGTGGTTCGAAATAACATTTGTTATACACATCCGAAATCGCATCAAACCAATCGCAACGGGCTTTGACAAATAAGCCGTCTTTATCTTTCTCTGTCAGCAGTGGAAGCCATAACCGGATATCCTGGTTTTTCATTTCTTTGTATCGTTGTGCCAGATATTCCGACCATGCCATCTGCCAGCCGTAATCTCCTTCGTTATCGACAAAAACGCCGGGAATAGATTTGCCCATATCATTTCCAAAGCGTTTTGCATATCGTTCGTGAACAAGCGGAATAAATACATCCATCAGTTTCGGGTCAAGATAATTTACTTTTCCACCATCGAATCCTGTATGGAATTTTTTCGTATAGGTGTAAACAATCCAATCGCCCTGAGGAGCTGTCCACTTAAGTTTATTTCCCTCACCGATCAATTGCAGGGATGATGCTTCAATTGTTTTATTGATCATTTTTCCGGCTACGGCAAAATCGATTGAATCATACTGAACAGTTGATTTCCCTTTGACTTCATGTCGTCTCCAGTCGAGGTATCTTGCTTCGAGTTCGGGATGTTGTTTTAATACACGCCCGGCCGCCTGCCCGCTTGGCCAATCATATTCATCGCAATAACCAAGGGTTAATCCATTGTCTTTTGCTTTCTGCAAGGCATTACCAAAACTATTGAACCATGGTTGTTCCAGGTACTGTTCATAGGGCAGGGATGCATATTTATGATTCAGGCGATCTTGCGAACTGCGGGGATGGGCATAACCCGGGTTCAATCCCTGCCGGGCCATTTCTGCGATCATTGACGCGGCATAATGTTCATCCCTGATGGTATCGTCCCAAAACCAAAAGGTATGCGGGGCATAAAACATGGGAGGATCGGCAAACATTTCACGAACCGTTTTCGGATCATTGTATTTCTTCTGCCACTCTGGCATCAGAGGCTTGTTTACACATGACTGCATAATCACAATCAACAGAATAACATTGCTATAAAATGATTTCATAATCAGATTAAATTAGTTCGTTTAACCAATGTTGCCTGTAATATGGACAAAAAAAATAGCAGGAAGTGTTTTTGAGCACTTCCTGCTATCAACTCTATTCATATCCGGGGTTCTGGACTAAATTGCTGTTTATTTGTATTTCTCTGAAGGGAATTGCATAAATTAATCTATTCTCGGTTACATTAAATGTATTTGGTAATAACCATCCGTAAAGTGCCTTCATCCGAACGCCCTTGGCATTCATGACTTCAATTGCATTTCCATTACGGATAAGATCTGTCCAACGATGGTTCTCAAATGCCAGTTCATGACGCATTTCATCTGCGACATTTTCTTTGTTAGCTTCTGTCAGCAGAGGTAATCCGGCTCTCACTCTGACCTGATTTAAGTAAGGAAGAGCCTGTGCATGTTTATTCTGGTTTACAAGGCATTCTGCCAATAATAAAAGTGCTCCGGAATAACGATAGACTGGCCAGTTATCGTCAGTATTCCATTCAACAGTATAAGGTGGATGAAGATATTTTTTTATAAAATAATAATAGGTTTTACCCGGTGAAGGAGTAAAATCAACCGGACTCTTAACTGTTTCCGTAGTGAAATTCTCTCCAACCTGTGTTCCTTCTGCCACGGCAACAGACGCCGGCAGCCTTAGATCATTTTCTTCATATGAGTCAACCATTTCCTGGGTTGGAACATTCCATCCGCCACTGGTAATACCACCTCTCAAATTTGTTCCATGTAATCCTAAAATTACCTCAGTATTCGTAGTCTTTGGAATAAATCTCCAGATATAATCACTATGCTGCCCTTCATTGCCGGATTTATACTGAACCTCAAATATGGATTCTTTATTATTCTTTTGTGCCGGATCAAAAACATCGGCATAATCATCCATCAGAGCGTAGTTCATTTTTGTAATATCGGTTAGCTCCCTTTCCGCTTTTACATAATCGGGTTCAGGTTTGGACATGTAAGCATATGCCAGCAACATTTTTGCAGCTCCTTTTGTAGCTCTTCCTGATTGAGGGAAGGTTGCAGGGACAGAAAGTTTTGGAATTGCATTTGTTAAATCTGTGATAATTTGGTTGTAAACTTCTTCTGTGGAATTTCTGGGAAGAAATGCACCATCTTCAGAAATAATTTCCTCCAGTTGCAGAGGAACTCCACCATAATGTGTCACTAAATCATAATAATAAAAAGCTCTGAGAAATAATGCTTCACCCGTAATGGCATCGATTGACGCCTGAGTCATCCCGGCATCATTTGCAGTAATTCTCGATAAAATTGTATTAACCCTGGCAATTCCCGAATAATCATTCCCGTACCTGTTACCAATGCTGTTTGAAAGCGAACTCGAGGTACTGTTATCAACAAACTTCACCATTGCTTCTGTACTCGTTTCACTACCTCTGTCTGCTGAATATATCGTAAAAAAAGTATTGTCTGAGCGCATCTCATCCATCACAAAACCCATGAAAGCAATCCCGCGCAAGTTGGTGTATGCTCCAACCAGAGCCTGATTGAATTGAGTTTCATTTTTAAAAAAAGACGCTGAACTTACAGAGGTTTCAGGATCCAGGTACAAAAAATCTTCGCTACAGGAACTTAATCCCACAATCATTATGACTATGTACAATATTTTATTCTTCATTGGTTGTAGTTTTAACAATAACTGGATTTTATTAAAAACTTACATTTAATCCTAATGTAAATATTCTCGAAATAGGATAGGAGGTAAAATCGCGCCCCTGGTTTAGTCCGTTTAATCCGGACATGCCGGCTTCCGGGTTCATTCCAGGATACTTGGTAAACATAAATGCATTTTGAGTACTGAAATTTACTCGTGCCTTTTTTATAAATTTATTGGCTGTTATTGGCAAATCATATCCCAACGTAATATTTTTTACTGCAAGGTAGGTTCCTTTAAAAACCTGTCTGTTGGAGAAATTACGATAATCTGCGGTTGTCCCTGACCTTGTTCTTGGATAATAGCCGCTTCCCGGATTTTCCAAAGATCTCCATCGATCGGCATAACCTTTTCGTATATTAAAAACGCCATCAAAATTTTCGGTTGATTGATAGGCATCATCTGCAATATCATTTCCAACTGTACCGGCTATGACAATACTTAAATCAAAATTTTTGTAACTCAAGGTATTGGTCATTCCATAAATAAAATCAGGGTTAGGATCACCAATAAATTCCCTGTCGTTGATGTCTATTTTTCCATCGGGTACTCCGTCAGGACCACTGATATCCTTGAATCTTGCAGTTCCAACCATCGAATTAGCTCCGTGTGGTTGGGTGTCAAACTCTTCCTGGGTCATGTATACGCCGGTATTGACGTATCCGTAAAACAAGCCGATGGGATGTCCCACTGCAGTTCTGTTGTCATCCCAATATTCATTATATCCACCTATTGGTGCATTATTTGTTCCCAGCTTTTTAACCAGATTTCGGTCAAACGAAATATTGAAGTTGGTACTCCACTTAAATTTCCCTGTAAGGTTCCTGGATAATACGGAGAATTCATGCCCCCAAAAATTAAACTGGCCTATATTTGAATCAATGCTGTTGAAGCCGGATTGTATTGGAATATCAATAGCGTATAACAATCCGTCAGTCTTTTTCCAATAATAATCATAAGTAAAAGATATTCGGCCATTATAAAGATCGAGATCTAATCCAAGATCGTAACTGGTTGTCGATTCCCAGGTTAATCCGATATTGCCAATACCACTTAACGTTTTTCCCGCGGTCACTTTATTATCTAACACGTAATTAGTGGTATTAAGCGAAGCTAAATATCTGTAATCTCCAATATTGTTGTTTCCTACCTTTCCGTAACTTGCTCTGAGTTTTAAAAATTTAATACTTTCCATACTTTTCATAAAACCTTCATCCGAAACAACCCATCCGACGGAAACAGCAGGAAAGTTACCCCATTTTGTAGCGGAGCCAAATCTTGATGAGCCATCCCTCCGAAAAGCAAAAGAGACTAAATATTTTCCGTTATAATTGTAATTAAACCGGCCAACATAAGATAAAACAGATGATTCTGTCGTTCCACCATTGCCAATTCTGGTTGTTGCAGCGTTGATCCACTCTACGTTATCATCAGGATATTCGGTAGCGTCTATATAACTGTTCTCAGATGTAAATTTTTGCGCTGTATACCCAATAAAGGTCTCAATATTATGTGTTTCCTTAATTGTTTTACTGTAAGTCAATGTATTTTCTGCTAACCAGTTCAGAAAGTTATCTGTCCCATAACGGCCATAAGGTGGTTGGGGTGGAGCCGAGCCTAATCCGCCGCGTGCAGTTGAAGGTTCAAAGGTCCGGTTAATTGTATTATCGATATTCGCATTCAGGCTGAGTTTGTATTTTAGTCCCGGAATAATTTCATACTCAGCGAAGGTATTCGCCAACACCGTTGTTCCTTTCTCCGGATTAACGCTTTGTGTTAAGACCAGGTAATAGTTTGGATTTGGAAACATACCGGGTTGAGAAAAAGAAATAGGATAGGTGCCGTCTTCATTTTTGTATTCAAGAGTTGGATCCATCAGGTAGGCGTTCTGAATAATATTTCGGCCATTTCCTAATCCCGGTTTAACCTGGCTCCTGTGATAAGTAAGGCCCAGATTAAATCCAATAGTTAAATTATCAGATGGGGTATATATGTTGTTTGACCTTAGAGCAATTCTGTCAGCGTATGAATTTAACATCACGCCGTCCTGTTTATTGTAATTGAGGTTTACAACAGATTTCAGATATTTTCCTCCTGAAGAAAAAGCTAAATTATAGTTTTGAATCAGTGCATCCCGCAACAAAACATCAAACCAATCTGTACCATCATTTGGTCCATATCGTTCCGGATTCTGATAGACCTCAGGAACTCCTCCCGTATAACCTTCATAAATTGCTGCATCTTCATAGTATTCTTTTTTAAACTGTGCAAACTCACGGGCATTCATTAAATCCGGCTTTCCCCGATCCGATACGGACTGAACTCCAATATATGAACTAAATTCAATTGAACTCGCACCTGCTTTTGCCTGCTTTGTTGTTACCAAAATAACTCCGTTTGCAGCACGCGAACCATATAAAGATGAGGCTGAAGCATCTTTTAAAACTGAAATTGATTCAATTTCATCAGGACTTAACGTTTCAAGTCCGCTTGTAGTTGGGAATCCATCAATGACAATCAAGGGATTATTCCCCGCGTTTATCGAAGCGGCACCACGAATACGGAAAGACAATGCACCACCTGGTTCGCCAGTATTTTGATTAATTTGAACCCCGGCAAACTTACCTTGTAATTTTTGACTAATACTCGGGACTGGTATTTCAGATAATTCTTCCACATTTATATTGGCCAATGCTCCCGTAACATCCCGTTTCTTCTGAGTGCCATACCCGATTGCCACAATTTCATCTATTCCAATAGCCTCTTCCTGCATACTGACCGTAATAACAGATTGACCTCCAATGGAAACTTCCTGGGTTTTCATGCCTACAAATGAAAAAATAAGAGTCGCATCGGCTGGTACTTTGGAGAGCGAGTAAGCCCTATTGGTATCAGTGATCGTTCCCTGAGTAGTGCCTTTTATAGCCACCGTAACTCCGGGTAGGGAAGCGCCGGAAGAGTCCGTGACTTTCCCTGAAACGGAGTGCTGCTGCTGTGCTGCGATACCCAGCTCATTGGATGACTTTGGCGAGAGGATAATGGTTCGGTCTTTTACCTCGTACCCAATTCCGTTTCGCAGCAGAACCTGATCGAGTAATTGGGAAATGGTTCCTTCGTCGATATTGTAGGTGACCCGTTGATTCAGGTTAATAAGCTCGCTGTTAAAGAAAAAACGGAATTCGCTTTTTGACTCAACATTCGACAGTACATCGCGGATACTTACGTTTTGGCCCGATAGCGTGAACTTTGTTTGCTGCGAGTAAGTACTTGAAAAAGCAACGCAAACATTGAGCAGGATGAGAATAAGCGTCAGTTTCATGATACAGGTTAATTTACTTAATCCCCCGACAAAATCGGGAGATTGACTTCGTTTCAATTTTTTTTTCATAATTTTAGCTTGTTATTATTATTTAATAATTTCCGGTATGCGCCGGAATTATAGCTGAAAGGGATTCGCCGTTCCTTTCAGCTTTTTTATTTCAGGACGTTATTTGAATGACCCTCCCTTCTTTGATAAATTTCACTTTAGTGCCGGTTTTTTTAATGATATCAAGCGCAACACCGATATCTTCATACCGCCGGAACTGTCCGGAGAACCGGGCACTTTCGAGCGCTTTGTCGGGAATAGTAAACTGCACGTCGTACCATCGTTCAAGCGCCTTTACAACTGCAGACAAGGGCTGGTTGTCGAATACAAAGTATCCGTCTTTCCAGGCTTTGAAATTGGCAGCATCGACGGTTCCGAGGCGGATGGTGTTTTCTTTTTTGTTGTAGGAGGCCTGGTCGCCCGGCAAAAGGTTTTGCTGACCAGTAACGCCGGTTTTGTAAAAAACAGTGACCCGCCCGTTGATGAGCGTTGTCGTGACCACCGGATCGTCGGGATAGGCGGAGGCATTGAACTCGGTGCCCAGCACCCGAATGTCGATGTCGTTTGACCGGACAAGGAAAGGAGCCGATTCGCTTTTCGTTACTTTGAACCAGGCTTCACCGGTCAGTTCAACATCGCGGATGCCGGAGCTGAATTTGTCGGGGAACTTCAGTTTCGTGTCGGCATTTAACCATACTTCGGTGCTGTCGTCCAAAACAAGCTTGTATTCTCCTCCTTTGGGTATGATTAAGGTATAATATTTTTTTGCAGTTCCGACTGTTTTCGTTACAATGACGGCATTGCCGGTTATTTCGAAGCCGGTATTTTTTTTAAGTTGTTTTTTTTGTGAATGATCGAGGTCAGTGAGATTAATGACCGAACCGTCGGCAATTGCCAGGTAAGCTTTGGGACCACCGGGCTTGATGTTGCCGGTTTCGGCGAAGCTTTCTGTTTTTGCCTTTTCGCTGAAGTGGTAAACCATTACTGACGATATACCCAAGGTCAGGACCAGAATTGCAGCTATTCTCACCCATTTCAGCGATGTATGCTTAGCCTTAAGGATCCGGTTTGAAGTAAAGCGGGCCCAGGCTTTTTCTTCATTAAACCGGTCGAGCTCGTCTAAAACATCGGCCAGTTTTTCTTCAGCCTGAAGATCTTTATACAGATCGTCGTTCCTGGGGTCCTCATTCAGCCATGACTTCACTTCCGCTTCTGAGACCTCATTTGATCCGGCAAGGTATTTCCCGATCAAGGTGCCGTCGGTAATTATTTTGTGAAGCTTCTTCATGGAATGAGCATTTATCTGTGCTGTTTGGTGGTAAAACAACAAGATTCATCTCAGGTACTACATGAGCATGAAATTTTTTTTGCTACACAGACTTAAAGGTATATAATTTTTGCGGGTTGGAAAAGAACATGCTTTCAAAATAATTGTCCAGTCCCCTTTTTTGAAGTTCCTGTCTGAATTCAGTAAGCAAATAGGTCAGTCCGGGTTTGCCGCCATATGATTTCCAGTAGGTATTTTTGGCCATGTCCATACCGGCTACGATTTGGTCGGTATAAACGGGCAGCATTTTTTCGAGCAACTGGTAAGTCCAGTCATCTCCTTTTGCCATAAGCCGGAAATGACTGTCATACTCCACGAAAACGCCTGTTTGCATCAGATCCCGATGAAAAGCGAGATCTTTTTGCTTATCGACGTGCGAGATAACGACATGATTGAGATCGGCACCCAGTTTCAGGAACAGTTCCACCTGTTCCATGGCCAGGTTTCCGCCATTGGTATGGGTTAAAATGGGTGCCCCGGTTTCAAAATGGGCATTGACCACCGCTTCAAATATTTTGTGCTGGTGTTCTGTAATTTTCCCGTCGCCGGTTGCCAGTTTGATCATGCCTGCTTTATGCAGGCTTCGTTTTATGACCGGGCTGTTATAGTCATACTCATCAACCCCTTCTGTGATATCGCTGACAAGCAGTTTCGTCAGTTGGTCAACCGGCAACAGGTAACGCCAGTGGTTGGGCGGGTAATAGATTTCGAGATGGATGCCGGTCGGGACAATGATGTTCACCTTGGAGTTCCGGGAAACTTCGGCCAGTTTGAGAACATTCCGGCCGCAGGCGGCAGGCATGGTATCGACCAGGGTACGGCCGCCAAACTGATAAAATTCTTTCAGCTCCGCGCTGATACGGGTGGTATCATTGAGGATAAACGCCGGATTGGCCAATGTAGGAAAGCTTTCCTCGATAACGATATGCTCGTGGGAATAGGTCAGTCCCATTTCTGCAGGAGAAATGTCGCCCAATACTGTTCTGATAAATGGCTTATTCATCGTTCATGTGGTGCCTGTTATTTTTCCATCCATCGCGACTGGTATCGGCAACCGGACCGGGCACTTCAAGTATTTGCCCAAGCCTGACCAGTTCGTTCCGCAGCAACGAGACACTGATCTCATTTGCGCGGCAGTCGCTTTTCAATGACTGAACTGCAGCAAGTCCTGCAGCCTGACCCATGCTCATGGTCTGCGCCATGGACCGGCACGAAGCATGGGCGTCGTGTGTGGCCGAGAAACAACGGCCAACCACCCAGACCATCTTGCTTCCGGCCGGGACTAACGTTCCGTACGGCACTCCGTAAACGCCCGTTCCCGGAATATATTCCCAGTACGTTTCGCTCTGTCCTTCTTTGCCTTTCCGGTGATCTTCAATTGGCGCCCCGCAAAGCAAAACAGAAGAACCGGGTATCGCACCGGCCAGACATTCTTCTTTTGTAAGCCTGTGTTCGCCATACACCCTGCGGGTTTCGCG
Organism: Prolixibacteraceae bacterium; assembly: GCA_038562555.1. GTDB lineage: Bacteria > Bacteroidota > Bacteroidia > Bacteroidales > Prolixibacteraceae > JBCFBK01. The sequence goes on along the minus strand of JBCFBK010000036.1, from coordinate 40,443 downwards.
CACACCGATCTGATGGGACAGGCCAATGATCTTTGCGTTTTCGTAGCCGAGAACCTGCTCTCTGAAAAACCGTTCATATTCAAAGGACTGCTTTCTTCCTTCGATCTCAGCTTTTGTCAGTTCCCCGATCTTCAGGGGGCTGAGGCCGGCCACTTTCACTGCGACCGTTGAAATACACCCGGGCTGGCACATTTCGTGGGCCGAACCTTCTTTCCGGGGCAGCAAATAGGTTTTTTGTTCAAAGGCTTCGGTCATCCTTTCTTTCATCATCCTGTTGCCTCCTGCCTTTTCAAATTTTTCCAGATCGACGTTGCACATCCTGAAGGTGGTGGTCATGCTTTGCGCCGGCCCATGCTCCCCGGCCATCTCGAACGGATAGCCTGCCAGATAACAGAAATCGGCGTCGCCGCTGGCGTCGATCACCCTTCGGGCCTTTACCTGAAAGAAGCCTGATTTGTGCCGGAAAATGCAGGTTATCCGTTCATTTTCTTCTTTAACCACATCCACAAGGGAAGTATGCAACAGGTAATTGATACCGGCTTCGGTGATCAGGTGATCCCAAACCAGTTTCAACCGTTCCGGGTTATAATTGACCCCTGTTCCGGCTCCGTAGGTGTTGGGGCGCAGAAAAATGTCGCCGGTTTTGTCCAGCTCGTTTACCACCAGGTCGGGTAAACCGCCAACAATTTTCTTCGGACTGGTACCGGGAGTGAAGAAGCCGTAAAAGGTGTCGAGCATTTGGGTAGACGTACCGCCCGGAAAACCATAGCGCTCGACCAGCATTACCGAGTACCGGCTCTCGCGGGCAGCCGCCAGGGCGGCCACGCAACCCGCCGAACCGGCACCAATGACCAGCACATCGGTTTCGGTCAGCAACGGGATATTTTCGATGTTGAAAATCGTTACCATGTTTTTATTTCCCAACATTTTCGAACAACCGGGCAAGGCGGTTGGCATGCTCATCATAAGCGCTTTCGAATAAGGAGGCTGCCCTTTCTTCGCCAACCACCACTGCGCCGCTTAACACTTTGGGGGGTTGTCCGGCGGCAGTCAGCAAACCCGCCAGCTCGGCCTTGATACAGTTGATAAGCAGCGCACCACCTACCGTAGAGCCGGGAGCAACCGGGGTGTCCAGGCCCGGAATGTACACCATGGCATCGCCGACAGGTGCGCCTGTGTCGAGTACCAGATCGGAAAAATCGCCGAGTTTTTTTCCGTCACTGCGCCTGCTCGTCGATCTTTCAGCATGTTTTTCCGAGACGACCGAAACCACTTTGATGTTTTTCTGCTGAAACAGTTCTGCCATTTCTATGGGCACCACATTGCACCCGCTCGACGAAATGATCAGGGCGGTATCTGCTTCCTTCAGATCGAAGTTTCGAAGAATGCGGTCAGCCAGTCCGCTCACATTCTCCAGGAACATGGCCTGTCGCTGCCCGTTGGCGCCAACCACCAGGTTATGAAAGGTAAGCGACAGTTCGACAATCGGATTAAATCCTGGAAATGATCCGTAGCGGGGCCACATTTCCTCGACCAGGATCCGGCTGTGGCCGCTGCCAAAAACGTGGACCATCCTTCCGGCCAGAATGGTTTGGGCAAACAGTTGTGCCGCCTGCCTGATTTTTGCTTGCTGAGAACGGACTGTTTCCGCTATTTCTAACGCTTTCTGTAAATAGGTTTCTGTGATGTTCATGTTTCCTTGTCTTTGAAATTCTTAAATTTTCCCTGCTTCGGAAGCGAAACATGCGGCCCCAACCGCCCCCGCCAGATCGCCGTACCAGGCCTTCTCAATCGCTGTTTTGTTTCCGCCGGCGCGCCATTCGTAAAGGGACAGGTATTGCTCCAGCGGTTCGAACAAATCCTTCCCGGCTTCGGTGATGCCCCCTCCCAGGATGATCGTTTCGGGCGAAAGGATATTGGTTAAGGAAGCAAGGCCAATGGCCAGCTTCCTGACCGAGGTCAGCCATACCTCCGCGGCAAAATAATCTCCTTTCCGGTAGGCTTCGAGCAACTGCTGTGTCGAACTGAATTTCCCGAAAGTCCTCTTCCCGATGCTGCAATTCCCAATGGCATCTTCCAGGCTGCCGGGCATCCCGGTAATATCGCGGTCGCCATCGCTGTCAATCACCATGTGGCCGATGTGGCCCGCCTTATTGAAAGCGCCCTGGTAAGGTTTTCCGTTGGCCAGAACAGCGCCGCCAACGCCTGTGCCCAGGGTCAGCATCACCACATTTTTCCTTCCTTTGGCTGCGCCAAACCTTGCTTCGGCCATCATGGCCGAGATGGCATCGTTCAATACAAAAGTTTTCGTTTTTAAAAATCCGGACCAGTTAAAATTCTCCAGTCCCTGTAACCGGCCCGGCATGCAGGCGATGGCCGAGTTGCCGGCATTGGGCAATCCGGGGGCCGATATGCCAACAAGGGCATCCGTATTTCCGGTTTTGTCCTGTACGTCCCGAAATGCAGCGGCGACTGCATTTTTCCAGCCATTTTCATCGCCGTCGAACGTAGGCTGGTAATGCTGGTGCAACATATTTCCAAGCCCGTCGATGGCGACTGCCTTTACCCGTGTACCTCCCAGGTCTATTCCTATCGCAATGTCACTCATTTGCTTATTTTTAAGGTTGAATTGATATCTGCCCGTCGCTTACTGTCCAGCCTCCGTCGACGGCAATTACCTGCCCGGTGGTAAACCGGGATTGTTCGCTCATGAAATAAACAGCCAGTCCGTCAAGATCGGACGGCGTCCCGATACGGCCGCCATCCAGGGGCTGTTTGGTTTTGATAAACGATAAAATCGTTTCATCTTCAGCCGCACGACGGGACATGGCTGTTTCAACCAATCCGGGAGCAACTACATTGATCCTGATATTATCTTTCGCATAGTATGCTGCAACGGATCTGGTGAAGCCGATGATTGCCGATTTGGCCGCGGCATAGGCGTGCGTGGAAAAGTATTGCGGCGAAGGCGACCAGCCCAGTACCGAACCCGTATTTAAAATTGAACCCCCGGTTCCCTGCTTTAAAAACTGCCTGACAGCCGCCTGGTTGGACCACATCAGGGAGGTAAGATTCAATTCCAGGGTTTTATTCCATCCTTCGGGGGTGAGCTCATGCAACGGACCGTCACCCATTTTCCGGCCGCTTCCTCCGGCAATATGGTAAAGACCATCAAGCTTCCCGAATGTACGGACGCAAATGTCTATCGCGCGAAGCGCCGTTTCCGCCTGAACGGCGTCGCCGGTAATGACCTCAGCGCGGTCGCCCAACAGTGCAGAGGCTTCACCGGCGCTTTCATCGTCGAGCCCCACCACAACAAGACGGGCTCCGTTTGCCACAAAGGCCAGGGCTCCCGAGAGACCCAGGCCGGCGGTGCCTCCGATGATGACGATGTTTTTATTATTCAGACTTTTCTCACACATGGAACAAGCGGGTTTTTATTGAACGCCGTTGAATTCATTTACTGCATCGATCATGGCGGCCAGGTTTTCGACCGGAACGTTGGCCTGAACATTGTGGACGGTATTGAATACAAATCCGCCGTCTTTGGCAAAAATGTCGCACAGACGAAGCACTTCCTCCCTTACTTTCTCCGGAGTTTCATAGGGCAGTACTTTTTGCGTATCGATGCCTCCTCCCCAGAAAACGAGATCTTTCCCATATGCTTTTTTCAGATGAACCGGATCCATCCCTTTGGCATTGATCTGCACCGGGTTGATGATGTCGAAACCGGCAGCAATAAACCGCGGCATGAATGGCTCCACGGCGCCGCAGGAATGCTTAAAGGTTTTCCAGTTGGTATGGGTGTGGACCCAGTCATTGATGCGCCGGTAATACGGCAGCCACAGATCGTCGAACTGTTCGGGCGCGCAAAAGGTGGAATCCTGGGTGCCGAAATCGGTTCCGCAGATATAAACCGCATCGATATTGTCGCCGATAACCGGGTGCAGACGGGTGAAGTTTTCAATGGCCATTTCCAACTGGCGCTCGAAAATGGCCTTGATATGATCCGGCCGCATCACGATGCTCATATACCATTCGGCAATGTCGCGGATGCCTTTGGGGTTTTTCAGCTTCATGCCCGGGATGTGGGCAATATCGCCCAGGGCGGTACCGCCCAACCCTGCGACTACGGCTTTCCCGGTTGCACGGGCGTTTCGGGTGGTTTCCTTCCAGTACTCCAGCTCGTTGCCGGTGACCAGCCCGTATTCTTCGAGGTTGTCTTCCGGGTCGAGGTCTTCCTCATTGAAGGGTTTCTGACGGATGACCGCATCAAAGAAATACCCATCCGAAGGCATCCGTGCCGAGGGGCCGGCTGTCAGATCGCCTTCCGGATAAACCAGCACGTCCCCCTTTTCATTGGTCGTGGTATTAAAACTTTCCGGAACGAGCACGGTTTGTCTCCAGGGAGTCAAATATTCCTTCAGAGGTTCGTGATTGGATAGGCCAAATGCGTTTTTTCTTCCCCTGGCCGCGACCACGTCAGTGCCCATTATCCCGCCCAGTTCCTCATCTACCTCTCCGAGCATCTGGTAAGGATCGACCACGCGGACAGGCTGATATGCCAATCCGTAATGTTTTCTCAGGTTCTCAATTGCCAGAACATGGATACCCGTTACAGAAGTCGCCCCAAAATCAACCACCATTCTGTCGGGCTGACGGTGATTTACAGTCAGCTCAAATCGTTCCCTGGGCGTCATATTTCAAATTCATTTTCTTGTCCAGGGATAGTTGATCAGGAAGTCGAAATCGCGTTTGCAGGATGCGAATATGTCGCCCTTTGTTTCCTGCTCTATCGTCAGGTCTTCGAGCCCGTACGATTTGGCCAGCCTGAAGAGCGCATCGTATGGGACATCGCCTTCTCCTACCTCGCAATACCCTTGCCCTTTTTTGAAATCGGAAGCATGCCAACTGAGAAATCTTCGCGGATACTTGTGATGGTATTCAAGGATGTCACCACCTCCGTTTACAGTATGACCCAAATCCATCTGGAAAAAGACGAGTTTTGGATCGGTGTTTTGCAGCAACACATCCAGAATGACCTGTCCTTCCATTTCTTTGAACTCGGCATGATGGTTGTGGTATCCGAATTTCACGCCGCCATTATGGCACATTTCCCCGATCTTGTTGAATTGGTCGGCGAGACGTTTCAACTCGTCCAGCGTTTTTGCCGGAAGCCACGACTGTACCAGGTGTTTCCCGCCGGCGTCGTTCATATCAGTGATCCCTTTCTTCCAGTAATCCCATTCCTTTGCCTGAATATCGGCAGGCAACAATCCCGTACCGCAATGTGTACCGGAAAGTTTCATCCCGTGATCTTCCAGCATCCGGCTCCACTCACTGAGGCTCTTGTTCAGGAAATTCCCGTTGTAGCCGTAAGCTTCGGCATAGGAATAGCCAATATCAGCGATTTTTTTCAAACTGCCGTCAATATCCTTTGGCAGGAAGTCCTTAATGCTGTACAATTGGATACCAATCCTGTTTGTACGTTTGTTGTCCTTCGGGCCGGCGGCCAACGCCTGATCAAATCCGCAGCAACAGGCGGCAGCGCCGATCAGCATTCCGTTACCAATAAAAGTTCTTCTGTCCATCAGTTTTATTTTTTATGGTGATTCGTTGTCTGGTATAAAAACTATGCTATGGGCATGTCGGGCAGTGTCCACCCGTCGCGGTAAGTATGCCGGATATACCCGGTTGCCGCTTCGGCAGCATTGAATTTCGCATATTTTGTATTGAAATGCGGGTGCCCGTCAATGACCTTAAATTCATCGGAGGTCACAATATTCAGTTCTTCGGCCGGAGAAATATTGGAGAACCGCATATTTTCGGCATCCCAATTCAATGTTTTGTTCAGGCTTTGCAGGCGGATGGCCAGCACGCCCAGCAGTACCATCTCATTGAATGGCCCGGCATACGCAAAATTGGAAGTTCCTTCAACCCTGTTTTCGGGCGACTCTTTGCAGGCACGGATCCAGTCCTGTTCGTGCGGGCCGTCGACATAACCAATTGCTCCGGGTACACGGCGAAGGTACGGCGTCACTTTCGGCACACGGCCCGATAACAGGCGTGCCCTAAACCCACCGCAGCCGGTGATCATGGTATCTTTCGAACCGATAAAAATACATCCGCCCAGCCCGTCTGCCATCAGGTTCTCTCCCTCGGGCAGTAAATCCGGCCGCCTTGGCAGGATCCCCCCATCATACCAAAATACCTTAACGGCAGGCATTTCCTGATTCTTTTCTTTGGCACGGGCCGGGAAATCGAACTCGACGGTCTCGGCCTGAGGAGCGCTTTCGGTGTTCACCTGGGTTGAGCTGCCGCTCACTTTTTCCGGGTATCCCAATTTCAGCGCCTGGTAAACCGGATCAAGCACATGGCAGGCCATGTCGCCGAAAGCCCCGGTGCCGAAATCCCACCAGCCGCGCCAATTCCAGGGTGTATAAATTTCCTGGTAAGGCCTCACGGGTGCCGGACCAATGAAAAGATCCCAGTTCAACGTGTCGGGGACAGGCATTTCCCCTGCAGGCCTCTGTAAACCCTGAGGCCAGATCGGACGGTCGGTCCAGGCATGTACTTCACGGACTTCGCCAATTTCGCCATTCCAGATCCACTCACAGACCTGGCGAACACCATCGCCCGAATTGCCCTGGTTACCCATTTGGGTTGCCACCCGGTGTTTGGCTGCAAGCCTGGTCAGTAACCGTGATTCGTAAACCGAGTGTGTCAGCGGCTTCTGGCAATACACATGTTTGCCCATCGACAACGCCGTAGCTGCAATGATGGCATGGGTGTGGTCGGCTGTGGCAACCATGACACCATCGATGGAATTGCCCATTTCATCGAACATTTTGCGCCAGTCCCAATAACGTTTGGCTTTCGGAAAATCCTTGAAGCAACGATCGGCATATTTCCAGTCCACATCGCATAAACCAATGATATTTTCGGTAGCCATTCCCTTCAGGTTGGGATGACCCTTGCCACCGATGCCTACACCGGCAATATTCAGCTTATCGCTCGGAGCCCGGTGTCCAAGCCCGCTTACTGCAAGATTGGGAACAACCGAAATCCCCGCAGTGGCAACAGTAGCCTTTTTCAAAAATTCACGTCTCGTATTATTCATATTTTTTTTTGCTTAAGCAGAGACGGGCTTCCGGAGAAAAAGGAAAAGGTAATAGAGATCGTGAAGGTTTTTCCGGAGTATCCTGTAGGTTCGGTTTTTATGCACTTTTACAGTGTTGACCGCAATTCCAAGCAGACTGGCGATTTCATCATTGCTTTTTCCCCGTAAAGTAAGTTTCAGGACTTTTCTTGCCATTTCGGGGAGCTTATTTACTTCGTGATAAATTTCGCGGTAGGCTTCCTTTTTAAAAACAGCATCCAAAAAGGAATCGGAGGTCTCGTTCTCAGGCCATTTATAATTCAGGTATTTCAATTTGACCTTATCGTGCTTGATCTTGTTGAGGCAGGCGTTCCGGATGGAGGTGTAAAAAAATGATTTGGCCGATACCTTACTTTCGAACGAATCTTTCTTTTCCCAGAAGGATAGAAAAACTTCCTGCACCAGATCTTCACACAGGTCGCGATCGGGAATATACCGGCATGCAAAGGAAGAAAAGACCGCGTAGTTTTCTTTGAAGAAGTCTTCGAACCCGACCGATTCTCCGTTTCGAAACCGTATGTTGTTGTGCGTATCAGGCATTTGAATAAGGTTAGCAGGCTGATACAAAGTTACTAATATTTTTAGAATTTTAATCGGCAGGTTGCCGGAAAGAGGGCAGAGGGGGTATAATTTTTTTGTCTCGACGGTTCACTGATCCTTCGCTGATCTATCGGTGCTCCTTCGCTGATGGTTGGGTTGGGTCGTATCGAAACGAACTAATTGTCGTTCCTGCAAACGTTAGCTGCGTATAATCACCTAGTTGTAAATAGCATTTTAATCTTATTCTTTTTTTCATTATGGTCAGGTAAATTTGAAAAGTTTCAATATGTGCAGAATGAGTTATAGGGTAGGGTTTGTAAGGTTAATTCTTAAAAAGAGATGTTAAAATTTGCGTTGCTGTTTGCAGTGCTTTTTCAAATGGGAGCGGCTGTTCAGGCGCTCAGTTTAATTCGCAGGACTCGATTTAATGTGTCCTGGATCTTGATTTCATCCGGCTTTGTTTTAATGGCCCTGAGACGGCTATTTGACTTTTCAGCCCTCTTCTGGGACTCGAAGTTTTTTCCCAAAGAAGAGGTAAACAGTTGGATTGGGGTACTTATATCGGTACTGATGTTTGTTGGAGTAATTTTTATAAGGAAAATTTTCGATCTGCAATCGCACATCGAACAAATCAGGGAAGAAAGTGAAACACGGGTATTATCGGCGGTTATCCAGACCGAAGAAATAGCGCGACAGAAGTTTGCCCGCGAACTGCACGATGGACTGGGCCCGGTTTTGTCGTCGGTAAAAATGACCTTAAGCGCCATCGATACGGGCTCGCTGAGCGAAACGAACAAAAGGATTGTGGAAAGATCGGAGCTTTCAGTTAACGAGGCCATTACTTCACTAAAAGAAATTTCAAATCATTTAAGCCCACACCTGTTGAAGAACTACGGGTTGGCTAAAGCAGTCAGAACCTTTGCAGACCAGTTTTTTGAGGGAACGACCATCCGGGTGAATATCTGCCCGGCTATTCAGCGTAAGCGCTACGCTTATGATTTGGAAATTAATGTTTATCGCATCGTTTGCGAATTGTTTAATAATAGCCTTCGCCACGCAAATCCTGCGAATATCAGTCTGAAAATGTCGGAAAAGGATAGGGCACTCATCGTGTTTTACCAGGATGACGGCTCTGGATTTGATGCGGGAGAGTACCTGGGCCTGGCTATCCGTTCGGGAATGGGGTTGGATAATATCGTTTCCCGCGTTAAATCACTTAAGGGAAAGTACGTGATAGATTCAGCACCAAATAAAGGCTTTTCATTTCAGTTAACAATTCCGGCAGAATGAAAAAAGTTAATATATATCTGGTAGACGACCATGCCCTTTTCAGAGAGGGGCTGAAATTTCTGTTGTCCGGTTGGGAATTCGCAGATAAAATCTATGAAGCGGAAAACGGACAGCAATTTGTGGATGATCTGCAGCAGCATCCGGTCGATATTGCTCTTTTGGATATTGAGATGCCCGTCATGAATGGTATCAGGGCGGCCCAACTGGCGCGGGAACTTCAACCGGACATCAGGATCATTGCGCTTTCGATGTATACGGACGAAGATTATTATACGAGCATGATCGAATCGGGAGCGGATGGGTTCCTTTTGAAGAACTCGAAGTTTTCGATTGTCAAACAGGCACTTGAAGACGTTGTTTCGGGGAAAAACTATTTCTCGCATGAAATTATTCAGTTACTCGTTCGGCACATTTCGTCAGCAGATCGGAGATCCGACAAAAGGATTACGGAAAGGGAAATTGAAGTGCTGAATTACATTTGTCTGGGACTTTCAAATGGTGAAATGGCCGAAAAACTACAGATCAGTAAGCGTACGGTTGACAAACACCGTCAGAATTTGTTGGATAAAACGGATTCAAAAAATGTAGTGGGGTTAGTCCTTTATGCGATCAAGAACGGTTATTATTCCATTCATTAGTAATTTATACCAGCTCATATACGTCTATCTGCGTAAGTCAATTTTAGGACTTTAGGCTGTTTCGGGAGGACTTTCCGGGCGATAGTTTTGTCGTGGAACAAATATTAGTTTACCATGACAAGGAGATTTCGAAAATTGGAGAGACTACTTTTTGTAAATGCATTGCTTGCCGGCTTATCGTTCACAGCCGAATCACAAACGACTGACGATATCCTGAATGTCCTCACCCGGAAAAACCTGATCCGGCAAAGCGAGGCGGATTCCATCCGTTCTGCCGGTAAGAACAGCCAAATGCCGGTTCTCGCAGGCAAAAACATACAATTGTCAGGTTATACGCAGGTTCGTTACCGTTCCTTTGCCCAGCCGGGTAAAGCTGACGGTTTCGATATCCGGCGCTCCAGGTTAAATCTGAAGGGGAAGGTTTCGGGAGTATGGGGTTATCGTTTACAGATAGAGCTGGCGGGAACACCAAAGATTCTGGATGCCTATGCCGAAGTAAAGTTGACCGACTATTTTAAGTTTACTGTTGGCCAGGCAAAAATCCCGTTGTCATTTGAAAATCTGACCAGCTCTTCCAAACTTGATCTGGCAGAGTGGTCGCAGGTGGTGGACGCGTTGGTTGCCCGGGGAACAGATGTCTTAGAGAACCAAAACGGCAGGGATTTGGGAATTCAGGTTGGAGGAACCCTGATAAAGCAGGAGAGCGGTTCTTTGCTCGATTACGGATTGGGGATTTTTAACGGAGGTGGAATTAATGCCGCCGATAAAAACGACAGTAAGGATTTTGCAGCACGGCTGGTTGTTCATCCAATTACCGGCCTGGATTTGGGGGCATCCCTGTACAACGGGAGACGCTATGTGTCGGAACAAGCCACCGGGGGCGTGACGATGCCTTCCCGAAACGTTGACCGCGATCGTTACGGGTTCGAACTGGTGTACAACTATAAGAATCTGAACGTTGCAGGTGAATATATTCATGGCACCGACGATACTGCCGACCGCGAAGGATATTACCTGAAGGCAGGATACTATTTTGTGCCGAAGAAATTCCAGCTTGTTGCCAAATACGATTTTTACGACCCGGATACGGATATCGCCGGTAACACGTCGACCTGGTACGTTTTAGGGGGCAACTACTATTTCACCGGCCATGTGAAGCTTCAATTGAATTATACCATCAAAGAGGAACAGGGCATAGGGATTGAGAATAATCTGGCAACCCTGCAACTTCAGGTAAATTTCTGAATCATTTTACACGATAAATAAATAGGTATGAAGAAAGCGATTTTCATTTTGCTTGCCGCTGTGGCGGTTCTTTTCTCAGCCTGCACGGCGGGAAAAAAGGAGGCGGAGACCATCAGCTTGTCGGGGGCGTTTGCGTTGTACCCGTTAGCGGTCAAATGGAGTGAGGAATACCAAAAGGAACATCCCGGTGTCCGGTTTAATATTTCGGCGGGCGGAGCCGGGAAAGGAATGACCGACGCGATGTCAGGTACAGTCGACCTGGGCATGTTTTCGCGCGGGATTACCCAGGCCGAAAAAGACAAAGGAGTTTGGTGGGTGGCTGTTACCAAAGACGCCGTTATCCCGACTATAAACGCAAAAAGCCCGGTACTCGAAACGATCAAACGGCGCGGCCTGACCCGTGATGAATTTCGGAAGATATACATCACCGGAGAAATTACCAACTGGAATCAGTTAGCCGGAGTTACTACCGATGAAGTAATCAACGTATTCACGCGCTCCGATGCCTGTGGCGCTGCCGGGACCTGGGCTGATTACCTGGGTGGCAAGCAGGAGGATCTGAAAGGAGTTGGCGTGTTTGGCGATCCCGGCCTGGCTGATGCCGTGGTGAAAGACAAAAAGGGGATTGGGTTCAATAACACCATCTACCTGTATAATCAGAAAACCGGCAACAAGAATCCGGGCATTGAAGTGATCCCGATCGATGTGAATGAAAACGGGAGCATTGATGCTGATGAGAATTTTTATGACAAGTTCGACCAGGTGCTGGCTGCCATTGCAGAAGGGAATTATCCCTCGCCGCCGGCCCGCGATCTTTATCTGGTTTCGAACGGGAAGCCCCGGAAACAGGCAACGGTCGATTTCCTTCGGTGGATCCTGGATAAAGGGCAGTCTTTTATTCCGGAGGCGGGCTATGTTCCACTCACCAGTGCAAATCTGGAAGAACAGGTTGCCAGGTTGAACTGAGATGGGAAAACTGATCGGTCAAAAAGCATTAAGAAACAGAATGAACAAAATCAGAAGGTTGACAGATGCTGTTGCCAATATCTGGATGCGGGGAGGACTTTATTTGTTGTTGTCTGTCCCCGTTCTGATTGCAACCGGCTTGTTTTGGAAAGCACTTCCTTTGTTTGAAAACCACCCGGTTACCGAACTGCTGTTTTCAAAAAAATGGTTTCCGCTGAAAAGTGAGTTTGGATTCCTGCCTTTTATTTACAGTTCGGTTTATGTAACCGTGTTGTCTTTTATTATTTCGGCCCCGTTGTGCCTTTTTGCCGCGATTTATCTGACCCAATTTGGTAAGAGTAGGCTGCTGAACGTGATGCTGCCCGTGATCGATATCCTGGCCGGGATCCCGTCGGTCGTATATGGCGTATGGGGCGTGTTGGTTATTGTTCCGGCAGTATCACAACAGATAGCCCCTTTTTTTGGAGCGTCCGGCTCAGGTTACAGCTTATTGGCAGGGGGTGTCGTTTTAGCCGTCATGTGTATTCCCTATATGTTGAACATGCTGATCGAGGTATTCCATACAGTTCCCATGGGGATGAAAGAAGCTTCACTGTCTCTTGGGGCAACGCATTGGGAGATGGTGAAACATGTCGTTCTGAGAAAAGGATTTCCAGGTATCATATCCGCTTTTGGACTGGGTATTGCCAAAGCTTTCGGTGAAACAATAGCCGTACTGATGGTTGTGGGCAATACCCTGGATATTTCGCTCTCCCCCTTCAGTCCGGGTTATCCTTTGCCGGCGCTGATCGCCAATAACTACGGAGAAATGATGTCCATTCCCGACTATGATGCGGCGCTCATGTTTGCCGCGATGCTGCTGTTTTTCATCATATTGGTAATCAATCTGTTCTTTCGCTATTTTATCCATAAAGCAGAAAAGTTATGAGGAAGGGGAAAATGACAGAAGAGCGTTTTTTTAAGGCAATCTCCATGTTGGCGGCTTATTCGGTTATCGTTATCCTGCTGTTCCTGTTGTTTGTCGTGTTCAACAAGGGGATCGGTGCACTTTCGTGGGAAACCGTTTTCAGACTGCCCGAAGGAGGCTACTATTTTGGAGGTGAAGGTGGAATCTTAAACGCGATTGTTGGCTCCCTCTATCTGTCGGTTGGGGCGACGGTGCTGGCGGTTTTTATCGGGCTTCCAGCAGCTTTGTTCATTAATGTGCAACTGATCCGGTTAAAGAAAACACAGAATACCATCCGCTACTTGCTGGATGCGCTTTGGGGGATACCATCAATCGTATACGGCGCTTTTGGGTTTTCCCTGATGCTTTTGCTCGGGCTGAACGCATCGCTGATGGCCGGGATTATAACTGTTGCCCTGTTGATTACCCCAATTTTGGTCAGGGCCTTCGATGAAGTGCTGAAGACCATTCCTGTCGAGTTACAGGAAGCCTCCTTTTCCCTGGGATCAACAAAAACGGAAACTGCGCTGAAGGTTATTTTCAAGCAAGGACTTGCCGGTTTCGTTACCGCTTTGCTTTTGGCATTCGGACGGGGAATTGGCGATGCGGCATCGGTGCTGTTCACGGCCGGCTATACCGACAATATCCCGGAAACACTCGATGAACCGGTGGCCACGTTGCCTCTGGCGATTTTTTTTCAGCTTAGCTCGCCCATTGAGGAAGTTCGTGAAAGGGCGTATGCTGCGGCGGTGGTGCTGACTTTTTTTATTTTGGTGATCAGCGTGTCGGCCCGGCTGCTCTCTAAAAGGTATTCAAAAAATATGATCAAATAAGGGGCAAAAAAGTAAGCTATTCACAAAATGAAACAGCAAAAAGGCGAAAAGCCGATCATCGTGATCAGAAACCTGACGGTAAATGCAGGAAAAAATGAAATCCTGAGAAACATTAACCTGGAGATCCCTAAAAATAAGATTGTCGTTTTGTTGGGCCCATCGGGCTGTGGCAAAACGACCTTACTAAAGACGCTGAACCGGCTGACCGATCTGCACAAAGAATTGCAGGTGAGCGGAGAGGTGCTGATTGATGGGGAAGATATCCTGAAAGCTTCCCGTGAACTCCCGGTAATGAGGCAAAAGATGGGCTTACTTTCTCAACGCCCTTTTCCTCTTCCTGTTTCCATTTATAAGAATGTAGCCTATGGCTTGAAACTCAAAGGTGTTCGCGATAAAAAGTTGATTGCCCACAGTGTTGAGGTTAACTTAAGGAAAGCAGGTTTGTGGGAAGAGGTTAAGGACAGGCTAAACAGCCCGGCCACCAGCCTGTCGATCGGACAGCAGCAACGCTTATGCCTGGCACGCGGGTTGGCCGTGAAACCGACCATTATTCTGGCTGATGAACCCACTTCGGCATTGGACCCCATTTCGACGAAAACGATTGAAAGCCTGTTCAAAGAACTGAAGGAAAACTACACGATCGTTTTGGTTACCCACGTGCTTCGTCAGGCAGTCCGGTTGGCTGATCATGTGATCTTCATGTACGATGGCGATATTATCGAGCAAGGTCACCCCGACGAAATTTTGAAGAATCCCAAAACAGAAATTTTGAAGAAATATTTGACAGAAGGGAATTAGAGAGATGAAAATGCCGGGCCTGTGTATAATATTATTTCTAAAATGCACTGTTTTTACTGCAACTTTCTTGTTGCCTTTCTACCTCGAATGATGGTTTTTAAAGACCTTTACCCTTTTGATCTTTTCGTTGCCCTGGAACACCGGAAAATACATCAGCTCGACTTTGGCCGGATTTAAGGTGTAACTTCCCGTATATCGCGGAATAAGTTTGATTTCGAAGGTGTATTCACCTTTTCGGAGGCGTTCGCAAAAAATAGCGGTTTCGTTTTTAAAGTATTCCCGGTGCGACTCGTTCCTGAAGTTGTTTTTCTTATCGGCGTACGAGCAGCCGCCCGGAATGGGGATGTTAATCATTACATATTCGGCGTCTTCTTTCAGGCTGACATCGGCAATCAGTGTCACTTCTTTACCGGCTTGTAATGTTGTCAGTGAGTCATGATCAAAGCTGGTGGTAATCTCAAAATCGCCTTTTGTTATTTGCGGATCGTTGTTCCAATACTTCTGGTAACTGGTCAGATAAACCGGGAAATCACCTGTTTTGGAAATCCGGATGTTTTTGGTCGGATCAATTTTTATCTCGAAGGGGAATTTAGTGATGGTTTTGTTCTCATCCCCTTGTATTTTCAGTTCGGGTTTGGCGAGTTCGGCTTTACCGGCCAACAGGTCCGGCAGAATGGTTTCGATGATTTGGGCCGATTCGTAGGTATTTCGCCAGTAGCCGGTTCTTCTTTTTTCGAGAAAGTAGTTCCGTATTTTTCCTAATGTAAGCATGTTTCTTGCGGAATCGGCCTTTAATATCCGGTAAGCCAGGATGGTATTTTGGACAGCATTATCCAACGGGTCTGGTTGCTCCTTTTTATCTTCAAAATAAATATTTCCGAACAGGGTAATTTGCTGATAATGCTTTAAGGTGTCGGTAGCGATAGGCAGCTTATTTTGTTGCTTCAGCTCCATAACCTGCAAAAGTTCGTTTAGTGTCAGCTTCCGGTCGCGTTCCAGATCGGCGAGGTACGCCTGATAATTTATTTGCGCGTCCAGCAGCTTCAAGATCCTGAGCATCCTGATTTTCCGGTCAAAGGTACCGCTGTTTTGCAATTCCCAGGTCAATCTTCCAATCAGTCCTTCTTTGTCAATTTCAATTGCATAGCCCGTTTTTTTGGCGCGGGCGAACGCTTCCAACACATGGAGGCTGATCCAACCGCTTTCTTCCGAATCTTTCCACCAGCCCCAAAGGCCACTTGTTTTGCGGCTACCGTTTAACAGGCGAATCAGTTTTTCAACTTCTCCCTTGTGTTTAAATTCTTCTTTAGCGAAAGCAGAAATGTTCTGTTCCGCCAAAAGAACCTTCAGTTTGGACGCCAACTGTTCATTGCAGAGGTACCTGTAATTTAAAACATGCCCGATTTCATCCCTGATCAGGTCAAGCACGTCGGCCCGGGCATACAAAGTGGCTTCTCCCATTTTCGGGTCAAAGGAAAGCTGAACAGTGGTGTCGTGGTCAAGCACATAAAAATCGCCTTTTGCTTCTTCCAGTCCCTGGGGATACACCGGGATCGTCCGAAGTTCACCGTCGAAATAACCATCTTCCTTTTCGAGCAGGTATTTGACGGAGACAGAATCCGTGGAAGCAATAACCGGAACGGTATCAAGCAAAGCATTTGCACAAAACCTTGTAGGGTTGAAACAGGACTGGCCGTTCAGCTCGAAGCGCGTGGTGATCAGCACTGAATCGGGCATATAATTCAGCGCCTTGCCGATGATAAAGGTAGTATCCGATTGCACCAGAAAGCGGGGCACAGCCAGTTGGGCCATCAACGGTTTGTACGATTTGATGAAGTCTTTGGCCTGACCGCTTTGCCGTTTTCCGTTCATGGCCAGATAAAAAGTTTCCCAACCGGTGACGTCGTCCGGGAAAGTTACGTCAAAACCGACTTTCCCGTTTTGGTCAGTCACTAAATCAGGCTTCCAGAATGCGTAGTCGGAGAAATTCTCACGCAGAGAACTTGCCCCGGATGCTGCTTCAAGGAAAGACTCGTCAAAGCCGGCCCCTTTGTCTGTCCGAACCGGAATGGGTTGAAATGTTCCCGGGCGGGTTTCAATAACAACCACACCGTTGGTCCCTCGCGAGCCGTATATTGCCGTTGCTTCGGACCCTTTCAGGATTTGAATGTTTCTGATCAGTTGGGGATCAAGCTGAGCGATATTTCCGGCGAAAACATTTCCGTTGATGATATAAAGAGGCGGTTGTTCCGAGGCCAAAACTGAAGTTCCGCGAATCATAATCTCAAAGGGACGCCCCGCCTGGCTATCGCCGGGGATAAATTCCACCTCGCCTGTCTGTTCGTTCAACGCCAGCGAAATATTTCCGCTGACCCCCGGAATGCCGCGGGTCATCCGAACGGTCGACACCCCGGCAACTGCGCCGGTCAAGGCCATCTTTTGCTGCATACCGTATCCGACAACGACTACTTCGTCCAGGGCCAGTTGGGACGGGGTAAGCCCGACATCGACAGAACCCGAACCTGCAATGTTTTTTACTACGGTATCAAAGCCCACAAAGGAAAAAACCAGTTCATGCCTGTCGCGTGGAACGTTGATCGAATACCAGCCGGTCAGGTCAGTAATGGCTCCGTAGGTGGTGCCTTTAACAATCACCGTGACACCAGGAATGGGCTCTCCCGATTCGCTGTCGCGGACATGCCCCTCTATAAGCTC
The DNA here is from genome assembly GCA_038562555.1 of Prolixibacteraceae bacterium. Classification (GTDB taxonomy): domain Bacteria; phylum Bacteroidota; class Bacteroidia; order Bacteroidales; family Prolixibacteraceae; genus JBCFBK01. Next base: position 23,313 of record JBCFBK010000036.1, on the reverse strand, counting down.
ACCTTCGCCGGTATATTGAAATTGTTGCTGATAGGAATGATAGATGTATTTTAGTTCTTTTTCTTCGTCGGCATAAAAAGGCGCCGGGCTGAAGATGGTTTTTTCGATTAGCTTACTTACCGAGATGCTGAAAGTATCTTTGTCTAAAATCAGCGGACGGGTAAATTCATAATAGCTTAATCCACCGGGCCTGACAAACAGGGAATCTTCCAGGTGATATCTGGCGCCGGAGTAAAAGAAAATCAGCTTATAACAGCCTTCCTGCAAATCGTGAACAGAAGAGACATTCCCCGGATAAACGCGGAGAAACTCGGGATTATCATAGCGGAAAACCAGCATGTTCAAAGGGATGTCCTTTCGTTGGCGTGCCGGCCTGACCATCTCGATCTGCAACCTGCCGTTGCCGGGAGAGGTTGAATGAGGATAACGGTACCTGGCTTTGGTGTACCGTTTGGAGTCGAGATAATCCTGCCATTGTCTCTGCAACGATTCTTTGGTCAATACCGTATCCGTTAACCTCTGCTCCCGCTTGTCCCGGCTCAGATATTTGGGGTACCTGCTGCGGTCAGCACTCCGCATTTTCAGCAAACCGGGTGTGAAGTCATATTCAAAAAACGGCTCGTGATCGAAATTGGACGAAAAACTGTCCATTAACTGAAACGCAACTTTTCCCGAAACAGGGCCGGCAAGGTGATCTTGTTTGCCAACAGGCGATACCGGCTGCAAGAATTCAATTCCGCTCTTTTGCTCAAGGAAAGCATATCGCTCTCCAAATGTGTTCCGGTACGGGAAGATGTACCGGTAAAATACCTGCTGTTCGGCGGCGCTTAGTTCTGATTTCGCTTTCTGAATACTGACATTTTTTAAAGGCGTGTTTTCATTCAAACTGAATACCAGTTTTTTCCCGGGATGAACGTACAGACTGTCGATGGTAATGCTTTTTGCGCTTGTCCGTAACCTGATTTGATGATAACCGCTGTCGATCCCGAAGGAATAGGGCCGCATATGGGTCGACCAACTGAAATAGACCGGCTGGTGGTCTACTTCGATCACATGAACCGGAACAAGATCGCCGTCAGAAACCACAAAAGGCGCAAATTGCGTCAAGGAATCCCGGGTTTGGTATTCGAACCTGTAAATGGCGTTTTCAGGATAAATGAATCTGTAATATTCGATGGAATCGAGGCCGGCCAGCAATTTCCATGCGTTATAATCCAGTTTGAGTGCAGGAGTGCCCGGGTTAAATTGTTCAAAATGAAAATTGTTGACGAGGTTTTTGTTCTTTCGGTTTTTCCCGGGATCAGGTAGTTGCGGTGGCGTGTAACTGAATTTTTTTGTTAACGAAAAGGCAGTCAGGTCAACTCCTTCGACCGGCCTTCCCGTGATATCTGTTACTGAAACTTCGATACGCGATTTTTGTCCCGGAAATACAATCTTTGGTTGTTTTGCAGAAATATTCAGTTTTTTATCGATCAGCGGAATCTGGTAGTTTTCTTCCTGGATTTTTCCGCCCCAGAGGTAACGGACAGACAAAAAGTACGTTTGCGCGGAGCGCGTTTCGTCTTTAAAATTCAGGGAATCGGAATATCCTGCCGCCTTTTCGTTGTTCCTTTTGAAGATGGTATAGCTGAAGGGAATTTTTCGCGGATTATCAGCAACAACAAATACCGAATCGTTTGTCCGCTCCGAAAAACATTGCAACAGTGAGGGCTGAGACGATAAATATATGGTCGTGGTCAGACTGTCGGATTTGACGGTATAAGACGCGAAAAACGGGTCGGCTTTGATCCGGGCAGGCAGGCTTCCTTCAAATACCGGTGTCTGGTTTCCGAAATTATCATTGGCCGTAATGGTGGCTTTTTTATTTGCCCCGATCCCGTTTTCAGCGTAACTGAACCGGATGGAATCGGCGGTCAGGTCCATTTTTATTTCTTCGGAACGATAAAAATAATTCACTCTCCTGCTTTCAGAAACCGCTTCGTTGTCGGAAGTCAGTAAGCGAACGTTAACATCGTAGAGGAAATTTGCTTTCGGGAAAATGGAATCAGACAGGACAATTTCAGTCTCTCCCGTTGGCTCCAGTTTTTTTTCAAGGAACAAAAGGGTATCAGGTACAAAAACATGCGCCTCAAAAAATTTGCTGACCGATTTGGTACTGACCAAAACCTCGATCCGGGCATCCATGAGGTTCAGATCGTTTTCGTCGGTACCTTTTACAAACAGGTGTATTTTCTCATTCCGGTATTGTTTCGTCTCATCCAGCCTGAGCGAAAGTTTATTTTTAGAAAGTTCGTAATCTTCATACCTGAAATAGCCGGTATACAGATTTTTGCGGTCGTTCAATTCCAGCCGGATGGCATACCTCCTGTCGAGCTGCAACTCAAGCGAATCATGAAGAAAAAATTGCCAGGCATAGCCCCCTTCCCGGTAAGGGGCAAGTTGTGTCAGCTTGATGCGTTTGCTGCTCTGCAGAACAACGTCGACCGGTTTACCGGCTGGTTTTCCTTTTAGCGTCACCACAAAAGCTTTGAATTTCACCGTGTCGCCGGGCTGGTATTTTGGCTTGTTGAAAACCATATAGCCGGTATGTTTTCGTTCGAACTTGTGGTAGCTGTCGCTGTATGAGTCATCAAAAGCAGCAGCCAGCTTGCGGAACAACCGGACAAAGAAATTTTTCGTGCCGTAAATCGTTCCCTGAGGTCCTCCTTTTACGATGGATTTAACGCCGTCGATGGGAAGATGGATTGCGTAACGAACAGGCAGCCAGACATATTTTGCCGGAGTGTGATAAGCCACTTTTTGTACTCCCCGTTTAATAAACGAATTATTGTATTGTCTGGCGAGATTATAATAAGCTGTAAATCCGTTGTTTGTGATTTTGAGCAATCCTTTTTGATTCGACTTCCGGTTAAGGTATGATTGTGTTTTTTTATTGAAATGCAGTTTCTTCCAGCCAATGCTTACATCGGCATCGGGAATAATGTTGCCTCGCAAATCATACACCTGGATACACAGATCGGTGTTATTATTCAAAATAAAAACCTCGAATTGCTGAACCGTCGTAATGGAAAACCGTTGTTCGTTTCGGTCGGCATAGGTTTTCAGGTAATGTCCTTCATGCAGTTGACCGGTATAAAGGCTGTCGGTTAAAAAGGAATCGACCAGGCTGTGAAAATACGCTGGTTCAACTTTGGAAAGATCATTTTTATAAATTGTTCTGGCTTCCCGGTCAGTTAGTTTATAGATGTAGGTGTAATAACTCGTTTTCCGGCTATCCGGGAGCTTTTGGCCGGAGGCAGCGTGGACGATAAAAAAGGCTGACAGCAGAAAGAGAAGTTTAGGTATTCGGCAGGTTTCCATCGGCAGGCTTTAGCTAGGGTAATCAGGTTTAAAAAGAGAATCAAGTTGATGACGCGTATTTATTAGGTAAATCAAATCTAATGAATTTATCGTTTACCACAGCCTCTGCAGCCCTGAATATTTTAGGTGATTACATTTGATCGTAACGTCAATGACGTCTCAGATTAATCCTGATCCCGGGGCTAATAAGCATGACGGCAACCAGAATTTGGATGAAGCGGAGGGTTTTTATGCGGAAGCAGGCTTCCAAGAAAGGCTCCGGCCATTGCCGCAAGTGTGGCAACAATGATCAGGGTACCACTCCCGTCAGGGCAATGGCCACGTCAATGGGGAAAAACAACGCAGAAACCGGCATCAGAATGGTACCGAGCCCGAACCCTGACGTTCAGGATAGCTGTCAGAAAAGCTGCTGTTGCAATAATTAAAACTTCCACGGCTTACGTACATTTAGGGGAATAACAGCCCGGAAGCTCTGTCAGTTCATTTCCTTCACGCACTGAAAGCAAAAAGAGTCACCATATAAATGATAACTCCTTGATTATAATTGGGTCGGTCTGCAGGGATTCGAACCCTGGGCCCGCTGATTAAGAGTCAGCTGCTCTACCAGCTGAGCTACAGACCGCTTTTTTTTGGTGCGACAAAAATAGTCGTTTGAATTTTACCTGACAAGTAAAACGGGAGGAAATTTCAGAAAGAGCTGCGATTTCAGAGAAAAGTGAGCTATAACGCGGCGCCGGACCTTCATTTTGCGCAACACTCAAGCAGGCCTTCCGGTAATGAAGAAAGCCGTCCGGATTACCAGACGGCTTTTATGTTATAACATCGTGATCAATATTAATCCTCAGCAGGAAGCGCTTCCAGGATGTCTTTGTCAACCAGGATGCGTCCGCAGTATTCGCAGACGATGATTTTTTTGCGGTTGGCAATGTCCATCTGGCGCTGTGGCGGGATCTTGTTAAAACATCCGCCGCAGGCATCGCGTTGAACGGTAACAACGGCCAGTCCGTTGCGCGCATTCTTCCGGATCCTTTTAAAGGCTGTCAACAGACGTGATTCAATCATCGCCTCGATCTTTTCGCCCTTGTTCTTGAGTTTTTCTTCTTCAATCCGGGTTTCTGCCGTAATATCGTCCAATTCCTTTTTCTTGCGTTCAAGATCTTCTTCGCGATCTTTCAACAGAACCTTCGACGATTCAATCGCTTCTTTTTTTGAATGAAGTTCGGCCGTGAATTCCCGGATCTTCTTCTCAGAAAGCTCGATCTCCAGCCGTTGGAATTCAATTTCCTTGTTCAACGAATCATATTCCCGGTTATTACGGACATTGGTCTGCTGTTCTGTATATTTTGCAATCAGCGCTTCCGATTCCTTAATGGCGGTTCTACGATTGGCAATGGCAGTTTCAAGCGTTTTGGTATCTTCATCATAGTTTCCGACCCTGGTCCTTAATCCGGTGATATCGTCTTCCAGGTCCTGGACTTCCAGCGGGAGTTCACCCCGAAGGGTCTTGATTTTGTCAATCTCCGAAGCGACAACCTGTAATTCGTAAAGCGCCTTTAACTTATCGCTAATAGGCACTGTCTTGTCTTCTTCACGGTACTGTGGTGTGTTCATATTTCGAATGCTGTTTTATCTTATTTTAAAATAAGTAGTTAATCGGATTGGTGTTTATTTCCGATAAACGGACTGCAAATTTAGAGAATTTTTTTGTAAGTAATTCAGAAAAAAGTTCTTTAGTGAATTGTTCACTTTCAAAATGTCCGATGTCGGCCAGAATAATTTTTCCTTCTGCCTCAAAATACTGATGATATTTTAAGTCGCCGGTTAGAAACAGATCTGCGCCGGCATGAATGGCCTGTCTGATCAGGAAACTGCCAGAGCCCCCGCAAAGCGCCACTTTTTTAATTTTTCTGTGCAATAACGGACTATGTTTAACAACTCCGGTCCCAAATATATTTTTGATCCTGCCGAGCAGTTCGGTTTCATCGGTTGCAAGGGGAAGTTCTCCGATCATTCCGGAACCGGAAGTCGCAAACTCATTGTCGAGCGGGTAAATGTCATAAGCCACTTCTTCGTAAGGATGTGATTCCAGCAGGGCCCGGATTATTTTTTCCTGCCTGTGCGCCGGGAAAATGGTTTCGAACCGGATCTCCGGCTCAAGGTGGACCTTGCCTTTCTCGCCTGCAAACGGACTGGCCGATTCATTGGCACGGAAGCTTCCGGTTCCCTCGAGGGTATAGCCGCAGAAATCGTAGTTGCCGATATTTCCTGCTCCGGCACCAAAAACAGCTTCCTGCACCCGCAGGAGATATTCGGTCGGAACAAAGGTGACGAGTTTCTTTAAGTGACCTTTGAGCGGTGAAAGCACTTTGCAGTTGACTAATCCCAGCTTTTCACAGATCTTGCTGTTCACACCGCCGGTAACGCTGTCAAGATTGGTATGGGCCGCATATACCGCAATGCCGTTTTTAATGGCTTTTATAATGCAGCGACCGGTTTCGGTTTGCTCATTCAGTTTCTTAATCCCATTGAAGATCAAAGGATGATGAGCGATAATCAAATCAAATCCTCCGGCAATGGCTTCATCAACGACTTTTTCCGTCACATCGAGCGTAATCAGCGCGCTGTTTACCTCATCGCCAGGATTACCGAGCTGCAAACCGGCATTGTCGTACGATTCCTGATAGGCCAGCGGGGCGATCGATTCAAGGTAGCGGGTAATATCGGAGATCAGCATTTATTTAGTCGTAAGTATTTAGTCGTGAGTTGTAAGTATTTAGTATCTAGTCGTAAGTCGTAAGACCAAAAGCTAATGACTAACAGCTAATAGCTAATAGCTAAAAGCTTCCTCAATTCATTTCATCTTTCAGGTCGGTCAGCATCTGGCGGATCGACAGCAGCCGTTCAACCAGCTCGTGATTTTTAACGGTGTCTTCCTTATTGTCTTTTAATTTTTGCCTTGCCCCGTTGATGGTCATTCCGCGTTCCTTGACCAGATGATAGATGAGTTTAACCTGTTCAATATCTTCTTTGGTAAACAGCCGGTTGCCCTTTTTGTTTTTTTGCGGCTTGAGCATCTCGAACTGGTTCTCCCAAAAACGAATATGCGATGTATTGAGATGAAACATGTCAGCGACTTCGCCGATCGTATAAAATACTTTTTCTATCTGCGGCTTCCTGTAAGGCACAAGGTAAGGTTTTAATCGTACGACTGACCCATGTTGTTGGATATGGCAATCATGCGGTCATATTCGTCCGGGGTGAGGTCCTTGAAATAAAAATATTGCGGATTAACAGGTTTTCCGTTTTTGTGAACTTCGTAATGCACATGCGGACCAGTCGATGTTCCTGAATTACCCACATAGCCAATCACACTGCCGCGTTTTACAGTCTGCCCTTCCCTGACATTATACTCATTCAGGTGTCCATACAGGGTTTGATAACCAAAACCATGATCGATGACCAGTGAGCGTCCGTAGCCTGAACGGGAATTATCAAGTTCCCGGATCACACCATCGCCGGTGGCATACACTTCAGTCCCCACAGGAGCTGTAAAATCCATGCCGTAATGGAAACGGCGGATTTTATATACCGGATGCATCCGAAAACCCCAGCCGGAAGCTGTTCTTTTCAGGTCTTTGTTCGAAATGGGCATGATGGCGGGAATGCTCGCCAGCATTTTCTCCTTATTCAGGGCAAGGGTCAGGATCTCGTCGTACGATTTTGACTGCACGTACGCCTCCTTTGCTATAATATCGAGTTTACGGGCGGTTTTAATGACCAGCTCCGAGTTATCAAGGCTCTGAAGTTGCGCGTATTTATTGATACCGCCAAAACCTGCTTTTCTGATCGAATTGGGAAGCGGGTCGGCTTCAAAGATTACCCGGTATAAATTGTCATCCCGTTGCTGGAGATCGGCCAATACCTTTTCAACGTTTTCAAGGTTCTTGTACATGAGCTGATATTGAGTCTGCAAACGCTGATTCTCGCGTTCCAGATTCCGGGTTTTCGGTGTCTCGTAAAACTGAAGGACAACGGCAGTCATGACAATGCTCATCAGAATACTGGTTCCCAATAAAAGCATCAGCCGTGGAAATCGTGCCCTAAAGTTGTGTTCAAGTCTGACGTAGCTCAGCGTTTCGGGGTTAAACTTGTATTTCGCTTTTGCCATATCTGTTCAAATTCTTTTCTGAAATGCCGCAAATTTACGTAATTAATCTAACTTTGCAAGATTTTAAAATCCGGCTGGTCAGCATCATCAACAAATGTAACTTTTTCGTCCGTTTTATCAGTTTATGATGTAAACCAGAAGAAATTTTTAACAAATTTTAATAGTATCAGGAACGATGGAGATAAATTCCAAAGCAGTCAGGAAAGCCTTTCTTGATTTTTTTATGGCCAAACAGCATACAATTGTCGAATCTGCTCCGATGGTGGTTAAAAACGATCCCACACTCATGTTTACCAACGCGGGGATGAACCAGTTTAAAGATATCTTTCTTGGAAATCAACCTGCAAAATCACTTCGCGTTGCCGATACCCAGAAGTGCCTGCGCGTGTCGGGAAAGCATAACGACCTGGAGGAGGTAGGGCATGATACGTATCATCATACCATGTTCGAAATGCTTGGTAACTGGTCGTTTGGTGATTACTTCAAGCAGGAGGCCATTGACTGGGCCTGGGAATTTTTACATGAAAAAATGAGCATCCCGGCCGACCGCATGTATGCTACCGTATTTGAGGGAAGCAAGGACGATAAGCTGGAGATGGACAGTGAAGCAAAGTCGTATTGGCTGAAGCATTTGCCCGAAGACCGGATCCTCCTGGGAAATAAAAAAGATAACTTTTGGGAAATGGGCGACAGCGGTCCCTGCGGTCCCTGTTCGGAAATCCACGTCGACATTCGCGATGACGCCGAAAGGGCCAGGGTTCCTGGTTATACGCTGGTTAACCGCGACAATCCGCTGGTGATCGAGATCTGGAACCTCGTATTCATCCAGTTTAACAGGAAGGCTGACGGACGCCTGGAGGAACTGCCTGCCAAACACGTCGACACGGGAATGGGCTTTGAACGGCTCTGCATGGTGCTTCAGGGAAAGAAATCAAACTATGATACCGACGTTTTTCAGACTACCATCGCTGAGACCGCTCATTTATGCGGGAAAAAGTATGGTGACGATCCAAAAGTGGATGTAGCCATGCGGGTCATTGCCGATCACCTCCGGGCGATCGCCTTCGCCATTGCCGACGGACAGCTTCCGTCGAACAACAAGGCCGGCTATGTGATCCGCCGTATTCTGCGCCGGGCGGTACGCTACGGCTATACGTTCCTGGGTTTCCGCCACGCATTCATGTTCCGGCTGGTTGAAGTGCTGAAGAATCAGATGGGCGATGCCTTCCCGGAACTGGTCGCGCAGCAGGGGCTGATCGAAAAGGTGATGAAGGAAGAAGAGGAAAGCTTTTTACACACCCTGGAAACGGGGATCCGGTTGCTGGATGACGTAATGGCCAAAGCCCGAAAGGAAAGCATGAACGAAATTTCAGGTGTTTCGGCCTTTGAACTGTACGATACTTACGGATTTCCGCTCGATCTGACCGAACTGATCCTTCGTGAAAACGGTATGACCGTGAACCGGGCCGGCTTCGACACCGAAATGGAGAAACAAAAAAGCCGCTCCCGGAATGCCGCAGTTCTTGAAACAGGCGACTGGGTTGAACTGAAGAAAATTGATGAGGTGAAATTTTTAGGTTATACCACCCTGGAAAGTGAAATTCACATTTCCCGCTACCGGAAGGTAGTGCAGAAAGAGAAGGAGTTTTATCACCTGGTGTTTGATCAGACGCCTTTTTACGGTGAATCGGGCGGACAGGTGGGCGATACCGGCTATATCGAAGCCAACGGTGAAAAGATCAGCATTCTGGATACCCAAAAGGAGAATAACCTGACCGTACACATCGCCAAAAACCTTCCCGCCAATCCTGCTTTAAGCTTCAGGGCCGTGGTGAATAACCATAAACGCAGGCTGACCGCCAACAACCACACGGCCACGCACCTGCTGGACCAGGCGCTGCGGGAAATACTCGGAACACATGTGGAACAGAAAGGATCGCTGGTCAGCGCCGATTACCTGCGTTTCGACTTTTCGCACTTCCAAAAAGTGACCAGGGAAGAGCTGGCTCAGATCCAAAAGCGGGTCAATGAGCTGATCCGTAAAAATATAGCAAAGGAGGAACTGGTTGATGTTCCTTTTTCCAAAGCACAGGAGTTAGGTGCTATTGCTTTGTTTGGCGAGAAATACGGTGACACCGTACGGGTTATTAAGTTTGGAGACTCCATTGAGCTTTGCGGCGGAACGCACGTTCCGGCTACGGGTCAGATCGGCTCGTTCGTGATCACAGCAGAAAGTGCCGTGTCGGCCGGCGTACGGCGTATAGAAGCGATCACGGCCGATGCGGCCGATGCGCACTTTAATGCCGCCATGGAAGAACTTAGTGACGTGCGGGCCTTGTTCAACAATACGAAAGACCTTAAAAAAGCAGTCGGCGATCTGATGGATGAAAACAGCCGCCTGCAGAAGCAGATCGAAGGGTATGCCCGCGAAGCTGCGGCTGCCGTGAAGTCGGAACTGAAGCAGAAAGTGGAAACGGTAAACGGGGTCCGGGTGATCGCAGCAAAGGTGAGCCTCGATTCGGCACAATCGCTAAAGGACCTGTCGTTTCAGCTTAAGGGCGAACTGGAGGATCTTTATCTGGTGCTGGGCGCTGTAATTGATGGAAAGCCTTTGCTGAGCGTGATGATCGCCGATAATCTGGTGAAGGAAAAAGGACTTCATGCTGGTCAGATTGTCCGGGAGGCTGCAAAGGAAATGAAGGGTGGTGGCGGTGGCCAGCCGTTCTATGCAACAGCCGGAGGAAAAGATGCAGACGGCCTGGATGCCGCGATTCATAAAGCAAAATCATTTGTATTATAAAAGATTAAGGCTGCCCGCGGGCAGCCTTAATCTTTTTATCTCGCACCCACCCAGGCGGGGTAAGGCGGCTTTTGCGCGCTGACCTGATCCAACCGGTCCACCTGCTCCCGGCTAAGGTTCCAGCCCACTGCTCCCAGGTTTTCACGGAGTTGTTCCTCATTGCGGGCGCCGATCACGATGTTGCTGACCACCGGATTCTGCAGCAACCAGTTCAGCGCTACCTGCGGAACTGATTTGCCGGTTTCGGCGGCAACTTCCTCCGTGACCTTTAGGACGGCATAAAAGTGATCATCATCGACATCAGGACCGCCGGCAGCTCCGCCCGATTTGATGCGCCCCTCGGGGAGCGGCTGTCCGTACCGGATCTTTCCCGTAAGACGGCCCCAGCCCAGCGGGCTCCAGACCATTAGTCCAACGTGCTGATCCTGCAGCGCCGGGATCAGTTCCCATTCCACATCCCTTCCGATGAGCGAATAATATCCCTGGTGGATCACGTAGCGTTCCCAGCCATACCGTTCGGATACGGAAAGCGATTTCATGAGTTGCCAGGCCGCGAAGTTGGAGCAGCCGATATACCTGACCTTTCCGCTGCGCACCAGGTCATCCAGCGCCCGCAGGGTCTCTTCCTGCGGCGTGGCGTGATCGTACCCGTGCATAATATAGAGATCGATGTAGTCGGTCTGCAACCGCTTCAGGCTGGCTTCGCATTCCCGGATGAGGTGATAGCGCGATGACCCCTTGTCGTTGGGACCATCACCCATCGAGAAGGTGGCTTTTGTGGCGATGAGTGTTTGCTGCCGGCGTCCCTTTAGCGCCGCTCCCAGAATTTCTTCGGCCGCACCCTGCGAGTAGACGTTGGCGGTATCGAAAAAATTCAGCCCGTACTCCAGACAAATATCAACCAGACGTGTGGCTTCCTGCACATCGGTCTCGCCCCAGCGTTTGAAAAATTCGTTTGTTCCTCCGAATGTGCCTGTACCCAGACTCAGCACCGGCACAGACAGTCCGGCGTTTCCTAATTTTCTGTACTCCATAATCGGTATTATCTAAATATTTCCTTGAATAACACCGGAGAGGGCCGGATGGATCAAACTTCGGTAAAAGTGATTTTTAAATCGGTATAATACAGCGTGGTTGGCCCTTCAAAACCCGACCAGGTGCCAATGAGCAGCCAGATCTCGCCCTTGTTGTCCGGCTTTACGGTTTGCGGACCGGTACCCTTGCGATTGATGAGTTCATATTCCGTATGATCGGCCGGGATGGCCACATCACCCAGTTCCACCTGCGTATATCCATAAGGTTCCTTGTTCAGATCCACTTCCACATTTCCCTGATCGCCGTCGACCAGTTCATAGCCGCCGCCACATACGTGGGCAATGATGTGAACGGCATTGGCCGGGGAACCTCCGATGCCTACGCTGCCATCGGGGTATTTGGAAGCCAGTTCGACTTCGACTTCCACCTGGTAAGTGGCCGTCGAGTCAAGTCCGTCGAGTTTTTTGACGAGAAACATCTGCAGCGCGTCGCTGTGATTGTTTCCCGACAGCATGTATCCTGAGCGCTGCTGATCGAGCGGCTGAGGCAACGTTTTGATTCCCGACTCCAGTTCATAATCGGTCTGGTCGGGCGGATATTCGGCGAAGACAGCTTCCCATCCGTTCTTACCCGTATTAAAATCCTGCTCAATGACCACTTCCCGCGGATCATCTTCTTCACATGACATCCCAACTACCGCGATCAGTATGGCAGAGAGCCATATCCTGATCTCCATTTTCATTATCTTCATCCTTGCTTCTGTTTTAGTTTATAAAAAGAATGATATAAACCAAGACGGCAGGAATGGATTAAGGGTTGCTTTGGAACCTGCTTTGTGTTTTTAGGCGCTTATTGAACTCTGTCCGGTAGGTGTTGCTTACCGGCAGAAAAACCTGACCGATCCTGATCCGGTTACCCTCGATGTACTCGATCTTTGATAAGGCAATTAAATGAGATTTATGGACCCGGCAGAAGCGATCGGAAGGAAGCCTTTCGGTAAATGAGGAAAGACGTTCGTATACGGTCAGCGTTTTTTCTCTGGTGACCACTCTGATGTAATCACCCAGCGCTTCGGCGTAGAGCAGGTCGTCCAGATCGATCCGGTAGATTTTTTTATTGGCCTTCACCAGGAGGTATTCCATTTGAGCATCAGGCTGTGTCCCTTTATGGAGGAATTTTTCCACCGCTTTGCGGAAGCGCTCTTCCGACACGGGCTTCAGCAGGTAATCGACTGCTTCAAGCTCAAAACCTTCGACAGCATATTCGGCATACGCGGTTATGAAGATTACGGCAGGAGCCTGTGCCATGCTTTTTATCAGCCTGATCCCCGATAATCTGGGCATATTGATATCCAGAAACATGATGTCGACGATGTGCTGCTCCAGGAAAGCACGGGCTTCGATGGCATTCGGCAATTGTGCCAGCAACTCCAGTTCAGGGCATTCGCCTATGAACCCGGCGATCAGTTCACGCGCCAGGGGTTCGTCATCTACCAGTATACAGGCATATTTTCTCATCTCAGGTTGATTTTCATCTGCACCGTGAATAACTGTTCCGTTGCCTGAATATCCAGTTCGTGTTTCCCCGGATAAAGCAACTCCAGTCTCTTCCGGACATTGGCAATACCGGTGCCGCAAGGCTTTTCTCCGTCAGTTTCATCGGCCGGCGCATGATCATTTTGGATAAAAAAGTCAACTTTTGCCTGGTCAATCTTCCAGCGGATGATCATCTCATTTGTTTTTTCAGAAGAAAGAACACCATACTTAAAAGCGTTTTCAACAAAAGGAAGAAAAAGCAGGGGCGCGATCTGCAATTGCCCGGGGTCACCCTGAATATCGGTCCGCAACCGGAAGTCAGATTCCAGCCGGAGTTTTTGAATTTCAATATACTTGTTCAGAAAGTCCAGCTCTTTTTGCAACGGAATCAGGTTGGTATCGGCATCATAAATGACATAACGAAGCACGTCCGACAGTTTAATGATCATCTCCGGGGCCAGGTCCGATTTTTTCCTTGTCAGGCTGTACAGGTTGTTCAGACTGTTGAACAGGAAGTGCGGATTTAGCTGTGACCGCAAGGCCTTGAGCTCGTTTGACGTTTTTTCCTGCTCCATCTGGTTTAGTCTGAACCATCCGCGGGCAAGTTTCACCAGGGTCGTGAGCACCAGGTAAATGGTAAAAAAGAGAGTAATATCCCAAAAGGTATAGTAAGCAATAAAGTAGTACCCCGGAAACAAATAATCAATCCAGTGCTCAAACAACAGCAGGTAAAACTCAGCTCCTGTGACTATGGTCAGCAGCACGGCCAGCACATATGCCACAAACCGGTTCCGGGCCAGCAGATTCGGAAACAAAACCGAATGATTGAAATAGACAACCAGCACAAGCGGAAGATGGAAAATCAGGGCATAAACCAGATCGATCCGTTGTATTTCGGACGAAACTTTCAGGACATTGACCAGGACCAGGAGCGAGAGGCTCCAGAAGGCCAGGTGCTGCAACCAGTGCGCAGCAACCAGGCCCGCCAGCATATCCTTGAGTCGGTTCATCATTTTCTTATCCGGTGAAGTTTTGCATCCAACCCTTCGTCGAATGCTTCGGCCGAATTTACGTATTTTAAGACAAACTTTTGTAGTTCGGCGGTCTGAGCTGTCAACAGAATATAGTCGTCGTTGCGTTCATGATGAATGCGGATCCGGTTTTGTTTAATTAAGTCCTGAAGCCATTCCGGATTGAACCAGCGAATGACTGCCTTGTCTCCCTTGATATCGAGTTTGGCAAAGCTGTGTACCGGCATCAGGTGAAAATCCCGTAAGTTCAGGTCCTGTGTATCCAGGTAATCCGATGCGTAAAAGTCGAGAAAATAAGTTCCGCCAAGTTTCACGATATGGATCATCATTTTCGCCTCTTCAAAATCGGTCGAGCCTTTTTCTTTGATCCGAAGGATAAAGGCCGTGCTGTCTCTGTTTTCGGGCAACTCCCTGCCGTTGTAATGAAAGTCGAATTTCCAGACTGCTGAGTCACCATCCACCCATTCACCAACCAGCAGATCATTGGCGAACAGATCGTTATCGGTGTAAAGTGGATAAAATGAAAAGACAACGCAGCCGGAAAGAAAAAGGAGCAGGGCTATGACCGGAATGATAATTTTTGCTTTCATGGTTTCAATGAATTAGATGATTAGACATGAGCTGTTTAGATCGTTAGATTCGGCGTGTTTACGGAACAAAGCAATGACATCTTTTTCGCATGTCAAATTTTATTCGTTGACCGGCGGGAATTCCTCGCCGAATGTTAAAACGCACGCCGACAGACAACCAAAGCCGCTCGAAAATGTTAATGAGCATGCAGCAAATCGAGCATGCATTTTTTTTGTGATGACAAAATTGTTATTTTACAGCGAAATCTAAAACGGTTCTTTCATGCGGAAAATAGTTCAGTTCCTGATCTCCATGCCATTTATGGGTTTTTTGTTGCTGGTGATGGCTTTTTCGATGGCCATTGCAACATTTATCGAAAGCAGTTGGGGAACAGATTCGGCCAAAGGCCTCGTTTACAACACTCATTGGTTTGAAGCGGTCTTTTTGTTATTGGGAATAAGTCTGGTTGCCAATGTTGTACGTTATAAGAGTTACACCCGGCGGAAACTGTCGGTTGGGATTTTTCACCTGTCGTTTATTCTGATCGTGCTTGGAGCGGCAATTACGCGCTATATCAGCTTTGAAGGGATGATGCATATCCGCGAAGGGGAGCGGTCTTCCTCGATTGTTTCGACCGACAGTTATTTTACCGTCAAAGCCGGCGATCAGCAGGTGAAAAAGAAGGTCTTGTTCTCGGAGCTGACCTCCGGCCGGTTCAATGAAACCGTTGATATAAACGGGACACCGGTGAAATTTAAGTCAGTCGGGTTTATCAAGAACGCCGTGCGGACGCCGGTTGCGCATCCCGGAGGCTCCCCGCTGATCGACTTTGTGATCTCCGCCGGACAGGGTATGGAAAGTTTCGTATTTCAGCCGGGAGAAAAAATAAATCTGGGAGGTGCTGTGGTCGGTTTCAGTCCGGATGCCGGGATCCGTTTTGAACAGGAGGGCGATTCGCTTTACCTGACAGCCGACCGTGATCTGGAAATCAGATCGATGGGAGGTACCCCCCCGGAACAATTGCCGGCAGGGACACGCGGTGCCGTGAAACTGATGCACCTGTATGCATTCGATAATTACCTGCTGCTGGTCAAGAAGTTTTATCCGCAGGCGCTGATCCGGGTGACACGCGATGCTGCCGGGAATTCGCCAGAGGACGCCGTTATCGTGGAAGTATCGGACGGACAGCACAAAAATATTGTCAACGTATTTGGCCGAAGAGGGCAAACCGGTGACCCGGTAACTCATCTGGTCGGACAGACGCCTGTACAACTCACCTATGGTTCTGAACCCATCGCCATCCCATTCAGTCTGCATTTAAGGGATTTTCAGCTCGAACGCTATATTGGTTCAGAAAGCCCTTCTTCGTTTGCCAGCGAAATCACGCTAATCGATGAGGAAAAAAATGTCAACCGCGATGTTCGGGTCTTTATGAACAATACCCTGAAATACCGGGGGTATCGTTTTTACCAGTCATCCTACGATCAGGATGAACTCGGAACGGTATTGTCGGTCAACAAAGATTTTTGGGGTTCGCTGATCACTTATATCGGGTATTTCTTAATGGCCCTGGGCATGATTATGTCGATGCTGAATAAGAATTCTTATTTCAGCTACCTGATCCGCCATCTGAAAGAGTTAAGCGGGGCAAAGACAGTGGCGGTACTGACTATCCTGTTTATGACCGCCGGTCCGGCCAAAGGCAATGAAGCCGCGGTGGCCGGCATTCCTGAGTTGGACAAGGAACTGGTGGCCGACTTTGAAGAGCTGTGGGTACACGGGCGCGACGGACGCATCGAGCCCATGTCGACGCTAACGGGAGAAATTCTCCGGAAAGTGAGCCGCAAATCCGCTTTTTACGGAAAGTCGCCTTCGGAGGTGGTGCTGAGCATGCACCTTTATCCGGACCTTTGGCGGACCGTTCCGATGATTAAGGTTGAAAAGGAGGTCGGCGCGAAGTTGGGCATCGCGGGCGATTATGCGGCAGCGGTTGATTTTTTTGATCAGGAAAGCCATTATAAACTGCTCAGTGAAGTACAAGCCGCTTATGGAAAAATGCCGGCTTTCAGGAATCAGCTTGAAAAGGACCTGATTTATACAGATGAACGGGTCAATATCTGTTTTATGGTCTATAACGGTGAATTTTTCACTTTCTTCCCGCCTGTAAACCAAACCGACGCCTGGTTTGCAGCAGGCAGTGAACCGACCGGATATCCGCAGTCGGATTCTCTGTTCGTGAACCGGAGTTTTCAGCTTCTGCGTGAGTCACTAAGCGACGGAGGTGATGTTAAGCCCCGGCAGATTATTGCCACGATCGCTGCTTTCCAGGAGAAATTTGGTCCCGCTATTCTGCCGTCTGCCCAAAAGAAGTCGGCCGAGATGGCCTATAATAAAATTCAGCCGTTTAAGCGGGTATTTCCCTGGTACCTGCTTACCGGACTTGCCCTGCTTTCGGTTTTGTTCGTGAATATTTTCAGGCAGAAGACCATGAGCCGGAATACGGCCAGGATCTGGACGGTGCTCATTTTCGCGGGCTTTTTGTTCCACACGGCCGGCCTCATCGTCCGCTGGTATATTTCGGGGCACGCACCCTGGAGCAATGGGTATGAGTCGATGGTTTACGTAGCCTGGGCCTCCATGCTGGCTGGTATCGTGTTTGGGCGAAAGTATCCGATGGTGCTGGGAACAGCCGCGTTCCTGTCGGGGATCATTTTGTTTGTGGCCCACCTGAACTGGATGAATCCTGAAATAACACACCTGGTACCTGTGCTCAAATCGTACTGGTTACTGATTCATGTGGCCATCATAACAGCCAGTTATGGTTTTATCGGTCTGAGCGCCTTTTTGGGTATTCTGGTTCTGATCCTCTATGCCCAGATGAATGAGCGTAACAGGAAAACGACCGATCATTTCATTGAACAACTGACGACTATCAGTGAGCTTTCGGCAACCCTGGGACTGTACATGCTAACCATCGGGACATTCCTTGGCGGGGTATGGGCTAATGAAAGCTGGGGGCGGTACTGGGGCTGGGATCCCAAGGAAACCTGGGCACTGATCACGGTTCTGATCTACGCCTTTGTGGTCCATATGCGGCTGATCCCTTCGCTGCGGGGGCGTTACAATTATAACCTTGCCACCGTGATTGGCTTCAGTTCCGTACTCATGACTTATTTCGGTGTGAATTACTTCTTGAGCGGGATGCACTCGTATGGAAAAGGAAGTGTAGACGGCGTGAGCTGGTCGGTATATGCCGCTGCTGCAATTATATTCGCGCTGGCTTTGATTTCATACGCCAAATTCAGGAAGTTTGAAGAAAGCGGGCAGGAGGTGTAACCGGCCAGCCACTGTTTACGGGTGAAGTCCGGGTAATGATACCGGCAAACAGGTAATGACTAAAACTATAACTGAACTGAACATGAATTCCGTGAAAAAAACGCATGATATAACGCGGACATTTGATATTCTCGACCGCTGCCTGGCTGAATTTCCCCGTGCGGACGCCCTGGGCGGTAAAGACAATGGTGACTGGTATACCTATTCGACAGCCGAATACGTTGAAAATTCCAGGAATTTTGCCTTGGGGATGTTGGCGCTGGGTTTAACGGCGGGAGCGAAAGTGGCGACGGTGACCAATAACCGGCCGGAATGGAATTTCGCAGACATGGGGCTGGCCATGGCCGGGTTGATCCATGTTCCCATTTATCCGACGATCAGCAATGAGGAATATCAGTATATTCTCGGGCACGCGGAAGCCCAGTATTTAATTGTCGGTGATAAAAAGCTGTACGAAAAACTGAGCCATGTGGCCGGTCACGTAAAAAGTATCCGGGGCATCTACTGTTTTGACCGGATTGAAGACTGTCCGGCTGTACAGGAAATCCTTGATCTTGGAAAAAACAGTCCTGCCGGCCTGGTTGCTGAACTGGACAAAATAAAAAATTCGATCGACCCCGAAGAAGTTGTAACACTCATCTATACATCGGGTACAACCGGCGTTCCAAAAGGAGTGATGTTAACGCACCGGAACCTGGTTTCCAATTTCACGACCCATGCCGAACTTCATGATCTGGGAAAAGATCACCGGGTAATCAGTTTTCTTCCACTGTGTCATGTCTATGAACGCAGTGTAAATTATCATTTCCAGTACAAGGGAATGGGAATTTATTATGTCGCCAACCTGGGACAGATCGTCGCGGCTATCCGGGAAATAAAACCTCATATGTTTAATTCGGTTCCAAGGCTTATGGAACGCGTCTATGACGGTTTTATCTCAAAAGGAAATGAGTTTAGCGGTTTGAAAAAAATGATCTATTTCTGGGCCATCCGGTTTACGCGGCACTTTGATTACCAACGGAAGCTGAACCCGATCCGAAAGCTCCAGCATGCGATAGCCGACAAGCTGGTTTATTCGAAATGGCGAGAGGCGCTTGGAGGCAACATCACCTACATTGTGTCCGGCGGAGCCGCCCTGCAGCCACGGATACTGAAGGTCTTCGGCATGGCGGGGATGAAAGCGCTGGAGGGATACGGACTGACGGAAACTTCACCGGTCATTGCTGTGAACAATCCGCTTACCAACGAAATGAAAATTGGTACCGTCGGACCCGTTTTGCCAGGCGTACAGGTTAAAATAGCCGATGACGGGGAAATCCTTTGCAAAGGACCGCTGGTGATGAAGGGATACTATAAAGCCCCTGAACTTACCGCTCAGGTGATCGATGAAGAGGGATGGTTCCATACGGGAGACATCGGGATCCTGGATGAAGGGAAATACCTGAAAATTACAGACAGGAAAAAGGAGATGTTCAAGATGTCGGGCGGTAAATATATCGCTCCTCAAATGATCGAGAATAAACTAAAGGAGTCCTTTTTTATAGAACAAGCCATGGTGATTGGAGAAAATCAGAAATTTGCCAGTGCACTGATATCGCCTAACTTTGACTATTTGCACGACTGGTGTGCCGAACGTCACATTCATTACCGCGACAACACCGAACTGATCGGTAAAAAAGAAGTGCTGCAGCAATTTCAGCATGAAGTTGAGCTGATCAATAAAAGCCTGGGACAGCACGAAGAGATCAAACGTTTCCGTCTGGTGGTGGAAGAATGGTCACCGCTTACAGGTGAGCTTTCGCCTACGCTAAAACTCAAGCGCCATTTTCTCGTCAGGCATTACAAGGCTCTGATTAATGACATTTACATCCTGTCGAAGACCGATCGCCGCAGAGGCAATGGAATTAAATTGCCCCGGTTAAATCTGCGTGTCGATCTGAACGAACTGATGCGAAAGCTGAAGGGCTGATCCTGTCAGATTACCCTTGACCACGGAATTGACACCATGATCAGCAGGTATGCGAGCCCAAAAAAGACGAGCGCCCTGCCAAATTTGGCCCTGTCGGTTACTGCCTTTTTCGACCGCGACCAGCCAACATGGATCAGTACCACGGCGATCAGCATCATCAGCGCGTGTTCAACCGCATAGAAACGTAAATCCGCATTCTTCATAGCTGCTCCGAAATCCTGAAAGGCAGTTTTTGTGATGGGGCTTACAAAGAAATAAAGGACGATGCCCGTAAGAAACTGAAGATCGATAAGGCCGGTGAATACGATGCCCAAAGTATGATCGGATTTCCGCCACTTGTTCTGACTGAACCAACCGATAAAATATTTAAGCAGGACAATTAACGCGGCGAGTATAATCAGCCAGCGAAGCACATTATGCAAATGCAACAAACCAATATACATGGATTCTTCTTTTAAGATAATGATACATAAACGAACAATCCGGCTTTTAGTTCGCATTTATTAAAAGAGACGCTACCTTGTTGCCAGGTAAAACAATTCTCCCGGCTCATAAATGACTGTGCCCCTTACATCATCATTAAAGAAAACAGCATTGATCATGGCCTGAGCCACCATCCTGGCCCTGATCGGGCGATACTTCCTAAAAAAAATACGGGTCATGACCGTGGCAAAAACCTGAATGACTTTTTCCGACTGTCGTATTTCCTGCCGGGTACCCATCAGAAATGAGGGCCTCATGATAAAAATTCGTTGAAAATTCAGTTTCTGGACGGCCTCTTCGAGCTGGCCTTTCATTTGCGTGTAAAAGAAAACAGAGTCTCTTTTTGCTCCTGCAGAGGAAACAAGTACAAAGTCAGAAACACCGTTTTTAGACGCCGCCTGCGCTACCTGATACTGATATGTAAAATCAACCCGGTACTGGTTTTCTTTGCTTCCCGCTTTGCTTAAGGTGGTGCCCATCGCCGAAAACAAGATGTCTCCGCCCACCAGATGTTCCCATTCTTCCGGCTTCTCAAAGTTGATCAGATACTCCGTGAACTTTGGGTGAACAAACCCTGAACGCCGCCGGACCAGAACATGGACGCTTTCAAACCGCATATCGTCCAAAAGTATTCGTATAAGCCGGTTCCCAACTAATCCGGTTGCACCCGTAACGATAGCTCTTAATCCCATAAGCGTTCATTAAATTTAGTTTATTTCAATTACAAAACGAAGAAAAATCAGTTTTCGGTCTGTTTCTGTTCCTAAATTTAAAAATAAGTTGTCATAAATGGCACAATTTATCATTAAAACGCAGTATGTTTTATAAAACGCCCCGGCACGGTTTGCAAGCTTTTTACGCGTCCCTCATCTAAAAACAGAAAGTATTTAAAATTATTCATTTGAAGCGATAATAAATACAAACGGTTGTAAATCATAAGATCTTGTTTATTATTTTTATTCAGACTAATTTAGCATAGTTGAAAATTCAAATTTACCTAAAAACTGGAGTGAAATGATAAACAAGATTCAGACCCTGGGGGGGTATTTCCATGAGTATCAGAAAAGCATGGCAAATACGGAAGCATTCTGGGCACAGCAGGCTGATGGCTTTTATTGGCGTAAGCGGTGGGAGCAGGTCGTGAAATGGAACTTTGACGGACCGGATATTAAATGGTATCTGAACGGGAAATTGAACCTGACTGAGAATATTTTTGAGAAGAACCTATATACGCACGGCAATCAGGATGCGATTATCTGGGAACCGAATTCACCGGACGAGGTTCCCCGTCGCCTGACTTACCGCGAATTGCATCAGGAGATGAATAAATTTGCGAATACCCTGCGACGTCTGGGTGTAAAAAAAGGGGATCGCGTTGCCATTTACATGCCCATGGTTCCGGAACTGGCAATTGCCTTACTGGCCTGTGCCAGGATTGGTGCGATTCATTCTGTTGTGTTTGCGGGTTTTTCAGCTAACGCTTTGTCGGAGCGCATTAACGATGCCGGGGCAAAGATCCTGCTGACTGCCGACGGCGGACTGCGGGGCGAAAAGATCACTCCCTTGAAAGAGATAGCCGATGAGGCACTCCAGACTTGTCCGGGGGTTGAAACTGTGGTTGTGCTGAAAAGGGCAAAGAACGAGGCTCCGATGGTTGTGGGGCGGGATATCTGGTGGCATAAGGCGATCGACGGCATGCCTGTCGAATGTCTTGCTGAAGAAATGGATTCGGAGGATCCGCTTTTCATTTTATATACCTCCGGCTCGACGGGCAAGCCCAAGGGGATCGTTCATACGATTGGCGGTTACATGGTTTTCTCGGCCTATACCTTTAAAAACGTATTTCAGTACAGCGGAGGTGACATTTTTTTCTGTACCGCCGATATCGGCTGGATAACAGGTCATTCGTACGTTGTTTATGGTCCGTTGCTGAACGGTGCGACCACCCTGATGTTCGAGGGCACACCTACCTGGCCCGATGCAGGACGTTTTTGGGATATTGTTGACAAACACCGGGTTAATCAGTTTTATACGGCTCCAACGGCTATCCGGTCGCTGCTTTCGCTGGGGAACAAGTATCTGGAAGGAAAGGATTTATCGTCGCTGAAGGTACTTGGCACGGTGGGAGAGCCGATCAATGAGGAAGCCTGGCACTGGTATCATGACCATGTCGGAAAAAACCGGTGTCCGATTGTCGATACCTGGTGGCAAACTGAGACCGGTGGTATTATGATCTCGCCGCTGGCCGGGATAACGCCAACAAAACCTTCTTTCGCTACCATGCCTCTGCCCGGCATACAACCGGTGATCGTTGACGATGACGGGCAGGAATTAACCGGCAATTCGGTCGAAGGAAACCTGTGCATCAAATATCCCTGGCCGGGAATCGCCAGAACAATCTGGGGGGATCATGAACGGTTCCGCGACACCTTTTTTTCCACCTTCAGACATTTGTATTTTACCGGTGATGGCGTTAAGCGCGACGAAGACGGGTATTACCGGATTCTGGGCCGCGTCGATGATGTGATCAATGTCTCCGGACACCGGCTGGGCACTGCCGAAATTGAAAATGCCATTAACGAGCATCCGCTGGTCAATGAATCGGCCGTTGTTGGCTATCCTCACCCCATTAAGGGGCAGGGTATATACGCTTTTGTAGTATGTCCAACCCTTTCAACGGGGGGAGAAGAAGGGATCAGGCAAAGCGTTAAGCAAGGGGTAACCAAGATTATCGGTGCGCTGGCAAGGCCGGATGTGGTGCAGATCGTGCCGGAATTGCCAAAAACCAGAAGTGGTAAAATTATGCGCCGCATTCTGCGTAAGATTGCTGAAGGCGATTACGCTGATTTTGGCGATACAACCACGTTGCTGGATGAAGAGGTTGTCGGAAAGATTATTGGGGGCTCGATGGAGCTGGAGAAAACATAAAAAAAGAAAGGGGCGAAACCCCTTTCTTTTTTTAATTATTCTTTGTGATAGGCATGTTCTGTATATACCCTTTTCAACCAGGGAAGCAGCAGTAAAAT
>JBCFBK010000035.1:0-61150 GCA_038562555.1 Prolixibacteraceae bacterium | reverse complement strand
ATCGTCTTTATACACCCGATGCAGACGGCTATTGCGGTGACGAGGACAATGGGCAGACGTCGGCCTGGTATGTGTTCAGTGCGATGGGTTTTTACCCCGTCACGCCGGCGGTCGACGAATATGTGATCGGAGCTCCACTGTTCAAAAAGATCAGCGTGACCCTCGAAAACGGGAAGACCATCGCGATAAATGCTCCAAAAAACGGGCCGGATAACAGGTATGTTCAAAGCATCACCCTGAACAACAAGACATACGGCAAAAACTATTTTAAATTTCAGGATCTGCAACAAGGTGCGGTCATTCACTTCGACATGGGAAGCGGGCCCAACAAAAGCAGGGGAACAAAGGAAGCAGATTTCCCGTATTCGTTTTCACGGGAGAAATAGCGGGAGCATAGGGCATAGAGCATAGAGGGCGGCGGTACACGCTGAACGCTATGCACTTTGCGCTGTGCGCTGTGCCAGTTGACAGAAAAAGTCGCGAGTCGCGGGTAATGAATCGTGAGACAGGAACAGACACAAGATAGCATATTTTGCGGACCCAGGAGTCTGAACATAAGAAAAGGAATGACATGAGAAAGAAAATTGCGATTGGAGCTGATATTGGCGGGAGTCATATCAGTTGTGCTGCTTTCGATTGCAGTAACAGGAAATACCTGGAGAATACCTTTGCCGAGAATAACGTCGATAATCACGCGGATGCCGAATCGATCATCGACGCCTGGGGAAAGACCATCAGGCATACCCTGGATGAGGCTGGTATCGAAAATGTTTCCGGAATTGGCTTTGCCATGCCGGGGCCTTTCGACTACGAAAGCGGCATTCCGCTTTTTACCGGAGCCAATAATAAATATGAAAAGATATACGGCATCAATGTACCCCATGAACTCCGGGACTACCTCGGTCTTCCTGTCGATTTTCCGATTCGGTTCATTAACGATGCGACGGCTTTTGCCATTGGCGAAGACTGGGTGGGGCAGACAAAAGGGACCAGACGCTCGCTTTCAATCACCTTGGGCACCGGCTTCGGCTCTGCTTTTTTAAGAGACAGCTTGCCGGTAGTATCGGGAATTGAAGTACCGGATAACGGTTGTGTTTGGCATCTGCCTTTTGAAGACGGCATTGCCGACGACTATTTCTCAACCCGCGGATTGGTGAACCGTTACGCGCTATTATCAGGAAAAATGCTGAAAGGAGCCCGGGAAGTTGCCGAAGCCGCAAAAACCGACGAAGTGGCCAGGGCCATCTTCAGCGATTTTGGCTGTAAGCTGGTTGATCTGCTAAAACCCTGGCTCAGAAAATTTGATGCCGAGGCCATGGTGGTCGGTGGTAATATTTCCAACGCGCATCATCTTTTTTTTCCGGCCATGATGGTTTGTCTCCACCGTGAAGGACTGAGGTTAAAGGTCAGCGTCTCGGAACTAAAAGAGAAGGCCTCGATTATCGGAAGCGCCCGGCTGGTAGAACCTGTATTTTGGGAACGGGTGTCTCCGCTGCTGAAAGAAATGTAAAACTGAGCTGACTCACCTTGATTATGATCACACTCGACAGCGAAGTTGATAATTATATCACCCTCAATAATGAGCGTTATTCTTACTTTGCGGGGAATGATTATCTCGGCCTGGCCAATCATCCGGATTTTATACAGACAGCTACTGCAGCGTTGCAAAAATATGGAATTAACTTTGCGGCATCGCGCAAAACAACGGGTACCTCTGATATTCATCTGCAACTGGAAAAAGCCCTGGCCGGTTACAAGGGAACCGATGATGCGGTTGTATTTGCTTCGGGTTACCTGGGAAACCGTCTGCTGCTGGAAGCATTGCGCGACCGGTATACAGCCGTTTTTGCAGATGCCCAGGCGCACCCCAGTATCCGCGAAGGAATACCGCACAGCATAACGTCTGTTTATTATTACGAGCATTGCAACACCGGCCACCTTGAGCTTATCTTAAAAGAACATCCCGGCCACCGGCCGCTGATTATCACCGACGGCGTTTTTGCGCTTACAGGAGAAATTGCCCCGCTGGACCGCATCGCTGCTATTGCCCGAAAATATCGTGCGCCTCTGATCGTTGATGATGCCCATTCTACCGGAATATTGGGAGACACCGGGAAAGGAACCCCCGAGTATTTCGGACTTGCCGGTGCAGACAACATTTTTCAGTCCGAAACCATGAGTAAGGCGATCGGCGGATATGGCGGATTTATTGCTGCCAACCGGCAGATCATCGCTGCGATCCGGGAAAAATCATTGTTTTACGGGGCATCGACAGCCTTGCCACCGCCACTGGTAGCTGCAGGCTCAGCTGCCGTGACCTACCTGTCGGGTCACCCGGAACTGCGGATCCGGGTACTTGAAAACGCCCGGAGGGTGAGGGAGGGACTCTTATCTTCAGGATTTGAAACATCCGATTCTATCATGCCAATCATCCCCGTTTTCTTCGATCGTCTGGAAAAGGCCAAAGATCTTTCTGCATTTTTAAAAGAAAATCTGATCATTGCACCTGCTGTGGATTATCCGGTTAAAACAGGCCGCTGCCTTGTCCGCGTCACGGTTTCGGCAAATCACAGTACAGGGCAAATAGATCACCTGCTGGCGGTACTGAAGCAATGGAAGGACCGCCCGGCTGGCTGAAAATAAAAAAGCAGGGACTTTCAGAAAGAAGCCCCTGCTTTTTCAAGAATCATCAGCCCCTCCAGGGCCTGGTCCGGTTTACTTTTGCAAGCGCATCTGCGGCAATGTTTACATCTTCGACGATCTGAAAGTCATACATGCCTACGCAGATGAAATCGGCCCCGCTGTCAAAGGCGTAACGGAAGCCGTCTTTCGGGTCGATTGCTCCGGCGGCCAGTACCTTGAAGGCGATCCAGGGTTCTTCCAGTGCGTTCATGAAATCGATCGTATCCTGTGGTTTATAGCAGTACATATTATCATGCCACTCGGCCTGGGGCTGTGCCGACCAGTAATTATGGTGGTGGAGGGTTTTCACCCAGAAATCGGGCTTTATACCGTGTTCCACGCATCCTTTTATCGTTTCAATGCGGTGAGCGCCCACTCCCGCCGGTTTTCCGGCCTTGCGGATCATCTCCAGTCCTTCCGCAATTTCATCAAATTTGCCGGCAGCAACCAGGCGATCGGAAATTTCACCCTGGCAGTACATGGCATCGGCCCCGCCTTCGATCGACCGGCGAATGCCGTCGGCGAACCCTTTTGAGGTGCCGCAATCGGATATAAATTTGATTTTACCTCCCGTTTCGTGCCGGTATTTATTGAGGATGCGGTTTAACTGCGGGTTGGTCAGAATAGCGTTTACACCGCATTGTTCCGCCATTTGAAGAGTGATCATCACCCGCTCGTCCGTATTGTAGGCCTTGACCAGCTTCGAAACATAGATCAGGTCGCGCGAATGGGCCCATCCGCCGATCAGGTTCCCGCCCATGATAAGACGGCTCAGTTCAAGATCGCCTATTCTTCCTTTGGGTAACTGCCCTTTCAGGTCATCCATCGAGGAAAAATAAAAGCTTTTCAGTGTAGCACTGCTTTTGGCATCAACGCCTTTGGCCAGAAATTTTTCTTCAAAACTGTCCCATTTCTTTTTCCGGTAAAGGGCATAGGCGAAGGCTCCCAAAAAAGGCAGACCGATCAGATCGCGAAGCAGTTCCCGGCGCTGCTCCGAGGTTTTTTGCTCCGGTTTCACCGAAGGCACCGGTGTGCGGGCTTTTTCTTCTT
Organism: Prolixibacteraceae bacterium; assembly: GCA_038562555.1. Classification (GTDB taxonomy): domain Bacteria; phylum Bacteroidota; class Bacteroidia; order Bacteroidales; family Prolixibacteraceae; genus JBCFBK01. The sequence goes on along the minus strand of JBCFBK010000035.1, from coordinate 57,418 downwards.
TCCAGCGCTTGATCCAGCGATCGGCGCCAAAGGTGAATTCGCGGGGCAATCCGATGAAAACCATCATCATGACCAGTTCGATCAGCGTCTTGTTAACCCACAGGTAACTTCCCTCGGCGACAACACCCATGGTATATCCCGGGATGGGTGGATAAGCAGCGAAATACAAAAGAAGCAACAGAGCTCCTCCTGTTGCTGACCAACGCACGAGAAGACCGGTAAAAAGCGAGAGACCGATCAGTACCAATCCCCATGTATTGATCAGATCGACAGCTCCCATCAGTGCGGGGGATGAGGCGATCCACTGAAAAAAATCAGCAAAGATCCATTTTGAACCCAACAGATAAGCCTTGGCACTCCACGTGGGATTCATGAGTTTCACAACTCCTTCATAAAGGAAATGCCAGCCTGTTATAATCCTGAGAGCGGTTAGCAAATAAAAGGAATACTTCTTCATACAGTTGTTTTTATTGGTTTTTTTCTTTTTTTGTACCAAGTGTAAAGGCAAGATAACTGTCGCCCGAAGGGGTACCCATTTTACCTCCTCCGCAGGCAATGACCAGGTATTGGGTCCCGTTCACCTCATATACGGAAGGGGTGGCATAGCCTCCGGCCGGGAGCTTATACTTCCAGAGCTCTTCACCGGCTTCGGTGTCGAATGCCCGAAGATATCCGTCTTTTGAAGCTCCGATAAACAAAAGTCCTCCGGCAGTTACAACAGGGCCTCCATAGTTCTCTGTCCCTGTTTTTGGGATTCCCCTTTCGGTCAGTTCTTCAAACTCCCCCAGCGGCACCTGCCATTTGATCGTTCCGGTATTCAAGTCGACTGCGGAAAGAGTTCCCCAGGGCGGCTTCACGGCCGGGAATCCCTCCTGGTCAAGAAAGCGATTATACCCGGTATGGGTATAGGGAACTTTGTCCCGGTTACTCTCCGCTCCGGCCATATGGGTATCCGGGATATGACCGGCCGGCTTTCCCGGCGAGCCAATTCCATTGAGAACAAAGTCAATCAGTTCTTTTTTCTCCTGCTCTTTCAGATGTCTGAATGAGGGCATAAAACCTTTGCCCGAATTAATCAGGCTGAGAATTTCTTCCTGGCTGTATTTGCCGGAAAGGCCGTGAAGGGAGGGATAGGAGGCAGCGGCATTCCCGTCGCCGTTCTGTCCATGGCAGACGGCACAGTAAACGTTGTAGGCCGGTTGCCCGGGATGTGAGGGCTGATCCTTTTCCACCCTGACCATCTGGTGTATCCAGGGCATGCTGTTCATATTGACATACAGGATTGAACTCCGGGGATCAACAGCAGCGCCTCCCCATTCTCCGCCACCGTCAAAGCCTGGAAAGATCATGGTTTTCTGCTCGCCGGGTGGAATAAACATCGCTCCGGTGCGTATGCCTGACAAGATGGAGTCGATATATTCGTGTGATTCGCGGCTGATGTCTGTGATGTTGTTTCGGTTGAACTGCTGCGGAACAAGAGGTGGAGGCAGCAGGGGAAAAGGCTGGGTAGGCCAGGCTTGTTCACCATCCGCATCCGACGACGGAACGGGCCGTTCTTCAACCGGGAATAGGGGTTCGCCGGTTTCGCGGGACAGCAGAAAGACAAAACCGGTTTTGGTGATCTGAGCCACCGCATCTTTCTTTTTTCCCTGATGAGTGACGGTCACCAGGTTGGGAGGAGCCGGCAGGTCACGGTCCCACAAATCGTGGTGGATGGTCTGGAAATGCCAGATCCGTTCTCCTGTTTGTGCGTTTAGGGCCAGAACACAGTTGGCGAAAAGGTTTTGCCCGTGGCGGTTGCCTCCCCAGAAATCAAATGCTGCCGATCCGGTGGGGACGAAAACAATCCCTCTTTTTTCATCTAGGCTCATTCCCGCCCAGCAGTTAGCACCTCCCGCGGTTTCGTGGCTCCCCGAAGGCCAGGTGTCGGCACCGGCTTCTCCTGGCCGGGGGATGGTATGAAATGTCCATGCCAGCTTACCGGTCCGGACACTGAAGGCACGGATAAATCCCGGTGCGGCATCCGAGTTCTCCGATACGCGCGATCCAATGATGATCAGATCGCGATAAACGATGCCCGGCGATGTGGCAACCACGTAAAGATCTTTACTTCTTTCTCCCAGTCCTTCCTTTAGAGAAATGTGGCCTGATTGTCCAAAGGAACTCACCGGTTGGCCGGTTGCAGCGTTGAGCGCGAATAATTCAGCTCCTGCCGTAAACAGGATCCGTTTGTCCTCTCCGTCTTCCCAATAACTCACGCCCCTGTTTACATTCATAGCGAAATTGCCCCCTGCGTTCGGATCAAACTCCCAGAGCCTTTTTCCGGAAGCGGCATCCAGGGCGAAAATTTTAAGTTTTGGTGAACTTCCGTAGAGAACCCCGCCGATAATAAGTGGGTTGCACTGGATCTGCGTGTGGTTGCCGGTAAGGTCGTCGCCTGTGTGATATTCCCAGGCCGGTACAAGATGTCCCACATTTTCCCTGTTGATCTGGTCCAGCGGCGAGTAGTGATTGCTGCTTTTGCCTCCCAGGTAAACAGGCCAGTCAGAGCCGGCCTCGGAAGACGTTTTGTTTTCCCCGCATGCGAGGAGTGCCATCAAAAGCAAACTGATCGCCCCCCGGTTTATGCAGTATATCAGTTGTTTGCCTGTCATGCCTGAATAAGTTCTTTCTTTTGGTAAACGGCGGTAACCGGATCGCTTTTGAAAACCACTAATTCCCTTTGCTGCAAGAAAAGCAGCCAATGGCACCCACCAAACCGCGTAGAACATGTATTGCAGCAACATCATGATGGAAAGACTGACGGTGCTTTTGGTAAGTGCATTTTTCTTCATAAGCGGATGAATAGGTTATTGTAAAGATAATTTATTTCTTAAAAAAGCAGTTTCCATTGTCCTGAATAATAAGCCTTCATGATTTTTTCAACTTCATCCGGTTTCCCGGTTCTTTTAGCCTGATCGATCAGATCATTGAAAATGTAAAACTGCAGCCACCATCCGTGGTGGTATTGCTGTCTGGCCGATTTCGGATGTTTTAACAAAGCATACCAGCTTGTCTGCAAATTCTTTGATTCAGCCACTTCAAGCGCTTTTTCCGCATTTTTCCACATGTTCCCGGCGAGTTGTTCATACAATCTGGAAATGCCGGAGTAGTCCATACAGGAAATATTGATCGTCATGCAACGATCATCAACTCCCATCGCTTTCAGATCAACACGGCTTTCGTAAAGGGTATCTCCGTCCAGATCGTATTGGATTTCATCGATGAAACCATTCCGGTCACGATCGCTGTACCGGATGGTGGCGAACTTTACTGAGCTTTTCTGCAGGCGGCCCGGTCCATACCCGTCGGCAAAGCCACCCATTCCCTGGTATGACCAGGCATTCTGATCAACGCGCCAGATGCCCCACTCGGCGCCGTAAAGATGAATCCGTCCGTCAAAACGACTGATGTAAAGCTGACCGTTTCCTGAATTATCCTGGTCCCATTCGGCGCGGTCGCCGCTTTCATCAGCCTGGCGGTTATCATCCGGACCTTTGTTGCCCGGACCTGTTTTAAACGGATTCAGCGGATCGTAAAATTCCACCCTTTCCCAGCGGGCACAGTCGTCGTCCTCATCATATACCATCCGTGCACTTTTCCATTTTCCCCGTTTAAAGATCAGATCAACAGCCGATTCGTGGTCCGGGTAAATCAGTTCCGAAAGTTGCCGCCAGCGGGGATCCATGAAATATTGATCGGCTTCGGGTAGTCCGCGCATGTTTTTAAACCGGTGTATCTGATCCGTATAATCAAAACCCCCGTCGTTAAAGCCCAGTGTAAAATCAAAGTCGAACTCATTACCGGGTGCATTGTCATTATCCAGATCCCAGGCGAGAGACGCGTAGGTCATTTTTCCGGAGAAAGGGACCATAAACCGGGAAGTATCCTGATAACGTGGAAATTCATCCAGCAGCCGGACAGCCATTTCGGTAAGGTTGTCGTGATCGGGATCATAAAAAAGAAACGGATTTTCCCAGTTCAGGCGGGAATCATTCAGTTTCTCCGGTGTGGAATGTACTTTAAGAAAGGTGCTTTTCCCGTGATAGTCTTCGAAGAAATCTGACTGACCGTCATGGATCCAGCAGCGTAACTTCATCGTGTTCCAGTCGATGTAGTTGAAGATATTGTCCTGATCGGTGTCGAGTACCCACATGTAGTGTCCGCCGTACCAGGAACCTGCTTTTCCCTTCTCCGCCTGATCAACCACAACCTGCATGTCTGCATTGCCGTCTTCGTCCGTATCATTCCAGTCGATAGCCAGGTCACCGTATCTGCCGTATTCACCGTCCTTATTCCGGTCGATCATCAGGCAATCGCTGTCCGTGTCGCCTTCGCGGTCGCCGGCCTTCATATCGTCGTCATCATCGATCCACTGAACCGGAACATCGTTGGCGAACGACCGGAGCACATCCGGGTCGCCGTCACCGTCCAGATCAATTTGTTCGGGAACCTGATTGCCGGCAGGGAAAGGCAGCCTGTACGGATTAATCTGAAGGTTTGAATTCCAATACGGCATAAGCCGGTTTTGTGCAGCGCAGTCAAAGACGCCGGTCACGCCTGGCGCAGCCAGAAGAAAGGGGAGGAGTAAGCGGTATGTTTTGATATTCTTCATGTATGATTAAGTAAACATTACGCTGGCCCTAAGCCGGGGTTTTATAGATCGTCTCATTTCAGCCCTTTAAATGCCGGGAGATGGCTTATTAAATCGCCCTGGCTGTTTTCATGAGTGAAACTGCTTCTTCCTCCGTCATATCAAGTTCCAGGTAGAGCCTTCCTTCCGCAGGTACGATCACCGTTCCTTTTTCAGCCTTAACGGGCAGTTCCAGACCGGGTGAGCGCCACAGTTTTACTTTTCCGGACCTCGCAGCCAGATGCAGTTGACCTTTGCCCGAAGCGTGCCAATATACCAGCCAGACCTTACCTGCACGGCTGAATACGAATGCCCTGATTTGTGCGTTTCCCTGTGCGGCGCCATCAATCTGTCTGCAGGCCTGCAACTCGAATTTCCCGTTTTCATCGATCAGGAGCGTATGCTCAGCCGCAGGATCTTTCATGGCGTCTTTTTGTGCATCGCTGAAAAAGTTGTTTAGCCGTGCTTCTTCCCATCGTCTGAAAACTTCGAGGTTGTCGGCCGTGCGGGGATGGGCTGCAAACTTGTCCAGATTGGCCTCGAGCGAAACAGGGCAGTTCCATGAAGCAGCTTTGCTGCAGACGTATTCGTACATATCGGGCTGCATGCCGGTCGTTTTTTCACCAGGCGCCACATAATCAATCCATCCGAAATTGATCTGCGTAAAATCCCGGGCGATGAAGGGCGCTTCATTCAGGGGATGCTTCACGGTAGCTTCTCTGATCACCTCGGGTTTGAACACATCAAAGGCATTGCCCCGCGAAAGCAGGTGCCAGCTAAAATGCGATTTTAATGCACCTTCAGAGAAGACGGGAGCCGGTTGCAGACAGTTGTACACCTTCTGCTGTGCCAGCGAGGTATTATGCCAGTAGGGCTGCGGGATATCTTCAGCTCCGTCAAAGTAGGCAAAACTGAACCCGGCTTCATTATAGATTTTCCCGATCCTTTCCGCCATTTCCTGTTGAATACCGGTTCGCTGGTCAAAGCGAACCCAGATCGTCCAGGTGTCAATATCGAGGAGTCCGAAGCGGAAACCCTGTGCATATGAGGCTGGCCTGCTGTTCAGTATACCCCGGGTACAGCCGGTGAAGGTATAGGGCGGTTCAGTTGTGTAAGCTGTATATTCGATCAGTTCCTGTCCTATTTTGAGTATTCTCCGGTCTTTGTCCATCGTGCAGCCCGCCGGGTTTTCTTCAACCACCACGGTTGCCGAGCAGCTGTCGAGCGGTGATGCCAGGGTGAGATTTCTGGTCAGGTTAAGCCGGTAATCCGGAACCGGGCTGACATAAGCGTCTTTTTTCATGGCTTTGTTATACCAGAAATGAGCGCCGGCGATCATTCCGGCGTCCTTAATTTTTCGAACAACGCTCTGCAGATCCTTCATGCCATTCGGGTATTCCGGTCTCCAGGGGAAATGACCTATGCTGGAAGCAAAAGCGGTCCAGACAATCTGTATGGCCCTGAAACCTCCTTTTTTCGCAAAGGCGATATGCTCATCCACATTTTGAGGGTTGATATCCCAGGTTTCGTAATAAGAATAATTATATTCCTTTTTGCGCCTGCTCTCTACGCCACGCGGAAGCTCATAATCCTGTTCCACCTGGTCAATACAGTCGAGCAGGTTATCTGTGGAAGTTGTAATCAGTGCGGCTCCTGTTCCGGTTGCTTTGACGTCCGAAACAGCTTCGGCTTTCAGCAAGCGATAACCTTTTCTTTTTTCAGATGAGATCTTCGCATAAGGGTCTGTTCCAAGCAGGTTAACGGCGGCCTGGTCGTCCCAGACAACATTGAGCCACTCGCCAAAGTAAGTCCGATCTTTAACAGGTAGCTGCAGAAGTACCAGTTCATCGACATCAGTTTTCAGTTGATCTCCAAAGGTGGGAATATCATATTCGAGTTTTTCCAGTGTAAACCCAATGTAACTATCCGTGATCTTTAGCGCAATTACGGCCTGAATATTAATAAGCTCAAAATTAACAATCAGCTTGTCTCCCTGCCGGAAAACCGAGTCAGCCGAAAACGTCCGTTCAATCGCCGGGTATTTCAGTTGTAGTTCGTTCTCATAAGGACGATACTGGGTAACAGAAAATGCCGGTGTTTCCGTATCGGCGGCCAGGCATTCCTGTCCGCTGGCTTTGTGAAGCAGGCTCATGACCTGCCCGTTTTTGCCGATCGTGAGCCGCATCGCTGAATTTTCGATGACAACAACGTTTTTCCCCGGATCATCTTTCGAATTGGCGGGGAAGGGGAAAAATCCTGCAATAGCCAGCACAAACAGGATTTTTGAGAAGGTTTTCTTCATAAGTGTTTTTTTAGGTCGTATTGAACTGCCCTTTTTGATTGGCGCATGGAATAGCCGCGTCGTCAAAACGGTATTTTCCCAGTAATACGTTAAATCAGGCCGGGATCACTATCGGTTTTCTCTTTTTTATGAGATTTTCTCTCCTGGCTTTTCATACGTTTATTTTTTAGTTTTTAATTGCCGCATGGAATTCACCATGTGGATTTCACGTTGTTCAATTCGCGTGATAGCCAAATAGTCATTTCAATTGGTGTTTCTGGGAATCATGCTCATTTCATCCGGAAGAACGGAGAAGCCGGGGTATAAAAAAAGGGGTTGCCAGGACAATGTCCGGAACCCCTCTTTGATTGAATTGTACACCTAACCTATTTAAGCAGCCACATCACCTTGTTGATTTCATCATAACCGTCATACTGACGTTCCAGAGCCTCAATCAGGTTCTCACGGTTGTAGCTCGATTCCGATCCCGGATACATCCAGCGAAGCGGTAATCCGTTTCGGTTGTTTTCGTTCAGGCTGGTGGCCGGGTTGATCGGGAAAACGGGATAGCCGGTCCGCCGGTATTCAAAATAGCTGGTGCGACCGATCTGCATGTAATTCAGGATGTAACGTTGCATCCTGATCTGCTTCAACTGATCATCGGTTGCGGCCTTGAAGGCAGCCTCGCCGGTAAAATAGCCATCAATGTATGCCTGATTAATCGCGTTGCCATGCGCATAACTAGCCTTCGTTGCCATGATCGCTTCCAAAGCCGATTGTACGCCGGTTTCGTAATACGATTGTGCTGTTCCGGATGTGATCCAGCCCAGGATACGTGCTTCCGCCAGGATCAGTTGCTGTTCGGCATAGCTGATTACCATCCGCGGCTCTGCGGCATCTTCCGTCAGATACCTTTTATTCAGCAATGAATATTTGTTCGCGCTGTGATTGGCATTCATCGCGGCATAATCCATCGACACATCAACGCCCACATAGGCTGCCGGATCCGATTCCGTTTTGCCGGCTGCGATTTCAGCACCTGCAGGTTCAGCATAATAAAACATCCGCCGGTCGTTGAGTAGTTTCAGCTGGTCCAGGAGCAGGGAACTGATGATCGTCCTGCTGGTGAACAGGTCGTTGGTGCCCGACAGCGGGTGTTTGTTCAGCGAAGTATAGCTCATCCCGAAGAAATCGGAAGTCTTGTCCATCAGATTTCCGGCCGTAACGATCTCGGCGAAACGTGATTTGATATTCAGGGAAGCGACCGATTCCTTGTTGCTCAGAGTCATCAGGATACGCAGGGCGAGTGCATTGGTTGCCTTGCGCCACTTAACCGGATCGCCGTTATACGGGGTCGGGTCGCCTGTAAAGGTTACTCCCGAAGCAAAGAACTGATCCGCTTCTTTGAGCTCATCCAGTATCCCTTTGAAAATCGTTTCCTGAGGATCGTATTTCGGCGTATACAGTCCTTCTGCCCCCTGGTTGGTTTCGCTGTAGGGAACATCGCCCATTTCCATGGTCAGGTTGAAGAATAAAAATGCCCGCGCGAATTTTGCCACGCCTTTGTAGGAATTTTCCATGGTGCTTCCTTCAGCGTATTTCACCATGTTTTCAATATTCGGCAGAACGGTCATCCCGCCGAAGCTTCCGGTGGTAATTTTATTGTATTGCTCGTCCATCTGGCCTTCGTTGGCGTAACCCACGTATTTTGGAAGTGCATTCTCAGCGATCATCACTTTGGCATCACGTCCGCCGAATCGTGCAGTGCTCAGCACGACATTGGTGCAAAGCATCGAAGCGCTGACCACCGTGGTCGTATCGGGATTGGTATTGATCTCTTCAAATTCACTGCAACTGAAAAGCAACGAAGCGATCAGTGCGCTGCATATCCAGGTATATGTTTTGTTTCGTTTTTGAGTCCTCATCGTGTCAGTTTTTAAAGATTCCTTCATAGCGTCAGAAATTGATTTTCAGGTTTAAGCCAACATACCGTTGAGAGGGGTCGCTAAAGTTTTCCGAACCGCCATCGGGGTCAGAATATTTAAAATCCTTTGCCCACAGGTATACATTTTGAGCAATCGCCGAGATGGAAGCACCTTTCGCATAGAATTTATGGTAGATGCTTTCGGGCACATCAAACGTAAGGGCCATTTCCCGGATCTTGAAAAAAGTGGCGTCGTAAGCATCGACGGGTGAAGGAGATCCGCCCCAGGCCGTGCCTTTGTGCAGGTTCTCCAGATAAGTCTTGTAGGTCACCGCCACGTCGTTTTCAGCAAACACACGGGTATCGGAAGTGATATTCCCATAGGTGTCGTAGGCTACCGTTCCTGAAACCACCTTTACGCCGTCGCCAACATAATTTTTGGTCCCGGGCTGGGTGGCGTCCAGGTAACGTTCCGGAACGACCGATTTGGGGTGGGAACCCGCCCGCCACATATACATTTCAGTGGTCGTTTGGGCAATGCCTCCTACCCGGCCGTCTACCGAAATACTGAACTGAAGCCGTTTATACCTGACCGATGAATTCATACCCCAGATCCAATCCGGGTCGGAATAACCGAATTTCGAATCGTAGGGGGAATACAGCGGCTGGCCGTTGTTGTGGATAATATTTCCCTGCGGATCCCGCTGGTAATCCCTCAAGATATAATGGTCGACGCGGGCGTTTTTCTTTACCCAGGGCTTGTCGGTAGAGAAAACAGAATCCATCTGCGTGTAATAACGTGCATATTTGGACCAGTTGATCGAAACATCCCACTGCCAGTCATGCGTTTTGACGGGTGTCACATTGGCAGTTAGTTCAAGCCCCTTTCGGGTAATCTCCTCGTCTATATTGAGGAGCTTGGAGTTATAGCCGGAGGCCGGACTGATCGACGCATCCTTTATAAAGTCATACATCCGTTTCTGATAGTACGACACGTCAAGCGAGGCCCTGTTCTTGAATACGTTGACAGCCGTTCCGATCTCAAAGGTAGAGGATCCTTCCGCATGTACATCCGTACCACGGATGGAAGTCGGATAGGTGGCCATGCTTAAGTTTCCCCATGCACTGGGGGTGACAGTGTAAACTTTGTTGACTTCATAAATGTTAGCCGCTCCTTTTGCAGTTGTCCAGGAGCCCCGGATCTTCCAGAGCGACAGCCAGTCGAGTTCGGGCAGCAATTCGGAGGCGATGAAGCTCGCTGAAACGGATGGATAAAAATAAGAACGGGTCGATTCGGATAAAGTCGAACTCCAGTCATTCCTGAATGTTCCTTCAACAAAGACCAGGTCTTTCCACGATACCGCCAGTCGCCCAAATACGCTGTTTACCTGTCTCTTCATGATACTGGAACTTACAGTGGCAGGATTTACGGAGGCTTTCAGCGAGTAAAAGCCCGGAATGGTCAGGCCGCCCTGGGTTCTGGCTTCTATCCCTTCATCTTGCGTATAATAAATGGTTCCCCCCACCAGACCATCGAGGGTATAATTACCAAGTGATTTATTGACAAAGATCAAAGCGTCGTTATTAATACTGTAGCCCCGCCCAAGTCCCACGTTGAACGATCCCTTCTTCGATTCACCCCAAACCTGTGTTCCGTTTTTGATGACCGTTGAACTGCCGCCTCCCTGGAACGATCCCATGGAGACCTGAACTTCCTGACGATCGCTGTAAGTGTCAAATCCGGTACGGACCGTTGCTTTTAACCAGGGTGTAAAGTCATAACTGAGTGACAAAGATCCGTTAAAGATATCCCGGTCCACACTGTGCGTCCGTTCATAGCGGTCAAAGTAAGGATTATTATTGGTGGATGTGTAACTACTGTTCTGCACTTCATTTTTTACCAGCCAGTAATCCTTGTAATCGCGGATATCGTAATCGGGGGCCGACCAGACCAGAATGTTATACATCGGATCATAGCCGGTATAGCCGCTAAAACCTGTATTGGGTGAAATCTGCTTGTTGAACGACATCGTGGAAGACAAGGTGAATTTATCAAATTTGATATCGCCACCCAGGCTGTAGGTGATCTTGTCGAACATCGAATTGGGGTATTGCCCCTTATTCTTCACCCAGGTGGCCGATGCCCGCAGGCTACCCGTTTCTCCCTGCTGGACGATGCTGACGTTGTTGTTTAAAATGTAACCCTGATTCAGAAAATTTTCAAAGTTATCCTTTCCGATGGGCAGATACGGCATGGCTTTCATGGTCTTGGAAACGGGATCCCATTGAATCACTTCCTGCCCTTCCAGCGGCGGTCCCCACGATCCGTCTCCTGAACGGACATAGGTGTTGGTTCCCGTATTCACCATCCGGCCGTAGGTCGACTGCATTTCGGGGATGGCCAGAAAACCTGCAGTAAGCATGGTTCCGCTGTTCACCGAAACAGAAAGCCCTTTTTGGCCGCTTCCTTTTTTCGTGGTCACCATAATCGCACCACTTCCACCTCGCGACCCGTACAGGGCCGATGCAGTTGCTCCTTTTAATACATTTATGCTTTCGATATCGTCGGAGGGAATATCGCGGAGGCGCATGTTACCATAAGGCACACCGTCTAAAACCAATAGCGGTTCTTCGCCGCGGATCTGAACGACCGGTTCTTCGGTAAATTCCGTGCTGTTTTTTACCAGCAAGCCCGCCACTTTGCCGGTCAGCGAAGTTCCCATGTCAATCCCCTTCACGGTCGAGAGGCTTTCGCCCGAAACCTGCTGTGAAGCATAGCCAAGGGCTTTTACATCGCGGCGTATACCCAGCGCGGTTACAACAACTTCACCAACACCAAAGGTTTCTTCCTCTAAAACGACCTGAATGTCGGTTCTTGCCTCAACCGGGATTTCCTGTGTTTTCATTCCCACGAACGAAAAAACCAGTATGGCATTCCCGGGAACATTGGGAAGTGAATAATTACCGTCTGTGTCAGTAATGGTTCCCAGCGTGGAGCCTTTAATCACAACAGCCACACCAGGCAGCGGGAAATGGGCAGCATCGGTTACTTTCCCTTTCACCGTCCTGTTTTGCTGAGAAATCAGATTGAACGACCGGACACTGTTCAGGGCAATTTGCCGGTTGTTGATCTCATAGGTAATACCCGCTCCCTGGAATACCTTATCCAGTATTTCCGTAATCTGCATGTTTTCGCCTGAGATATCTACCTTTTGTGAGACATCGACTTTTGTTGCATCATACATGAAATAGAACTCCGACTGGTCCTCAATACGCTGCAAGACGCTCCTGATGGTGACATTTTTCATGTCCAGGCTCATGCGTGAGTTCTGCGAGTATGTGTTTGATGCAAACACCTGAGAGACGGTTACCAGTAGCACAAAAAGCATTGTTCTCATAATCCTGCAAAATTTAGATTCCCACAATCCATGAAGATCCGGAATCATTGAATAATGATTTTTTTTCATAAATTTGTTTCAGATTTGAATTTTTATTTCAGATTGTTTTGCCTCTCATTACCAGTGATAAGGCAAAGAAATTAAAGGGATGTACCAGCATCCCTTTTTTACGGGCATAATTATTTTTGCATAAGCATCTCGGTTTTTGTTATTCAATTTTTTGTCTTGAATCTTATATCTGAAAATCCGGTTATCGGTTGTATAACAAGACTTTTGTTTTTGTATTCAAATGCTCTCCTTTTACGATCTGATACTGCACCGAACAGGCGAAACTGATCGATTTAAAAACTTCTTCGAGTGTTTCATTCTTAAGCGTGGCCGTGAATACCGACTGATAGATGGCAGGAGAGGCAATATCGATCTCGATATTGTAACGGCGCTGAAGTTTCGGAATGACTTCTTCCATCGGGTCATCCCGGAATACCAGTATTCCTTCTTTCCATGAAATAAATTTACCGGGATCAGGCCTGCTCCGCGACATGTTCCCCGACTGCTTATTATATTCTGCCATTTCGCCGGGATGCAGACGGTAAGGAGAAGATTGCGCTGTTGAATTTCCGATTTCCACCTTCCCTGATTCGAGGAATACACGCACATTTTTATCTTCAGGATAGGCGCTGACGTCAAACCTGGTTCCAAGTACCTTGACTTCAAGATCCCTGCACCGGACCTTTAGCGGGAGCTTTTCATTTTTCGTCACCTGAAAAAATGCCTGCCCGGTCAGGCTGATCTCCCGGTCGCTGACCGAAAAATCACTGCGGTAACTGATTTGTGTCCCTGAGTTGAGCCAAACCACGGAGCTGTCGGGGAGAATGACTTTGGAGATCTGGCCATTTTCGGCAATTACGGTATTGATCTGCGGGAATGCAGGCGCAATTTCTGAGCGGAAATGGTCGAGGACCGATGAAATTCCGATGGCCAAAATGAAAACAGCGGCATATTTCAGAAAAGACGGAAACAAACCAATTGTTTTCCGTTTGCTGTTCAGTTGTTTTTGGAAATCGAGGTATAACTGTTCGACCCGGTAGTCAGGCATTTTCCTGCCGGTTGATGCCAGCGCCCAGGCATTCTTGATTTTCGTGAATTCTTCCTTTGCCGGCCGGTCGTTAGCCAGTTCGGAGAGTGTTTCATTTTTGGCCCCGTCGTTCGACGTGCCCGTTACAAGATTCAATATGTCGTCGATGCTTTTCATAAACTTGGATTCATCTTATTAAAGCATGAAATGCCTGAACCCCTTGTCCGAATTTGAACTATTTTTTCAAAAAAAATCAACCGGTTGATTTTGAAGATCTTATGCGTTGTCGATTAGTGGAATAAAAACGCCATGACAGGCAGATAATCTTTAAGCGAACCCCGCAATACTTTCAGTGCTTTGGTGATGTGGCCTTCAACGGTCTTTTCCGAAATGCCCAATTCTTCGGCAATTTCTTTATTTTTCAGGGCTTCAAACCTGCTTAAGCGGAATACGGTCCGGCATTGTGGCGGAAGCTGCTCCAGCGTGTCTTCAATGATTTTCTCAATTTCTGAAAAAATGAGTTGTGAAGTGTCGAGCACTTCAATCGCCTCCATGTTCAGCTTAAGCTCCTGGTCGCTGATCTTTGCCGGTTGGAATCGTTTTTGCTGATACCTGCTGTCACGGATCTTGTACAGGCAATTGTTCTTTGCGACAGTAAAAAGCCAGGCGCCCAGATTGCTGTCGGCTGCCAGTTGCGATCGTTTTTCCCATAAAGCCATCATGGTTTCCTGGATGATGTTTTCCACGATATCGTTAAAAGGAACATATTCACGGATGAAGTAGTACAGCCGCTGGATGTACCTGTTATAAATGACCTTGAATGCGGCTTCGTCGCCTGCTCTGATGCGATCAAACAAATATTTTTCGTCTTCAGTCATTCAGGGAGTCTTGGATACCTGCAAAGCTAGAAAAATATCCTGTGTGCCGGCTCTTGTCTGTTATGTCTTTTTTTTTTAGTTTTACCTACCAGAACAGAACAGACAAATCCATATCCTATGAAGAACCTATTATTCGTTTTAATGTTCCTGTGCGGTATTTACTTTCAGGCCGTTGCACAGTATGAGTTTCCTTTTCAGGACCCGTCGCTTCCCGTGGAAAAGCGGGTGGATAACCTGGTTTCGCAGCTTACCATCGGTGAAAAGATCGATCAGCTTTTATACCAGTCCCCAGCCATTGACCGGCTCGGTGTTCCCAAATACAATTGGTGGAATGAGTGCCTGCATGGTGTGGCGCGTGCCGGGTATGCGACCGTATTCCCACAATCCATTTCGATTGCTGCATCCTGGAACAAAAGCCTGATCTATGACGTGGCATCCGCGATTTCGGATGAAGCGCGGGCCAAGCATCATGAATTTGTAAGACGGGGTGAGCGCGGGATTTACCAGGGGCTGACCTTTTGGTCGCCAAACATCAATATTTTCCGCGATCCACGCTGGGGCCGCGGTCATGAAACGTACGGTGAAGATCCCTATCTGACCGGTGAGATGGGCAAAGAATTTGTCATGGGCTTGCAGGGCGACGATCCCGACTACCTCAAAGTAGTGGCCACAGCCAAGCATTACGCGGTTCATTCCGGCCCGGAGCCACTCCGCCACGGGTTTGATGTGGATGTGAGCGAGCGCGATTTAAGGGAAACTTATCTCCCCGCTTTCCGCACGCTGGTTGTAGACGGTGGTGTATATTCGGTTATGGGTGCTTATAACCGTTTCCGGGGTGAAGCCTGCTGCGCGAGCAACACGCTGTTTAATATTTTAAGGAACGAATGGGGATTCAACGGGTATGTCGTGTCCGACTGCGGTGCGATTGCCGACATCTGGCAGTACCATAAAGTAACCCCCGATGCCGCATCGGCAGCAGCGCTGGCCGTGAAAGAAGGCTGCGACCTGAACTGCGGAAGTACCTATAAGGCTTTACACGGAGCCGTTGAAAAGGGACTGATTTCAGCAGGGGAGATTGACATTGCGGTAAAACGTCTTTTCATGGCCCGTTTTAAACTGGGTATGTTCGATCCGATCGAGAAAGTGGCCTACGCGCAGATTCCCTATGCTGTGAATAATAATCCGGCCAACAACAAGCTGGCCCGTCAGGCAGCCCGCGAAAGCATTGTGCTGCTGAAAAACGAAAACAACACCCTGCCCCTGTCAAAATCACTGAAGACTATCGCCGTTATCGGTCCCAATGCCGATGAGGTGCAATCGTTGTGGGGAAATTACAACGGTATTCCCACCGACCCGGTTACGGTGCTGACCGGCATTAAAAATAAAGTTGAACCGCAAACGAAGGTGTTGTTCGCGCAGGGATCGGACCTGGCTGAGGGCATTCCCGCGTTCAAACCCATCCCTTCCATTTACCTGGAAACACCTGATGGTAAACAGGGGATCCAGGGCCAGTATTTCGACAATAATAAGCTGGAGGGCGAACCTCTGTATACGCAGACCGACGACAATATTGATTTTGTATGGGATATGGAAACTCCTGATCCCCGTCTGGAAACCGACGATTACAGCATTCGCTGGACCGGCTTCCTCAAAGCGCCAAAAACCGGGGAATATCAGATCAGCGGCTGGGGAAAGCCGTATCTGAAGATCACCTATGAAGGAAAAGATGTTGCAGGGGGCGATCACGAACACCATGCCAGCATCCAACCCATTAAGGTGACACTCGAAGCGGGCAGGCGTTACAAGATCGAAGCTGACTACCGGAATTACTACGGCGATGCAACCGCCCGTTTACTGTGGGCAGTTCCGGAGGGTAATATGCTGGAAAAGGCAGTAGAAACAGCGAAAAAGGCCGATGTTGTCGTGCTGGCGCTCGGTTTGAACGAACGCCTGGAAGGTGAGGAAATGAAAATCGACCTCGACGGCTTCAAAGGCGGAGACCGCACGCATCTGAACCTGCCCAAAAAACAGGAAGAGCTCATGGAAGCCATATATAAAACGGGCAAGCCTGTGGTGCTGGTGCTGATTAACGGCAGCGCGCTTTCAATCAATTGGGCTGCCGAAAACATTCCGGCAATTTTAACGGCTGGCTATCCCGGACAGCAGGGCGGAAATGCCATTGCCGACGTGTTGTTTGGCGACTATAACCCGGCAGGGCGGCTCCCGGTTACCTACTACAAATCGGTCGATCAGCTCCCCGCTTTCGAAAATTACGATATGGAGGGCCGTACCTACAAATATTTTCGTCAGGAACCCCTGTATCCGTTTGGATATGGGTTAAGCTATACCACATTCAGCTACGACAAGCTGGAGGTGCCCGAAACGGTAAATGTCAACGAGCCGGTCAGGATCAATGTTGAGGTGAAAAACACAGGCGCCCGCGATGGCGATGAAGTGGTGCAGCTTTACCTGACCGACGAAAAAGCATCTACCATGCGTCCGATCCGCCAACTCGAAGGTTTTGAACGGATCAGCCTCAAAGCCGGAGAAACAAAGACCGTCGAATTCACGCTTGTTCCAAGGCAGCTTTCCCTGATCGATAAAAAAGATCAGCGCGTGCTGGAGCCCGGCTGGTTCACGGTGTCGGTGGGAGGGGAGCAGCCTGGATTTTCCGGGAAAACCGATGCCGCCACGACCACAACAGTCACGGGCCGTTTTCAGCTAAAAGGCAAAACGACCCCGATCGAATAAAGTAACCGACCGAAGAATGGAGGCTGTCCCACAAGGGCGGCCTCTTTTTGTGTGCGGCCGAATCATTTGTATAATATCATCGTAAATAATTATAATAAGTTCATAAAAAAGTTTTAATTTAGTAGCGCTCAATGAAAAAATAGCAAATGTGTTTGGAGGTTAATTTTGAGCACATTGTTCTGTAGATCATATGTCATCCATATATCATAATCCGGATTCCTAACGACTGATAGTTTTCGTTTCAGCCGTCTGACAGAACCGTTAACGAGCAGAAACATGCCGGCTTTTTTTGAGCATACGATGAATATTGACACGGAAGAGTTGTCTGTACGCTATTTCGATATCGCATGGCTTTCCCGTTACGATGGTCCCGGATACCGTGTCGTCGTTTTTCTGCAAGGTTGCCATCTTCGCTGTCCCTGGTGTCATTCTCCCCATTCTCAGGAACCGGTTTCCGCCTTGCTCTTTTTCCCTGCCAGATGCCTGCATTGCGGCCGTTGTGAACAAATCTGTACACAGCAGGTCCATCACCTTTCAGCGGGAGGACACCTGTTGAGCAGGGAACGGTGCGTTGGCTGTGGCAAGTGTGTCGCGGCATGCCCGGTATCCGGCCGCGAACTGCTGAGTGGAGCATTAGTTCTCCCAACCAAAGTGCTCCCGGTTTCTGGACTCTGGGATTTGCTTTATCCTCAACTTGATCTTGTTCGTGATATTGGAGGACTTACGGTAAGCGGAGGAGAAGCCCTTTTGCAATCAAGGGCGCTTCGTGAGCTGCTCTCCCTTTGTAAAAAGGAAGGTTTTCATACAGCTATCGAGACCTCCGGTGCAATACCGGGTCAATTCGTTGCCGATGTTGCAACTTATGTGGATTGCTGGCTCTACGGACTTCGGCCAACAACTTTTTATACGCCGCCGTTTGCTGATCGTATCCCGGAAAATTTAGCCACCCTGTGCAGCTTCGGACGTCAGGTGATCATCCGGATGCCTGTGGTTGCCGGGATAACCGATCTTCCTGACTCTCTTGCTAACATCGCAAACATGATGCACGCCAATAAGTTGCAGGAAATCCAGTTGTTGCCGTTCCATGCCGGTACCCCACACTATTATCAGGCACTTGGAAAAACCTGTACCATTGATGACGAAGCCATCCCGTCAGGCGAACGATTAAATGAGATTGTTGACTTTTTTCAGCAACGATATTTGAAAGCCTCAATTATCCAATAACTCACCTTAAAACAAAAATTATGAAAATTATTGAATCTCAAACGAAACTGGTTCCCGAACTTCCTCAGTCGATGACACCAAGGACTGCCCAACTCCGTAAAAGCCTTTGTGAGCATGCCAAAACGAACCGTAAAGACGATTGGCTCGATAAGAGCAAGTTCCCGACGCTGAACAAACCGAAAAGAAAAGAACAAGTGGAGCCTGTTATTATCAGAAGAGCCCGGGGTATCGCGACGGTACTGGAGGCGTTGACTGATCCAAAGCAGGAGAAATGCGTCAAAACCTCCTATAAAATCGATCCGGGAGAATTGTTGGTAGGCGTTTTGCCCATGGGTTCCAATGGTCTTGGCAAGGTTTTCCCCGATTATCTTACTGAAGAAGAAAGGCAGATGGCGAGTCTGGCCAACCGGTCAGAATTCTCCATACAGGGACACAACTCGGCCGACTATAACCGGCTGGTCAATTTTGGGATGACGGGCATCCTGAAGGATTGCCGGAAGTCGATCAAAAAGATTGGCAGGAAGCGGCTCGCCGGCGGGTTCACAGAACAGGATCAAAGTAAAATCGATTTTTACAACGCAGTGATCATTTGTTGCGAGGCGGTTGTGGCTTACGCAGGCAAATATGCTGATCTGGCAGAAAGGATGGCTGAAACGGAAACCGATTCCAAGCGTCGCGATGAGCTTGGCGAGATCGCCCGTATTTGCCGTAAGGTGCCGATGCAGCCTGCGGAGACTTTCCATGAGGCTCTGCAAAGCGTCTTATTCCTGCAGATTGGCTTTCGCGCCGGAATGGATCTGTTATCGCTCGGACGCCTCGACCAGACCTTACAACCGTTTCTGGTCCGTAATGGAAAGCCGGATCAGGAAGAACTGGCAAGGGCGGTCGAACTAACGGAGTGCCTGGTGATCAAGCTTTCCGAACCGATGAATCTGACGGTTGATCATCTGACCGACCAGGACCACGTCGACTTTGGCGTTACTATGGGAACCAGCCGCTGGTATGCCGATCAGCGGGGTAATGTCAATCAGTTTTTACAGAACGTCGTAATAGGCGGCAAGAATGCCGACGGCAGCGATGCCACCGTTGAGTCCACATACGTGCTTCTGCAGGCCTGGACCAATGTCAATTTGCCTACCCCGGGTTTATACGTAAGACTTCACCGTAACAGTCCGGAGAAACTGCTCGGTCAGGTGGCGGCCTCCATTGCGGCGACCGGGAACCTTCCGTCGGTACTGAATGACGAGATGGTTATTCCGGGATTTATCAAATCGCTCACCGACGACCGCACAATCCGGGAGAAGAAAGCAAGAGAATTAGTGTTCGACTATTGTGTGGATGGTTGCTGGGAGCCCATTCTGAACGGGCAGGGCGACTGGACATTCAATATGATCAACGGGCTGACTGTTTTGGAGTGCACCTTAAATGAGGGCGCCACCTTAGACAATAACCCCATGCAGCTTAGAGGCGGAAAACGGAGCTGGCGAACGCCTCCCGTCACGAACTACCAGGAACTGATGGACGCGATGAAAACCAACATGGATTTCATCCTCTTTCAATCGGCCGGAGCCATGTACAATTACTATTTGCTAGACGAGTATGTAACCCCGGCTCCGCTGTTGTCGGCTTTTTTGGGGTCCTGCCTGGAACGCGGTCAGGACAAAACCTGCGGCGGATGCCGGTATGCTGTTGCCGGTACAATTCTGTCAGGGCTGCCCAACCTGGTAAACAGCATCGCAGCGATCAATAAATGGGTATTTGAAAATAAGAAATACCCGTTAAGTGCTGTTGTCGATGCATTCCGCACCAATTTTGGCATTAAACCCGGTGATCCGAACAAAATCCCCGGCGAAAGCTATCGCGAAATTTATTATGACCTCCGGGATAATAGTCCCCGGTATGGGACGAACAATCCGGTTGCTGACAGAATCGCCAGAGAAATTGTAGATTGTTTTATACTGGAATTGGCAGAAGCCAAACGGCTGGCCGATAAAGCCTACCGGGAGAAAGCTGCAACAAAGGTTGATCCGGAAGAGTGTAAACGCCTGCGCATGGCGGGAGGCTATTACGGGGAACCGCTCATTCAGAAGAACAAAAAAAATACTATTGCTTTTACCGGCGGACTGGGTACATTCGCTTCGTTCACCCTCATGGGATCAGGTGTTGCTGCTTCGGCCGATCGCCTGAAGGACGAACCGCTTACCAAAAATAATACGACATCGAAAGGTACGAACAACAGGAGTTTCGCTCATATTTTCGCTTCACTGAAAACACTGGATCTGTCCCGTTTCCCGGGCGGTGCGCCGGTGGATCTAACGCTCGATCTTCAAAATGAGAGCAGCGATGGCAAAACAGAGGTCATCAGGGCAGTGATCGAAAGCTTCATGAAAAACGATGGACAGGTTATGTCGATTACACTCGGAAGCAGCGATTTATACAAAAAGATCCATGAAATTGCAAAAAAAGCGGAAAGCGGGAGCGAACAGGCTGTTGGAGAACTGTTGAAATATGCCGATGTGATCGTACGGGCAGGTGGATGGCAGTCGCCCTTTATTACGCTGTCGATCGATCAACAGAGCCATTATATTGACGCAGCCATTTCGCTTTAATCGTTACCTTATGGAACCTTATTATAATCCTCAAAAGCTGAGTGCAGCTATTGAGCGTATCAAAAACAAAGACAAGGAATTGCTCCGGGAACTCGAATCAAAAATACAGGCGGGCCCGGCAGTTTCGATGCGGAAACTGAAGGTCGGCAAGATTGGGGAAGTTGGTTATGAACTTCCCCGGGTCGATCTCCGCCCGGAAATCTTTCCCCGGAAGCGGATGGAGGAATCGATTGTCCTTGCCCATCTTCGCCCGGTCCTGATTATTCGCGACAATAAAATTGTCGCCGAGTTTTCCGGTCCGGAAATGTCGGTATGGAAAGACCGCCTGTTGCAGCAGGAATTGGTGCTGAACGCAGTCATCCCTGCTGTGGGGCGGGTTGAGGTAAACAACAATGCAGTCTATAACTGGGTAGGCACCGGATGGTTGATCGACACCGATATTATTGTAACGAACAGGCATGTTGCCAACATCTTTTGCCGGAACAAAGAGGGCTTTACCTTTAAAATCGGTTATCCTTCGGGCGTTCAGACCTCGAAAATTGATTTTCTGGAAGAGGATCAGCGAAGCACACAGTTGGAATTCGAGGTTGAGTCGGTGCTGTGGATTGCCGAAAACGACCCGAAGCAACCTGACGTTGCTTTTATGCGGGTGAGAAGAACACAAAGCAACTATACCTTGCCCGGATTTATTGAACTGTCCGATACGATCGACGAAGGCGAAGTGGTGGTGACCATCGGTTACCCCGCACGGGATCCCCAGATCCCTGATCAGGAGCTGGTGCTCAATATTTTCGGGAATGTTTATGACAAGAAGCGGCTGGCGCCCGGCGAAATTGTCAAGGTGTGCGACCACGAGCTGGAACACGACTGCTCGACGCTGGGAGGAAATTCCGGATCGGCTGTGGTTAGCCTGCGGACCGGGAAAGCGGTCGGGCTTCATTTTGCCGGCCTTTACCTGCAGAGCAACTTTGCAGTGCCTTCGTTCGTTCTGAAAGAGCTTCTCCATAAACTGAAAAACGGGAAACTGCCACGGATGACGGCCGCGATGCCTGTACCATCGGCCCGTTCACCCCAGGCCCCCGAAACGGCTAAAACGCCTGTTCAGCCTGCCTTGCCCGTCCGGATACCGGAAAAATACACCGTCGAACTGAACATTCCCCTGAAAATAACGCTGGAAATCGGGGGAAACATCGTTCCCGTTGTGAAGCAAATTCAGGTGTCTCCGGCAGGGGATGTGCAACAGGATGCCGGCTACGAGCAGGCTGTGACCCTGGCAAAGCAGGCTTTTGGCAGCCAGCCCGGAGTCGTCAGGGTACGGAGCGGCTACCGGTTCCGCAGAGGCTGGATTACCGACGAGCGCGTTATTGTAGTGGAAGTCCAGGCGAAACAGAGTTTGCCGGATCTGAAAAATTCCGGAAAACAACTCATCCCGCCCGAGTTTTTAGGAGTGGGCGTTGACATAAGAACGGCGGCCCTGGGGGATCAGCTTGAATTCATGGGCCTTACCCTGCCGGAGGCTGAAGCAGTCCCTAAACCGGGTGTTTACAGGGAACCGCCTGAATTACAGCTTGATCCCGTCAATGAGCGGATGAAAGCAATCTTCCACATGAGCCCCGACTCGGGCTGGCCAAACCTTCGGGATTTTTTCGGAAGAATCAGGCAAAACCTCACCGCAACCATTTATGAATGGGATGCGGAACACATCAGTGATGCCTTATTTAATGCCATTCATTCAAAAAACGGCCGCTTGAAAATGGTTACACAAAAGCCCGGAACCCGGGAGGCCGTCGAAAAGGTGCAACTGAGCCTGGGCGAAAGTTTTGAACATACCTGGGCGTCGGTGGGGTCGGGGAAAATCGTTCCCAGTGCCTATCATATTAAAGTGGCAACCCGCGATCAGGAAGAATTCTGGCTTAGCAGCGGGAACTGGAAAGATTCGAACCAGGCAGATATTCATCCTGCCGCAGACCATTCGACATTCATGAAGCCGTTGCGGGAACATAACCGCGAATGGCATGTCATCATGGAAAATGCGACGCTGGCAAAACTCTTTCAGGATTATATTGACTGGGACTTTGAAGAGGCAAAACGCGTCCCGCTGGAGGAAGCGCCCGCCCCACCTGATATTTTTGTGTTTGTTCCCGATCCGGCGTTGCAGGCTGAGCCGGAAGGAAGGCCGGTTGCGCAGTATTTTGAACCACTGGTGGTCGACAAAGTGTTAAACGTTCAGCCACTGCTTACGCCCGACCGCGACGCGCGAAACAACCGTCTGTTTGTCGAATTTGCGGCCAGGCTGATTGATAGTGCTGTATCTACGATTGATATTGAAAATCAGTCGTTTAGTATACTCGAAGAAAATGAACCTGAGTTTGAAAGCTTTTTTAACGTACTGCTCCGCAAACAACGGGAGGGTATAAAGATCAGGATCATTTTCCGGGACCCCCGTGAATTCGCCAGGGGAGCCAAAGGTGAGGCGGCCCTGCACAGGCAGCTGGAGCGGCTTAAAGAATTCGGGATAAACACCGATGTTATCAAAGTCCAGGAGAAATGCCATACCAAAGCGATCATTGTAGATTCGGATAAACCGGAAACAGCAGCTGTTTTATTTGGCAGCCATAACCTGACGACGTCGGGGGCTTTATTTAACCGGGATGCCAGTCTTCTTATTAAAGATCAGGAAGTAGCCCAATATTTTCAGCAGGTTTTCAACTTCGATTGGGAGGTGTTGGCGAAACAGACCGCCGAAGAATTTACCGGGGGAGCGAGGATCGCCCGGCCCGGCGAGGAGACACCTGTTGGATACAAGAAAGTTGCATTATCTGATTTGCTGGCAGAAGAGTGACACGAGAGTCCCTGATAACAATATTTGGCTGAAGAAAGGAGGCTGTCCCCAAAGGACGGCCTCCTTTGCCTGTCCTGACCTCAGCGCTATGTTACATTTTAATCAAGATTTTGTTAACGGAGAAAATTAAAATATTTTTGTTCGTAACTTGAAGCATCATCCTGTCATTCGTTTCAACTTCTTGCCAATGCCGGATAATTGTTATAACGCGTGGATAAATCAGAACATGGAATGGTATACCGGATAGATTTGTTGAGAGCAGGGAATAAGGGAGAATTTGAAAAAGTCTATACCGGCTTTTTCGAAACCTTGTATGCCATCAGTTTTCAGTATGTGGCAGACCGGTCTGTTGCCGAAAGTATTGTCCAGGATTCCTTCGTACGGTTGTGGGAAGTCCATGAACGCCTGGCGCCGCAAACAAATATCCGGAATTTCCTTTACACAGTCACCAAAAACCTGTGTCTGAACTACCTGCGCGATCAAAAAGTGCTTTGGAAGTACCTCGATCAGGTCAAAAGCGACGAGTACGACTACGCGATCAGGTCGTTGGACCTGCTTGGCGAAAGCTGGGTGGAATATGAAGAACTGAAAGCCCGCATTGACGTGGCCATCGAAAATCTTCCGGAAAAACTGAAAGTCGTATTCAAAATGAGCCGCTTTGAAGAATTGAAGTACTGTGAAATCGCTGAGCAACTGAATATTGGAGCCAAGGCGGTTGAGGCCCGAATGTCAAAAGCGCTCAGAATTCTGCGCTTTGAACTGAAAGATTACCTGGCCCTGCTTTTGCTGCTTCACTAAATTTTTTAGAAAAAGCAAATTATTTTTTAGGGTGCTGCGCCTCTTTGGTGTTTAGTAGGAAAGACATCAAAATGGACGATCCGACCTATTACCGGATATTGAGTGGAACTGCTTCCCGGGAGGAAAAAGAGATCTTTTTCCTTGACCTGAAACAGGATCCTGACAGAGAAAAAGAATTTGTCCGGGTCAAAAGGCTCTGGGATTTGAACCAGATTGGCCATATCCGGACAGACGACACGAGAAAAAAAGCGCTGTTTGAAACATTCTGGAGCAGCGTTCATCACAAAAAGCGCAAATTACCACATTGGCTCCGTGTGAGTTCTTATGCTGCCGCAGTGCTGTTTGCCATGGCGGGCGGAGCGGCGCTGTATGCCGTGTTCACAGGCGATCCATTGGAGAGCCACAAGGAATTTCATGCTGAATATGGCAGCATTTCCAGTGTCCGGCTCGAAGATGGCTCGAAAATCTGGCTGAACTCCAATACAACGCTTTCGCTGACAGAAAAAGAACATGAGGTGACAGCCAAACTGAGCGGAGAAGCTTATTTTGAAATAAAGCACGATGCCAGACGAACCTTTCTGGTTGATCTGGGAAAGATCAGGATCAGGGACCTGGGTACGACCTTCAATGTTTCTGCTTATCCAGACGACAATTTCTTCCGGGCAACCCTTCTCTCGGGTGAGATAGCCGTGCTCGGTGAGAGCGGGGAGATGATCAGAAACCTGGCGGTGAACCAAACTTTTCGTTTCGACCGGTCGCGTCAGTCGCACGTCATTGAAGAACTCGATGCAAACCTGGTGACAGGCTGGACGGAGAATAAGTTTGTGTTTATTGACAAGCCTTTGGCGGAGATCTGCCGCGAAATTGAAAAATGGTACGGGGTTTCGGTCAGAATTGAAGACGAAACACTGAAACCTGAACGGTACACCAGTATGATCAGGCGGACCACAACGGTCAGGCAGATGATGGAAATGTTTAGGCTAACAACAGGTATTAATTACAGAATCGAAGAATGGGATAACAAGCGAACAGTAGTTTATTTGACAAGATAGAAAGAGTGCACCGGCCAGGGTGCACTCCATGTTAAGTAAAAACTGTCTGGTAAACAGTTTAATGTTGAACTTTAACACACACAAAGCTATGAAAAATTTTCGCTTTGAACCTTACCCCTTGGGGCGCAGGTTCTTTAAAATTTTGCTTATGATGAAGGTAACGATGTGTTTCTTGTTGGTTTCAATGATTTCGGTGGCCGGGTCGGCTTACAGTCAAACTGCACGGGTGAATCTGAAAGCCAACGGATCGACTCTTCTCGAGATCTTTAAACAGATCGAGGAGTCCAGTCAGGTGGGCTTTTTCTTCAAGAATGATCAGCTTGACCTGAACAGAAAGTACACCGTCAGTTTCGAAGACAGCCCGGTTCAGGAAGTGCTTGATGTCTTGCTTGGGGAAGGCTATTCCTACCGCTTTATCGGCAGTAATGTGGTCATCGTTGCAGACAACGGCAGCGCTTTTTCTTCGGTCGGATCGCAGCAGCAAAGCCTTACCGTGAAAGGAAAAGTGACCAATACGCATGGTGAATCCATTCCCGGCGCCAGCGTGCTCATAAAGGGAACAACCAACGGAACGGTGACCGACGCCGAGGGTGGCTATTCCATTGGAAATGTTCCGGCCGATGCGGTCCTGGTGTTTTCATTTGTGGGAATGAAATCGGTCGAAATACCGGCAAACGGACGTTCTCAGATCCAGGTGTCGCTCGAAGATGAAACGATCGGTCTCGACGAGGTTGTGGCGGTCGGATACGGCACACAGAAGAAAGTGAACCTGACCGGAGCCATTACGGCCGTGGAGCCCGATGAGCTGAGAAGTATCTCCTCTTCAACCCTTTCCAATACGCTGGCAGGAAGGGCGCCTGGAGTAAATGTAACAGGCAACTCGGGATTTGCAGGGGCATCGTCGAGCGTGCGGATCCGCGGCGGGTTCGGGGAGCCGTTATATGTGATCGACGGCGTTGTTCGCGACAAAAGCGCGTTTGATGTGCTTGAAGCCAATGAGGTCGACCAGCTCAGCTTCCTCAAAGATGCGGCTACCGCCTCCATCTACGGGTCACGGGCAGGAAACGGGGTGGTACTGGTGACCACGCGCAAAGGCGAAAAGCAAAAACCTGTGCTGAACTACCAGGCCTCGTATACCACTTCGTCGCCGACGCTGGAATTGTTGTCGGATAAAACAACGGCTATCGACGAACTGATCTATCAGAACCGGGTGGCGGAATATCAGGGCAGTGCGCTGCCAAACGGTGACGAGGAATTTGAGTATTTCAAGGATAAAAACTACAATGTCAATGACTATATCTGGCAGGATCCCTGGAATCAGAAACACTCCCTGAGCGTTTCGGGCGGTAGTGACCGCATCACGTATTATGCGCTGGCCAGCTACCGGGGTGAAGAAGGTTCGTATAAGAATCTGGCCTACGACAAGTATAACCTGCGGTCGAATGTGTCTGCAAAAATTACCGACCGCATCACGCTCAACCTGAACATGTCGGCCAATCAGCAAAACAACGACCGCTTTTACTGGCCCTTCTCCGACGATGATGAGTATACGCTTGCCGACTTGTACCGGTGTACCTTTAACTGGCCAAAAACTTACCCCTTCTATCTCGAGGAAGACGGAACACCGGCAAACCATATAACGGACTACCCGGTGCAAACCCCGATGGGAAGCTGGCAGGCCTGGAATGTGATTGACCAGGTGATCGGCGACAGGTACATCAAAACCCGCGAGCGGGAACTGAGTTCAACGCTCTCGCTCGATGTGGACCTGGGCAAGCTTCTTCCCGGATTATCAACGAAAATTACGGGAAACTATATCGGCTCTGACTACATGCGGAAAAAGTATTTAACCTATCAGAAAAACTATGTCTTTGTCTCGGCCGATCCTGATGGTAACCGCTTTATTCCGGCCCCGCCCGACCCGGAGAAGACCAATACCTTCACCTTTTCGCAAAACCAGGAATTTCTGAGCTATACGATCAACACCATCTGGAGCTCCCAGCTAAACTGGTTTTTAAATTATGACCAGACCTTTGGCAAACATGGTATTGCTGCCATGATGGTCTGGGAACAGGCTGAGAACGGTGGTTATCAGGCTGAAGCGAGAGGGGAGGATCCGCTGACTAACTACGACCAGATGTTTGTGTACTCCACCGACTCCGAGCGGCGTTACGGCGATGCCTTTGAGCTGACCGGAGCCCGCCAGTCGTGGATTGGCCGTGTAAACTACAACTACAATGAGAAATACATCGCCGAATTTTCGTTCCGCTACGATGGGAATACCCTTTTCCCCAAGGGTAAACGCTGGGGCTTTTTCCCTTCCTTCTCGGCCGCATGGCGGATCAATAACGAGCCGTTCATGAAAAATATGTCGGGCTGGCTTTCGAACCTGAAAATCAGGGGCTCATATGGTACTACGGGGAATGACCTTGATGTTTTCAATGACCCCATTGTTCCATTTTCCTATAACCTGGTTTATCAGACGTCCAACCCCTATATTTTCGGCGATGACCTTTATCTGGGCATCGCTCCCGGGGCAACTCCGAACCCGAACCTCACCTGGGCAACTTCCACAACGTATAATATCGGCTTTGATTTCGGGGTCATCGAAAACAAGCTTTCGGGATCGTTCGACTACTTTTACAAGAAGGAAGAAGACATCCTGGGCTCACGCCTGATCACCCTTCCCGATACCTATGGACAGGATCTGGCTCCCGAGAATTACGCTGAACGTTCCTGGCGGGGCGCCGAGCTTTCCATGATGTGGCGAAACAAGGCGCTCGACGGGGAACTGAGTTATTCGGTCTATGGCAACGTGGGTTATGCCCGCGATCAGTGGGATAAACTGGATGAAAGCGCTGCTTTTGCACCGGGCGGCAACCAGGCCTGGAACTCAGCCATCGGCGAGCCGGTAAACCGGATCGTCGGACTCAAAGCCCTGGGCATTGTCCGCACGCAGGATCAGCTCGACGAATTGCTGGCCAGCGGACTCACCCAATACGGCCGTACGCCGTACCTGGGCGGATTGTACTTTGAGGATGTCAGGGGCGACGGTTATGCTCCCGGTCCCGACGGCAAAATCGATGATAACGATTTTCAGGTACTTTCCGATAAGGGTTCGCCCCGGCTCAATTATGGCATCGGGTTCAATGCTTCCTGGAAGAATTTTTCGGTCGATGCCCATTTCCAGGGTGTCGGGTTTTACGACCGGATCATCAGCAATAAGGAAGGGCCGGGTATGCGCCAGCACGGCGGAAGCGTGAGGCCTTACTACCCCTTATGGGCCGATGACGTCTGGACACCCGACAACCCCGGCGCAGAATATCCGCGCGTTGTAGGGAAAAACTGGTACGAGTCGGGCACCGGGGCAAGCTCCTTCTGGATCAGGAATGGCGCCTATCTGCGACTGAAGAACCTGAATATCGGTTACGACCTTCCCAAATCCTGGATCGCGGGACTGAACCTGATGAGCGCCCGGATCTTCTTTAACGGGACCAACCTGCTCACCCTTTCCGAAATGAAGGAGTTTCACGATCCGGAACAGGAAGTATACGATTCTTATCCCCTGATGAAGTCGTTCACCTTTGGTATTGATGTCAAATTTTAATAACGCCGGCAATGAAAAAAATAATCTATCTGATAGCAGCAGTCGCCGTAATGATCAGCTTTACACGATGCAATGATGTACTGGACATAGAAAATATTGAAGATTACGACGCCGAACAGGTCTGGAACGATGAGAAACTGGCAAACGCTTACATGACCAATCTTTATTCGATGTTTGGAAACTGGGATGTTTCGCTCGATACACGCACCCAGCAACTGAGCGGGATCCATTTCTATGCAAACCGGGTGACCATCACCAACGAGGAATACAAGAGCTGGGATTATGAACGGATCCGCCTCATTAATCAGGCCCTGGTCGACGTTAACAGCGGCTCCCTGACGCAGGAAGTCAGGGACCAGGTTACCGCGCAGGCCTTGTTTATGCGCGCCTGGGCCTATTTCCAGATGGTCATGTATCATGGAGGCGTTCCGTATATCACCGCTCCGCAAAACCGGGAAACCGACGATCTTTTTGTCACCCGCAATTCAACAGCCGAGTGCTTTGACCTTATCGTTAAGGATATTAATGACGCGATAGCACTTCTTCCGCAGCATATCCTGAGCACCGACGAAAACTTCGGGAAGATCGACGGCAACTTTGCCCTGGCTTTTAAAGCGAAGGTGTTGCTTTATAAAGCTTCGCCCCAGTTTAATCCGGTTCATCCCTGGGATAATGCCCACTGGCAGGAGGCTTATACCGTCAATCAGCAGGCCTATACCTCGCTAAAAGAGCAGGGATATGCGCTGACCGACGATTACGCCGATATTTTTCTGCAGGAAAGAGGGGCGGAGGTGGTTTTCTCTGTCATTAATACCTATCCGAATAAGGTAGCGGAATGGGAGCATGGAGCACGCCCCGGGTCGGAAAGCCGCGGTCCGGCATCGGCCTGCCCAACCTGGGAATTTGTAAGCCAATTCCCCATGAAGGACGGGAAGTTATACCATGACCCCGCCGGCGCTTATTACAAAACCGACACTGAATTTTTGCAGCGCTACTGGGAGAACCGGGACCCGCGCTTTGAAAAGTCGGTGGTCTGGAACGGGAGTATTTATGAAGTATCCCGCAAAACCGGAAAGCGGCAATACACCTCGTTGGGGGTAGCCCACGAACTCGACGATTTCGGTATTAACCCCAAAGCCAGTATCAACTCCACCAACCTGGACCGGTACAGCGGCTTTTTTATCAGGAAAGCCAGTCAGCTTTCGCTGACACAGGCCGAGGCTCAGCAATATGATGTCGATTATGTCGTCATGCGTTTCGCCGAAGTGATGCTGAATTATGCCGAAGCAGCCAACGAAACGGGCCATACGGCAGAGGCGATCCAAATTCTTCGGGAAATTCGCGCAAGGGCAGGCATTGAGGCCGGAGCCGGAGGAAATTACGGCATAACGGCTGTGACCCGGGAGCAGGTACGGGAGGCCCTCCTGGCTGAGCGGAACATTGAATTCTGCTTCGAGGGAAAATATTTCTGGGACCTGCGCCGCCTGCGGATGCTCGACCGGCTCGATAACCAGACCAAGCACGGAGTGGAAGCAATTGCCGTCAATCCCGACGGATCGGAAATGAGTATTGCTGAGGCCAAAGCCAAAGCAGACGCCTATGAACTGACCGAAGACGATTTCAGCTATACGCTGCTGCAAATCCCGGTTACAGGCGTAAAGGTGACATCGGTTCCCGATACGTACTATTTCTTCCCGATCCGCCAGGAAACAATCGACCGCAACAGCAAGATCGAGCAAAATAACAATTGGGGCGGCACATTTAACCCGGCGCTTGAATAGTTCACGTTACACGACCGGTTGTTCCTAACCGGCCGGTCGCATCGACATTCAGGGGTGTACATAGGAACAGCCGTTTGTACACCCCTTCTTTTATTTTTCAGGGGGGCAGGGATTTTATTTTTCCGCTTTAATTCTATTAATTTGTCTCCCAGAAGACTTAGCCATGCCAGATTTCGAGCGGACATTCCGGAAATATCATCCCCTGCTGTTTGCATATGCCCGAAAATTTATCGGGGACGAAGATCGTGCACTCGATTTGGTGCAGGATGTCTTCACGATCTTTTGGGAAAAAAAGAAAATGAGCATGGACGAAGACTACCTGAAGGCTTTCCTTTTTCATGCGCTCCGGAATACCTGCCTTAATCACCTGAAGCATCAGGCCGTGATCCAAAAACACAAGGAAGGTCAACTGTCGGCACTGGCGCTGGAGGAACTTGAATATTACAAAAGCGGCGAACAGAGCCTTATTGAGCAGGAAGACCTCGATAAAATATACAAGGCAATCGCAACCCTGTCTGAGGTTCACCGCGAAGTGATCGAGCTCAGCCGCTTCGAAGGGCTCAAAAACAAGGAAATCGCCGAACGGCTGAATATTCCCCTCCGGACTGTCGAAACCCGCTTATTCCGGGCCTTGTCGGCGCTCCGGGCCAAACTCCCGGAAAAAACATTTCTCTCGCTGTTCTTTTATCCGACCATCCGGTAATCTGAAGATCTGAGAATCTCCTGTTATTAAATTTCAATAAAAAAAATCACATTTCGATGACGTAATTCGTGTCCTCCGGTTGTGTTGTTTATATCAAGCAAATGGGAAGTTATGGACATTACAGATCAGCAACGGATGATTGCCCGTTATTTAAATGGTGAACTTACCGGAGAAGATGCAGCCGGATTGCTCAGATGGATTAATGAGCGTTCCGCCAACAGGAAGTTGTTCATGGAGATCAAGGATACCTGGGATGCTGCATCGAAAAATAAGGACAGGCAGGCGGATCAACTTTTACTCTTTTATAAAAAGCAGGCTGAAAGAAAACGGAAGATTGGCCTTCCCGTCTGGCTCACATTAGCCTCATCGGCTGCCATGCTGCTACTGGCCCTCCTGTTTGGGGTGCTGAGGCAGGAACGGCCTTCGCTGACCAGCCAGGTTGAATCGTTTACGGTTCCTATGGGGTCGCGCTCCGGTCTCGTCCTGGCCGACGGCACGAAGGTGAACCTGAATTCCGGCAGCAGCCTGGTGCTGGATGAGCAGTTTTCTCCTGAGAACCGGATTGTAAGACTGACCGGTGAAGGGTACTTTGAAGTAAGCGCCGACAACCGGCATCCTTTCACGGTGAAAACCGATAAATTTGATGTGACGGTCACCGGAACAAAATTTAACATCAGCGCCTACGCCGACGACCGCAACCTGAGCGCCGCTCTCCTGGAAGGAAGAATAAGACTCACTTTAGACGATCAGCAGGATTTTGTGCTTGAACCGGGGCAAAAACTCAGCATTGATGGCCTTACCCTGAATACTGCTCTGGAAGCAGCAGACAGGGTATCGGAAACCGCCTGGGTAAACAACGAGTTTGTGTTCCGCGAAATTCCCTTCCCCGATTTGATCAGGCGTCTTGAACGCTGGTACGATGTGAGGCTGGTTTATCCGCGTGAAGCGTTCGATTCGATGGTGTACTCGGGGAGGTTCAAGAACCAGGAAACGATCTGGCAGGTGCTCGACGCGTTAAAACTGACCACGCCGATCGATTACCGGAAAAGGACTTTCCGTGAATTCGAATTAATGTACAGGCCTATGAAACGACCATAAGAAAAATTTCGCTCACACCAGCGAATGTTTATTTTGGGAGTTCCATTCGTTGCTTGGCTATATTAAAGAGCTTCAGTTGAATACGAAAAATGCACTGAGTTAAATTGAAAAAATAAACAGATGAAATAACAAGAAAGACGGAATGTCGCCACAACATTCCGCCTTTGAAAAACAATCAAATAGTAATTGTCTTAAACATTTCAAATGTATGAAAAAAAAACGAAATCAAAGGAATGGTCAGTTATTGGATGATCTTTCCAAAACCTATCGGATTATGAAATTAATGTGCTTTTTTTTATTGGTGACGCTGATACAGGTCTCAGCTTCCACTTACTCTCAAACCACGAAACTGAGTTTAACCGGACGAAACCTGACCATTGAACAGGTACTGGGAAGGATAGAAGATCAGTCACAATTTTCATTTTTTTATAATGTGAATGAAGTTGACTTATCGAAGGTGGTCAACGTGGATATGGAAAATGTATCCATTGAAAGCATTTTGAATTATGTGTTGGATGGTACTGGCTTAGGTTATACGGTCAATAATAAACTGATCATTATCCATCCTTCAACTTCAAGCGGGAGGGATTACCTTAGTACCGCTCAGCAGAACAAAACAGTTAAAGGGAAAGTGACAGATTCTTCCGGTACACCTTTGCCCGGTGTATCGATTGTCATAAATGGAACCACCGGCGGAACCATTACAGGAACCGACGGAAATTATTCCTTGAATAATATCCCGGCCGATGCTATATTGGTATTTTCATTTGTTGGGATGGAAAGCCAGGAAGTAAAGGTTGAAGGAAAAACAACCATTCATATTGAGATGGTTGAAGATGCTATCGGGATAGAAGAAGTTGTGGCCATTGGATATGGAACAGTCAAGAAACAGAATTTGACCAGTTCTGTCTCAAAGATCGGCAGCGAAGCAATAGAATCGAGACCAATAGCCACATTGAGTGAGGCATTTGCCGGCCAGCTTGCAGGCGTAAGGGCCCAAAATACAACCGGTATACCCGGAAGCGACCTGGAAATACGCATACGTGGAATTAATACCATCAATGGAAGCTCTGCCCCTTTGTATGTTATTGACGGAGTAGCCAAAGATGACATGAAAGATATTAACCCGTCCGATATTGAATCTATCCAGATACTAAAAGATGCATCAGCCACTTCCATTTATGGTTCCCGGGGCGCAAATGGTGTTGTCCTGATTGAAACCAAAAAAGGGAAAGGCAAGCCGTCGATTAACTTCGAGTCTTATTATGGATTGCAGACTGCAGAGAAGAAAATGGAAGTGATGAATGCAGACGAGTGGATGGCTAACAGTATTTGGCGTCGGAATGTTCAATGGTTACGTCAGGGTGGGTCGATGAGCGACCCCATGTCGGCAAGGCCTGACAATCTTCAAATCCCGGATGCCTGGTATGAATATGCGGCCGATGGCGGGACAGACTGGCAGGATGCCATATTTTGTACAGCCCCTATACAGAGCTACCAACTGTCGGCATCATCAAAAAACGATTTGGGGAGCATGTACATATCAGGGGGGTACCTGGATCAGGACGGCATTGTTTGGAACACTTATTACAGGAGAGTGAATTTCCGGTTTAATGGTAGTTTAAACGTCAGCGATCATATTAAGGTGGGTATCATTACAGCACCTTCTTTTTCTAACCAGGATGATCGTACCAGCGAGGGGAAAGAGTTGATCATACACCATGCCTTACTCCAGTCGCCGCTGGTACCGCTTCACTCTGCCACAAGAGATTGGGGATACCCGGTAGGCTTGTCTACAGTTTACCCTAACCCCAGGGAACAACTGCGGGAAACGATCAACAATTACAGAGCCAACAGTTTGAACACTTCTGTCTGGGGAGAGGTTGAAATCTTTAAAGGCTTGATATTTAAGTCTCAATACAGTTATGACCATCGGAATAGAGTGTATGAGTTTTTTCAGCCTGGGAATGTTACCTATCAAAATGGAAACGTGACCTTAGGCAATAGTGATACCAGGGTATGGAATGACTGGTCTATACAAAATACCTTAATATATGATAAGTCGTTTAAGAGTCATTCTCTAAATATATTGCTTGGTCAGAGCGCCGAAGAACACAAGAACTATATCATCAGTGCAGCGGCAACAGGGTGGCCCAACGAAAATCTTTCCTCATTAAGCGTGGCCACCACCCCAACGCGTGCGTCAACAAGCAAAACGACCGCAAAAATGGCCTCTTATTTCGGACGGGTAAGTTATAATTTCAAAGAAAAGTATTTGCTGAATGCCAGTATGCGTTACGATGGTTCATCAAGGTTCGGGAGCAACAACAAGTGGGGGTTGTTTCCATCGGCATCGGCTGGCTGGAAAATAAATGAAGAATCTTTTTTTAAAGAGACGAATTGGATCAATTTGCTGAAATTGAGGGTTGCCTGGGGAAAGGCCGGTAATGACCGGATCGGCGATTACGCCTATATGTCGCTGCTTGCGAAAAACAATACTTCCTGGGGCGATGCCATTGTGAGCGGATGGTCTCCGTCGAATATTGAGAACCCAAATTTGAGATGGGAATCAACTGCCACGACCGACATTGGCATTGATTTTACCGGGTTCAATAACCGCGTACAGGTTAATTTCGATTACTATAAAAACGTAACCGATAACCTGCTTTTCTCTGTTCCGATCCCTTATAGTACTGGTTTTGCAGGGCTGAAAACCAATTTGGGTTCTGTACAAAACACCGGGTGGGAAGTTGACCTGACGACGTATAACCTGATAGGGAAATTTAAATGGACTACATCGTTCAATTTTTCCAGGGAAAGGAACAAAGTGCTTGATATGGGAGATATTACCCAATTTACCAGCACCAGCCAGGACGGCCAGTTTATCACCCGTGTTGGGGGACCCGTGGCTCAGTTTTATGTTTATCGCACAAACGGTCTTCTCACTGCAGATGATTTTGGCAGTGACGGAAAAGCATTGGTACCTATTCTAACGGGGCAGGAAATTGGCAACGTGAAGTATGTCAACCAGAACGACGATAATGTGATTAATGCCTCCGACCTTGTTCCTTACGGGAACAACATTCCGGATGTAATTTATGGTATAACCAACACCTTCCAGTGGAAAAATTTTGAGTTTTCTGCCTTGTTCCAGGGGCAAGTTGGCGGAGATGTAATGTTCCTTGGGCAAAGGCAATTAGACACTGGAAGTGCCGGCTCGATCAATCAATTCAGAAGGTGGGTGCATAGCTGGAAACCTGATTATGAGTCCATTTATGGCGAGGGTGAAAACCCAATTCCCGCTATTGAAGGGGTCGATATGTCTTGGGATGGCAAAACACCTTCCCCCGTTGGCAAAAATGATAACAACGATGACCGCAGGATTTATGACGGGACTTTTCTCCGCATTAAAAATATCACACTCACTTATACCCTTCCTGCTCAAATGTTAAGACGGACCATATTTAAAGCGGCCAGGGTATATACTTCTGTCGATAACCTGGTAACGTTTGACAATTATCCCGGTTATTCCCCGGAAACGGACAGCTTTGGAAACGGGACTACCCAGTCCGGCGTGGATTATGCAACTTATCCATTATCAAGGAGATTCACATTGGGTGTTAGAGTAACTCTTTAAAAATTGAAACAATGAAAAAATATCTTATATCATTATTGCTTTTGTCCGGCATGGTTTTGTCCGGGTGTACTGATTTTTTAGAGGTCGTTCCTGAATCATCTTATAGTGTGAACGGGGCGTATCAAACAGAGAACGATTTTGTACAGGCAATCGCGGGCGTTTATTCGGTACAACAAACCCTCTATCAATCCGCATTGAGTTGGTTTTATGGCATCAACGGAGTAAGCGACGACAGGCGGAGTTCGACCTATCTATATGGGTTGGATAATTTTACGGCTGATGGGTCTAACTCATTTAATTTGAGCCAATATCAGATATTTTGGCGAATCATTCAGCAGAGTAATCTGATTATCGAAAAGATCAATGGTGTTGAATTTACTGACGAGGCGCTCAAGGGTTATATTAAGGGAGAAGCCTGTATTTTGAGAGCTTTTGCCTATTGGAACCTTGCATGGCAATGGGGAGGAATGCCGTTAATCGACAGGTCTTTAACTGTCGAAGAAACGAAAACAATTGCCCGGTCAACCCGGGAGGAGACTTTGGCTTTTGCTGCGGCGGACTATAAACAAGCTGCGGAATTGCTCCCGGTAGAGTGGACAGGAGCAAACATAGGCAGGGCGACCAAATATGCCGCTAAAGGGATGCTTGCCCGCCTGTACCTGTTCCAATCCAATTTTTCAGAAGCAAAGCCCTTGTTGTCCGATATCATTTCTTCGAATAAATATGCCATGGAGCCGTTATACATCAACTGTTTTACCGATTCTCACGATAATGGTACGGAACGTGTCTGGGAGGTACAGTTTACGGGTGGCCAATTAGGCGAAGGGCAGACATACTCAACCGGATGCTTTCCCCAGGCCTTTAATGACAAAGCCATTCTTCCATTTCA
The DNA here is from genome assembly GCA_038562555.1 of Prolixibacteraceae bacterium. GTDB lineage: Bacteria > Bacteroidota > Bacteroidia > Bacteroidales > Prolixibacteraceae > JBCFBK01. Next base: position 20,199 of record JBCFBK010000035.1, on the reverse strand, counting down.
AGGTGTAAATACGGATCAGAGAGCGTCAGATACGCTGTATAATTGTTTTGACCCTGCTGACCTGCGCAGGAACCTGTCGATTAAGAAGGGATATCTTACTACGACTGGCATTGTTGATCGGGTGACCAACATCATTGTCAAATTTGCCCATTTTGATAAATATACCCCGCAGATTTCTTCTGATTGGGCCAACAATTTACCTATCCTGCGATATACGGATGTTAAAATGATGTATGCAGAGGGCCTAAATGAGGAAGGCTATGTTGCCAACGGGCAAGCTTTCACTATTCTGAATGAGGTAAGGGCCAGGGCCGGACTTCCTGCTGTTACCGCAACGGATTTGCCCGATCAGGCCACATTCAGGGAAGCCATCCGGAAAGAACGCCGTTTGGAATTTGCTTTCGAAGGTTTGCGCTGGTACGACCTTTTACGTTGGGGAATTGCCAAGGAGGTGATGAACGAATTTCTGGCCCTTCCATCAGAAGGCGGCGGGAGGTATTCCATGAAAGACCATCAAAAGATTTTCCCTATTCCGAACGAAGAACTGTCAAGGTATGGGGATGAAACCATCATGTGGCAAAACCCTGAATACTAAATTAATTTTAAAAGGGCTGGCCTGAAATTTTTGGCCAGCCCTATGGTCATATTTCCACTGTTGGCCAACGCTACCCATTTTTTATAACTGAATGGTATATTCTGGTAAATAACAGAAACTAATTATAAACCAATAATATGAAGATCACAATTTTGTTCTTCTTTTTATCTTTCTCGGGGTTTACAAATGACCAGCCAAAAAAAATTGGTGACCGCTTCCATGCACTGGTCTGTGAAGAAAAGTATTTTCTGTCGAAGTCGAATTATTCGATTACCGAAATAACAGGTCAAAGGGAAAAAATCATTGACGAACGGAATCATCAGGAAATTGTAAAAAGCATTATTCCGATAGATAAAGTATGGTCAGGCCATCCTGCCGGATTTTCACTGTTGACTCATGGAAGCCGTCAATACATTGCTTATTATAATGCTGAAAGGCATATCATGGTTGGCCAGCGCAGACTTACGCAAGACAAGTTTGAACTTTTCGGGATACCTCCGCATGAGAGACAATCCGCTGAAGGAACAAGTACCATACTTGAGTGGGACAGTCATAATTACCTGACCCTTGTAATTGATAAGGAAGGATATATCCACCTCTCAGGTAACATGCATGTGAACGGGTTAACTTATTTCCGGAGCACTAAGCCTGAAGACATTACTACTTTAGTTCAAATACCGGGAATGACCGGTAAAAATGAAAAAAAGTGCACTTATCCGGTGTTTATCATAAATAAAGAAGGGGAATTAGTTTTCCGGTACAGAGATGGACAAAGTGGGAATGGTAATGATATTTATAATATTTATTCTACTGAAACGAAACATTGGACCCGTTTACTAGATACTCCCCTGACTGACGGAGAAGGCCAAATGAATGCCTATGCTTCAGCCCCCAGCCAGGAAAATGATGGCTGGTATCATATGTATTGGGTATGGAGAGACACCTACGATTGTTCTACAAATCATGACCTTTCGTACATGAAAAGTCCCGATTTGAAAAAATGGTTCAATGTTTATGGCGAACCGGTAAAATTACCGGTCACGTTTGGCAATAAAACCCTGATTGTAGATCCTATCCCACCACATGGGGGTATCATTAATCTTGCAGCAAGATTATGTTTCGATAGCGAGGGAAATCCAGTGATTGCCTATCACAAATACGATCCGTCGGGTAATTTGCAATTTTATACAGCACATTTTACAGAAAGTAAATGGGATATAAAAAAGTTAACAGACTGGGATTATAGGTGGAATTTTTCAGGAGGCGGAGTACTTGGGGGTGCGGATGTCAAGTTAGGATCTTTCACAAACAGGGGAGATGATTTATATGAACTGGGATATTCGCATGTAAAATACGGGAAAGGAAACTTTTTGTTGAATGGGGAGATGGAGATTTGCGGAAAAGTTCTAAAACCGGTGTCTGTAACCGATACAATAAAAACGGAAGGAAATTTTCCTATGCTTAAAGTAATGACAGTAGGCGATAATGGCAGCAGCAACAAACCAGAAGTTAAATACTTTCTGAAATGGGAGACTCTTCCGGCGAATCGTGATAAACCCCGCCCCAAACCTTGGCCTGAACCAAGCCAACTGTATTTGTATGAGGTGGAAATACAACAATAATAACTAAATTAATATCGAAGGGTTGCCTGCGTCGTTCCAAACCGATAATTCGGGAAATTAATTTGTTCTTTAGTAATCACAGGAATTAGCTTTATCTAATATTATGAAAATCATAGTTTTATTATTCTACTTTTTATTTTTTGCAGCAGCAACAAATGCCCAGGTTCAGAATTTCGATTTAAAGCATTTCCCAAAGGAAAAGTCACCCCGTGAAATTGGGCTGCGGATCGCCGAAAAGTTTTTGGATACCCCACATACATGGTATGGTAACACACGTGCAGAAAGATCTCCCGTACAGATTACCTATCCTGATGTGTGTATCTGGCTTGGGGGAATGTGGTTTGCCGAGGCAAGCAGAAACAAGGCCCTGTTCAATCGTTTCGAAAACCGTTTTGCCCCATTGTTTGATACGGAAAAAAATCTTCAGCCCGCACCGAACCATGTCGATAACAATGTATTTGGCTCGCTCCCGTTGGAGCTTTTCACCCGGACAGGACAACAAAAATATCTTGATCTGGGGTTGAAATACGCCGACTCACAGTGGACTTTGCCTGAGAACGCCAAGCCCGAAGAAAAAGACTGGGACGCGAAGGGTTATTCTTGGCAAACCCGCTTATGGATCGACGATATGTTCATGATTACGGCTGTTCAGGCGCAAGCTTATCGGGCTACCGGCGATAAAAAATACATCGACCGGGCTGCAAAGGAAATGGTGGTTTATCTTGACAGGATTCAATTAGAAAACGGGCTGTTCTATCACTCTCCTGAAACGCCTTACAATTGGGGGCGTGGAAATGGATGGATGGCCGTGGGTATGGCAGAGACGCTCCGCATGTTGCCCGTGAATAATCCTGATCGGGAAAGGATTATGGTCGGATACCGAAAGATGATGGGCGCATTGTTGAAATACCAGGATATGGATGGGATGTGGCGGCAAATTATCGACGACCCGGAAGCTTGGAAAGAAACTTCGGGGACGGCTATGTTTACTTATGCGATGATAACCGGGGTAAAAAACGGCTGGCTCGACAAAAAAACCTATGGCGCGGCAGCCCGTAAAGGTTGGCTGGCATTGATCGGTTATCTTAATTCCGATGATGAACTGGCAGAGGTCTGCGAAGGGACTTCAATCAAAAATGACCATGATTATTATTTGCAGAGAAGACGTATTACAGGCGACCTGCATGGGCAGGCGCCCTTGCTTTGGTGCGCTACTGCCTTAATCAGATAATTTTTGAAAGACAAACAAACCTAATTGAATAATATGTCTTTATGGAAAGAAGGAAATTTTTGCCGGGCGGTATGGCGCTGGGTACATTAACGGCATTCCCGGGTTTGTCTTATAGCAATAAAGAAGTGATGAAACGCGGTAAAAAGAGAAAACAGTTATCTCCTTTGGCGGATACGGATAACGAAGCCTATGAAAAACGAAGACAACTGTTGCTCGAATATACCGCTGAAAGCAATATCACGCCGGAGGCTTTGATGGATACCAGCAAAGACATGTACAGTAACCTGGCAATCGCCAATCTGGCGCTGTACCGTCATATCACAGAGGCCAACAAGCGTATCCGGCACACAGTCCGCTGGTTTGAACACCCCTATTGACCTACGACTCAACGCTCCTAATAATATCGTAGTGTTCATCATCTCAAAGCCGATTGTCTCAGCAGGTAAACCAATTGAAGATTAAGAATTTGCAAATAAGCAGATAAGATTGTCGAAAATCAATACACTTGAACAATTATGAACGTAATTAAATTATCAGGTTTGTTTTCTTTAGGCGCCTTGTCGGTTTCAGTTAACCTATACAGCCAGGATCAGACTCCCAGGCCTAATATTATTTTCATCCTGGCTGACGATCTGGGTTATACTGATGTTAATTGTTTTGCTACCCGTATCACCGGCACTCCTGCAAAAAAACAATTCTATGAAACTCCGAACATTGACAAACTGGCAAGCCAGGGGGTTGCATTTTCCCAGGCGTATGCCTGTCCGTTGTGTTCGCCAACCCGTTCAAGTATTATTACGGGTAAATATGCTTCACGACTGGGTTTCATGACAGCCACCGCCGGAACTGCCAATACTTTTTATGTACAGGGTATTAAGCCGCCAGATGGTTTTCACGAACAGGGTTGTTACTGGTCTGACAAAATTGCTAATCCAATAGCTCTTTTGAATGGGAATACCCTGATAGCGCTTCCCTCGGGCCAGCCCCAGGATAATGGCCGGGATGAAATCACGCTGGCGGAGGCACTGAAAGGGTATCATTCGGCATTTCTGGGGAAGTGGCATTTGGGCGGACATGGCTCCGAAGGGTATCAGCCGCATGATCAGGGGTTTGAAGAATTAGCCTATTTCGATGCCGGTGGGTCGCTCTATTTTGACTGGAGAAAGAACTGGAACAGAAAAGAAAAGTATTTCCCAAAAATGAGGCAAAAAGAGCTGGTTCAGGGGAAAGCAGGAGAAGATAAAGGCATTAACTATCTGACCTGTGACCTGACCCAAAGGGCGTTGGATTACATCGACCAACACGCGCAAAATGCCGATGGAAAACCATTCTTTTTGTATTTCTGTGAATTTGCAGTCCATGCTCCGAATCAGGCTCCCGATTCTGCAATTCACTACTTTTCCCAAAAGGCGACCAAAGGCTGGAAAGGGCAAAACAGTGCTGTTTATGCTGCTATGATTAGTTATCTGGATATTTCTGTGGGGAAGATTATGGATAAGTTGAAAGAAACCGGAATAGATAACAATACCATCGTGATTTTCATGTCAGACAATGGCGGCATTACCGTGGGTAAGGGAGGGGAAGAGGTCCCGGTTACAACAAACAGCCCGTTAACCGGCCAAAAGGCCAGTGTTTATGAAGGTGGCATTAGGGTGCCGTTGATTATTAGTCACAAAGGAAAGATTAAAGGTGGAAAATGGTGTGAGAATCCGGTGGATTGCAATGATCTTTTCCCAACGCTTTTGGAACTGGCAGGTGAACCAAAACCCACACATCAGATTGATGGACAGAGTTTCGTCGGTCTACTGAATGATCCGAAAAACAGGCAAAAAACCTACACACGCGATACCTATTTCTGGCATTATCCGCTAAGTGTAATTTACAAAAATCCCGCTGATAATCTTCCGTTTACACCCCATTCGGCAGTGAGAAAAGGTGATTACAAGTTGATCTTCGACTGGTATGGCAGGCTTAATCTGTACAATATCAGGAAAGATATTTCAGAAAAGAATAATCTGGCAAAGCAGATGCCGGAGAAAACCCGTGAGCTGTTTGCCGAATTAATGAATTACCTTGAAAAGAATGTGGAGAAAAAATACTGGCCAACTGTAAATCCTGATTACAATCCGGAGACAGAAGTCAGGAAAATTCCATTTGTCGATCTTTACAAGGCATATAAAGAAGGGAACGACATTGTTGAACTGGCTCATTAATTTGTTACATACAGGTGATTCACCACTGGAACTTCCGGACAGCTTGGCCCGGTAAAACTTAAGGTTACAGATGTTCCGGATTAACGACGAGGATAAATTAATTTCTAATAATCTAATTCAATGAACAGACGTATTTTGTTTTTTTTAAGCTTGGTGGGTACGGTACTGCTTGTTTCAGGCACAGGAAAAGCTGAAATAAAATTGCCGGCTATTTTCGGCGATCACATGGTATTGCAGCAGCAGACAGAGGCCACCATCTGGGGAAAGGCAACTCCGGCCAAAACAGTGACAGTGAGTACTTCCTGGAACGGTAAAAGTTACGGTACCCGTTCCGATGTCAACGGAAACTGGAAGCTGAAAGTGAAAACGCCTGAAGCCGGCGGGCCCTATACGATCACGATCTCCGACGGGAAAGCAGTGAAACTGACCAATGTTTTGATCGGTGAAGTCTGGGTGTGTTCGGGGCAATCGAATATGGGGATGCCAATGAAGGGACTCCCGAACCAGCCGGTACTGGGTTCGAACAAAATTATTGCTAATTCCTCCAACGGGTCGATCCGCTTGTTTACCGTGATAAGGAACACCAGTTTAGAACCCTTGGAGGACTTTGAAGGCGAATGGAAGGAATGCAGGCCAGAGAGCGTGGCCGATTTCAGCGCAACGGCATACTTTTTCGGGAAAATGCTTCAGGAATTTTTGGGTGTACCTGTGGGCCTGATTAATACCAGTTGGGGAGGTACCCGTATTGAACCCTGGATGAGTGAAAGCGGGATCAAAAATTTCGATTTCATACGGCTTACCGATAAAAATAGGACGGGGAAACAAATCCCGACGGTGCTGTACAACGCCATGGTTAAGCCAATGGTCAGTTACGCGATCCGCGGTGGCATCTGGTACCAGGGCGAGGCCAACAAGAATGAGTACAAACAGTATGAAAAGCTGATGCCTGGACTGATCAGGAACTGGCGCGAAGAATGGGGGATTGGGGACTTTCCGTTCTATTATGTCCAGATTGCACCTTATTTTTATGGTAATGGAAATTCGGCTTTCCTGAGGGAAGCTCAACTGAAAGCATCCACAGCTATTCCAAACGTTGGTATGGCTTGTTTGATGGATGTAGGCGAAGCCGCTTGTATCCATCCGGCTAACAAGCAGGTCTGCGGGGAGCGGCTGGCTTATCTTGCCCTGGCAAATACTTACGGCAAAACAGGTTTTGAATATACCGGACCCGTATTGAAAGAAATGACCGTCGAAGGAAGTACGGCTAAGCTGGTATTCGATCATGCAAAAAATGGCTTAACGACTTTCGGTAAAGAACTGACCAACTTCAGGATTGCCGGCGAAAATAAACGATTTTACCCGGCGCAGGCCACGTTGACCGGTACCGGCATTAGCCTGGTTTCGCCATCGGTGGATAAACCGGTTGCCGTCAGGTATGCTTTCGATGATTCTGTTACAGGTGAACTTTTTAATACGGAAGGTTTCCCGGCATCATCTTTTCGTACAGACGACTGGGAACAGTAAAACGGCTTTTCTTAATGGGAAAATTGATAATTTGACAATTAAACTACATTATATGGACAAAAAACTTATATTGGCCGGACTGTCCTTAGTCGCCTTTTCTACCGAACTTGGCGCTCAAATTCAGCCGTCGAAAAAAAACAACAAACAGAATAATGTTTTGTTTATTGTTTGTGATGACCTGAGAACAGAGCTGGAATGTTATAACAACCCCATGGTGAAAACACCTAATATTAACCGTTTGGCAACAAACGGGGTTGTTTTTAACCGGGCATTTTGTAACATCGCTGTTTGTATGGCATCCAGGGCGAGTTTCCTGACTGGGATGCGCCCTACTCGAAAGCGGTTTGGTATTGGCGATTTACGGGTGGACAAACAAGTTCCTACGGCGATTACTCTGAACCGAGCTTTTAGAGAAGCAGGTTACATCACCATTTCCAATGGTAAAATATTTCATCATCAAAATGAAGCTTCATCAGCTTACTGGGACGATGTGATGCCTTATGGTAACCCGCTCGATTACCAGACGGAAGAAAATCAGGCCTTTTTGAAAATACAGCAGGAAACAGGATCAAAAAAGCGGGGCATGTTTTATGAAAAAGCCGATTGGCCTGACTCGGCGTACATGGATGCTAAAGTGGTGCAAAAAAGTCTGACCGACCTGCAAAAGTTGGCTAAAGCAGATAAGCCCTTCTTCCTGGCTGTTGGTTTTATACGGCCGCACTTGCCATTTGTGGCCCCTAAGAAATATTGGGACTTATATGATCACAACATGATTGAAGTCCCTTCCAACTACGTGTTGAAAGAAGGCAGCCTGATACCACGAGAAGCCTTGACCCATTGGAGCGAGCTGTTGTCATACCGGGGTATCCCGGACGAGGGACCTTTAAGCATAGATGAGGCAAAGACCATGATACACGGGTATTATGCCTGTGTGTCTTATGTGGATGTACTGATCGGTCAACTTCTGGATGAAGTGGAACGACTGGGGCTGAAGGAGAATACCACCATTGTTCTGATTGGAGATCATGGCTGGAACCTTGGTGAACATGGCCTGTGGTGCAAACATTCCATCATGGAGACAAGCTTGCATGCTCCTCTGATCGTTCAGACGCCAGATGGTTTGAAAGGGTACAGGAGCAATGAGATCGTTGAATACGTTGACCTGTATCCCACATTTTGTGACATAGCCTCCCTTCCAAAAACCAGTCAGTTAGAAGGGCAAAGCCTGTATCCTTTGCTTCATGATAAAGAGGCGAAAGGGAAAGGTTATGCGGTAGCCCGGTGGAATAACGGTTTTACTTACCTTGACGACAAATATTCCTATACGGAATGGTGGGATAAGGACGACCAGATAACAGACCGCATGCTTTTTGATCACACGACAGACCCTGACGAGAACTATAATCTGGCCGGGAAATCATGGTATCAGCAAATTGTGGATGATTTGAGCCGGAAGCTCAAAGCTGGCAGAGGAGAAAATTATTTTAATTAAACCTGCGGCGTCAATGTTGCGGATATGATTATGGTTTTTGCCCGCTACGGATAAAAATCGTATCAATCTGCATGACAATATCAATTGTCGATCGTTCGTATGCTGACGGAAAACATTAGGTTTCGCATGGCATGGTCGGGATATTTCCCGGGAAAGTGAGAGATGAAGGTTGGAACAGATGCAAATCACAGATGAAAATATTTCTATATTTGCTTTCAGCATAAAATTAGTAGTGAGAACGAATTTTTGTCCTCTTTCTGATGTTTAATGAACGATAAAGAATATTAAATAGGTCCGCGATTTTAAGTAAAAACCAAACCCTTGTTCTCAGAATGAAAAAAATTAAGAAATTATGCTTTTCTGCTTTATGCATGATGAGTTTTCTGGTATTCTTTAATTCCTGCAGTCAAACCAAAGTGGCTCCGCCGGCTGCGGTAGGCCCGGTGCCCGACGAGCGCCAGATGGGCTGGCACGAAATGGAACAAAATGCCTTTATCCATTTTACGATCAATACCTTTACCGATAAGGAATGGGGATACGGTGACGAATCGCCCGAACTGTTCAATCCGACCGACCTGGATGTGGACCAGTGGGTTTCGGTGCTGAAGGAAACCGGTTTCAAAGGAGTGATCCTGACCTGTAAACATCACGATGGGTTCAGTTTATGGCCTACTGCCTATTCCGATCACTCCATCAAAAACAGCCCGCTTCAGGAAGGGAAAGCCGATATTGTAAAAGAAGTTTCGGAAGCCTGCAAAAAGCACGGGTTGAAGTTCGGGGTTTATCTTTCCCCGTGGGATCGTAACCGTGCCGATTATGGCCAGCCTTCGTACGTCGACTACTACCGGAACCAGTTGAAGGAGCTTTTCACCAGCTACGGGCCCGTGTTTGAAATGTGGTTCGACGGGGCGAACGGCGGCGATGGTTATTACGGCGGAACACGCGAAAAGCGGAAAATAGACGGGCAGACCTATTATGACTGGCCGGGCACACTCGATCTGGTTCGCGGCATGCAACCGCAGGTACTATTCTTCAGCGACGCCGGTCCCGACCTGCGCTGGTGCGGAAACGAACGTGGGGTGATGGGCGAGACCAACTGGAACACCATTTCGGTCGACACCCTGTATGCCGGGAAACCGGCTATCACCGAACTGCTGAACACCGGTTCCGAAGACGGCGACAAATGGGTGCCGGGCGAAGTCGATACATCCATCCGCCCGGGATGGTTTTACCATCAGAAAGAAGACTCGCTGGTGAAAACACCCGAGCAGCTTTTTGATATTTATCTCAGTTCGGTTGGACACGGATCAACCTTGCTTTTGAATATTCCTCCCGACCGGCGCGGACAATTTCATGAAAATGATATCGCGTCATTAAAAGGCTACAAGGCCATTCTTGACAGCGTTTTTGCAACCGACCTGGCTAAGGGCGCCAATGTGAAAGCTTCGGAAGTACGGGGAAGCTCGTCCGACTTTGCAGCTCAGCTCGTGGTCGATGGCGACAACAATACGTATTGGGCGGCCAATGATGATACAAAAACAGCCAGCCTTGAAATCGATCTGGGTGAAACCAAAACCATCGGCTATGTGCAGTTACAGGAATATATTAAACTGGGGCAACGGGTGAAGGCCTTTACCGTTGAGGCATGGCAAAACGAGGCCTGGAAAAAAGTTGCTGAAGGGACCACCATCGGCTACAAGCGGATCCTGAAAATTGATCCGGTTGCAACCGGTAAGCTGAAGGTCACCATTACCGATTCCAAAGCCTGCCCGGTTATTTCATCGGTCAGCCTTTATTAACTTTAGAAGCCGGATGGGTTACACCAAAATACGAAGCCATCCGCAGCGTGATGCAGGAACAGTCACCCTCGGCGCTTCCCCCGGTTCCCGAAAAGATCGAAGTGATGGCCTATGGTGCGCAGAACAGGGTTGTTGTTTTCGAACAGCTTAATGAAAAACCCCAAACAACCATCACCTTTACCGACACGCCCATACTGGAAACGCTAAACCTGCCCGAAAACTAAGCGGTTAGTCTTTTCAGAAATGAGATCATTGTTTGCAAACGATGATCTCATTTTTTTGCAATGTGGCGTACAAAAAAGAATATAAAAAGAAAAGATTCAATCTTAAAACGAAAATATCCTACCTGTTTTGTTTCGTTATTTAGCTTTTTGTGCTAAGTTTAGTCGCTGAAACGATGCCAACAATGGTGAAACGCGGTTAAGGGGTAAAGGCGGTCCATGAAGGTATCGGTAAAGCAACAATTCAAAAAAAGAACAATGAATCCGGACCGGAGATCTTTTATTAAAACAGGCGCGCTTGCGGCGGCCAGTCTGAGTGTTTTTCCAATCAGCAGTCTGGCGGGATCAGCCGGCATCAGACCAACCCGGCTTTTGCAGGGATTTATGTCTCCGTCCGACGAGGTGAAGTCGTCCTGCTACTGGTGGTGGTTCAACGGACTGGTTAACAAGGACGGGATCACGCGCGACCTGGAAGAGTTCCGGGCAAAGGGCATGGGCGAGGTGTTGCTGGTGAATTCGGCCGGCGGACTGGGAGGCGTTCCGTTTCCCCAGGGGGCGAAACTTTTTTCGGACGAGTGGAAAGCGCTGTACCGCCATGCCATGGCCGAAGCAAAAAGGCTCAACATTGCCGTGGGTATTAATCTTAGCTCGGGCTGGTGCATGGGTGGCCCCTGGATCACACCCGAAAATTCAGGACGCTGGTATCTGCAGTCGCAGCTTGATGTGAAGGGACCGCAAAAGTTCTTCGGCAAACTACCGCTTCCGGGCAACCGCGACGGCTACGACAAGGTCTTCAATCCCCCGGGATACAAGGATTATATTGACCTCCCCCTCGAAAAACTCGATTACCGCGACACCGCCGTGGTGGCTTTTTTGAATCCGGATCAGCAGGCTTCCCGCATCAGCGGCGAAAGGGCCAAAGTGCTGGATGCCAAATCCAACCGCCGCGATGCCAGCAATTTTGCCCTGGCGGTTAACGTGATGAACCCGACCCGGACGCCGTGGCAGCATGATCCAAACGATCAGCCTGTTCCGCTTAGTAACGTGATTGACCTGACTTCGAAAGTGAACAGCGAAGGCTACCTGGACTGGGACGTCCCGGAAGGAAGCTGGACGATCATTCGCACCGGGCACCGCATGACAGGCTCGCGGCTGATGATTGCCCAACCCGAGGCCGATGGCCTGTCGATCGACTGGTTCGACCGCAAAGGCGTCGAACTGCAATTTGAAAACTTCGGCAAAATCTGTCTGGACGAAGCCGCCAAAGTGGGAGCGAAGCCGAAGTACTTTTGCGACGACAGCTTCGAGGACGGATTCCCCAACTGGACCGGCCGGATCCTGGATAAATTCAGGGACTACCGGGGTTACGACGCCACCCCTTACCTGCCGGTTTTGCGGGGTTATCTCATTGGAAGCGCTGAAATGTCAGACCGCTTTCTGACCGACTACCGCAAAACCATCGCCGACTGTATGGCCGACGAACACTATCAGCGTTTTGCCGAACTGTGTCACGAACAGGGTCTGCTTGTACAAAACGAAGCGGCCGGGCCGAGCCGGTCGGGGACGATTTGCCTCGACGGACTGAAGAACCTGGGGCGCAGCGACCTGCCGATGGGCGAATTCTGGCTGGGCCCCAACCATGAAGATCAGTCAACGCTGACCGACGACAAATCGTATGGTGTTTCACGTCTGGATTTTGGTCAGAATAAAGTCACGAAAATGGTTGCATCGGCAGCACATATTTACGGGAAGAAAACGGCCTCCGCCGAAGCGTTTACAACGATGAGGCACTGGATGGACTATCCCGGTTCGCTCAAACAGTCGCTCGACAGAGCTTTTTGTGAAGGCATCAACCGGATCGCCATCCATACCTCTACCGCTACGCGCCCGTCCGATGGAAAACCCGGCTATGAATACGGTGCCGGCACGCACTTCAACCCGAATGTGACCTGGTGGGAAATGGCGGGCCCTTTTTTCGATTACGTGGCCCGGTGTCAGCATCTGCTTCAGTCGGGCATGTTCGTGGCCGATGTGCTCTTTTATAACGGCGATGCCGCGCCAAATCTGGTTGAACAGAAACAGGTTAAGCCTGAGCTGGGGAAAGGGTACGATTATGACGTGTGCAACGAAGAAGTATTGCTGACCCGGCTGGCGGTAAAAGACAGGCAGCTTGTGCTGCCCGACGGCATGCGCTACCGGGTGCTGGTGCTTCCGCAATTAAGCCGGATGCCTTTGCCGGTGATACAGAAGATCAAAGAACTGGTAAAAGGGGGGGCGACCGTTATCGGACCCCGGCCGCTGACCGATTCCGGTTTGAAAAACTATCCCCAATGTGACCGTGAAATCGCAGAGATTGCCCGTGAAGTCTGGGGACCGGTCGATGGTAAGCAGGTAACGATGAACCGCTTTGGTAAAGGCCGGATTTATGAGGGCAAAGCCGTTCGTGACGTGCTGCTGGAAGATGAGGTAAAACCCGATTTCGAATACAGCGGCGATGACGAATGGATCGATTTTATACACCGCAGCACTCCCGAAGCGGAGATCTACCTGGTGGCCAACAGGAAAAAACAGCCGGCCAAAACAACCTGCCTGTTCCGGCAAAAAGGTCGCCGGCCGGAGATTTGGGATGCCGTGAGCGGAGCGGTTGTCCATCCGTCCTTTAAGGAGGCCGGTGGCCGGATCAGCCTGGCGCTTCATTTCGAAGAATTTCAGTCGGTCTTCGTGATCTTTCCTCAAAAGTCAACTGAACCGGCCCGGCAAGACCAGGCATGGCTTTGGCAGGATCCTTCCCGTTTACGCCGGCTGCAGGAAATCGCGGGTCCGTGGACTGTGAAGTTCGACACCTCATGGGGAGGTCCGGAATCGGTTCAGTTCAACGCGCTGCAGGATTGGTCGGCCCACCCCGATGAGCGGATCCGGTATTATTCGGGAAAGGCTGCATATATCACCAGCTTCGATCTGCATGAGAAGCCTGATCAGGCAAGCGGCTTATTTCTTGACCTGGGCGTCGTGAAAAATATTGCCCGGGTAAAACTGAACGGGAAGAATCTGGGTATCGTGTGGACTTCACCCTGGCGGGTGAATCTGTCAGAAGCGGTGAGGCCCGGGCGTAACGAACTTGAAGTCGAGGTGATCAATCTCTGGCCAAACCGGCTCATCGGCGATGCCGCGCTCCCGCCCGAAAAACGCCTGACCAACACCAACATCGTGTTTAAAAGCGATGCCCCTTTGCTTCCGTCTGGTCTGCTGGGGCCGGTTACCCTGATTGGGGCGCCGGCTGAGGCATAAGTTGTTCCTGCCGATCAATTTGTCCCGGAAAACCCGTCTTTGTCCAGGGTATAGAGATGGCCGTCAGAAGAAAGCATTTCGTAATAGCCTTCCGGGTTTTCCTTCAACATCATGATCTTCCGGTAATCTTCGAAGGTTTTAATCCTGCTGATGTTTCCATCAGGAGAGAGGACATTCAGCGAAATCCCTCTGTCGTTGGTTTCAATGACCAGAAGATCGCCTGTTGTTGTCGTACCATAGGGGCCGAAAAAGCTGTATGAATGGTAGTCTGCGAGTCCGGAATAGATGTCCCATAAGATCTTCCCGTTCCGGTCAACCTTAAGGGCGCGCGGACTGGCTGTTCCGCCAAAGAGGATTAAGTTTTCATGGGCATCCAGGTATGCAGAGCGTGGGGAGTCGTATGTACTGTAATTATTTGGAAACACGCTGCTGGTCAGTTCGTCGCCCGCTTCATTTGTTCGCATGGTCCAGAAAAATTCCCGGCATGTACCTGCAATGAGGAGGGAATTGTCCTTCAGGGTGTAAACAGCTCTGGGATAATTGGTGTTGTATTGTCCTCCGTATTTGTGCCAGCGTTCGTCTCCCGAAGATGATAACTTCATGATGAAATACTCAATACCAACGGGTCCGTTGGGCCGGTTACGGTCGGAATTACCGACGGTGATTATATCTCCCGAAGCATCATAAACCGATGAAGAAAGCTCAGCGATCCGGTATTCGTCAGGAAAGAGGGTCGTCCATTGAATTTCGCCGAGCGCGTCTAATTTAGTCAGCGCGAGCCTGTGCGTCAGTAAATAACCTCCGTCAGGACATTCGCAGAGAGATGGCAGCCCGTATGTAGCTGAAGCGGACCAATCGCCATATTCTTTTTTCCATTCGATTGAATAAGCTGCGTTCAGTTTGATCATGAAATCCCGGAATGGCGACCTATCTGGGTAGTTTGTACCCCGGCCTTCGATGAGGAATCCGCCATCGGAAGTTTTAATTGAACGTTCAAACTGAAAATCCTTGTAACCCGGCTCCAGTTTTCGAATAGACTTAACGAATGAAAGCCTTGTTTTTGCTGTCGTTTTAGCGACCGTGGCGTTTAAGGACTGATCCCGCGCCACAACTGAAAGCTGATACTCGGTATCGGGTTTAAGGTTTGGTATCGTGTAGGTGCTGAGTGTCTTGTCCAGGTCATACGCAATGACCGAATCATTCAGTCCCACTTCGAACGATTGCAGGTCGTCATCGTCGGGGATACTCCAACTGATTTGAATTTTCGTATCTTCCGCCCACATCACGGCAACAAAGAAGACTCCCGGAGCCAAAGTGGTATCTGCATCTGCGGGCGCTTCCGTGACATACTCCGTTTTCGTGCAGCCATTTTGAAAAAACAGGCTCACCGCAACAACGATGGCTATTGTTAGCTTGCTTATATGGTGCTCCATCTATTCCATTTTTTCAGGTACAAATCGATAAAGATACTGGTTTGGGTAACCGTTGTCATATCCGCCGGGAAGGTATCCGAGGCCGGCATAGATCTGATTCTGATAACTGAAGGCTATCCCCCGGCTGAGATAATTCTGCAAAAATGCCAGTTGCTCCCATTGATCCTGCCCCGGCGAATACTTCCAGAAGTCTTTCAGCGGGCGGGACCAGGAGTTGTTAATTTCACCGCCAATCAGATACAGGTCGTCCCCCTGCGACACCATCTGAGACCTGTCCCTCCAGGGGCCCGGAAATTCTGTTTTTTGTTTCCATTGGTCTGTCGCCGCATCGTATTCCCGGAACATCCGGTCGGGGTCGACAGCGTAAGCTTTGTTCCCGCTGGTACAAACAGGGAGATTATAATTTGCGGCAAGTGTGACGGGCAAATCGTTTTTTCTTTCCCATTGAAGCGTATTCAGATTGATCCGGAAGAATTCGGTTGGGTTCGTCACTGTGCCGCTTGACGGATCGTAGTTGGTTCCTCCCCCGGCGTATAGGTAATCGCCGAGGACAAATGCGACCAGATGTTGCTCCCCGGTTCCGGGGTAATCCGAGATCTTTTCCCAACTGTCGTTTGCCGTTGCATACTTCCATAATTCGACTTTTTGGGAATACCTGGTCAGCACATAGCCGGTGCTTCCGGTTTGCAACCGGTAAGGCAGGATTTCAGTATCCTGCAGCCACGACTGATTGCCGGGGTTCGGATGCGGAAAATTACTTTTTCTGTTCCATGCCTCCGTGGTGAAGTTATATTCCCAGACAGGTGAAAAGTTAAGTGCTGTGTTAGAAAAGCTTCCCCCGACCAGATAGAGTTTGCCGTTTATTAAGAACGACGAATAATCTCCTCTCTTTTCGCCCGAAAATTGCAGAAGTGAACCGTTCCAGTATCCAAACAGGAGTTTAATCCTGGCGGGGAAAACAAAATGATGCCCGTCGAGGTATAAATCAACGGAATATATACCCGGAGGCACTGCTTTTGGCACTTTCACCGTACCATACGACGAAATGCCGTTCGACCCGTAAGAACCATTGTTAAAATCTATTGATGCATCAGTAAGATAGTTGTCGTTTAATTTCACGACCAGCTCACCCGGGATGAATTTTCGGTTATAATCGACGATGATTGAAAAGATATCTCCCGGATTCATGACAAGACCGATATTTTCATCAGGAATAGCATACAGATTGTCAGTTAAAAACCAGGGAGAATAATTATTTTTCGGCGAGCGGATCATTTTTTTTTCACTCCGATAGGTGTAGTGATCGGTTTTTAAGACGGCTTCAACGATAAAATCATGATTCAACTGCCCGGTATTGATATTTGTTTCAACCGCTTGTTCCTGTAGCGATGGCAGGTCGATTTTAAAGGTGAGCGCTTCTCCGCCGGGAACGGTGGCATCTTCAAGTATCAACGCTGCTTCTTCAATCGTTTGGCCCTCACCTTTTTGAATAGTAACGCTGAGCTTGAATGAGCTTAGCCCGGTATTGGTAACGCCTGAAATTTCGATGGACGGTGAAGGTAAAATAATTGTTTCTTCCTTGCAGTGACACAGAATTAACGCCAAACCGGTCAACAGGGCATTCAACAACGTTCGTTTCATAAATCAGGGTTAGTTGAAAACGTAACATAAAATTATAAATATTATTTTAAACCAGAGCATTTCGTGAGGCAGAGAATTAAAATTTCATAAAAAAGCTTCGGAGAAATCATTCTATGGCATCGACACCCATAACATGGCCGGGAATTTTTTATATCCCTGTACCATAGTTAAACGGTCTTGTTAATAGTGAATTGCGTCGCCGGCAGGTGAAGGTTTAACGATTATTAACTGAAAAATCAGTTTATAAAC
This sequence comes from Prolixibacteraceae bacterium, assembly GCA_038562555.1. Classification (GTDB taxonomy): domain Bacteria; phylum Bacteroidota; class Bacteroidia; order Bacteroidales; family Prolixibacteraceae; genus JBCFBK01. The sequence goes on along the minus strand of JBCFBK010000035.1, from coordinate 2,891 downwards.
TGAAAAATCAGTTGCAGAACTGGTTTTTCAGTTGTACCTTCGTGTCGTTATTAATCATCTCAAACAATACCGGAATGAAAAAGCTGACCCGCAAAGAAGAAGAACTGATGAAAATTATGTGGAAGCTGAAGAAAGCTTTTGTAAAGGACATCATTGCCGAATACCCCGACCCCAAGCCGCATTACAATACCATTTCATCGCTTGTGCGCCTGCTGCAGGACAAAGGCCTGATCGGGTTCATGCCCTATGGCAATACCTACGAATACTTTCCGCTGCTTTCGAGGGAAGAATATCGCAAAAGCTTTATGAGTCAGGTGGTGAAAGACTATTTTGACAATTCCTATCAGAATGCGGTCGCTTTTTTTGTCAAAGAAAAGGGGTTGACGGCAGAACAACTGGAAGAACTCATCCAGCTCATTAAGAAAGAAGACTAAGGTCAAGAGAACAGAAACCACACGACACTTATTTCACTGTACTTTATTATGGAAAATCTGATGCTTTACCTGCTTCGTGTATCAATTGCACTCGCGGCATTTTACCTGGCCTACCTGCTGCTCTTTGAAAAGAGGAAGTATTTCCGGTTTAACCGGATCTATTTGGCGGGATCGATGCTGATCAGCTATTTCATTCCGCTCATCACGTTTCAGGTTGATGCACCCCCGGTACCGGCAAGGCTGAACATTCCGGTTCAGCCGGTACAAACTTCTCCGGAGACTGTTATCCGTTTCTTTTGGGAGATATACTCCTGGGAACAGATTATGGCCGCAGTTTTTATCTTCGGATCATTTATTTTTCTGATCCGTTTGGCCGCCGGACATTTGCGGGCGATGGTGCTGATAAGCAGAGCGCGCGGAGCGCATCTGAACGGCGTTTCCTGCCTGGTTTCGGACGAGGATATTCATCCTTTCACTTATTTTCGTAAGATCATTCTTCCTTCCGATACGCTGAAAAGTCCTTATCTGAATATGATCCTTCAGCATGAACAGATTCATGTAGAAGAACAACATACCATCGATGTTTGTATTGCAGAACTCCTATTTCTCTTTCAATGGTTTAACCCGTTTGCCTGGTTGATGAAAGACGCCGTCAAGAACAATCTGGAGTTCCTGACCGACGATTGCGTGATCAGGCATGCTGACCGGCAAAGTTACCAACTGGCCATGGTAACACTTGCCGGAAAAAGCGGAGTGCCGCCATTTTTAACCGCATTAAACGGATCACAATTAAAAAACAGGATTATCATGATGAAAACAAAACACAAAAACAATGGAATGGTCAGAAAATTTCTGCTTCTGCCGCTTTTAACGTTGCTGGTTATAACGCTTTCGAACCGCGAATTCAGGGCCGAAGCATACAGTCCCGAAACTAAAACGATTTCCGGAAGGGTCACCAGCAAAGAGACCGGGAAGCCGATCGCCATGGTTGCCGTCCTTGTAGAGGGCAAGCAGGTTGGCACCATTACCGACCGGGAGGGAAATTATCTTATAAAACTTGAAGATCACGACGCCACGCTGGTCTATCAGCTTCCCGGATATCAGGTAGAGGAAGTCGCCGTGGGCACACAATCCCGGATCGACGTTCAACTGAATAAAGCCCCGGGAACAACGCATGTCGAGGTGGTTGGCTATGGTGCGAAACCAAAAGTCATTCATCAGGATTCGGTCAAGGTGAAAACTGATGTCAGGGTAGTAGTCGACAACAGGGTCAAGACAAAAGTCGAGATCAGGGAGTTACCTAAAGATTCGGTTAATGTAAAAGTAGATATTAGGCAATCACCTGTTATCATAACCCACACCGGAAAAGATACCATTAATCCCTTACTCATTATTGACGGGGTGAGAATGAAAAAAGGGATGACGAATAAGCTGATGCCGCCGGCCGAAAGCATCGAGTCGATTTCAGTCCTGAAAGACGAAAGCGGCACAAGCATCTATGGCAAAGAGGGCGAAAACGGCGTCATCATCATTACAACGAAGAAGAAAAAATAAAAGATAACAGAAAACCAAAGAGAGGCTGTCCCGACGGGCGGCCTTTTTAATTTCACTTTGCGGTTTTTTTGTTCTTCCAGGACGCTAACTGCTGCATGGCTATTCGTTTCATTTTCCTGACTTTTACATTTTTTCGGCGGACTTTATGGAGAAAGGATTCAACGAGCCGAGAGAGGCAAGGAAGGAAGCCATGATCTCGCAGGACGAACTGGCAAAAAGAACAGGAACAAAGAAGAGTTACATTTCAAGAATAGAACGGGGACAAAGCGATATTCAGATTTCCACCTTTCACAAGTTAATTGAGACAGGTCTGGGAAGACGTCTGGAGATTTCGATCGGATAAATTGCGGATCATCCGGTAAAAAACAGAGCCCAATCCCGAAGGATTGAGCCCTGAAACTACTGCCTGCACAGGGTGCAGCCAGACCCGTTAGTGGTTGTTCTTCCCAGGCGACCCATTCCGGTCTGCCTTTTAAGGCGAACCGGCAGGCTCTTATTCCCGCCTTTCGGAGGCAGGTATACCGAATGTCAGTTCCCGTACAGGGTAATCTCGGCAATACTGGTGTGCGGGGCCCGGTTGCTGTCGGGCAAAACCAGTTTCAGGTAACGTCCCTGGCTGGTTATGGCCGGATCGGCGATGTCGATGGTCAGCTTATCGCCCGATGTGAATACCCCTTCAGCAATCTTTACCCAAGAAGCGGCAGCCGGGTTGGGGTCGTCACTTACAAAGTACTGCACCGTTTTGGCATCGCCGCTCCACGGCCTTCGCCAGGAGTCGATCCGGCAAATCCTTTTGGATGAAGTCAGATCAACGACCACCCAGTGGGGCAGGGTAGAACCGCCGTTTTCATACTGCGAGTGCCACCAGTTATTCAGGTTGCCATCGAGCAGCGAATTTACCCC
>JBCFBK010000034.1:0-63432 GCA_038562555.1 Prolixibacteraceae bacterium | reverse complement strand
ATTAAACCGGAAGTGCATAATATCGCCATCCTGCACCAGGTAATCTTTTCCTTCAATAGCTATCTTACCGGCTTCACGGCAGGCCTGTTCTGAACCCAGTTGGATGTAATCCTCATATTTGATGACTTCGGCCCTTATAAAACCTTTTTCAAAGTCAGTATGGATAATGCCTGCCGCCTGCGGTGCTTTATATCCGCGGGGATAGGTCCACGCTTTAACTTCTTTGGGTCCGGCTGTAAAATAAGTTTCAAGGCGAAGTAATTTATAAGCCAGTTTAATTAATTTATTAACGCCCGATTCTTTCAGACCAAGGTCTTCGAGAAATAACTGGCGTTCTTCATAGCTTTCCAACTCTGCAATCTCCGCTTCTGTTGCGGCTGCAACAATCAGCAGTTCGGCCTTTTCATCTTTAATTGCCATTTTAACAGCATCTACAAAAGCGTTTCCTCCGTTTACAGAGGCATCGTCAACATTGCAAACATAGAGAATCGGCTTATTTGTCAGCAGTTGCAGCTCTTTTGCCAGCTTTTGATCGGGTTCATCCAGTTCAACGGTACGCACCGACCGGCCCCGTATCAACGCTTCACGATAGATGGTCAGGATCCGGTATAATCTTTTGGCTTCCGGATCATTTCCCGCCTTGGACTGCTTTTCAACTTTCGCAAGGCGTGTCTCTACTGTTTCCAGATCTTTAAGCTGCAGTTCAATGTCGACGGTTTCTTTGTCACGTACCGGATCAATGGTCAGATCGACATGCGTAATATTATCATCTTCGAAACAACGCAACACATGAATGATCGCGTCTGTCTCACGGATATGGCCCAAAAACTTGTTTCCCAGTCCTTCTCCTTTACTCGCGCCGCGAACCAGACCGGCAATATCAACGATCTCTACCGTTGTAGGAACCACGCGTTCCGGGTGGACAAGCGCTGAAAGCTTGTTCAGGCGTTCGTCCGGGACAGTGATCACGCCCACGTTAGGTTCGATTGTACAAAACGGGAAATTGGCCGACTGCGCCCGCGCATTTGATAAACAGTTAAACAAAGTCGACTTGCCTACATTCGGAAGTCCTACAATACCACACTTTAAAGCCATTTCATTTTCCTTATAAAAATTGCGGTGCAAAGTTAAACCTTTTTCCCTATTTTTGACCGTTAATCAGGAGGCGCCTGGTTTGATCGCTTATTTCATCTCTGATCAGTTCCCGGAAAGGCGAAAAGTTAAATTTTATTAACCGATTAAACCGCGGCGTTTTTTTTCTATCTCAAGGAAACCAGAAAGCAACAGATGACCAATGACGAAACACTGATTGCCGCACTAAAAGACGAAAACACCAGCGAGGATGCTTTCCGCGTGCTCGTATCCACCTATAAACAACGTCTTTACTGGCATATTCGGAAAATTGTCCTGAATCATGACGATGCTGACGATATTCTCCAGAATACCTTCGTAAAAGTCTGGCGCAACATGAACACCTTCCGCTCAGAATCAGGGCTTTATACCTGGCTGTACCGTATCGCCACCAATGAGTCGCTGACTTTTCTCAACCAAAAAAAGAAAAAAATGTTTGGAACAGGTGAAGATATCACAGATTATCTGGTCGAAAACATTCAAAACGATCCTTATTTTAACGGAGATGACATACAACGGAAATTACAGGAAGCGATTGCCCGCTTACCCGACAAACAACGCCTGGTTTTTAATATGCGTTATTTTGACGAATTAAAATACCAGGATATGGAGAAAATACTGGATACGTCAGCAGGCGCACTCAAAGCGTCCTTTCATCATGCGGTGAAAAAAATAGAAGAATACTTAAAATCAGAAGATTAACATTATTGGCACTTAATTTAAACTTTTAACGAATTTATAAGTCAAACAACAAAACTGAATAACATGCAGGAGAAGCGAACCGATTATTCAAAGTTCGGGGATAAAAACCCATTCGGCGTTCCCGAAGGATATTTTGACGCCCTGGAAGACCGTGTCGCGGGAAGGATCGGGATGACAGGGGAAAAAGCAACTTCCGGCCTGAAATTCATCCGGATGGTTAAACCCTTACTTGGTCTGGCTGCCAGTTTTGCATTGGCATTTCTGCTGATTTATTATCCGGTGAGCAAAATTTTACCCTGGTATGCCAATAACCAATCAGGCGTCGGTACGGAAGAAAACAATCTTCAGGAGGAATTTCTCTCGGACTGCAGCGTCCTTGATGACAGGTCCTTTTTTTTGGCTTTAACTACTCCGGAAGATACAAAGAAACTGGAATCGGATGAAATAATATCATTCCTCTCCGATGAGCTGGATGATTATGAGGTTTATTCAGAAATCATAAATTAGAATTAATGTATGAAGCAAGCCATTAAAGCCTTGGCTTTCACTCAAATTAATGATTATTTTGGCGAATCGGAGCGTAGCGGAGATCCCCGAAGGGATTCCATACATTGGTGCTCAATCTGGGAGCGGTGAAGTTTAGTACGAAAATTTTGCACAATTAAATTAAAAAATAAACATATGAAACGAGCTACGGAACCCGCGGTTTACATCCAAGTTGCTTCACAAGACCCATGGGTATGATAATAATTTTCAGCAACCCGAAGTTCCATACTACCATTAAAGAATAAATTTTTACGTATGAAAAATGGCACCTTTAGTTTAAAAAATAAGATACCAACAATGAAAAAGATCATAACTACACTCACATTGTTCTTTATTCTGTCCGGTGGATTTGCCCAACCGGGGAAACATGAAGATTTTGAGAAATACAAGGCCCTGAAAGTTTCGTATATGACCGAGCAACTGGAGCTGACTCCGCAAGAGGCCCAGCAATTCTGGCCAATCTATAAAGAATAAGAAAAGAAGCGCTTTGAATTCCATCACGAACGACGCAATCTCGAAAAAAAGATTAAAGAAAATTATGCCCGCTATTCGGAATCCGAATTTCGCGCGATCAGTTATGACATCGTCGACCAATTTCGCCAGGAATATGACTTAATGAAAGAGTATAATGAAAAATTCCTGAAAGTACTACCGGCCAAAAAAGTAGTTATGATAAGCATTTCCGAGAATGATTTTCGTTTTAAGATGATCCGTGAATTCAGGGACAAAGACAAAGACAAGTAAGCATTTGTTAACTATAACCTCCAGTATATTAATTTAGTACAATTACAAATTACGGATATTCTTCGTCCTGTGATTTGTTTTTTCTATATTCGCCTCCGAATCCAATTATTGAAATAATCGAATGTGGATAGCTATGTTAAATTCCCCAAAGTAGTTTTTCCTGAAATTAAAGGGACCAATGGGTTATTCCCTGGTAGTTCTATGGGTTACTTTGGATCCGTCAAAACCCTGTTTATCTAAATATCCGACATGACGAGTAATAATTCTGTAATTGGTTTAATATAACTTACAGAAAAGTAAAAAACAAAAGGTTAAAAATAAAAGCCGGCCAGGATCCTACCCCTGTCCAGCTTTCAATTGAAAATTACTTGGTTTAATAATTTTACATTACAAAATTATGAAAAAATCCCGAATTGGTGATCTTTTTGCAAAAAAGGATCATGATGTAAACTTAATATTATCCCTGCTTACAATTCTTCTGTTTTCAAGTTTCCTCGGATCATGCAGCCGGGATGAAGAACTCCTGGATAATGAAGAAAAGAGTCAGATTATCGATCCCTCGCCTTCCCAGCCATCGGTCATCTATCACGGTACTTCGGTGATCGTTAAGGCCGATGAAACACTAAGCGCATCCGGAAAAAACGACATTGACGTCATCCGGAACTACTTTTATTCCGGAACATTATGCGACGATAATCTGACCAACGATCCGAGCATGCCGCTTTGGCCGGTCGAGCTCAAGTATGCCGAAGCGATCGGTGTGCACGGGATGCGGGCTATTAATGCAGAACGCGGATGCAGCCTCGATGCGAACGGCAATTTTGTGACATCCTCCGGGTTGCGCGGAGCGCTGAACATTATTCACCGGCACCAGTGGGATCTGCACCTGATCGTTGCCCAGTCAAAACCGGCAGCTTTGCAAGGTGATGCCTGGAACTGGAATGCTGCTCAGTGGAATGCTTATGAAGACTACGCCTATAAATGTCTGAATTTCGTCATGAACGACCATAACGGAGGGTTTCAGCAGTCAATTATCGAAGTGGCTAATGAAGTCGACATCTCCGGAAAAGGGGGCTATTGGTTTGCAGAAGGAACCTGGAACAACGGAGACCTAAAAGCTTATGCCGGCTACATAAAGGCTTATGCACAATGGTCCGACGCTGCAAAACGCTTTAACCGTGATTTTCCCGGAAAGAAAGTCAGGCTTTTTGGCCCCGCCATCACCGCTTATACGATTTGGTTTACACCTATGTGGTGCAAGGAAAACTGGGCCTTGAAATTCATCGGCGACGCACAGGCAAATAACTGGCAGTTTGACGGCCTGTCTATTCACCAGTACGGAGGAGAAATGCTGGGTGAACGACCCGATTACTCGAATGGTAAAAATCCCCGGTACCGCTCAACCTTAAAAGAAATGCAGGATAAACTCGATAGGTGCGGATTTCCGGATACTGAAATCTGGATCACGGAATGGTCACCTTCTGACTGGTTTGGGACAGACCGCGTTAAAAACAATTACAGGCCAGCCGGCGGGGCTTTCGCCGCAGCTTTTATGCACGAAAGCGTTGACAACGGAATCGATGGAATGGTTCCGCTCCGCCTCAGGGCTCCAAACACCGATTCCAAATGGAGCACAATAGGCTCTTTGGCGACCATCAATAAAGTCATTTATCCTAATCCGGTTTACAACGTTTTCAGGATGTTCAACATGTTGCCGGGCCAACGGAAAAAGCTGATCTGGAAAAACGGTAATATCCAACTGGGTGCCATTGCATCGGGCACCAAAGACGCGGTAGGCCTGATTGTTTACAACTACGACTGGGACAATGCCAGTATCACCGATCGTTCCGTCTCCCACGAGTTTCAGGTTAAAGTTGCTGCCCCGACACTCTCCGGTAACATTACCGTAAAGCGTTTCCTCATGGACCATGAACACAGCAACGTGGCTAAATACGTGGACGCGGGTGCGATACCTCCGTTGCAGGATGTGGAGTTGCAGCAGGTGGAAGAATATTCAGTTCAAGCGGTTAACGATACCATCACGCTGGCCGCAACCACCCTGGGCCAATCGGCAGTCTCTTTATGGTTGTTGAGTAAATAAACCAACAAATCTGGGTTCGCCATGCTTATTTATAATCAAAATAAATTTGGAATAAAAATTAACGATAAAAACAAGAATATGACAATAATAAATTATGTTAATATTACGATAAAGTGCCTTTTGTTAAAGAAAGATTATTGACGATTAACGTCTAAAAATGAATTTTTATTGTGCTCATAATTCTCAGATTACTAATTTAGTACAATTATAAATTATTATTGTCAGTATCGGAAGATAGGTTTTTTTCTATATTTGCCACTATAATTTTTTGGTAAAGAAGATGAACAATTTCCAACAAGCCTTGCATTCTTATCCGGATCAGTCTTTTCTCCGGACGTTAATCGCATCGTTGTATTTATATATGAACATACCGGGAAAATACTTCGATTACAACTTTTGTATAACCAAATATGAGGCCCGCAATGCTCACCCGGTGCTTCCCTTGTTGGAATGATTTTCAGACAATTTTACCCGCATTGATCGTATCTGTTTTAAGATAAAAAAGCCGGCGGTATCCTACCACTGCCAGGCTTTCGATTGTAATTACTTGGTTTAATAATTTAACATTTCACATCATGAAGAAAACACGAATGGTTAATCCTTTCGGAAGGAAGGATTATGGTTTAACTCCACTTCTCTTAATAATTTCCCTGCTTTTTTCCTCATGCAGTTATGATGAGATCCTCGATGAAAAAACAACGGTAGCTGCTACTGAAAGCACTTTATTGCAGTCAGACGCTTCGAGCTGTCCTACAATCACAGCGTATACCGATCAGCCTGTTGGTTATTCGGGGCGGAACGACATGGCCGTGCTACGCAATTTTTTCTTTTCCGGGTCCATCTGTGAGGATAACCTGACCATCAGCCCGAAGAATGCGTTATGGAATACCGAATCGGCTTACGCCAATAATATTGGAGCACATGGCATGCGCTCGATCAACGGAGAACGCGGATGCAGCCTTGACGCATACGGAAAATTTATACCGTCGCCTGGCTTGAAAACGCATCTGACCGTTTTGCATGCCCGTCAATGGGATCCGCACATTGTGGTCGGACAGCAAAAACCCGCCCATCTGCCCGGCAGGGCGTGTCACTGGACCGCCGGCCAGTGGGATGCCTACGAAAAATACGCGTACGAATGTCTCAAGTTCATTATGAACGATTACAAGGAGGGATTTGATGAGGCCATTATTGAAGTATCGAATGAGGTTGACATCGCCGGGGCTATCGGTTACTGGTTTGTAGACGGTAACTGGGTCACAAATGGGGATGTGAAGGCTTATAACGGCCTGATAAAATGCTATGCCCAGTGGTCTGATGCCGTAAAACGTTTTAACAAAAACCATCCGGGTAAGCGGGTGAAGCTGTTCGGCGCCGGTTTTACAGTCTATACCATGTGGTGGTGGAAAAGTAATAACTGGGCTACAAAACTCATTGAGGATTGCAAAAGAAACAACTGGCAGCTTGATGCCGTTGCTTTTCATCAGTACGGTGCAGAAATGCTTGGTTCACGGCCTGATTATTCAGGAGGCAGAAATCCGAAATTCGAGTCAACGATCAAGACCATTCAGGATAAACTGAATAGTGTAGGCTTTACCAGGACCGAGATCTGGATGACGGAATGGGGATGCTCCACGTGGTTCAGAACAGAACGGCTGAAAAATAACTACCGTCCGGTTGGAGGTGCCTTTGCTGCGGCTTTTATGCATATTGCCCTCAACAGCGGTGTCGATGGTATGGTCCCGCTTCGTCTGAGAGATCCAAACGGCACGAACAACTGGACCTCCGTCGGGTCTTTAGCCACCAATAACGGCATCATTTATCCCAAGCCGATCTATAATGTCTTTCGAATGTTTTACCAAATGCCGGGCACAAGAAAAAAAGCGGAATGGAAGAATTCCAATTACCAGCTTGGAGCAATCGCGTCATCCAACTCCGGTCAGGTAGGTGTGCTGGTCTATAACTATGACTGGGACAATGCGAAAATCGTAGATCGCTCCATCCCTCATAACGTACAGGTCAAAGTTGTCAGCAAAGGGCTTACCGGTACGGTTAAGGTAAAACGGTTCCTGGTGGACAATGAGACCAGTAATTTAGCCAAATACGTTGATGCCGGCCGTGTGCCGTCTCTGCCGGACTGCGAGCTTCAAATGGTCGAGGAATATACCGCGCAATCGGTTAACGGAACGATCACCCTCAAACCAAGAACGCTGGGACAGTCGGCCGTTTCACTGTGGCTGGTGAGTAAATAAAAAATAAATCCGGTGGCTGAGACAACAGCTTGCCTGAGAAAATCCCCGTGCCGGTCACCGGCATGGGGATCTTGCTTTAGTCAAAATCACAAACTCTTAATGCTGAATTAAGAGCATGACAGGCATTTAAACATTAAGCAATTATTTACGCCTACAAAAGCGAATAATAATATGCTTTTATTATACTTGTATTCTCTAAACTAACTGTCATGTGATGGGCAATGGTATACCGATCGACAAGTATGAACTCGTTCTTAAAAGATTTATAGAAGGGGATAATAACATCTTGTCAGTCATTTATTTCGATTTCATCGATGTTCTTTTGAATTTTGGGTTAAAATATACTGCTGATCAGGGACTGGTTGAAGATTGCATCCATAACCTTTTCATCGATTTATTAAAAAACAGAAAAAAGTTGGGCGCAGTGGCCAACATTAAGTTTTATCTGTTCAAATCTCTATTTTACCAAATCCAAAAAGAGCGACTGAAAACCAAGGATCTGCCGACAGATCGTATGCCTTCTGATTCTCCCTTCCTAATCAGCTATTCTGTCGAAAAATCGATCATTTCGGATGAAATTAATCAATCCAGGGAAAAAATGCTTGCCCTGTTATTGACGAAATTAACTCCAAAACAACGGGAACTTCTTTACCTGAAATATAACTGTGGCTTCAGCTATATTCAAATCTCGGAAATATTGCAGATCGATGTTTCATCCGCACGTAAAATGGTCTACCGGACATTAAAATCCTTACGGGAAAATTTTGCCGGCGTTGTTAACCTCGATCTGCTATTTTTAATTTTCAAACAGCCTCACTGACTGCATCTTACATTTTTTTATAAAAATTCCCGGCATAATTTGTCCATAGATCCTTTTTTTCGGGCACTTAGTTAAAACATCATCAATGAACGACCGGTTTCAAAAACATAAACAGACAGATTTCTTTGAGGATCCTGATTTTATAGAATGGGCTTTACGCCAAAGGCCTGATTTGAATCATTATTTTAATAAGCTTGTTTCTAAACATCCGGAGAAAAAGGAATCTGTTGAAGAGGCCCGGATGATTATCAGCTCTCTCGAAGATGAAAAAAAATATTTGTCGTCTGCAAAAAAAGTGGCGCTGTGGAAGTTGATCCGGACAGATTTCCACAAACAAAGGAAAAGAGTTGTTTATCTGAAGTATGCAGCGGTCATTCTTCCATTTGTCGTGCTCATTTCGGCGGTCGTTTTCTATTCAAAGCTTACATCTGACGGCCCTGAAAATTTTACGAGTAACTATAACCGGCAGGATTATACGGATACGAAGTTGCTGCTCGGAAACGGGCAGGAAATAAAAATCAGGGAAAACGCTTCCGAAATTATTTATGATGCGAACTCGACAATCCGGGTCAATGACCGACTGATTACCCAGGCTGAGCAGACGGAAAAAGCTTCATTTAATCAGTTAAGTGTTCCTTTTGGAAAAAAATCAAAAATCATTCTCGCTGACAATTCAGTGGTCTGGCTTAATGCAGGTTCAAGGCTAACCTATCCAACCTGTTTTAAGGAAAAGCAACGCCTGGTTCGGTTAGAAGGGGAAGCCTTTTTTGAAATATCCAAAAACAAAAATAAACCCTTTATTGTCGAAACCGCCCGTTCAAAGATCAGGGTACTGGGCACCTCCTTCAATGTGAAGGCCTATCCGGACGAATCGAGCGAAGAGACGGTGCTGGCAGAGGGATCAATTAACATGGAGTTCCGCGGAGTTAATGACAGAAAAGGCATTCTCATGACGCCGAGGCAACGTATTGTCTTTACCAATGAGAACAAATCTTATGTCGTATCGAACGTCAACGTGGAAGATTATACCTCATGGACGAAAGGAATGTTCATTTTTTACGACGAGCCACTCCCGGTGGTTTTAAGGCAAGTATCCAGATATTACAACCTTGACATAACCTGGGATCAAAAACTTGATACTTTATTCATCTCGGGGAAACTCGATCTCCGGGAGGATTATCAGAAAGTACTCGAAGGTATTGCGTTGATTTCGGACGTTAAATACACGAATACTGATCGTCATCAATTTTCATTACAAAACTGATAACCAAAACCAGAACGCCTATGAAACAAAAGAAAGAACTGGTAAAAGAGCCAACCTTTACCAGTTCAGATTTAAAAAGTCCAAAACTGAAAATTTATAAACTTTAAAAACGAACTAAAGTTATGAAAAAAAACGAATGGGGTGTTCCCTGGAATAGGGGAATGTCCAAACTATTTTTAATAATGCATTTAACCGTGATATTTACTTTATTGCTGATTTTTTCAGTTCAGGCGGGAACCTACTCGCAAGAGACAAAACTGAATATTTCCCTCAGCGATGGCACAATCTTCGACATTCTGCAGGACATCGAAAATAAGAGCGAGTTTATCTTTATTTATAAAAACGGAACAATTGACCGGTCAATCAAAAGAACGATAGACATTGAAAACGGAACAATTGATAAGATCTTAGAACTTGTCTTTGAAGGAACCGACGTACGCTACAAAATTGAAGACCGGCAGATTTTGCTCTATAACGACAAAACGCCCGGAATTGTCCCCCAAACGATCAATGCCGCAATAAAAACAGATCAGCCCAAAAAAAAGAAAATTTCGGGAGTCGTAAAAGATAAAGACGGATCGGCCTTGCCAGGGGTGTCGGTAGTTATAAAGGGCACCATCATAGGCAGCGTCACTAATATTGATGGCGGTTTTACATTAGAAATACCCGACGGCACAAAAACCATTGTATTCAGTTTCGTGGGCATGAAACCTCAGGAAGTTTCGATTGGCAACCAGACTTTTTTCAACATTGTTCTCCAGGAGGAGACAGTAGGCCTGGAAGAAGTGATCGTCGTTGGCTATGGCATTCAAAAAAAGGAAAGCGTTGTCGGAGCGATAACTCAGGTCGACAATGTGGCTCTGATGCGGTCAGGAAATTCCAATGTGACCAATGCTATTGCAGGAAAACTCTCAGGAGTGCTGACCCTTCAACAGTCAGGCGAACCGGGCAACAACGACTCCGAGATAATCATCCGTGGTTTATCCAGCTGGAACGGTTCTCAGCCATTGGTACTGGTTGACGGAGTGGAGCGGGATTTTTCAGATTTGGACCCAAACGAGATCAGTACCCTCTCGGTACTGAAAGATGCTTCGGCAACTGCTGTATTTGGCGCTAAGGGAGCAAACGGTGTTATTATCGTGACGACGAAACGGGGCCGACTGGGTGACCCTAAGCTGGACGTATCAGTCTCTTTTGGAGCTCAAAAAGCCACTCGCATTCCAGATCATATCGATTCGTACACCACACTTTCCATGCTTAATGTCGCTTTAATGAATGGGCAGCAGTTCACGGAACTGATACCTGAAGATGTTCTTTCCGAATATCATAATCCATCCAGCCCGTTAAATGCTGTTCGTTATCCGAATGTGAACTGGTTCGATGAACTGACACATCCCTATGCGCCTACTGTAAACGCCAATTTTAATATCACCGGAGGTACTAACTTTATTAAATATTTCTGCTCCCTGGGTTATGTGTACGAGGGTAGTTTCTTTGATGCGGCCAAAGACGGCGATTATGACCTGAATTACCGGTATAACCGCTTTAACTACAGGGCAAATGTGGACTTCAGTCTGACGAAAACCACGTTGTTGTCGTTTAATATGGGCGGAGAAACGGGCATTAAAAATAACCCGAACAGTTCACCCTGGCGTAACCTTTACACGACCAGTCCCGCCCGCTTTCCGGCATATTTCCCGGACTGGGTACTCCGGGAAGTACCTGATCTGGATTACCCGGGCGACACAGGCGACCGACTGGCGGAATCGTTCGGCGAATTCACCGGAAATCCATATAACTCCTTACATACAGGGCAATTCAATGAAGACACGGACTCAAAGCTTTTCTCTGATCTTATTTTAGATCAAAAACTGGATTTCATGACCAAAGGACTCTCGTTCAAAGGAAAAGTATCCTTAAGTACGTATTTCAGCAACCGTTCACTCACGGCGACAATCAACTATCCCCAATATCGGTTGGATTTTGAAAAGATTGGTACGGGCGAAAATCCGTGGGTCAGGTCAGGTCAGGGAAATGAAGTTTACGCTCCTCCGACACTCGACATCAATGTAGGAGGGCTCAACAGCAATTTTTACCGCGATCTGTACTATGAATTCGCATTAAACTATGCCAGGACTTTTGGAAACCATCATGTTACGGGGTTAGCACTCTTCAACCGCCAGCAAAAGAACAAGGGAACTGAGTTTGCCTATTACAATGAAGGCCTGGTGGGACGCCTTACCTATGATTTTTCTCATAAATACCTCATGGAAATTAACATGGGTTATACCGGATCAGAGCGCTTTGCACCCGGCAATCGGTATGGATTTTTCCCGTCGGGAGCATTTGGGTGGGTTATTTCAGAAGAAAAGTTCTTCAAAAATGCGCTTCCATGGATCGACAAGCTTAAAATCCGCTATTCTGACGGTTTGGTCGGAAGTGATTATGCAAGCAGCAGATGGCTGTATATCAGTGAATTTTCAACTGATAATCTGTCGCTGATACACGAAGACAAGGTAGCAAATAATGTTGCACAATGGGAAGAAGCCCGTAAGCAGGATATTGGACTTGAAGCAGCATTTTTAAAGGAAAAACTCACTGTGAGTGTCGATTTATTTGAAGAACATCGTGAAAAAATGCTCCTGGAGCCCCGAAGTGTTACCATGCTTATTGGTAATTCATTTAAAGATTTAAACCTGGGAAGTTTAAAAAAACATGGGATTGAAGTTGAGCTCGGGTACAATACAAGCAACGCTAAACAATTTAGCTATTGGGTAAAGGGCATTTTTGGCTACAATGAAAACAGGATTATCTTCAAGGATGATCCACCTTATACGCCAATCTATAATCAACAAGCAGGTAAACCGCTGGGTTCCCAAATGAGCGGCGTTCAACTTACAGGTACCGGATATTTTACTTCTGTTGATGATATTCATAACAACGCTGCTCCTATTGAATTATCAAAATTAAACATCGGAGATTATAAGTTTCTTGACTATGATGCGGATGGAATAATATCCAGTTTGGATAAATATCCGATCAAGGGATCGAATTACCCTCCATTTACTTTTTCCTTTTCAGGTGGATTCACCTACAAGAAGTTCGATTTCAATTTCCTTTTCCAGGGGAACCTTGGCAAGTACGTCGAATACAACCAGACTTATGAGGTCGAATTTATTAAAGGGGATTGGCGCGTCCATTCTTCTCATCTTGATTACTGGACCCCCGGCAATCAAAATGTGAATCATTCAACATTGCACTACAGCTCCAGCAGCAATGCTAATCTCGCATGGGGAGGAGGCGAGGCAGACAGTGGTTATGCGATCATGGTAGAAGACCGTTTTTGGAGGAAAGCGGATTATCTGCGTCTCAAGGAAATTTATGCCGGCTATACACTGAAACCTACCGCTCTGGGCAGATGGGTTGGCGTGTCAAGCATGTTGATCTATATGACGGGCAACAACTTATGGACCCTGACCAATTTAATTGAGGGAGACCCTGAACGAAAGGATTTTGAACAGGGATTCTACCCACAAATGTCGTCGGTTAAATTAGGACTGAAGTTCACCTTCTAAATTAAAGCATCTATTATGAAAAAATATATTTATCTGGCTATGCTTACAGTCATTCTGGCTTCCTGCGAAGACAATTTTCTTGACAAAGCGCCTGAGTCAGGCCTGACCGAAGAGGAGGTATTCTCCAAATACGAAAACTTTCAAAAATTCTTCAATGTTGTTTATGATGGTACCAGGAAAAGCGGCAACAACTGGTATAACTATAACATACGGACAGCATTTCCCCTCTATTTTAATTTCTGGGACCAGAAATTTACATGGGAAACAACAACTGATGCCGCAGACGCAGGCCGGTTTATTAAAGCTCAAACATTTAAAAGCGGGCAAGTTTCTTCTTTTATCAACATGTACACTTACGACATCACCAGACGTCCGCTTCTGGGAAGCATGTTTATGTCAATCCGGATTTGCAATCTCGCCCTCAAAAATGTGACGCGAATAACTGATGCCACTGACGAGGATATCAATGACTTAATTGCCCAGGCCTATTTTGTAAGGGCATTCTGTCACTTCGAACTGATGCGGGTATGGGGACCGATGCCCTACATGAGAGATGTCATAGGTCCGGAAGACGAATGGGATTTGCCACGTCTCTCGAAATACGAGACTCTGGAAAATGTTGCATTGGACATGGACTCGGCCGTCATTTATTTTGAAAAGGCCGGACGCATGCGCCGTGATTTGGGACCGGGACAAGCCGGTCACCTTAACCATCCGGACCAGGCCCGTCCCACTGGAGTAGCGGCAAAGGCCTATAAAGGCCGGGCCCTCCTTTACGCTGCCAGTCCCTTAAATAATGACGACGGACAAACAGCATGGGAAAATGCAGCCAAAGCTAACTGGGATGCCATTCAAACGGCGGAGCAGTACAGTTACGCATTACTCACCGCTGCTGATTATAAATTAAACTTCGTTGGAACAAAGTATACGAATGAGCAGTTATGGGCGTGGTCGGCAGGAACTAAAACTTATAATGCCGGTGATCTTGCCGGATTAATGAATGGTGTTTTTGCTTCAAATAAAGGAGCCAATTCGGGCGTTTGTCCCACTCAAAATTTTGTCGATAAGTTTGAAACGAAATGGGGTGACCCGCTCAATACTGAAGCTGAACGTCAGGCGGCCTCCGCACAGGGACATTATGAGGAACAAGATCCTTATAAAGATCGTGATCCTCGTTTCTATCTGGATATTATTTATAACTCCGCCCCGATCCCGGGATACGGAACTGCCAAAATTTACTATGAAATCGTGAACGGCACACCCAGGTATTCCGAGCTCCTCGACCAGACCTATGTTGGGATTACCCGTACAGGTTACTATTTACGCAAGATATGGGGCGAGCAAAGCGTTAAAAATAAAACCACTCCGCAATATACCGATCCATTGATTCGACTGGCTGAATTATACCTGAATTATGCAGAGGCGGCCAACGAAGCTTATGGGCCTAACACAGCGGCTCCGGGGGCTACCATGAGCGCGGTCCAGGCCATTAATGTCATTCGCAACCGTATCGGTATGCCTGATATCCGGTCTCAACTAAGTTCAGATAAGGAAACATTCAGAGAAAGGATTAAAAATGAACGGAATATCGAACTTTGTTTTGAGGGCCACTACTACCATGATATCCGTCGCTGGAAAGATGCACCCAACGCTCTTTCCGGCACATTGATCGGCATGGACATCGAGAAAGTGCCTGTCAACCCGAGTTATCCAACCGGATATAAATATACTCGTCTGCCCCTTCCGGCTAATCGTCAGCCCCATTGGAAAGATGCCATGTACTATCTTCCTTTCAACACGGAAGATAATTTCAAGATGAAAAATTTTATTCCAAATGAAGTATGGTGACATACAACCTAAAAAAGAAGGTTATGAGACTATTCGACTACTTTACATATTATTATAAATACATTTTGCTGCTTTTACTGATCACGGGAGAAGTTATGGCCCAGGAAAAGTCAGGTACCAAAAGCCGGCTGGTTCAAGTCCACCTGAACGTTGCTGATGAACAGGGAAAGCCGGTGTCCAATGCCTCTGTGATTATTGGAGAGGGTGTAATACATGCGCTGACTGATGAAAATGGCAGTTATACCTTC
This sequence comes from Prolixibacteraceae bacterium, assembly GCA_038562555.1. Lineage (GTDB taxonomy): Bacteria > Bacteroidota > Bacteroidia > Bacteroidales > Prolixibacteraceae > JBCFBK01. The sequence goes on along the minus strand of JBCFBK010000034.1, from coordinate 48,201 downwards.
GAAGCGTCACCCGACGATTTCGTTACGATATCGGGTATCGGTTATGAAAAAAGTGTCTTAACGGTGAATCAATTAAACACCAATAATTTGGTTACACTTACCAGCGCTAAACTTTTTAGTACTTCAGACGATCTGGTGCCACTGCCGTTTATGACCATTAAAAAGCGTCAGCTCAGCGGGAGCTACAACCTTCTAAGTGGAAATATGCTGGATAAATATCCTTCCAGCGATATTCGCAATTCACTAACCGGTCTCGCCAATGGTGTTGATGTCCGCGAAATGAACGGTTCACCCGGACTTAGTGCAGAAGAGGAACTCGCGGTTTTTGGAGCCACAGAAAAAGTACGTATTTCCGCGCGCGGACGGAAGCCGATATACATCATCGATGAAATCCCCACCGATATTACGGAAATGCCGCTCGATCCTTCAGAAATTGAGTCGGTTACGATTGTAAAGGATATTGTGGGTAAATCCATGTATGGTCCTGCCGGAGCAGACGGTATCATATTTATAAAAACCAAACGGGGCCGGGCCAATGAACGGATTATCAATGTAAATCTGGAGAGCGGGGTGAACAGTATCGACCGGATGCCTGAATGGGTATCAGGTGCAGATTACGCCCGCATAAACAACACAGCCCGCATAAACAGCGGTTTAGATCCGTTATACAGCGATGAAGCTATTGCCGCTTATGCCAAAAACGATCCGTACGACTTCTATCATCCCAGTGTGAATTACAGGGACATGATCATCAAAAACAAGATGGCCTTTCATCGGGCAAATGTTTCATCAACCGGAGGAAATGATAAAGTTCACTATTTTGCCTATCTGGGCTATAACGGCGAAGGTGACATTTACAAAATCGGATCTACTTCAGATTATAACAGACTGAACGCCCGTTCAAATATAGATATCAAAATCAATGACTTCCTCAAAGTGCAGTTTGATTTCTTTGGCGGATTGTCCTACCGCCGGTCTTCAAATTACGGGTATGACCCCGATTTTACCTCGGAGAATGCAGACACCAATCCTGTATTAACCATTACGGAGTTTCCATCTCTCCTCAATCACATAACCACGACACCCCCTATCGCATTCCCGATATATGCCAATAATGATCCTTCTCTTAAGTCCCCCTGGTATGCTGTAAGTTCAACATACGGGCAAAACCCGATCGGCAATATGGAGAAAAACGGATATTACACGGAGTCGGGCCGGCTGGGTGTCTTTAATGTAGCGCTCGATTATGACATGTCGGGTATTGTTAAGGGACTAAAATCGAGGTCCTACATTGGCTTTAACGCTTTTAACCTGCTTCGGGTAGGAAAAGCAGAAAATTACAGTGCCTATACGGTCACACCTTACAAAACACCTGCGGGAGCAGATACCATAAGGCTTACGAAAGTACACGATGGTGTGGATATGGCCAATCAGGCCAAACTTCACGACTTTTACTATCAGCGTTTTGCCGTATACGAAAACCTGAGTTATGAGCGAACCTTTGGTGAAAGCAGCTTGCAAACTTCGCTCACCTATTTTCTTTCAAAGGTCTCACGGAATGGGATAGAAGAACCGCAACGTCAGCAGAGTGGTATCTTGTCAGCAATCTACTCCTACAAGGACAAATACAATATTCATGGCGTACTGAACTATGCCGGAAGCAGCAGTTTCAGCAAAAAAGAGCGAAATGTCCTCTCCCCTTCACTTGGGATCAGTTGGATCATCTCGGAAGAAAACTTCATGAAGGCCCTTAAATTTCTCCATTTTTTCAAAATCAGGGCAGAGGGGGGAGTATTGGCTCATGAAAGTTTTCTTGCTCCATATTATGACCGCGACGACTGGAATTACAACAGCTCGGGTTCTGCCTTTGGTCCGTTTTCGTCCAACCAATGGTTTGGTTCAACTACCGATAACCAGGTGTACCGAACAGTGCAAAATCGGATAGGAAACCCTTATATTTCCTGGGAGAAGCGCAGAGAACTTAACCTTGGAGCCGATTTGCTGATGTTTGGGCGGAAGCTTTATCTCGAAGTGAACTACTATAATCAGCTTCGGGACGGTGTGATTTCACAAAGCAGGGATTTGCCCTATGTCGCCGGTATTTCCAGCTGGCTGCCGCGTTTCAACTCCGATAAGATCCGGTATACCGGGCTTGAAACGGCGATTCAGTATTCCAACAACGAAAGAAATTTCAAATATTCTTTTGGGGGGAACGCCACCATCCAGCATTCAAAATATGAAAAATACCGTGAGCCCAATTACCGCTTTAATTACCAGTACCGCACCGGTGAACCGGTCGACGCGATTCGTGGACTCACATATCTGGGCAAATTTGGCAGCGATGCCGAGACGCTGGAGGTTCCTCAGATATTTGACGAAGAACTTCATGAAGGAGATCTTAAATACAAGGACATGAATCAGGACGGATTTGTTGATGACAATGACAACAGCACGATCGGGCATTCCTCGCCCCGATTATTCTATGCGATCAATGCAAAGCTCAGTTTTAAAAATGTCGAGTTGACTGTGGTCGGAACAGGAAAGGCCTTTTATAATATCATGCTGACCAACCAGTATTATTGGAACGGGTGGGGTGACAACACCTATTCACAACATATCCTTGATAATATTGATGGTAATTATCCGAAATTAAACTACTATAAGGTAAATAACAATTTTCTGAGTTCCAATTTCTGGATGACCGATGGTGGCTATTTCAAGATCCAAAATGTTGAACTGGCCTGGAATGTTCCATTAGCCAATCTGCATTGGACAGGCGTTCGCAAAATCCGCCTGTTTGCGCGGGGTGCAAATCTTTATACCTTCTCCAGGATTAAGGAAGTAGATCCTGAATCCATTAATTCCGGAGTCGAAGATTATCCGCTCTTCCGGACATTCACGGGCGGTATTAAACTAACATTTTAACGATGACTATTATGAATCCGAAAAAAATCATATTATTAGCAATAGTAACACTGTTTCTTGGAGGCTGTGACGATTACCTCGATCCATATCCTAACGGGGATCGCTCTAAAGAAGATCTGTGGGAATATCAGGACATGGTACAAGGGCTGGTGGGACAATGCTACGAAAACATGCCAAGAAACTATGATAATAATGAAGGTGCTTATCTGGACTGCGCAACCGACAATGCCGTCCGTACGAGTACGACCGACGCCTTGCGCAGGATGGCTGTAGGCACGCTCACGACAGGACAAAATCCTTTCCTCACTTATTGGGACCGGGATTATAAATCCATAAACCTGGTAAATATGTTCCTGGAAAACAACCGTGGCTTTAACACCCGGTTCATTATAAATGAACACTGGAATGATCTGGTCAGGCGTCGCCTTCAAGGTGAAGCTTTCGCGCTGCGCGCCTGGTTTCAGTGGGATCTGCTTCAGAAATTCGGAGGAAAAGGAGTTGATGGAAATATCCTTGGATTCCCGATTGTCTTAAAACCGATCGACTATACCAGGGAAGTCAACCTGACCCGCAATACCTACGATGAATGTGTTCAGCAAATCTTTGCCGATTGTGATTCGGCCTACAAATACCTTCCGGTCGCCCATAGGGATTTCCTGGTCGAGGACGTCAATGATAAGGTTTACGCAGGCGGCCGTTATTGGGGTCGCATGGATGGCATAACAACACGTGCAATAAAGGCTCTTGTTTATCTTACCTGGGCAAGCCCCCGTTTTAATCCGGGCAATGATCAGTCACGGTGGGACAAAGCCGCTCAGCTTGCAAAAGAAGTCATCGACTTTAAACTCACCGTGGATGGAGGTGTAACGAATGGTTTTAATCCTGTTACACAGGTGAGTTGGACTAACCCCAATTTCCCCGGTATTGTCTGGTCATCGCGTTACAGCAGTAATAACGACGCGATGGAGCGGATGTTCTATCCCGGCGGGTTTCTTGGAAATGGCACTATGGGCGCCTCACAAGAATTGGTTGATGCTTTCCCCATGAAAAACGGGTATCCAATCACCGACCAACGTAGCGAATATGATCCTTCCAATCCATACCAGAACCGGGATCCGCGTTTCTACAGCGTTATTTTCCATAACAATGCACAGGCAAAGAAGAATAACACGGGTGCAGTCATGTATACTTTTGAGAATTGGGCAGGCGGCAAAGATGCTGCCGGATCTAACGCTAAAAACAGCAGGACAAACTATCACATTAAAAAGTTCGTCTTCATGGGACTAAACTGGTCAGACGCCTCTGTAAACCGGCAACCTCATTCCAGGTTCTTTGTTCGCTGGGCTCATATGCTACTCACCTTTGCTGAAGCCGCCAATCATGTCGTTGGACCGACCGATGCTTCCAAATATGGTCTTTCAGCAAAAGATGCTATGAAATATCTGAGGGAACGTAAAACTTATGACGGGGCTGCCGGTTTATCAACGGACCCCTATTTGGAAGAGGTATCCTCTCGCGGAGAAACGGTTTTTGATGCCTTTGTAAAAAACGAGAGAAGAATTGAAACCTGTTTTGAAGGGAACTGGTTCTTTGACCTGCGCCGCTGGTCCACTTCGCTTACCGAACTAAATAAGCCGGTGCACGGCGTTGAAATCGTTAAGAATGAAGATGGCAGTTTTGATTATCACCTCAACACTGTAGTCGAGCAACGCTCCTACCAGTCTGCTTATCTTCCAATTCCTTATGAAGAGATACTGAGAATGAGTAATTTAGTTCAAAATGAAGGCTGGGATGCCTGGAAATAATTTATCTATATTAACTTATGAAAAAATTTATAATAATTATAAGCCTTGTTGTCGGTTTTAGTTCATGTTATGAAGACTACGTCGATGACTATGATTATGACAGCATTTACTTTCCCTACCAAATCGATGTCCGTACCTTTGTCGTAGGCGAAGGGATGGCTGTTAAAGTCGGCGTTTCGCTGGGCGGCACACGCGAAAATGATAGAAATAGAGAGGTCCGGTACCTAATCGATAATAGCCTGGTCAGTCCCGAAACATTATCCGCAATGAAGGGGGGAGCTGCCTATATCAAAAATGCAGTAAACGCGGTAACCGAGCTAAAACAACTTCCGGCAAACTATTACACGGTAAGCGATGATCAAAAATTCATAATCAAAAAAGGTGAGCATTCAGGCTTGATTACTTTACGACCTGATTCGATTAAATTTCTATCCGATATCGCCACACTAACGGCTACCTATGTTCTGCCTCTGCGCATCACAGATGGTGACGCCGACTCGGTTATCACTGCAAAAAATTATGCGGTGATTGGTCTCAAGTATGAAAACATGCTTTTTGGAAACTATTGGCACGGTGGAATTACTATCGAAAAGGATGCCCAGGGGACTGTGGTTTCAACAAAAAAATACTACACAACAATTCCATCACCCGATAGTAAGGCCTGGTCTCTGACAACGGTTAGCCCGTTTTCGCTGGTTACGAATGGGGTAAGCGAATTATCCAGTTCGTCGAAACCAGAATTCAAAATTACGCTCAATGGTGAAGAAATCATCATTGATCAACTGGACGGCGCAACATATGAAGTATTACCTGATGGTGAAAGTACCTATAATCAGGCAAAACTATTGCAAGACAGAAAGATATTCCTGAACTATAAATTTCAGGCCGCAAACGGAAACTGGTGTTATGCCAGGGATACGCTTACTTTCAGAAACCGCACCCGTGATGGGGTAAATGAATGGCAAGACGAGAATCCCTCAAAATATTAATAATCCTTTAAATATCAGGAAGATAAAGGGATCACCAGCACCTTCCTGATATTTTTAAAATTTAGCTTTATGATGAAAAGAAAACATTTTACTCTGTTATTGGCGTTTTCATTGTCTTTTTACGTAATTACCTTCGGCCAGGTCAATCCCGATGTTAAAATGTCGGATGGAAAGCTGATTAATCAAAAAGCCAACGGCTTTAAAGGGATCTGGTATATGAACCAGCCTTCGAACGATGAATATGTATACAAGTACAGCGGGGGAATGGCCGTTTATCCCGCCAATCACCGTCCGTTTGCCATCTATTCGAAAAAAGCGGATAAAACATTCTTTTGCTTTGGGGGTACTGACGAAAAAAACAGCACCTTACTCCACAGTGTGTCGTATTTCGATCATAAAACCGGAAAAGTGGCTAATCCAACAATTGTGTTAGACAAGGGAGTGAGGGATGCACATGACAATCCGGTAATCTCCATGGATGACCAGGGCTACATCTGGATCTTCTCCACATCACATGGTGCAGGAAGGCCATCGTACATCAGCAAAAGCAAGGAGCCCTACAACATCGATTCCTTTGAACTGACCCAGCCTACCGAGATTGTTGGCGGGAAGGAAGTGCCTTTTACCAATTTTTCCTACTTTCAGGTTTATCATATCAAGAAAAAAGGCTTCATCACCCTGTTTACCAAATACATTAAAAACCGCAGGGTGATAGGGTTCAACACAAGCGCTGACGGCATAAAATGGAACGAATGGAAACAAATTGCCAACTACGGGGAAGGTCATTACCAGGTGAGCGACTTCGCCGATGGTAAAATCGGCGTGGCTTTCGACTTTCATCCAAACGGGAAAGGCCTGAACTGGCGGACAAACCTGCAATACCTCGAAACGAAAGATTTCGGCAAGTCCTGGCAAACAGCTTCCGGCGAAACGGCAGAGCTTCCCCTGACAGAAACAGATAATCCGGCATTGGTCCACGATTTTGTCAAAGAGAAGCTGAACTGCTACCTGAGCGACATCGAGCTGGACAAAAAAGGGAATCCTGCCATCCTGATCATCTCCAGCAAAGGTTTTGAATCAGGTCCGGAAAATGGTCCCCGCGTCTGGCACCTGTTTACCCATGGAAAACACGGATGGAACGACAGCCAGGTGACCACTTCCGACAATAACTATGATATGGGGTCTGTTTACATCGAATCCGGAAAATCCTGGAAGGTCATCGGTCCAAGTGTCGACGGACCCCAAGCTTTTAATACGGGAGGAGAAGTGACCATGTGGACCAGTTCCGATAAAGGGAAAAGCTGGACGATGGACACGCAAATGACGAAGAACAGTCCGCGAAACCATTGCTACGTGAGACGCCCCCTGAATGTCAGACCTGACTTTTATGGGATTTGGGCCGACGGCCATGGCCGGAAACCATCGGAATCACATCTCTATATCTGCAATAAAAAAGGCGAGGTCTTTGTCCTTCCCCGCGAATCGTCCGAAGATATGATCAGTCCCGTAAAAAAAACATTTAAATGAATTTTCTGTAACATTTCGTAAAAACAGGAATCCTGATAAATGTAAATTGAAAAAAATATACAGATGCAATTAAGAATTTTTTTATTTATCCTGACCACACAGCTTTTTCTTGCCGGCGGAGCCAATGCCCAGCACGAAAACACGAAATATCAATACCCCGACGATCCGCTGGTGATGGAGAAGATCAAGCAATGGCAGGATCTGAAATTTGGCTTGTTCATGCACTGGGGGCCCTACAGTCAGTGGGGAGTGGTGGAATCATGGTCTATCTGTCCCGAAGACTGGCCTTTCACTTCGGTGCGTCCAAAAGACAAAAGTTACTTCGAATATGTGAAAGAATACGAGAACCTCAAAACAACCTTCAACCCTGCCGGATTTGATCCTGAAAAATGGGCTGCGGCTGCGAAGGATGCGGGTATGAAATACGTCGTATTTACGACCAAGCATCACGATGGGTTCAACATGTTCGACACCCAACAGAGCGACTATAAGATCACATCCGAAACCTGCCCTTTCAGCAAAAACCCCAAAGCCAACATCACAAAAGAAATTTTTGATGCTTTTCGTCAGCAAAATTTTATGACAGGCGCTTATTACTCCATCTCGGACTGGAACCACAACGACTTCTGGTGGGACTATTTTCCTCCGTTTGGGCGGGGAGTCAATTATTCGCCCAAAAAATACCCGGAGAAATGGCAACGACTGAACGACTTTATTTATAACCAGCTGAACGAGCTTACAAGCGGCGAATACGGAAATATCGATCTGCTCTGGTTCGATCTGTGCGGCATTTCAAAGGAGCGTCGCCCGGCCTGGGAACGCTTTACCCAAATGGCGCGGAAAAACCAACCGGGAATTATGATGGTGGCGCGGGGAGTGCAGGGACCGTACGAAAATTATGTGACACCTGAACAGAAAGTACCGGATCAGGCGCTGGATTATCCCTGGGAGACCTGCATGACCATGGGCGATTCGTGGTCGTACAAACCGGGAGATAACTATAAATCGGTTCATCAGCTCGTTCAGTTGCTGGTCAGTATCGTTTCACGGGGTGGCAACTTCCTGCTCAATATTGGTCCCGGGCCTGATGGAGATTTCGATCCGGTAGCTTATGAACGGTTAAAAGGCATCGGCGACTGGATGGCCATAAACAGTGAGGCCATTTACGGAACTAAAACTGTAAAACCTTATCATGAAACAAAACTGGTCTTTACCCGGAAGGAAGATCATGTCTATGCCTTTTATCTTCCTGATGAAGATGAAACACAAATGCCTGCAAAAGTTGTGGTTTCTTCGATGAAACCGGTACCCGGCAGTAAGGTGTTTTTACTTGGATATGAAAAGCCTTTGAAATGGGAAAGAAATGGAAAAGGTTTCCTGATTGAGGTTCCAAAATCACTGCAAAATGATCCGGTATGTCAAAACGCCTGGACATTTAAATTTCAGCCGGAATAACCTTAAAAATAAATATATGAAGCGGTCGTATTTCTCTTTTTTCATCCTGCTGTTATTCGTTTTCGCTGAAGCATATCCGACCACATCACATCCGGAAAAAGAAAAATCATTGGAACAGCTAAAGGAATTTCATCAACGAGGCGGACTCCCCAATTTTTTCCGGAAGGTCAAACACAACCGCGAAGTTCGTATTGGCTATTTTGGCGGAAGCATAACTGCTGCCGGAGACGGATGGCGCGACCTGACCTGCAACTGGCTGCGCGTGAACTTTCCGCAAACCATTTTCAGGCAAACCAACGGCGCCATCGGCGGCACCGGCTCCGACCTGGGTGTATTCCGCATTGAAAAGGATATCCTTCGGCATAAACCGGACCTCGTTTTTGTAGAGTTTGCCGTTAACGACGGCGGGCGAACCCGTGAAAGTATCCTGCCCACCATGGAGGGGATTGTCCGGAAGATCTGGGAGGCGGACCCGTTAATTGATATTTGCTTTGTGTATACGGTTTCTGAGGGGCTGTGCAACAAGCTGATCCAGGGAGAAATTCATCCCGCAACCATGGCTATGGAAGAATTGGCTGCGTATTACGGAATACCCGGCATCCATCTTGGTATGGAAATAGCACGCCTGCAAAAAGAAGGAAAACTCCTTTTTACGGCTGAACCCGCTGAAAATACAAGCAAGATCGTCTTTACCCGCGATCATGTTCATCCGTTATCTGAATCCGGACATCCGCTGTATGCAGCTACAGTAGCAAAATACTTTTCTCTGATGCAAAAAAATACCGCCGGGAAACCTCATATTCTCTCCGACCCTTATGTGGCCAATCCCTGGACTGATGCCAGGATGGTTGTGCTTTCCGGATCAGAGCTGTCGGGCGACTGGCAAAAACTTCCCGCGACAGAGGGGATTGGCAAACAATTTTCTTCGCGGTTACCGGTAATATTCAAAGGCAGCCCCGGCTGCAAAGCTCAGTTCCGGTTTAAGGGAACCGCGCTCGGCTTATACGATATCATCGGTCCGGGAACCGGAGTGATCAGGCTGCACATCGATGGTCAGGAAAAAGATGTGCTCCGATTTGACAGGTATTGCTCCTACTACCGGCTGGCCAATACGATCCTGGTTGACAATTTGAAAGACACTATTCACGAAGTTGAAATTGAAGTATTGGGTGAAAATCCCGAAAAAAGCAAGATCCTCATGGAAAATCACCTGGAAAAATTCAAAGAGGATCCGGCTTTTTTTTCCGGGAGCAACTATTACCTGGGAAACCTGTTAATTGTTGGTGACCTTATAGAAAACTGATCATGAGAAAACTGAAATTTAACGTGTGCATCATTTTCCTCGTGTTCTGCTCCTTCCGCAATACTGTTGCCCAAACCAGTACGCAATCCGGAGCCGGCATTGGTACAAAAATGTTTGAGCATCATTACATCACGCAAGACCTGCCCGGGACATCTGACTTCGGGTACGGGTGTCCGACCGTGGCTGATTTTGACAACGACGGGGACCTGGATTACTCGTTTGCCGGAGTTGGAAAATTATACTGGTTTGAAAATACGGGCGTCAAAATCTGGAAAAGACATGAAGCAGGCGACCGTCCATTCGTTACGCTGGGCGCAACCGCGACAGATGTTAACCGGGATGGCTGGTCAGACATCATAATTGGAGGTTATTGGTTTTGTAACAGTAAAAATCCGGCCGGCGAAAAATTCATCAGGTACAGGTATGACCACCGGATCAAATCGGAAATCCATGACATCGTGATGGCAGACCTGGATGGCGATGGAAAAGAAGAAGTACTTGTCCTCGGACAAAATACGGGGATGTTTTGGTATAAGATACCCGAAGATGCGTTAAGTGATACGATCTGGGAAAGGATAACCGTGACCATGGATGTCTTAAAGACCAATGACCATATCCATGGCGGATTTTTTCCCCGGGGTGTTGGCGATCTGGATGGTGACGGCGACAATGACATTGTTTTACCCGACAGGTGGCTGGAAAACCGGTCAAATGGCAGCGTTTGGATAAAACATCAGTTGCCTTTCGGGAAAAGAGGGCCTTATGGGTTGTCATCACGGAGCTGGGTCATTGATCTTGACCGCGACGGCGATCAGGATATCGTCATGACTGACTGTGATCAACAGGCCTCAAGAGCAGCATGGCTGGAAAATAACGGAAAAAACCTTCCTTCGTTCACGGCTCATTTTCTTCCCATGAGCGCCCCCGGTATCAGGGGTTCTTTCCATTCCCTCGTTGTGAGTGACCTTGATCTTGATGGTGATGATGATATTCTTACCTGTGATCAGGAAGACGATTCACTCCACCCGGAAGGAGCTTCCCCACGCTGGTATGTCTGGGAAAATGTGAGTACCGGCGCCGATCTTAAATTTACAGAAAGAGTGATCCTTGATCAAAAACTGGGCGGACATGATGCACTGGTGGGTGATGCAGATAGCGACGGCGATCCGGATATCTTTTCAAAGGTCTGGAATCTCTGGCCAGGCAGCGGCAATAAAGGCCTTGAACACGGCGATTTACTTGAAAACACATTAAAATGAATCTCTATAAAACAAACGTCGGAGGAATAATCGTATGGATCCTTCTGGCCGCATGTTCTCACCATAAGAGCGGCGATTTGGTCCTGTTTGACGCTGCAATAACTCCGGATACTTCTGTAGAAACGTTGACAGGAGGAAGCGTTAGAAGCAAAGACAGCGTACTTTGGGTGAACACGTCGGGAAAAAACAGGCAACCGGGTGTCATGATTAATGGTAACTGGGATTTATCCGGATATGGCTCATTGGAGATAAAATTGTTCAATGACGACCACAAGGGAGAACTTCCGATCTCCATCCGGCTCGAAAATCCGGACGCAGACTTTGAAAAGGGTAAGGGTGTATTTGTCGATAAGATTATCGTCCCATCGGGGAAATCAAAAGAGGTTGTAATTCCTGTTCCGGTCAGACTGCCCTACCCTGAAACCGGAGAAAAATTATTCGGCATGCGCACGACCCCGTACCAGTTATCAGGAGCTGTATCCAATCTTGATCCCTCAAAGGTAAGCCGGCTGGTTATCTACATCAACAACCCGACTTTAAATTGGAAATGGGGAATAAAACGTGTTGTTGCCAGGCCCGGAGAAAAGAAAGAGTTACCGGCCTGGATGAAATTATCTCCTGAAGAATTTTTCCCTTTTATTGATCAATACGGGCAGTTCAAGTATAAAGACTGGCCCGGAAAAACAAAATCGGATGATGACCTGTCGGCCTCGCTAAGCCAGGAGTTGTCTGCTATCGCCGCCGAGCCCGGACCCGCAGACCGCGGCTTATTTGGTGGCTGGAAAAACGGACCCAGGCAAAAAGCAACGGGGCAGTTCTATGTAAAAAAAGTGGATGGAAAATGGTGGATGGTCGATCCGGAGGGCTGTCTTTACTGGTCGCACGGACCTGTCCGGGTAACATCTTCTTTTGCGATGACCCCGCTCGATGGTCGTAAGTTTTATTTTACCGATCTGCCTGGCCCGAATTCACCCTTCGCACAATTTTACAAAACCCGGGATAAATTGCTCCAACCCTACTATGATGCCCGGGAAATAAAAGAAACCTACGACTTCTCATCGGCAAATATTTACAGGAAGTATGGCGAAAACTGGCAGGAAAAATACGCCGACATGGTACATAAACGACTGAAAGTATGGGGAATGAATACGATTGCCAACGGCTCCGACAGCAGAATTTGCAGGCTGGATAAAACTCCCTATACGGATCGCATTGAGATTAAATCGGCGCCGATTACGGGCAGTTACGGGTATTGGTGGAAATTTAAAGATCCGTTTCACCCGGAATTTCGCGCCAATTTAAAAGAACAACTGCTGAATCATAAAGCAGAGCTGGATGATCCCTGGTGCTTTGGTTTTTTTGTTGACAATGAAATTGACTGGGGCTCGGAATCTTCTTTGGCCGAATGGACCTTGCAGTCTGCAGCCGGCCAGCCGGCAAAAATTGAGTTCGTCAACTGGCTAAAGAAACAGTATCGTGAAATTGAGAAATTAAATGACTCCTGGGAATCTGCCTATTCATCATGGGATGATCTTCTTCAATCGCAGAACGTGCCATTACCGGGAGCAAAACAAGACTGCCGGAAATTCTCACTGGTGATCGCCGAAGCCTATTTCAAAAACATCCGTGAGCAGTTCAAAAAAGTTGCACCCGACAAGTTATACCTGGGGTGCAGGTTTTCCGGATCAAACCAGGCGGTAATCCGGATTGCGTCCAAATATTGCGATGTCATCAGTTTTAATGTTTATAAAAGAACGTTAAAAGATTTCAGGCTGCCCGAGGGAGTTGATAAACCGGTCATGGTCGGTGAATTTCATTTTGGCGCAACCGACCGGGGGATGTTTCATACCGGACTGGTTCCTGTGGAAAATCAAAAGGAGCGTGCACAGGCATTTGCCGATTATATTGAATCAGGATTGAGGCACCCCAATATTATAGGGGCACATTGGTTTCAATATGGGGATCAGGCCACGACCGGTCGATTTGACGGTGAAAACTACCAAATCGGATTGGTAGATGTTTGTGATCACCCCTATGCGGAGACGATATCAAAAATAAAGACAGTGGGTTATCAGATGTACGAAATACGAAATAAAAAATAGATGGGAACAATAAAATACGGATTGATCTTGTTTTTGCTCACCGGCTCAATCCTGGCCTGTACAGAAAAAGAAGTGCTACCCCCGGCGGCAGTCCTGCCCGTTCCGACACAGGCGCAGTTAGACTGGCAGGAAAAAGAACTGTTTGCCTTTATTCATTTTACCGTGAATACGTTTACCGGTAAAGAGTGGGGGTATGGTGACGAAGATCCCAATGTGTTTAATCCGGCCGGCCTGGATCCGTCGCAATGGGCGAAAGTTTTGAAAGAAGCTGGTTTTAAGGGAGCAATCCTTACTGCCAAACACCACGACGGGTTCTGCTTGTGGCCCAGCAAGTTTACCGAACATTCCGTGAAAAATAGCAGCTGGAGAGCGGGAAAAGGCGATGTGGTCGGGGAGTTGAAAAAAGCCTGCGATGAACACGCGCTGGAGTTTGGTATTTATCTTTCGCCGTGGGACAGAAACCATGCGGGCTACGGCACTGCTTCCTATATTCAATATTACCGGGATCAATTGAACGAACTGCTGGAGGGCTACGGGCCGATCTTTGAGATTTGGTTCGACGGGGCCAATGGCGGCGATGGCTATTACGGCGGCGCACGGGAAAACCGCAAGATTGACGACCAGGTCTATTACCAGTGGGATGAAACGTTCAAAATTGTGAAAGATCATAATCCCCGGACCATCATCCGGGGTGATGCCCGGAATCAATCAACCGACAGCCGGTGGTGCGGAAACGAAAAGGGATATGTGGGTAAAACCAACTGGAACCCTGTTTCACCCGATTCACTGTTAGCCTATGGCAAGGATAAAAGCAGGGTGAACTACTTAAACCAGGGCGATAAAAACGGCCATATCTGGATGCCTGCAGAGGTTGATGTCTCCATCCGTCCCGGATGGTTTTACCATCAGCATGAAGACAGCCTGGTAAAAACACCTCAGCAACTGTTCGACATTTATCTGAATTCGGCAGGCCGGGGTGCTCCGTTATTGCTTAATGTAACACCTGACAAAAGAGGTTTAATTCCGGATGAAGATATAAATGCCCTGAAAGGATTCCGCAAGCTGATTGATGAGGCATTTGCAAATAACCTGGCTCCAACGGCGTCTGTTTCGGCCGATTCATACCGGGGAAACTCGGATGAGTTTGCCGCGGAGAATTTAACCGACAAGGACAGCCACACTTATTATGCCACGGACGACAGCATTAAGACTGCCTCAATCCGTTTTGACTTTAACAAACCACGGCAAATCCGTTATGTCGTACTCCGGGAATACCTCCCTTTGGGACAACGTGTAAAATCATTCGACATCGAAATATTAAAAGACGGAAACTGGAAACAGGTTGCCGATGAGACAACGATCGGGTATAAACGGATTCTGCGGTTTAATCCCATGGAAACAGTAGGTTTAAGAGTAAACATCACCGGGTCAAAGGCATGCCCTGTTTTAAGTAATATCGAAATCTACTAAGCAAAAAACAGTGAAATCTGAGGAATATGGAACCTGCTAAATTGAAAATACCAGCCATTTTTGTAATGTATCTGTTAATCTCAGGGGCTGATTCTAAACTCAAATAATGACCTTAGTTGACTGATAACACGAGTTTGTATGAAACGACGAAATTTTTTAAAACTTATACCCCTGGGAGGCTTTGGCCTGATTGTTTCTCCGCTTGCAGGCAGCATGTTTCTCAGGAACCGTTCGGACAATGCAAGGCGGATCTTGCTGAAAGTCGTCAGGCACAAGTCTGTGGAACTTCCTGAAGGGAACCGGATTCCTTTTGGATGGTCCGCTATCGGGATTGCCCCGGGCGATTCCGTTTTATTGAAACCGGAGCGATCCCTGCCGGAAGGCAACCTGCGTTTTCGGGTTTCCGTTGCCCAGGAAATCTGGGATGAAAAGCTTCTTCGTGTTCGTATTCCCAACACTGGTACAGATCTTGGTGCATTAAACATCCGGTTTTCGTCAGTCCTTGTGCCTTATGAACTGGAGGTAGCCGGCGTGCACGTCCCGCAAATCAACCAAAACGGGCTTGAAGTGAGGCTGGAGGCTCCCTCCCCCCTTTGGATCTTTGACCAGCCTGGTCCTGACCTGGGCAACACGGCGTTTTTGACACACATTCTGGTTTCCCCGGATCAAAAGGGAGCCGTCGATGATTTCCTGAATTGTTTCATGTCAGTTCATTCGGTTCAGGCCTTTGGATGGCGCGAGGGTTGCGTGCTTGATGGTCTCTGGCAGATCTATTCGCGAAAGGGCGAAAAGAAAGCATTGGAGACAATCAGGCAACATCTCCGCCTGTTTTTTGACCGGGAGCGAAACCTGATTTATGAAACTTCACGCAGTAAGCCAAACGACAACCGGATCGACGGCATCGAATCTACGATTCCTTTCGCTACACTTGCGCGGCTCGATGCCACTCATCCGGCGCTGACCCGTGTTACCGAAGCCTGGAAGGCGTATACGAAGGAAAATGGGATGATTACCGATGGTTCGATGATCTCTGCGGAAGGTTGTTACACGGTGGCCTACCCCATGGCTGTCATCGGGAAGAAATGGGACCGGGATGATTTGAAAAGAACAGCTTTGGAACAACTGAAACACAGGTTTGTGCTCATCGACAAGGGGCAGTTCTATTTGCGCCACACCGAAGGAAAGCGTACATACACGAACTGGGCAAGAGGAGCCGCTTGGTTTTTACTGGGTTTTGCCCGCACGATGTCCGAACTGAAAAATGACATCCGCGACGAAGCCGTGATCCAAAAATTTCAGGAAGCAGTCAAAGTAGCATTGTCTTTTCAAAATAAAAATGGGCTCTGGAACTGCTTTATGCACGAACCGGAGACTGCGCCGGATACATCCGGATCAGCCGGGATCGCTGCTGCTATCCTGACTGGAATTCAGGACGGATTTTTGCCAGGATCATACCGTGAACCTGCTTTGAAATGCTGGGACAGCCTGCAAAGCTATTTAACACCCGATGGTTTTCTAAAAGGCGTGGCTCAGGACAACCGCGGAGGGATCGGCCTTCAGCAGAGTGATTACCGCGTGATTGCCCAAATGGGTATGGGAATGATGGCCCAGCTTTATGCGGCTTTGTGACGAGCATTCAACTGAAATCAATACGTTCCGACGATCTGACACTCGATTCATTATGAATGAACGTCCGATAACAGCCGGATCAGTTCTTCGGGGCTAACCAGTTGCTGGTCGCCGGTTTTCATATCTTTGAGGTTCACTTTGCCTTGTGCGATTTCCTGCTCGCCGGCCATCACCACGTAGGCCACCTGCTTACGGTCGGCCCACATCATCTGCTTCTTGATTTTATCCGCTTCCGGAAAGATCTCTGACGGCACTCCCGCTCCGCGAAGCTGGCTTATGACTGGCAGACACCATGCTTCCTCCGCTTTCCCAAAGTTCAGGAAAAGTACTTTTGTTGTTGTAACGGCCTCTTCAGGAAACAGCTCCAACTGTGTCATGACATCATAAATCCGGTCAGCGCCAAATGAAATTCCAACCCCCGACACACCTGGCATACCAAAGATACCCGTCAGATCATCATAACGACCGCCTCCGGAAATACTGCCAATCTGAGCATCTTTGGCCTTCACTTCAAAAATAGCGCCGGTATAGTAATTCAGTCCCCGGGCCAGGGTCAAATCAAGTTCAACTTTGGCCTCCGGCTTGCCGTAACCGATATAGGCAAACAGGGTCCTGACTTCCTGAATTCCTTTCTGCCCGACGAGCGAACTTCCAATGGCTTTTTCAAGCTGACCAAGCTTTTCCGCTGTTGTTCCGGTCAGTTCCAGTATCGGTCTGAGCTTGCGTACAGCTTCGGCTGAAACTCCTTTTTCAAGCAGCTCCATGTTTACATTCTCCAGACCGATCTTATCCAGTTTGTCAATGGCAACCGTAATATCAGTGATCCGGTTTGCCTCGCCGATCATTTCCGCTATACCGGCAAGTATTTTCCGGTTATTGACCTTTACAACCACATTTACCCGGAGCCGTTTAAAAACTTCGTCGATCATCTGAACCAGTTCAAACTCGTTCAGCAGAGAATCACTCCCAACAATGTCGGCGTCGCACTGGTAAAACTCGCGGTAACGCCCTTTCTGCGGCCGGTCGGCCCGCCATACGGGTTGGATTTGATACCGCTTAAACGGAAAAGAAATATCATTGCGGTGTTGCACCACATAGCGGGCGAACGGAACAGTCAGATCATAACGTAACCCCTTTTCTGAAATCAGGTTGGTAAGTCGAATACTGTTGCGCTCCAGTAGTTCCTGTTCTCCCACTCCGCCGGCAAAGTCGCCTGAATTGAGAATTTTAAAAAGAAGCTTATCTCCTTCCTCCCCGTATTTACCCATCAGCGTGGAAAGGTTCTCCATTGCCGGCGTTTCAATGCATTGAAACCCGTAGAGTTGAAAAACAGTTTTTATCGTATCGAAAATATAATTCCTGCGCGACATTTCCAATGGTGAAAAATCGCGGGTTCCTTTTGGGACGGAAGGTTTCTGAGCCATAATAGTATCTGCTTTGCGTTCTGAAGCTGCAAAAATAAATAAAATAGCGCGGTCCTCAAGAGGCAAAGAAGATATTCGGTCGAAAGACCAAAAAAAACGGTTATTTTAAGAACCGGACACTGAAGGGATAACGATAATATTCTCCGTTGTTCGCTTTTAAGGCACCCATGACCGTCAAAATCAGTCCAACGAGCCCAAAGGCAATGAGCAGGAATATGCCAATGACCACGAGTGCGAGGATTCCCGAAATAATCATCGCTATGGACAGCGTAATCTGAAAATTTAAAACCTCTTTGCCCTGGTCCTCAACCAGCGGGTATTCCTGTCTTTTCATAGAATAAACCACCAGCGGCCCTATAATATTGCCAAATGGAATAATACATCCCGCAAAGGCAGAAAGGTGGCAAAACATCGCCCATGTACGTTCATCCGGAGTATTGTCAATTCGTTCCATACGTTTTTTTATCCAAGATAAAGAAGATGCAGATCATTTCAATGCCAAATAGAAAGAATTTTTACAGAAAAACTAAACGGATGATTGTTTTTGATTAAGCCCCCAAATTTCTGAACAATGCTTCAGCACTACGTTCTCCGTCAATGGCAGAAGAAGCAATCCCGCCTGCATATCCGGCTCCCTCGCCGCAGGGATAAAGTCCTTTGATACGGATATGCTGCAGGCTTTCTTCATCTCTTGGAATGCGCACCGGCGAAGAAGTTCGTGATTCCACCCCAACAACCACCGCCTCATTTGTCAAAAACCCGCTGGCTTTCCGATCCATCAGCACGATCCCTTCGCGCAACCGGGTGGCAATCCGCTTCGGTAATTTTTCATGAAGCAACGCCGGTATCAGGCCTGGCCGGTAGGAGGAACCAGGCAGATCGGCCGATTTTTTGCCTTCCACGAAATCGGTTAGCCGCTGGGCCGGGGCAAACTGCGTATGCCCGTTCAGTTCATAACAAAGTCGTTCAATTTGCTTTTGAAATTCAATTCCCGCAAACACACCGGCATGCGTGAATTCGCGAAGATCTTCCGGCCGCACCTCAACAACCAGTCCGGCGTTGGCAAACGGTGAATTGCGTTGAGCCGGTGACATCCCATTGACAACCAACTCACCCGGGGCTGTTGCTGCCGGGACGATGAAGCCTCCCGGACACATACAGAAGGAATACACTCCCCGCTCCTTCACCTGCTCCGCAAACGAATAAGTGGCGGCAGGAAGCCATGGTCCTCTGGTATCCTGATGATACTGAATGGTGTCGATGAGTGCCTGCGGATGTTCAACACGAATGCCCAGGGCAAAGGGCTTGGCCTCCAGGTTGACACCACTTCTGAACAGCATTTCATAAATATCACGTGCCGAATGCCCGGTAGCCAGGATCAGCGCAGCGCATTCAAACCGGCTGCCATCGGCCAGTTCCAAGCCGGTGCAATGGTCGTTCTTCAGCAATAATCCTGTAACACGGCTGTTAAAATGAATTTCTCCACCAGAGGCTGTGATCTGTTCCCTCATGCGGGTAATGACTGCCGGAAGTTTATCAGTGCCGATATGCGGGTGGGCATCGATGAGTATCTGCGGGTCAGCTCCAAACTGGACAAATACATCAAGCACCTTCTGAACGTTTCCCTTTTTTTTAGACCGGGTATATAATTTGCCATCGGAGAAAGTCCCTGCTCCCCCTTCACCAAAACCATAATTGGAATCCGGATCGACCAGGTGCTCCCTGTAAATGCGCGCGATATCCCGCTTCCGGTCGTGCACGTTCTTTCCGCGTTCAAAAATAACGGGCCGGTAACCCAGCTCAATGAGCCGGAGGGCGGCAAACAGTCCTGCCGGACCTGCACCGATAATACCAACTTCAGGTCTGCTGAATACCTGACCGTATACAAATTCCTTCCTTTCCGTTGCGGGTTGCTCCCCTACATACGCTATCACGCCCATGTTGATCCGGATCTGCCGCTGACGGGCATCAATCGATTTACGGCGAACAACGATCGCTGCTATCTCCCCGGCATTTACACCAAGAAGGCTGGCGACTAGCGGGCGGTAATACTGCTCATCCGATGCCTGCTTTGGTGTAAGGGATAAATTCAGTTCCTTTTTCAATTCAATAGTTTTAACAGCAAATATACGCAATCCACAAGAAGTAGTGAGTGGTGAGCTTACTTCACCGCTTCATAAATGGTTGCAATTCCCATCGTCAGGCGCCGCTGACGGGAATGGGTAAATCCGGTGCGGGACAGAATATCGAGGAAATCCTGATCATCGGGAAAAGCCATCACCGATTCAGGCAGGTACGTATAGGCAGAAGCGTCTTTAGAAACCAGTCCGCCGATGAACGGCAGGATACGCCGAAAATAAACTAAATATAACTGTTTGAACGGGAAACCGCGCGGCCGCGAAAATTCAAGGATCACGGCGACACCTCCCGGCTTAAGCACCCGGTGAAATTCCTGCAAGCCTTTTTCCAGGTGCTCGAAATTACGTACTCCAAAAGCGACGGTAATGGCATCAAACGATTCAGCAGGAAAAGGCATTTGCTCCGAATCGCCTTTTTGAAACCGGATCAGCTTGTCCAGCCTGAGCTTTCTGACTTTTTCTTCGCCCACGCGAAGCATTTGTTCGGAAAGGTCGAAGCCTACAATCTGATCCGGTTTTATCTTAGCCGTTTCAATGGCGAAATCACCCGTGCCGGTTGCAACATCAAGTATCTTCAGCGGACGACGCTGTTTAAGCATCGCCACAGCTTTCTTTCGCCACAGCTTATCGATGCCCAAGCTCAATACATGATTCAGCAGATCGTATTTTGGGGCAATGTGGTCGAACATTTCTTCGACCTGCTGCTTTTTGTTCTTTCCCGGATCCCGGTACGGTGAAACCGTCATTGGTTTGAGGGTATCATTTTATCGATGAAGCCAAATGACTCATCGTCGATACGGATCTCGCCCCGTGTAACATGCCCCAGTGTAAAGAAGGGCAGCCCCGTCGCCTGCATAAAATCGACGAAATCATCAACTTTCACTTTTGGAACCCCGACGAGAATCCGCCCCATCGATTCACCAAAGAGAAAAGCATCTTTACGGATCTCCGCATCAGTGGTAATGTCAAATCCGAGTCCCCCCGGCATACCCGCCCGCATCAGGGAAAAGAACAAACCTCCCTTACCAACAGGGCTGGCCGAAGTAATAAGGCTTTTATCGATCAGTTCGGCCATGAGCTTCTGCAGCTTCACTTCCATGTCGATATCAAACACCGGGAGGTCCGAGTCCTGAACTCCATGATAGAATTCCAGGTACTCCGACGAATTGATATCATTGTAGGACCGGCCAATGACAAAGATATTATTGCCTTTTGTTTTCAACTGATGGGTCAGGATCTTGTCCTTATTGTCGATAGTTCCCATTAAACTGATTATAATCGTGGGAGATACCGGCCCATGTGCCGAAAAGTAATCGAAACGGATTTTCCGGTCCGAGATTTTCAGCCCAAACCGGGCTCCGGCCCGCTCAAGCCCTTTTTTTGCTCCCGAGGCGATAAACTGCCCATTGGGATCGGCAATATTAATATGATACAAAAACGCGCTTACCGCCAGCGGTTTTGCACCGTAACAAGCCATCCGGCGAACAGCACGGCTGATCAGTATCTCCGTGGCAATTCCGGGATCATTCGCTAAGTGATGGTGAAAGGCATGTGTGGTCATGGCCATCATCTGGCCACCATCGGTCGTAAAAACACCTGCATCATCCGTGTCGTCACTTGCCAAACTATCAAGCACAAATCCTTCATCACTAAAATCATTAAAATAGTTAACCGGTGCTAAATTCGGGTTCACCATCAGGTTAAACACGACATCGTGAATGTCATTGGGCTCTTCAATCTGATCAATGGAAAACACCTCTTTATTTTCAATTACTTCGGCCATATTTTTTCTTTTTACGCTTGAATAACGGTAACAAAAATAGTCAGATAGTTGATTTTTCCATAAAAAAAAGGGAATTTTAATTTCCTTTGTAAAAGATATAAACGGCGGATTATGACAGAAAAAACAGCATTAATTACAGGTGCCACATCGGGTATCGGAATGGAAACAGCCCGGATACTAGCGGCGCATCATTACCGGCTAATCCTGACAGGACGGCGGAAGGAACGGTTGGAGGAGCTCAAGCTGGAGCTGAGAGAATCCTGCGATGTCTTCACCCTCAATTTCGACATTAGGTCAAAAAATGAAGTTGATCATGCCTTCAAAAATATTCCCCGGGACTGGAAAAATATCGATATCCTGATCAATAATGCAGGCCTTGCAGCAGGCTACGACCCGGTATCTGATGCCGACGTTACCGACTGGGAGTCCATGATCGATACCAATATAAAAGGGCTGCTTTATGTTTCGCAGCAGGTTTCCAAAGAAATGATCAAACAGAAAAGCGGACACATCATCAATATTTCATCAATTGCCGGAAAAGAGGTTTATCCGATGGGGTCGGTTTACTGTGCCACCAAACATGCTGTAGAGGCAATCACTAAAACCATGCGGATTGAATTACTGCCTTATAACGTCAAAGTGAGTACAGTCAGTCCCGGTGCTGTAGAAACGGAATTTTCGCTGGTGCGCTTCAAGGGTGATCAGGAGCGGGCCGGTAACGTTTATCAAGGTTTTACCCCTTTAAGCGCTAAAGACATTGCCGAAAGCATTTACTTTGTGCTGTCTCGGCCGGCTCACGTGAATATTGATGACCTCCTTATCATGCCCGCGGCACAAGCTTCGGCCCGGGACTTTTTCAGAAAATAAGAAACATGGTGATTATTAGTTCGTCCTGGTTAAAGGATTTTACAAAACAGATTTTTGAAGGAATGGGTTGTCCGGCCCCGCAGGCTGAAGTGGCCGCCGAATGTTTAAATCAGGCTGATTTGAGAGGCGTCGATTCTCACGGCATTGCCCGGCTGAGCGGATATGTCCGCCTGTGGGAGAAAAAACGGCTGAATGCGTCGCCGGACATGTGCATTGTTCATGAAACGCCCTCCACTGCTGTTCTCGATGGCGATCTGGGGCTGGGCCTGGTTACCGCACACAAAGCCATGGGAATTGCCATCGGAAAGGCGTGTAACGTGGGGAGCGGATGGGTGGCTGTAAAAAATTCAAATCATTTTGGCATTGCCGGGTTCCATGCCATGATGGCCCTGGAACACGATATGATCGGCATCGCGCTGACCAATGCCAGTCCGCTGGTATCACCGACCTTTTCAAAGAGTCGCTATCTGGGAACAAATCCGATTGCAGTAGCCATTCCGGCTTTAACCGAACCACCCTTTGTTATGGATATGGCAACCACCACGGTTGCGAATGGTAAACTGGAAGTCCTGCAGCGCGCAGGGAAAGATATGCCCCTGGGATGGGCGGTCGACAAGGATGGTAATCCCTCAACCGATGCCGCTATTCTGAAAAAAGGCGGCTCGATGCTTCCCCTTGGTGGCGATCGTCTACACGGCGGTCACAAAGGTTATTGTCTTGGAGCAATGGTTGACATTTTCTCCGCCGTCCTCTCGGGTGCCAACTACGGCCCATGGGTGCCTCCGTTTGTGGCTTTTCTGGAGCCTTCGGCCAATCCGGTAGGCGAAGGGATCGGACATTTTCTCGGTGCTTTCAGAATCGATGCTTTTCGGCCGGCCGAAGAATTTAAAAAGCATATGGACAACTGGATTAAAACCTTCCGCGAAGCAGCGGGTATTCACCCTGAAAACCGGGTCCTGATCCCCGGCGACCCCGAACGCGAGATGACGATTGAACGGCTGAAAAACGGCGTCCCTGTGCAGGAAGCGGTAGCGGAAGACCTGAAAAGTCTCGCCGGTCAATTTGGCATCCGCTTCACACTTCCCTGAGTTGGAGGACGACTCAGTTCCGGTTTGTAAGGATTTGTTTAATCCGTTTAAAAACCGCTTCGGCCGGGACGTATTCCATGCATCTGATGTCGGCAAAAATGCATTTCTTATTTCCGAACACAGAACACGGACGGCAAGGCAACTGGTCGCCCTCATATTGAATGATATTTTCGGCAGGCTGCCCGTAGGGCGTAAAACCAAAGGCCGGGTGGGTTGCTCCCCAAACGGAGATGGTGGGAACCCCGGCCAGTGCTGCAAGGTGCATATTGGCCGAGTCCATACTGACCATCACATGAAACCTGGGTAACAGGTTCAGTTCATCCCGAAGGCTGAAATAACCGGCCGATACAATACAGTTCGGATATTTCGAAGCAATCTGGTTCAATTGCTCAATCTCTTCTCTGCCTCCGCCAAACAAAACGACAGTGCTTTTGTATTCCTGATTGATCAGTTCAATCAGTTTATCAACCTTCTCTTTTCCCCATACCTTTTGCCGGTGTTTGGCAAAAGGAGCAATCCCGATCAGAAGATGTTCGGCCTGAGCAAAAACCTTCCAGAAATTACCAGGCAGTTCTCCCCGTTGTAAAACAGGAGAAGCCGGGAAGCGAACCGGATAGCCATTCCTGACAAAAACCTGGGCATACCGCTCTACTGTCGAGGGTAATTCCCTGAAGACCTTCGTTCTGATTATCCGTTTTTTATCCTTGTTCCCTTTATCGAACCAGACCACGCGGTGCCCTCCTAACCTGAAAAACAAATCCAGCACGTATGTCCGGAGCACCTTGTGAACATCAAGGACAAGATCCGGTTTTACGTCTCTTTTTAACTCCCGGTAAAGCCGGAACAAACCGCGTATTCCCTTATGCCTGTCGTGAATATGGGCTTCAACCAAATGGAGCCGGCTTATTCCTTTGAAAAACGGGAAGAAAGCCGGGCGTGTAAGCAAATGGATTTCCACATGCTCATTCGACTCCAGAACACCTTTCAGCACCGGCAGCAAAAGCGCCACGTCGCCCATGGCCGATAAACGGAATACAAGCAGGCTGATCATCAGGTATAGCTCTCGTACGATTTTTCTTCAGTCAACGACGAATTTGTCAGATCGTTGATCTTCCGCTTCACCTCCGACCGTTTGTCATTCGTAAAATAAACGGAGCGGGCCACTTCAATAAATTCCCGGCCAAAATCTTTTTGACGTTCCAGTTCCCTGATTCGGTCTTCGATGTCCCAGAGTTGCTTGTTAATACCAAGAAGCTCCAGATATAACGGGTGATCTTTGCTGATAATGGTGGCAACAATCTCATCGAGGAGCTGATATTCTTTTCTCAGGTTCGAGAGTTTTTGCTCATCCTTGATATTTTCCAGCTTAATTTCAAGGATCGTCAGCTTATCGACGATCTCTCCGTTTGACACTTCAATATTCATTTGTATCGAATTTTTCTTAATTGTGCGCTATTTTCTTATTAAACCTCATCTGTCGCCCAACTTCGTGACGTCCGAACAAAGAAAAGCAATTTTACCAAATTTTAAGTTGTTCGTTTGGTGTTTCTCCAAACTTCTGAGAACAATTGAGGCTATTGTCCGCAAAGGAATTTATGCTGTGAGAAAATGTTTTTCCGGGAACTTATATTACATTTGCCAACCTGAACAGGCTATTCCGTAAACTCCGCGTGACAGTCTGGATGGCCCGTGCGTACAAACAGATGTATCAAAATAAAATGTTCCCGAATGTCTTCAATCATAGATTTTTTGCGCCGCAGAAAACACCGTAATAGTCCGGCTTTGTATTATATGAAAGGATGTTTCAGTTACTTTTCGCCCGTTTTTTTCGCAAAAGTAAGATTGAAGCACATGCTCTCCGGATATACGAAACTGACAAAGTCAGAACAGGAATATGTTGCCGGTCGCCTCAATTATTATAACAAACTGAACGAGACCATTTCCGTTCCACCGACTCCGGCATCAGATGGTTCGGAAATGGTCACGCTCGACAAACTTCGTTTTGGTGCTGTATATAACGGAAGACGGTCACGCAGTGTCTATATTCTCGATGCCCACGAAACGATCAAATTTTTCAGTCCCAAACTGAAGGCGGGATTTCTTTTCGGAGACATTACCCATGTCCCGATGATACCCATGTTTACAAAAAGCAGGCCTATAGCGGGTGATAATGCGAATTCTGTTGTTCTTAAACTGGAAAAAATGAGGCATTTCACTTTTCTAAAAGACAACAGAAAATTCACCGACAAAAAAAATATGCTGATAGGCAGGGCT
The DNA here is from genome assembly GCA_038562555.1 of Prolixibacteraceae bacterium. Taxonomy (GTDB): domain Bacteria; phylum Bacteroidota; class Bacteroidia; order Bacteroidales; family Prolixibacteraceae; genus JBCFBK01. The sequence goes on along the minus strand of JBCFBK010000034.1, from coordinate 22,163 downwards.
TTTGTCGATCAACCTCACAGAAGGAAATTCTGGGAAATGTACTTCGGACACCCGATGTGTGACCTTGGAAATATTAACAGAAAAGTAGTTGGCCACCCGGAATGGCTTGTTTCGCCAATACCAATCGATGATCATCTTGATTATAAATTTATCTTATGCCTCGAAGGTAATGATGTGGCATCCAATCTGAAATGGGTCATGTCTTCAAATTCTCTGGCCGTAATGCCCAGACCAACTTACGAGACCTGGTTCATGGAAGGCTGCCTCATTCCCAATGTACATTATGTTGAAATCAAAGCCGACTATTCAGATCTGGAGGAACGGCTGAATTACTATATTAATCATCCTGCCGAAGCTTCGAAAATCATCAATCAGGCGCATGCATATATCAGTCAATTCTTTAACCGGAAACGCGAACGTCTGATCGGACTGCTGGTCACCCAAAAGTATTTTATCTGTACCGGTCAAATTCCAAAAGAGGAAAAAATACATCCCCATTGTTATTAAAAGCAGTTGCTTCTGCAGTTTTTACCTTTTTGATTTCCTGCCGTAATCAGAAACCTTCGTTCAGAAACCGGAAGACTTTACTTCTTTGCTCTGATCAGACCCCGCCTAAAGAAAGGCGCTTTCATTTTTTTATCGAAAATCGGCAACATATATCCCGCAGACGGCGATATCTCGAATTTATACTGGGATAAAAATTCGGTTAATTCTTTTTCATCTTTTTCCCGATGATAGGTGCAAATGGCAATCTTCAAATCCCGTTGCTGCGTCAGAATTTTCGTTGCGCCTTTTAACAACGACAATTCTGCCCCTTCCACATCTGCTTTTATGAACATTCCGGTACCCACGGGAGAAACGAGTTCATCAAGCGTAGTATGCATCGGGCCATTCAGATCACCAATAAATTTATTGACGATCACCACCTTGTCTTTCCAGGGCGCAAAGGTGACCTCCAACGGCTCAAGCCACTCCCGGTCAGGTTCAAAAAGGATAAGTTTTGATGCTTTTTCAACCACAGTCAATGCAAAATTACCCTCAGCAACTCCTGCATCAATTAACAGATCACCTTCATTAAAACGAAACTGTTCGCTCAAATAGCGGTGAGGGCTTTGAATATCCTGTTCTTTAAGCAAGATATTATGAAGTTTTTGTATCTTCTTTTTCCCCCACCTCCTTTTAAAATACAGCCTTTTCCCATCAAGCAAAACATAGCGTAATCCGGTTTCGGCGTCATCGTATACTTCCACGTCCTCCTGGTGATAGTCATGCTGAAAAGAATACGGGAAAATAGCGATGGTGTTCGTCTTTAAGTAGTTCAAGACCGATTCGATCTCAGGCGACAATGCTTCCGGATGATTTTTATAATACCGGAAAATGGAAACAGGTAATCTTTTTGCCTGTATTTTCCTTCGGAAGTATTTGGGGACAATGATCCGGTAGAGCTGTATCGTAAAATTATTCATATTTGCTTGCTTATAGATTCAGAAAAAGGCAAAGATAACTGGAAAATATACAGCAAAAGCTTGTTTCACCAGTAAATATATAATAGCAATACGCAACGAAATTATTTTTATGCCGGGAACTGATTACTTTTGTCATCGTTCTGGCAACAGCGACATAACAATAAAGTACAACCATATGAGAATTGGCTACGACGCTAAACGCGCGGTTCAAAATAATACCGGGTTGGGAAACTACAGCAGGCACATCATTGAAACGTTATCAGGGTACTATCCCGAAACCAGCTTGCTGCTTTTTTCACCAAAAAAGAAAGAAAATCCCCGTTTGGATGTCTTAAAATCCCGCAAGAATGTCCGGTTTATATTTCCTTCCGGTATCTGGAGACTTCTTTCCTCATTTTGGCGGATTTCAGCGATAAAACCTGATTTAAAAAAACACTCGATCGACATTTTCCATGGACTCAGTAATGAACTGCCCTTTGGCACGAAAAAAACCGGAATAAAATCGGTCGTGACGATCCATGATTTGATTTTTTTACGCTATCCGGGATTGTATAAACCACTTGACCGGATGATCTATCGTTTAAAATTCAGCTATGCCTGCCGAAATGCCGATAAAATTATCGCAGTCAGCGAATGTACAAAAAGAGACATCGTTTCTTTTTTTAATATTCCTTCAGAGAAGGTTGAGGTTGTCTATCAGGGCTGCCATCCTGATTTCTTGAAGCCTGTGGCCCAGGAGAAAAAAAACAGGGTCAGGGGGAAGTACCAATTAGCTGATAAATTCATTCTATATGTCGGCAGTATTGAACCACGAAAAAATCTGATGCTGGCTGTTCGCTCTCTTTCAGAAATTAATCGCCATGTTCGTTTGGTAGCCATTGGAAAAAGAACTTCCTATCAGACTAGTGTGGAAGAGTTTGTCGGGAAAAACGGGCTATCTGACAGGGTTAAGATTCTTAATCGTATTTCGTTTGAGGAATTACCTTCATTCTATCAGTTGGCAAGTGTTTTTGTTTATCCGTCTTTTTTTGAGGGTTTCGGAATTCCCGTTATCGAAGCGCTTTCGTCGGGACTCCCGGTCATTGCCGCCACCGGATCGTGCCTGGAAGAAGCCGGCGGAGAGCATTCCCTGTACATCGATCCTCACGATCACCAGGCCCTCGCCAAACAAATCAATAAGGTCCTGAATGATCCCGACCTTGCCGCCGCTATGGCCGAGAAAGGAAAACAATATGTGCAACGGTTTTCTGCCCATCATACGGCGAAAGAATTGTCACGCATTTATAAAGAAGTCCTGTCCTTCTGATTCCAGCATAATCCTGAGTTTATCCCACTTAAGATTTTCAAAATTAACCTAGGTTATTATCTTTATACCTCTAATTTTGTGTGGTTATTTCATTCACCGCGGAACACGATGACACTCGGCAACAAATACCGGAAATTCAAAAATGCAGGACACCTGTTATTCTGGTTGTCCAGCCTGGTATTTGCCTTGATCGTATTTTATGTGGTTTCAGATTACCAACTTGGACTGGGCCCCGGAATTGTTATCCGTGCAGTCATTATTAACCTGGGGTTTGCATTTGCCGTTTACACCAATTTCTATCTGCTCATCCCACTCTTTCTGAAAAAGAGGAACTACATCTTCTATGTATTTTGGCTGATCATAACCCTTGCTGTGTCGTCGCTGATCATTATCTCCTTCTGTGTGATCGTACAGCAACAAGCGTACAGCAGGGATCTGTTTTCGACCCATTTTTTCACTTCTGCCGTATACGTGGGAGTTACTTCGCTGGCTAAATTTCTGACCGACTGGATTGAATTACAGGATATTTCGCTGCGGTACAATAAAGTGGAACGCGAAAAGCTGGAGGCTGAACTGAATACGCTAAAAGCACAGATCAACCCGCATTTTCTGTTCAACAGCCTGAATAACATTTATTCCCTCAGCCTGATCAATTCAAAAAAAACTCCGGAGCTTATTTTGAAGCTGTCCGATCTGATGCGGCACGTCCTTTACGAATCACGTGAAAATTTTGTTCCGCTAATAAAGGAAATCGGTTTCGTCCGGAATTTTATCGAACTGCAGCGCATCCGATTGAATGACCAATTTGACGTCCGGGTTGAAATTGAAGGAGATCCGGCCGATAAACTGGTCATCCCGCTTATTTTTGAACCATTTATCGACAATGCTTTTAAACACAGCACACGGACAATTTCAGAGATGGAATTTATCCGGATCTCAATCCGTATCGAAAAGGAATGGTTATTTTTCGAAGTAACCAATACATGCACCGAACCGGAGTCCGTCAAAAAGGATCACGCACACGGAATTGGCCTGCACAACGTCCGGCAACGATTGGCTTTTCTCTATAAAAAGGAAGAATACGATTTAGAAATCAGCGAAAAAGAGAATATCTTTATCGTGCAATTAAAACTCAGACTGAAGCAGGCCTAAATATGATCAAATCAATTATTGTCGACGACGAGCCACTTGCCAGGCAGGTAATCATGCAATACGCCAAAGAAGTTCCCGGCCTGGAAATCCGGCGTTGCTGTAATAACGCACTCGAAGCAAACCGGATTTTAAAGGAGGAGAAAATTGACCTGATGTTCCTTGATGTAAACATGCCGCTGCTTTCGGGGCTCGATTTCCTGAAGAACCTGCAGCATCCGCCTCTTGTAGTATTAACAACTGCTTACAGCGACTACGCACTGGAAGGATATGAACTAAATATTCTTGATTACCTGAAAAAACCTTTCAGCTTCGACCGCTTTTTTAAAGCCATTCAAAAAGCAGAGGAGCAACTGGCCTTAATGGCTCAAAAAACAGAGCCCGTGAAAAATAATAATTATATTTTCATAAAAGCCAATAAAAAAATGGTGCGGGTTGAAATTGAAAAAATCCTGTTTATCGAAGGATTGGGCGACTACATCAAGATCCATCTGAACGACAGCCACCTGGTGACCAACCTGTCGATGAAAAAGATGGAAGAGCTGCTGCCTCCGGCCGATTTTTTCCGGATCCACAAATCGTTTATCATCCGCCTCGACCAGATCCGGTCAATCGAAGGAAACCTGATTGAAATAGGCAAAAATAAGCTCCCGGTCGGAAGCAATTACCGCCAGGCCTTCAATGACCTGATCGATGAACGATTCGTGAAATAGCATAACACGTGGAGCATTGCGCAGCGCGGATTTTCCCGCAGCACTTCACGCTATGCCTGTGCTAAATATTAAACCCTTTTTGCCGGATCGCTTCCATTAAAGTGGCCGAAAAATGAATGCTGTCCTTTCGCGGGTACCGTACATCTGTAAAAACCTGAGCCAGGTTCTCTTTTTTATTTTCTTCAACAAAGCGCCTTGAGCTTTCAAGTACTTCCTGTCCCCGGTAAATTTCATCGATACGTGCGGGCGAATAATCCTTATACGATTCATAATGGATCACCGCTTCAACCGGCAAACGGGCAGTCAGTCCAGGCTCCGCAGCAGGATAACCCATCGTGATGGTTGTGACGGGAAGCACACCTGCCGGTAAATTCAATACATCCGAAATTTCAGCCGCACGATACAGGGTGGTACCCATATAGCAGATTCCCAGTCCCTGTGATTCTGCAGCCACGCAGATATTCTGGGCAAAAAGCATGGCGTCAATGACCGCATTGACCAACCAAAGGAAATGGTCATAGGAAGCATCGGCATTCCGGTATTCACACCAACGGCCAAAGCGGTTTACATCGGCGCAAACCGTTAGCAGAACCGGGGCCTGGACCACTGCTCCCTGATTAAAATGGAGTGGCGCCAGCCGGGCTTTGTTCTCAGCCTCCCTGGTGACCACCACACTGTACAACTGCATGTTTCCGGTGGTCGAAGCACGGGTTCCGGCCTCAATGACCCGGTTGAGCAAATCGTTGTCAATTTCATCCTTTTTATATTGGCGGATTGACCGGTGTTGAAATAAAAAATCCATGGCTTCAAAATATTTGTGCGTTAGATGCGCGCAAAGTTACGTTTTCGTGAGAATCAACATTAATTAAATTTTAAACTCTGGATAAAATAGGGAAAAGGAAAAGGAAAAATTTGATGGTTTCTAATATAGTTCGTTATTTTGTGTGGCTTTCAAAAGGGCTGATAAATTCAAAAAGATTCATTTCGTTAATAATTAAACTTTCAATTATGTCACAGATTAAAATCGGTATCAACGGATTTGGCCGCATCGGACGTTTTGTATTCCGTCAGGCTATTGCAAAAGGTACAATTCAGGTAGTTGCCATCAATGACCTGATCGACGTTGACTACATGGCTTACATGTTAAAATACGATTCAACACACGGACAATTCAAGGGTGAAGTAAGTGTAAAAGACGGTAAGCTGGTTGTAAACGGACAAGCCATCCGTGTCACTGCTGAAAAAAATCCGGCCGATATCAACTGGGGAGCAGTTGGTGCAGACTATGTAGTTGAATCAACAGGCTTGTTCCTGTCAAAAGATAAAGCTCAGGGTCACCTCGACGCCGGTGCTAAAAAAGTCGTGATGTCCGCTCCTTCAAAAGACGACACCCCTATGTTTGTAATGGGCGTAAACCACAAATCTTACAACAATGATATGAACTTCGTATCAAACGCTTCCTGTACTACAAACTGTCTGGCTCCTGTAGCAAAGGTATTAAACGACAAATTTGGCATTCTTGAAGGTTTGATGACGACCGTTCATGCAACTACCGCTACTCAAAAGACCGTCGACGGTCCTTCAGCGAAAGACTGGAGAGGTGGCAGGGGTGCTGCCCAGAACATTATCCCCTCTTCAACAGGTGCCGCCAAAGCGGTAGGAAAAGTCATTCCTGCGTTGAACGGCAAACTGACCGGTATGGCTTTCCGCGTTCCTACTCCCGACGTATCGGTGGTTGACCTGACTGTCCGTCTGGCTAAAGAAACAACCTACAAGGAAATCTGTGCGGCAATGAAAGAAGCTTCTGAAGGTGAACTGAAAGGTATTCTTGGTTATACTGAAGATGCGGTTGTTTCCAATGACTTCGTTGGCGACACCCGGACTTCTATCTTCGATGCTGATGCCGGTATCCAGCTATCCCCGACTTTCGTTAAAGTGATTTCGTGGTATGACAACGAAATCGGTTATTCAACAAAAGTTGTCGAACTGATCGAATATATGGATTCTGTAAAATAAATAAAGAGGCGCCTTTCGGCGCCTTTTTTTATTTATTCATACCGCAAACTTTCAATCGGATCAAAGCCGGCAGCTTTCTGAGCCGGGTAATAACCTGAAATCACGCCAACAAAGAAACACAAAACAACGCCAACAATAATCCATACCCAGGGGATAAAGAAAGTGCTGCCGATCAGCGCTGAAACCAGATTACCGATCAGTATTCCAAACAGAATCCCCACAAAACCCCCCATCTGACCGATAATAACAGCTTCCATTAAAAATTGCTGGCGGATCAGTCCCGAGCTGGCACCGATTGCCTTTCTCACACCAATTTCACGGGTCCGTTCTGTTACGGTTACCAGCATGATATTCATCAGTCCTACTGCCGCCCCGAACAGGGTAATAATCCCGATGATGGTCGCAACAAGCGTAATATTTTTAATATCGTTGAGCAGCATATTTACCAGATTATCGCTCTTCTCCACACTAAAATCAGACTCATCGGCGGGACTTAAACGCCTTACACTCCGAAGCAGTGCCTCACTTGCTCCTTGTGCGGCATCAATCAGCCGCGGGTCTTCCACCTTGACCTGAAGGTTAAAACTCATAGAGGGCCTGGAAAAATATATCCGAACGTTGCTTACCGGCAATAAACACAGAGCATCACCTCCTCCGCCAAAACCACTGCCTTTCGATTTGAGAGTACCGATCACCCGGTAATGACCTCCCCCAATATTTACGATCTTCTGAATCGGGTCCTCGTCATTAACAAACAAGCGCTTTACGAGGCCGTCGCCAAGCAAAACCACGTTTTGACCCGATACAACCTCCTGAGCCGTAAAGTTTCTTCCTTTAGCCGTCTCAAAACCGGCGGTATAGATATAGTTCTCATCAACCCCGCTCACAGAAACATTCGGGTTCGATTTCTTCGAGCCGTAAGTCACTGTTGCAGTAACCGTAGCATTCACCATCACAGATACGATAGCCGGAAAAATAAAACGTTCTTTGAACTCCCGGGCCTGGCTATAATTGATGTGTACCTGATTTCTGACCCGGGCCCGGTTGGCTTTGCCTTGCACCTGCGTGTGCCTTGACGACAATGTAAACGTGTTCGCGCCCATGAACGTAAATTCTTTCGTAATGGAGGCTTTAATGGAATCGATGGCCGTTAAGATCCCCACCAACGCGGTAATCCCAACCGCAATAATCAGTACCGTAAGAACCGTCCGCAGCAGATTACTTCTGATGGACTGAAGAGCCATACGGAAATTTTCAAAAAAAAGTGTACTGAATCGCATGCGCCTGATGTTTATTCGGGTGTTAAGTTCTGAAATTATTGAATGATAAACAACAGCTTATTTTATCATCTAATCTAACAGTTTATTCGAAAAATTGTCAAACATACGAACTTATTAGTCAATGATTTTAAGCGATTTACCCATAAGCATTAAAAAAAACATGCTATAAGCCTCACTCCATCAGTTCGTTGAAAATGAGACATCACGGTTTAATTTTTTTTAACATTTATATCCTAACCTTTTCCTTTTTTTTACCGTTAAATGCTGCTGTGTGAGGAGTGAAAGAGATAATTTACATAATTGAGACGATAAACAAGCTTATGGTTTACCTAAGTCATATTACATCACCTGAAAAACCTGATTTCGATCTTCAAATTGTTTTGGATGCCCGGCATACTTTTGCAGATCTTCATTTCTCCATTCAGAGGGCATGCGGATATAACTCGAATCAAACGGCATCGTTTTTTTTGTCTGGTCGTAGTCCGTCCAAACAAATCGAGGTGTCAGAAATGTACTCGCGATTTGCCGGTTTTCTCAATTACAGTATGGGAAAAACACAGCTCAAGTGTCTGCTTAAATCGAAGCAGGAGCGTTTATCATATGTCTTTGATTTTTTTCAGGACAGATCCTTTTATATTGAATTAACACAAATTTATATGGAAAAGACTCTCGTTGAACCTTTTATCACGTCAATGAATGGTGATGCCCCGGCACAGATTTTAGAGGAAGAAGTAGAAGAACAGGGCATTGAATCTCTGAAACCGGAAGAACGATACGATTATGGTGATCTGGACGATTATACCGAAATTTTCGGAGAGATGGAAGATTTACTGGAAGGCCGCTGAGCCTTCCTTTTTTTTAATCCTACCTTTGCGCCATTAAGCACAAAAAATGAAGAAAACCTTAATTGTTGTACTTGGGCCAACCGGGGTAGGAAAAAGTAAGTTAAGCATAAAGCTCGCACAATATTTCCGGACTGAAATTATTTCGTCCGACTCCCGTCAGGTTTATTCGGAATTGTCAATCGGAACAGCAGTTCCACCTGAAGTTGATCTGCAAAAGGTAAAACATCATCTTATTCACAGCCATTCTGTTCATGACGATTACAACGCAAGTCAATTTGAAAAAGACGTGCTGGCGATTCTCGATCATCTTTTCCGCGAAAAAGACACGGCAGTCATGACCGGAGGTTCCATGCTCTATATCGACGCAGTCTGTCACGGAATGGATAGGCTTCCGGATGCGGATCCGGAATTACGCTCGCGCCTGATCCGGGATTTTAATGAAAAAGGCATCGAACATCTGAGACTTCAGTTAAAAAAACTTGATCCTCACTATTATTCGGTTGCTGACCTAAAAAACCCAAAACGGCTCCTGCACGCCATCGAAGTATGTCTGATCACCGGAAAGACTTATACCTCGTTGCGTACCAATCAAAAAAAAGAACGCCTTTTCCGTATTATCAAAATCGGATTGAATCTGGAGCGCGGAGAATTGTATGAAAGGATCAACAGGCGTGTTGATCAGATGATTGAAGAGGGACTTGAACAAGAAGCCCGTCACGTTTATCCTTTACGTAACCTGAATTCATTGAATACGGTTGGTTATAAAGAATTGTTTGCTTATTTTGACGGGGAAACTGACCGGGATAAAGCCATTGAACTGATCAGGCGTAATTCGCGACATTACGCGCGCCGTCAGCTGACCTGGTTCCGCAGGGATCAGGATATCGCCTGGTTTAGGCCGGAACAGGAAAAAGAAATTATTCATTATGTCGAAAGTAAACTGACATAAATGGTTCATAAGTTTTCAACCCAAAACATGAGCGTTAAATCTTTGAAAATGATCGGCCCTTTCTGGCCCTATCGCGGAGGACTTGCATCCTATAATGAAAGGCTGGCCCGCGAATTTATTTCCCTCGGATACGAAGTTAGCCCGGAGACATTTACGCTGCAATATCCGGGAATTTTATTTCCCGGGAAAAGCCAATATGATGATCGCCCTGCCCCGGCTGATCTGTCAATCAGAAGGACCGTTAATTCGATCAACCCGTTAAACTGGCTCAGAACGGGCAAACGAATAGCCCGGGAAAAGCCCGATCTTCTCATGGTGCGTTACTGGTTGCCCTTTATGGCGCCTTCTCTGGGCAGCATCTGCCGGATCGTGCGAAAGAACCGTCATACCAGCGTGATTTGCCTGGCCGACAATATCGTTCCCCACGAAAAACGTCCCGGCGACCAGCTCCTGACCCGCTATTTTATGAAAAGCATTGATGGCATGGTGGCCATGTCGCAATCCGTATTAAACGATATCGACCAGTTCAATCCGGGCCTTCCCAGGGCCCTGTGCCCTCACCCGCTGTACGACAGTTTCGGCAAAAAGTTTGACAAGGCTGAAGCAAAAAGACGGCTCGGACTGGATCTCCAAACCAGCTATCTGCTCTTTTTCGGATTTATCCGCGAGTACAAAGGACTGGATATTTTGCTGAAAGCAATGGCCGATGAGCGGTTGAGGAAACTGCCTGTAAAACTGATTGTGGCCGGCGAATTCTATTCCAGTCCTGAACCATCGCTCGAACTGATAAAAAAATTCAATTTGCAGGAACGGGTCATCCTGCATACGCATTTTATTCCTGATGATCAGGTAAACCTATACTTCAGCGCGGCAGACCTGGTTGTCCAGCCCTATAAAAGTGCCACGCAAAGCGGCGTCACCCAGATTGGTTACCATTTCGAAAAGCCGATGCTGGTCACCAATGTTGGCGGTCTTCCCGAGATTGTCCCCCATGGAAAAATCGGATATGTCGTTGAACCGGAAGAACATGCCATTGCCGATGCGCTCGACGATTTTTACAGAAACGAGCGTCGAACCGTGTTTGAGCAGAACATTGCGGAGGAAAAAAAGAAATTTTCGTGGGCGAACCTTGCTGACGCTTTTCTGGACGTCCATGCCCAAATAAAGGAAAAACGCTGAGTCTGCTTTTCACTGATTTTTTGGCTGGATTTTTGATCGCCTTCACCCGGTAGCTGTTATTAGTTAAGGGAGGGTAAATTTTACCTGCAGTTGACGGAATAGGTAATCAACTATCTGTGAAATCGATTATATTTACCAATTCGAACATTCGGGAAGGCTATTGCAATATGGAGGAAGGCATCAATAAATTACTCACAAAAGCGGATCAACGTCTGATCGATGACTACTACAATGATCTGGTCCGTTCTTTCGGCCAGCGGTTTTCTGAAGGAGACCGTGACCGGATCAGGAAAGCTTTTGAATTCGCGAACAATGCTCATGCCGGCGTCAAAAGAAAGTCGGGAGAACCTTATATTATTCATCCTTTGGCTGTTGCTATCATTGTTTCAGGTGAAATCGGACTCGGAGTAACATCCATACTCTCGGCCATACTGCATGATGTCGTTGAAGACACCGATTTTACGCTTGAAGACATTTCCAACCTGTTTGGCGCCAAAGTTGCCAAAGTAGTCGATGGACTAACCAAACTGTCAGACGATATCACGTCGCAGCAGGATTCAAAACAGGCAACAAACTTCAGAAAAATGCTGATGACGTTGTCGGATGATGTCCGGGTAATTCTCATCAAAATGGCCGACCGCCTTCACAACATGCGAACGCTCGACAGCATGCCTCCTCCCAAACAGCTTAAAATAGCAGCTGAAACACTGTATATCTTCGCCCCGCTGGCCCACCGTCTCGGATTATATGTCATAAAAACAGAACTCGAAGACCTGAGTTTAAAATACCGTCAGCCCGAAACCTATAACCTGATAAAATTTCGCCTTCACAGCCAGAAGGAGAGACGCGATTACCTGGTCAATGAGTTTATCCAGCCAATCGAAAAGCAGCTCAGGGACGAACAGATTGAATTCACGATCTCCGGCCGCCTGAAATCCATTTATTCTATTTGGGAGAAAATGCAAAATAAAGGGGTCTCGTTCGACGAAATATACGACCTGCTGGCAATTCGGATTGTTTTTAAACCACAGGACCGTGTTTCTGAAAAACGGCAATGCTTTGACATCCTTTCGCTGATAACCGATATCTACAAACCTAAACCCGACCGCATCCGCGACTGGATCACCATGCCCAAAGCAAATGGCTATGAAGCCCTGCACGTCACGGTGATGGGTCCCCAGGGTAAATGGGTTGAAGTACAGATCAGGACAGAACGAATGGATGCCATTGCCGAACGGGGCTTTGCCGCACATTACAGGTATAAAGGAGTACAGGCAACTGAATCAGAACTGGATAAATGGCTTGAGAAAATCAGGGAAATGCTCCAGAATCCTGAATCAGACGCGCTGGAATTCCTGGATGAATTCAAAATGAATCTTTATTCGTCGGAGATCGTTGTCTTTACCCCAAAAGGAAGAATGGTCACCATGCCAAAAGGCGCCACCATTATTGACTTCGCCTATGAAATCCATACCGATCTGGGAAATCACTGCATCGGCGCAAAAATAAACCACCGTCTGGTGTCGGTGAGTCATGTCCTTGAAAGCGGTGACCAGGTGGAGGTCCTTACCTCAAAGACCCAACGCCCCGATATCAGCTGGCTGAAATTCATCATTACGGCAAAGGCAAAAACCAAATTAAAACAGGCATTCAAACTCGATAAGAAAAAGCATCTGGAAGAAGGCCGGGAAATAATTGAAAACAAATTAAACCAATACCATATCAAGCCTTCGTCGGATACCCTGAAAAAACTGACATCTTATTACAACCTGTCTAACAAAGATCAGCTGTACGCCCACGCGGGAATGGGATTTATTGATTTTGAAGACCTCGAACAAATCCTGAAAACCCGCCGCCAGAATAAGCTGGCAAAATACTGGACACTTTCGTTTAACCGGAAAAAGAAAGAAACAGACGATCTCGAACTTGAACTTCCGGATAAGAAAATAGATAAAAAGAGCACCTTTATACTTACCGAAGACTCTGAATCAAATTACTCCCTGGCCCAGTGTTGTCAGCCTATTCCCGGCGATAATGTTTTGGGTTATATTGCCTCCAATAATCATGTCATCATTCACAAACGGAACTGCCCCACAGCCAACAAAATGATGTCGCAGCAAGGAGACCGGATCATTACCGCCGAATGGACGAAGTTCAAAAAACGCTCTTACCTGAGTCGGTTGAAATTAAGCGGTTTCGACCGCATCGGCATCGTAAATGAAGTCACAAATATCATCTCCAAACTCAGTAATATCAACATGCGCACCGTCATGTTCGACACCCACGACGGTATCTTTGAAGGCGACCTGTTTATCTATATCCACAACGTCGAAGACCTGAATAACCTGATCTCCCGGCTTATGAAAATTAAGGGCATTGAAAATATCGAGCGGATAGAAAAAATAGAAGAATAATTTTTATTTAGACTAAACTGTAACAAAAATTTTATATTTTTGTTAATTATTTTAAGTTGGTTTAAATATGAATAGCCCTAAGACCAAAGAAGCTGTGAAAAATATGTTCACAGAGTATCTCGAGAAAAACGGACACCGGAAAACTCCTGAACGTTTTGCTATTTTGGATGAAATCTACTCGCGCGAAGGTCACTTCGATATCGAATCGCTGTATATCTCGATGAAGAATAAAAATTACCGGGTAAGCAGGGCTACACTATACAATACAATTGATCTTTTACTGGAATGTAAACTGGTTGTAAAGCACCAGTTCGGCAAGAACATGGCTCAGTTTGAAAAGGCTTATGCTACTTTGTTGCACGATCATCTGATCGACATCAACAACGGCACCGTACACGAGTTTTATGACCCCCGCATCCGCGAAATTATCGAAGAAGCCTGTCAGAAATACAAATTCAGGTTATCACATCACACCCTGTACATTTACGGCGAGCATATTGACCGGTAATACGGTTAATAACAAATTGAAAAATCATTGTTTTAAATTGGTGAATTTTTATGCCGGCTATAAAATAATGCTTAATTTTATCTGCCAATAAACGAGCACCGTGGAAATTAGCTTAACCAGGCTTGATTTCCGCGGTTTAATATGTTCTGCAATCTGTAAACTAAATAGAAAATGAAGGTAGATGTTATCTTAGGGCTCCAGTGGGGAGACGAAGGAAAGGGAAAAATTGTCGACGTTTTAACACCAAAATATGACGCTATTACGCGCTTTCAGGGCGGACCAAACGCCGGCCATACCTTGGAAATAGAAGACTTCAAACATGTATTGCATACGATCCCTTCCGGAATTTTTCATGAAAACAAGATTAACATCATCGGTAACGGCGTGGTATTGGACCCGGTGGTATTTAAGTCAGAAATTGAAGGCATTCAAAAATACGGGATAGACCTTCACAAGAACCTGTATATATCGAAAAAAGCTCATTTAATCCTGCCAACCCATAAACTGCTGGATGCAGCTTCCGAAAAAGCCAAGGGTGAAACAAAAATCGGTTCAACGCTGAAAGGCATCGGGCCCACTTATAAAGATAAAATTGGCCGTGATGGCCTGCGGGTTGGCGATCTTCTTGAAAATTTTGAAGAAAAATACAACAGCAGGGTCCAGGCCCATAAGGAACTTCTGGAAAAATTCTACAACTTTGATTACCACGAAATCCTGCTAAAGTGGGAAAAAGAATGGATGGAAAGCATTGAACTGCTCAAGTCCTTCCAACTGGTTGACAGCGAACATCAGATCAATGACCTGCTTTGTGAAGAGAAATCGGTTTTGGCTGAGGGCGCACAGGGAACGATGCTCGATATTGATTTCGGTTCCTACCCTTTTGTAACCTCTTCGAGTACAATCTGTGCCGGCGCCTGCACCGGACTGGGCATTGCCCCCCAACGGGTAGGTCGTGTCTACGGCATTTTCAAAGCTTACTGCACCCGGGTCGGAATGGGTCCCTTCCCCACCGAACTGCTGGATGAAACCGGAGAAACCTTACGCAAGGCCGGGAATGAATTCGGGTCTACTACCGGGCGCCCCCGGCGTTGTGGCTGGCTCGACCTGGTAGCCCTCAAATATGCCATCATGATTAATGGCGTTACAGAGTTGTTTATGATGAAAGCTGATGTACTTGACGCTTTTGAGACCATCAAAATATGCGTGGCCTACGAAAGGGATGGCGAGACAATCGAGCAGTTCCCTTTCGAACTCAACGACAGCGTTAAGCCGGTCTATGTAGAACTGCCGGGCTGGAAAACGGACCTGACCAGGCTGACGCACGAAAATGAATTTCCCGAAGAGTTTAATAATTACCTTTCTTTTATTGAAAATGAAACCGCACTGCCCATCACTATTGCATCGGTTGGCCCCAACAGGGCACAAACGATTATCCGGGAACGCGATTAACATCCGTATTTGAAAGTTCTGCCTTGCAGGAGCCTGCCAAACAGGGGCAGGCTCCTGCAAGGCAGATGAAACACATTTGATCTTTATATTTTCTACATTTGCGCTGTGAAACAAATCATTAAAATCCGGACGATTCTTTTACTGATCCCGCTGTATCTTGCCGTGACAGGAATATACAGTGAACGCAGTGCTTTGCCGGTTTTTAACCCGTCAGAGCACCCTACGGATATTCCCTCCGGTGAACGGTCTTTTTTCAGCACATCATACCTGTTCACTGCGATCCCCGAAAATCAGGTAAGCGGCAGTAACCAGGTACCTGCACCATCACTAAAAAACCACATCAACGATTATACGGCTCATCCCGGGGTCGCCTCTCTGTCTTTTTCTCTTTGGGTCACCAGGTGTGTTCTTTTCTCGGAGCATATCGTGCCCGGTTTCCCCAAAACAAGCATTGCATTCCCGTTTAACTATTTTTGGTAATCCATTTCTGCGTTATTTTTCTAACTGCCTCTCGCTTTACCGGTTTGTAAAGTGATGAGCTGAACGTATGCACGCCAGGTATGCATATTCATCAAATCAATTAATAACCAAATACGCTACGATATGGATGTCAGTATGGTCACGGTAATTACCGTTATAATCTTAATAATTCTCTGTGTCTTGCCCATTGTACTCATCAACCGGAGCAGCAAAAATAAGGCAGCGAAATCGTTGTCAGCATTAAAGAAACTCGCTGCCGAAAATCAAGCTAATATTTCTGAATATGAAATCTTTAACAATATCGCTATCGGCATTGATAAAGAGAGTCGTCAATTATTTTTTATCCGGAATGCAAAAGAACAAATCCGGCAACAAATCATCGGGCTGGCCGATTTTAAAAAATGCCGGATAACGGAAGCAGGTCATACTGCCGGCACCGTGAGGGTGATCGAAAAACTCGATCTCGCCTTTACCCCGGTCATGCCCAATCAAAAGGAAGTTACCGTTAATATCTACAATACCGACGACGATAACCTGACGCTGAGCGGCGAAATACAGTTTGGCGAAAAATGGGCTGATCAGATCAATCAGGTGCTTGCGGTCCGAAAATAAATTTCTTCTGAAAAGGCTGCCGATCAATACCCGGCAGTCTTTTTTCACATAAAAAGTTGTCGTACAAGTTATATTTTCCTTAATTTGGATGCAGAAAAATTCTTGCGGATACCTGTATGAGCAAACTGTCCTTCTTTATTCTGCTTCTAACGACCGGATACCTGGCGCCGGCCCAGCCTTATTACAATAAATCGCAGATTCAAGAACTGCCGGGAAAAATAAAAAGAGCTTACCGGCGGACCAGTCGTTTTCTGGATGACGCCACAAAGGGAGAGTTTCAGTACCGGCCTCCGGCCCGAACCAGGATCGACACCTTGTTGTTCCGGTCAGATACCCTCGAAATACACTTCAAAGACGAGTTCGGATACAAGCCCTTACGTCTGCCGCAGGTACACGACATTCAGTACCGACTGGGAAAAAAGCTCCGCGGATTGGCCCGCAGACATCAGGTTTGCGTTTCTGTAAAAGGATACCCGCTTGAACGTCTGGTTCCCAATCTGTATCTGGACAGGAAAGATTCAACACGTCTTTCCACGAAAAAAATCACAAATCAGAATGTTCATGTACAAAATCTGTCAAAACCTTACCGCGTCACCGCCGGACTGAACAACCGCCACCTGGCTCTGTGGAACAGCCACGGCTGGTATTACCAGAACAAACTTGATCGTTGGGGCTGGCAACGGGCCACACTTTTTACAACCGTAGAGGATGTCCTTTCTGCTTCATTTGTGCTGCCTTTTATCGTTCCCATGCTTGAAAATGCGGGGGCCAATGTTTATCTTCCACGGGAACGCGACACCCAAACAAAAGAGGTCGTTATCGATAACAACGACACAAACTACCGGGAACAAGGCGTTCAGGGCAGTCTTTCGACCGGAAGAGGGTTCGGACATCCCGCCCGGCCGCTTCACACGGGAGAAAATCCGTTCAGTTCGGGTAATTACCGTATTCTGCATGCCGAACCAGGCTCGGCAGGAAAGGCCTGCTGGGTGCCCGTAATACCGGCTGACGGCGATTATGCCGTTTATGTCTCCTACCAGAGTTTACGCGATAGTTACGACAAGGCCCATTATGAAATCAAACATGCCGGGGGGAGCACTCACTTTGTTGTTAACCAGCAAATGGGAGGCGGAACGTGGGTCTATCTGGGCACGTTCCGGTTTGCGGCAGGAGAAAATAGGGAAAAAGGAAGCATAAGCCTGCTGGCCAACGGCGTAAAGGGGAAAGTGCTGACCGCCGACGCTGTCCGTTTCGGCGGTGGCATAGGTGACATCGCCCGTAACGGAAAAACCGGAGGCCGGCCAAGATGGACAGAAGCAGCCCGCTATTTTTTGCAATACGCAGGATTTCCCGATTCGCTGGTCTATAACCAGCAGGCCGGCAAGAACGATTACGTCGACGATTACCGCAGCAGGGGACGATGGGTGAACTATCTGCTTGGCGGGCGGTATATGGAGCCTTCGATCACAAAAGGAAAAGCTGTCACCGGACTTAACATTCCCATTGATCTTAGCCTGGCCTTCCATACAGATGCCGGGCACCGGCCTGGCTCGGATGAGGTGGTTGGAACATTGGCCATATACAGCAGTCAGGATGCGGAGTTTAACCGGCAGTTCCCCTACGGAGAAGACCGGCTGGCAAACCGCGATCTTGCCGATATGCTGTCCACGCAGATCGTCGATGATATCCGCGCTTCCATAAACAGCAAATGGACACAGCGGGAGTTGTGGGACCAGCGTTACAGCGAAGCAACCTACCCCACCGTGCCATCGGTACTGCTCGAACTCTTGTCGCACCAGAACCTGGCCGACATGCAGCATGCCCTTAATCCGGAATTCCGCTTCCTAGTTTCCCGTTCCATCTATAAAACCATGCTTAAATTCCTGGCCGGATACCGGCAGGTCCCCTATGTAGTCCAACCCCTTCCGGTAGGCCGGTTCAGGGCAGAATTAAAGGACGGATGCGCCCGACTTTCATGGATGCCGGTTGACGACCCGCTAGAACCGACCGCAAAAGCAGAACAATATCTGGTTTATTCGCGTACCGGGGACCAGGGATGGGATAACGGCACACTGGTGGGAAAAACAGAATACCAGACACCGCCGCTGGAAAAAGGAACGATATACAGCTTTAAAGTTTCCGCAGTTAACAAAGGAGGCGAAAGCTTTCCGTCTGCCATACTGGCCGCCTGCGACCAGGGGTCCGGTACCGATACCGTGATGCTGATCGATGCCTTCGCCCGGGTGGCTGCCCCAAAAGTGATCAGCGAAGGAAATTTCAGCGGCTTCGCCGGATGGCTCGACGAAGGGGTGGCCTGGGGAAATGATCTGGCCACAATCGGGCAGGAATATGAATTCAACCAGCTGAAACCATGGAAAGACGACGACGACCCGGGACACGGTGCCACCTGGGATAACCGCACAGGTATGCTCCCGCAAGGTAATAACTTTGATCACGCGTATGTGCACGGACAGGCCGTTCGCGACGCCGGGTACAGCTTTGCGTCCTGCAGCCGCGAGGCTGTTGAAGAAGGAGATGTGGCCCTGAACAAATACAGGTTCGCCGACCTGATCTTTGGGGAAGAAAAAACAACGGTTCTTCCCAACGGAACCGTAAAATACGAGCTCTATACCCCCGCCCTGCGACAGGCACTCGCGCATTTTCTGCAAAACCCCAAAGCTGGTTTATTCATAAGCGGGGCCTACGTGGGCAGTGACACCTTTATGAAGAACGAACGGGATGTTCCTGAAGAAGAAAAAGAATTTATTAAAAAAACGCTTGGTTATCTGGGAGGAACTGATTACGCGAGCACCGTCCCCCTGGTAAAAGCAACAACCGAAAGCCCGCTTACCGCCTTCGACGGTAGTTTCGGATTCAACCAGGAATACCGCCCCGATCTTTACCGCGTCGAATCGCCCGATGCCATTGTACCGTCCGACAGTACTTCAACGACCATTCTCAGATACCAGGGGAATAACAAGAGTGCCGGAGTGGTATTTAATAACGGCTACAAGGTCCTTACGCTGGGCTTCCCTTTCGAAACGCTTACCGCTCCCGCTCACCGAACAGCGGTAATGAAACAGGTTCTGGATTATCTGGCACAGTAATAAGCCGGAGCTGCTTATTCAGATATGATATAAATTACCTGCTTTTTACCAATAAATCAGGTAAATAATATTTTACTGTTTTCAAAATATTGTAAATTAGGTTATCCTTATAAACTATTATCAACTACTGAACCCAGACCTTTAATCTCATGAAAATTAAATCGTTGATCATTCTAATCCTCTTAACTCTCTTTGTTAACAAAACCTTTGCACAGGCTCCGCAAAAATTCGGAAAAATTGACATCGCCGATCTTCAGACGACGCTTTGCCCGATCGACTCAAATGCACATGCTTACTACATCTTCGACTATGGAGAAACTGATTTCCGCTACGATACGCAGGTTGAAAACAGTAAAGGATTTCAACTGTATTTTAACCGTCACTTGCGGATTAAAATCGTTGACAATGAAGGATTCTCCTGGGGAAATGTTTACATCCAGCTTTATCACAATGCCGGAAGCAAATCAGAAGTAACTGAAATAAAAGCCTTTACCCACAATTTGGAGGAAGGCAAAATAACAAAAACCAAGCTTGAGCGGAGTGACATGCATACGGAAGAAACAAGTGCAAACTTAAATACTTTAAAATTTGCCATGCCTGATATTAAGGCCGGTTCAATTATAGAAATAGAATACACCATCAAATCAGATTTTATCTTCAATCTGCAGGAGTGGTACTTCCAGCGGACTATCCCGGTTGTTCACAGTGAATACTTTGTCAGCATTCCGGAATATTTCAATTATAATCAGTCTCAACTGGGATATTATCCCATCGAAAGAACGACGGAAAGGAAAAACCGGTCTCTCACCTTAAATTTTAAGGAAACGGGAGCCTTTAACCAAACAACTAAATATACCGATAAAATAGACTATTATGAAAATTGCTTCCATTACCTGGCAACCAATGTTCCGTCATTTCCCGATGAAAAGTTTATTAAAACTTCCGATAATTATCTGACAAGGATCAAATTTGAACTCCAGTCAACAAAATTTCCCAATTCCCCTATTAAAGATTTCAGTTCCGGTTGGGAGGAAGTGGACAAGGAACTGAAGGAAAGTCTGGGTTTTGGAACCGAACTCAACAGGAAAGGACACTTGTCGGATGATGTGGAAGATCTAAAAGGAACAGGAGTAAAAGGTGAAGCGCTTCTGGCGATGGCATTAACCCATATGCAAGGGAAAATAAGCTGGGATGGCGTTTCAACAATTTACACGAAATCAGGACTTGCGAAAGCCTATAAAACAGGGCAGGGAAATTCTGCCGACATCAACCTTAACCTGGTTGTCTTGCTCAGGGAACTGGGGTTCAACAGTTTTCCGGTCATTCTCAGCACCCAGAAAAATGGCATCATCCATCCGGCGCATGCTTCTATAAGCAGTTTTAATTATGTCATTGCAATGGCGCAGGTCGACAGCACCATTTATCTCCTGGATGCCACCGATCCGCATTCGATGCTGAATATGCTGCCGGTCAGGTGTCTTAACGATAAAGGCAGGGTTATCGGCGAAATCAGTCAAAAATGGGTAAACCTGATGAACTACAAAACTTTGGTGGATCAGGCAACGTATGTGATGACGCTCGACAGCAACCTCACCCTGACAGGCAAAGTGAAAAAGTCCCTCTCAGAATACGGAGCTTATATTTACCGCTCGGCTCTGAAAAAATCAGAGGACCTGATTAAAACCGCCAGGTCGCTTGAAAAGAAAGAAGGATTTGTAATCGATAGTATGAAAATCGCCGGATTGGATACGCTTGGAAATAACATCACGCTCAGCTATCAGCTTTCCAGGGAAGAAGGCATCGGCGGATCGGCGGGTATGGTCTATTTTACGCCCTGCATTGATCCTTTTTTCGACGAAAACCCCTTCAAACTTGAAAAAAGGGAATTCCCGGTTGAGTTCGACTACCCGTATCGTATTCAGCGTTCCTATCTATTCACCATTCCTGCCAATTACGAAGTTACAGAAATTCCAAAACCAACGGCGATTAAGTTGCCAAATGGCGACGGTACATTCTATTACCAGACGACAAAAAACGGCAACCTAATCAACGTCAGCGCGATGATCATTATCCGGACCAGCCTCTTTTTGCCTGATCAATACGAAACCATAAAGAAGTTTTTTCAGATCATCGTTGATAAGCATAATGAATACATCCTGTTGAAATCGATCTGACGTTTAGGCGCAGACCCAAACATAGCAAAATTATGAACCGGTTTTTTATTATCCTTTTCATGCTTGCAACCACGGGTTTTTCGGAAAATAAATGGGACAGCAAGCTTATCTCCGACTCCCTCCGTAAAGACGCCAAGGCTGTGATTCGGCTCTGTTCGACTACCTATGAGCGTAGTTCGGTGGAGAACTTTACCGAAGAAATCCATTTTGTCATTACGGTTATGAACGAAAAAGGAGATCCTGCGGCCAACCTGCGAATCACCTACGACCGCAATTCAAAAGTCGGTCCTGTAGAAGGTAATCTGTATGATAAGAACGGGGAGCTGACGTACGAGATCAAAAAGAAGGATTTGAGTGATTATGCCTATAACAACGACTTCACCTTGTTCAGCGACAACCGTGTAAAAGTTTACTCGCCTTCATGCAACAACTATCCCTACACCGTCGAATATAAATATTCGGTAGAACATAAGGGCATTACGGGCTTTGGAACCTGGGCGCCTCAGCGGGGTTATA
>JBCFBK010000033.1:0-64175 GCA_038562555.1 Prolixibacteraceae bacterium | reverse complement strand
CACATTATTGTATGTTGTACGTGCGTCCCAGTTGGCCTGCGTGAACAAGCCATTATACAGATTTACCTGTATGCTGCCGTCTGTCGGACTGTTTTTAGGGAGAATATCATTAATAGCGTAAGTCTTCGTGTAGCCCCCTATGTTCGTCTTGATGATCGGATCACTGAAATTGTCCTTCACATAAATAACTTCTCCGATGACCTTTTTCCACAGCTGATAGTAATTGTGCTTGGTGGTTTGCTCGGCATTGCCGGGATCATTCAGCGTAACAGCAGGCACTTTAGTAGCTGCTTCAGGCGTGGTAGGGTCGGTAAACGAGTTGGCAGCAATGCGGGCAAAGAAGTATCCGGGAGGCAGCATAGCTCCGGGAGCTTCAGCCTCGTTGGCATTCGGCGCCATGGCGCAGAAGAAATCGTACCGATGACCATGCTCAATGGCTATTTCCGGATATCCTTCAGGATGATAGGTGCCAACCGGAAATTTAATGCCTGCGTCGCGTGCCTGATTCACTCCCGGCATTGCAAGATCGATATTCTCGGGTAAGATTCCCATGTCGTGATTACCGGGCACATAGGTGAGCTTTATCTTATCATCCTTGATGATGCCGTTCAGTACATCGAAAACACTCTGATTTGCCGCTACCGATTTCCTGACAAAATCGGCCTGGGAACCAGCGCCATAAGTTTCTGTTCGTGTAGGGATGTACCACTCGTCGAGCATATCACCCCCAATAACGAGCTCTTTGACGGTAGCCGACGACCGTACCTCATTGAGAAACTGAACCAATCGCGGCAGATGCTTCACGTTTTCGGAATACGACAAATCGTTCCCAAGGTGCAAGTCACTGATAACAATAATTTTGTCCCTTTCATTATTGCTGCTTATGCTCATATGGTCGAAGGGATTCGGAGCATTGTCATCATCGTCGTCCGAATTACACGAGGCTAGTATAAAGGCCGATGTAACTGATAGTAGTAAAAAAAACTTTTTTTTCATCATAAGATAAATATTACTTAAGAACCTCCAATCCAAGGGTGATGTGAATAGCTTGTCTTTCATCGAACTAAAATTAACGAAAGACAAAAAAAATTGATTACCAGGTTATAAATGAACATCATTTATTAAATTATTAGCTGATAATCAGATATTTAATTATTATTTTTCAAACCTTCTGTTCGAAATAATTAGACCAAATGTAACGAATTAATTACAATTCCACGACACGAGTTTTATTTATATGCGCCATGCTATTGCTCGCGTATTATAACAACAATCACATGATTGAAACTTTTAATGCTGCCACCAGCCTGTGCAATAGCGGCATCAGTCAGCTGAATCAGTTCATTCAATACCGCAACAGCCAGTTTTCGCCTGCCAAACCAGACAGTGAAATTCTGGAGATGAAATCTTTAAGGAACTTATTATTCGGTAGTAATTGTTTTTCGTATTACATGTAAATAAATAATCATTTTTCGTGAACTATAATCATTTTTCGGCTATCTTTGATGTAATTGTTTTTCGTAAATAAGTATGAATAATAACTGTTTTTCACAAGAAATAACTGATTTTCGGGGCAGGGTGGCACCGGAAAAAGGGTTTTTGGTTGGATATGGAGCGATTATCCATTCCTATAACTTACCTGTGCCAATTCCCTTTGGCCTGTCATTAATTAGTTTGAAAGACAGAAAGTATCAAACGGAGCAATGGCAAATCTTTACTCCCAGATATAAGCCGGATGACACACTTTATAAACAACTGGTTTTTGCACTCAAATATGAAGGGGTTAACCTCCTGATTTTAAAAAAGCTATTTGAAGTATTAAGGGCCAATGAAATAAAAGAACTCGTGCAGATCGAACCAACAAGCCAGTATAGTCGTAAGATCTGGTTTTTGTATGAGTGGTTATTGCCTGATCGATTAGACATTTCTGATTTGGACCGGGGAAATTTTGTGTTGCTAATCGATGAAAAAATACAATTTGCCATAAAAGGGAAACGGTCATCTCGTCATCGGATTATAAATAATTTGCCGGGTACACCGGAATTTTGCCCGTTAATCTCTAAAACAGAAAAATTAAATCAATACGTTGCTTCCGACTTTCAGGGTCGAAAAAATAATTACTTGAAAGGGATTCATAAAGATGTGATGCAACGTGCTGCATCTTTCCTTTTGCTAAAAGATTCAAGAGCGTCATTTACCATAGAGGGGGAAAACCCTGGAACAAATCGCGCTCTGCGATGGGGCAAGGCCATTGGAGAGGCCGGGCGCAATCCGCTAACAAAAGAAGAATTGTTACGGCTTCAGCAAATCATCATTGAAAGTAAACGGTTTACCAGGATGGGATTTAGAACCGAGGGTGGTTTTGTGGGAGACCGTGACAGGATGAACGGTGATCCGATTCCAGACCATATTTCGGCTAAATGGGAAGATGTCGAAACGCTTCTGGACGGGCTGATTGAAACTTCTGAACTCATGGAAAGTGAAACTTTTAATCCCGTTTTGGCTGCTGCAGGTATTGCGTTTGGTTTTGTTTTTATCCATCCATTTACCGATGGAAATGGCCGGCTTCATCGTTATCTGATTCATCATCTCTTAGCAAAAATGAATCTGGCGCAACAAGGTGTTATTTTTCCGGTTTCAGCTTCTATCTTAGACCGGATCGATCAATATCGAACCGTATTGGAATCGTATTCTCATCCGGTTTTAGAATTGATCGATTGGGAGGTCACGCCGGATCACAATGTTCGGGTTTTGAATGAAACCATCGACTACTACCGTTACTTTGATGCTACCCGGCAAGCCGAATTTCTATTTGAATGTGTTTTCGATACCATCAACCGGATCATTCCTGAGGAAGTCGGCTACATTTTGAAATTTGATGAATTCAAGCGGTTCATTGATGACCAGTTTGAAATGCCTGATAAATTAGTATCCATGTTAGTTCGGTTTCTTGAACAAAATGGCGGGACCCTTTCCAGGCGAGCAAGGACCAAAGAATTTGCAGAATTAAGAGATGATGAAGTTGAAAAAATCGAGAATACCTTTAAGGAAATTTTTGAAATTTGACGGTATAGCCAGGTTTGGAATTATTTTATTCTTTTCCGTTGTGTTGTTTATTTAATTGTTTATGAAAGTTCTTCTGCCAGTCCAATCAGTATTCCTTCCGTTCCCCGAATATAACACAGGCGGTAAACATTCTCATAATTAACAATTTCACCGACCAGTTGGGCTCCATTCCTTACAAGCCGGGAAACCAGCTCGTCGATGTTGTCAACTTTAAACATGACCCGCAGATAACCCAACGAATTAACGGGTGCCGTTCGGTGGTCTGAAAGGATTGCCGGTGCTATAAACCGTGAAAGCTCTAAACGGCTGTGTCCGTCGGGAGTAACCATCATGGCGACTTCTACCGATTGATTTCCAAGTCCGGTTACCTGTCCTGCCCATTCGCCTTCAACCATTCCCCTTCCTTCAAGTGTAAGACCGATCTCTTCAAAAAAGGAAATGGCATTGTCGAGCGATTCAACAACGATGCCCACATTGTGCAGTTGAAGTAAGTTACTTTTTGTCATTTCTTAACCCTTTTGTTTTGTCGAAAAAAGCTTATTCAAAATTGGTTTTCTTACCATGCTAATTTCGCCAATAAAGATCGTGCCGGTGAAGTGTAAATGCGACAATCTCAGTAGCCGGGTGCGACAATTACGACACCGGCTTGCTTTGCCACCTGTTAAAGCTCAGTGATCCGCAACAGTTGCAGTTACACCCTTTCAAAGGAAGCCTCTTCGAAAATATGATGGTCGCGGAGTGCGTAAAAAGAATGTCTCACAAAAATCAGTTGAATGACATCTGGTTTTGGCGTGATTCGGCAGGTCATGAAGTCGACCTGATCGCTCAAAATGGTCCTGAACAACGTTTGTTTGAGTTTAAAGCAACCAAAACAATTATGCCCGACTTATTTAAAGGCCTGACCTATTATGAAAACCTGAATAACAAGCAAATGAACAAAACCTTAGTGTACGGGGGGAATGAGTCTCAAACACGGAAATACGGAAACGTATTGCCCTGGAAGGCGTTTGGACAGTGAGGTTGGGAAATCCTGGCCAGACTTGTTTTAGACGACTTAAAGTCGGCAATAATTATCGCATAAACTAAAACTATGTTATAAAAATTTAAAAGGAATGCTTATTTTTGGTGAACGAAAACAGCTACAGAAAAAACCAAAAACAACGCATTCTCCATGAAACGATCGTTGCTGATCTCATTGTTTGTCATGTTATTACTGACTGCAACAAAGGCGCAAGACAAAATTGTTACCACCGGGAAAGATACAATCGAATGCCGGATCATATCGGTTGGACCGGAGCGCATAAACTATGAACAAAAAGCTGCGGGAAACCAGGTTACCGGAAAGTCAATAGCTATTTCAGAAGTTCTGCAGTATATCCGGAGCGGGCATTCCATCGGGAATCGTGGTTTCGATCGGCTTAAAGCCGGCCGGCAGAAACCTGAACATCGCTACCTGTTCTCGTTACAGGGTGGCTTGGCTCACTCGTTTACCGACTTTGACAATTATCAAAACATGATGATACAATCAGGGGTTCCGGTTTCGCAGGCCGAAGATTATGTCGGGAAACTTAAAAACGGATACCATCTGAATGCAGGCTTCCATTATCTGCTCACGACCTTTATGGGGATTGGCGCCGACTATACTTTTTTTCGGGCAACGTCGGATGGCAAGTTTCTGATCAACGGAGGCTCCGGAAGCGTTCCTGTGTATGTTACAGCGAGTATACGCGAAAAACTTTATACCCATTTTGCCGGTCCGTCGGTTTTATTTCAGCAATTTCCCGGCAGGAAGGGCAAAATAAAAATTACTGAAACGCTGTCGCCCGGTATTGTCCTGTTCCGCGGTGAAACCAGAGGCAATGAATACCAGATTTATTGGGGTGATAACGACTCTTACGACGGACAACCTCCGCAATATTATGACCAATCGAACTCGGTAACGACAAGTAAAGCGTTCGGGGCCAAAGGAGGTATGTCGCTTGAGTATTGTTTTACGCCTCAGTTGTCGGCAGGCCTCGCAGCAAATTTCATCTGGGCGAAACTTCATAAAGCTTCGGTGAAGAGTCTGAATTACCATGAAGAGGATCAGGAACTCGACAAAGCACTCAATGTTTCACATCTCGATTACGGTTTTACTGTCCGCTACAATTTTTAACCTGCGTTGGTAACAAAAGAATTAACTATGAACCAGCTTTTAAGAAACAGCATATTATCGTTGGCAGTCCTTTTAATCTTTTCGTGCAGCGATGACTTTGTAAATGAGCGTCTCGATATTTCCGGCGTGGGCGAATCGGCCATTGTCATTTCACCGGCATGGGATGCCGACGATTATCAGTTCCGGTGTGAAGGTGCCGGAAATGAAGCATTCAGCATTGACAGTAAGCCTGAGTGGTTAAACACTGACGATGGTTCAGGCAGTTTTATAAACGGCATGGCAACCATCCACTGCGAAGCCAACACAGTTTCCGGTTATTCAAAAACGGGTATTTATGTCGAACAGATGCTGGTCTCGGCCGGCGAAAAAACCTATGCCGTACCGGTCTATTATATTACCGAAGGAAATCCTGCCGTCCAGGTAAACCGTACACTTGAAATAAGCTACAGCAATTACAACAATCAGTTGCAGATTTCCAACACGGGCGATGGCATTTTGCTTTGGGATATCTCCGCCATGCCCGACTGGTTATCGGTCGATATGGACAATCTACAAACGGAATCGCTCATGCTGGGCCAAGGGGCAGCGGCATTGATCCCCTTCATCCTCAATGCCGAAAAAGCCATCCAGGGCAATCCGACCGGAACCATCATACTGGAAACCAACGATAAAAACAATCCGCAAATAGAAATCAGCGTTTCGGCCAATCTGGGAACACCTGTACTGTCTGTTTATTCCTACAACTTGCCTGTCGATTTTGGAACATCTTCGGCCAGCAAGACATTCAGTTTTAGCAACAATGGGAATGGCATTCTCTCATGGCGTATTGAAGGCATGCCCAACTGGCTGACCGTTTCGCCTGTTAACGGGATGAGCCTGCCTTATGCTTCTTCGACCGAGGTTGTTTTTACCTGCGACCGGAGCAAGCTTGAACCGGGGCTGAATTCGGCAACGGTATACCTGAAATCAAATGACCCGGCAAATCCGTCATATCCCATCAGCGTTCTGGTTCGTGCGCCCGGCGGTAACGCAAACATTCGGGCGTTGGAAGGAAATATTATGGATGCCACCTTCGACAAAAACACGAACACCTTGTATTATGTTATCGGTCAGCCTAATAAGCTGGTGGCCTATAACGTAACAACGAAAACCGTTTCACATGAAATTGCGTTGAGCAAGGCACCAACCTGCCTGGCAATCACCGAAGATTACACAAAAGCACTCGTTGGTCACGGCGGAATGATCAGCGTGCTGGATTTGAATACCAATTCGGTAACAAAAACACTGGAAGTAACCGGTATTTTGGCTGATATCGAATTCGCTCCAAACAACTGGTGTGCTTATACTGAGAGCGGAAATTACACGGTTCAGTCGACAAATATCTACTGGGTCAACCTTTCGGACGGCAGTATTACCGAAGGCAGTTCAGTCTATGAAGACTGTCAGATTAAAAAGGTTCCGAAACAGGATTACCTGATTGGTTCCGAAACGGAGGTTTCGGCTGGCGTTTATGTTTACGATCTGAACAACAGAACTGAAAAGGCAGATATTTTCGAATCGTTCAGGAACTTCTGGATTGCAGGTGACCATATTGTGAGTTCAACTGGGGGGGTGTATCGGATATCGGATATGATTTCCAAAAATGGTTACATTGTTGACGGACTTTCATCCATTGGAAACCTGCAGTATCCTGGCAACATTTACAATGCTATTCCCTGGATTGACCATTGCAGTGCAACTCATTCGGTTTTTGGACTGGCAAAGCAAGATTATCAGACTGTCTCGTCGCAAGTTTACCAATTTGAAGACAACGATTATACGCTGGTAAAAACCTATATCTACGATAATTTCTATCAACCTGATGCGCAAAGCGGGGCTTACGATGTTGAAGCGCATTATGTATTCTCGAATGGCTCAGGCACAGAATTGTCGGTGTTGCGGAAAGGGAAGAACAATACGAACTGGTCGGTAGAATTTATTCCGGTGCAGCAATAAAAAAAACAGATGATGAGAATTCTATACCTGTTTTCCCTGCTTTTACTGACAACAGGAGTGAAAGCGCAAACGACCAAAAGCTATGATCAGATCGATCAGGAAGCTTTGCAAATCCCCGACCGGTTAACAAAATCAACACGCGATATAGCAGATTATATCAAACAACATTTTGATAATCCGGACGACCGGTCAAGGGCGATTTTCGTCTGGATTGCCCGGAACATTCAATATGATCTGGCAAACATGTTTGCTATAAATTTCTATGAAAACACAAGCGAGGTCATCGACGATGTGCTGAAAAACCGGAAAGGTGTTTGTATGCATTTCGCCGAGCTTTATAACGAAATTGCCAATCAAAGCGGAATTAAGTCGTATGTGATAGCCGGATACACGAAACAAAACGGCTTTGTGGATTATATACCCCATGCCTGGTGTGGGAGCCTCGTCGGGACAGACTGGTACTTGTTTGATCCTACCTGGGGGTCAGGCTATGTTCAGAATGAAAAATTCGTGAACAAGTTGAATAATTACTACTTTAAAGCGAAACCGGAACAACTGATCAGTTCGCACATGCCGTTTGATCCGTTGTGGCAGTTTCTGAGCTATCCGGTCACCAATCAGGAATTCTATGAAGGCAAAACCAGCATGAATAAAACAAAGCCGGAATTTAATTACCTGGATACCTTGAAGCAATACGAGCAGCAATCAGAAACCGAGAGGCTTGTTTCATCGGCCGGAAGAATTGAGAAGAACGGTGTCCGGAATTCGATGATATCCGACCGACTGCAGCATATTAAAAGAGAGATCGGATATTATAATAACAAGCAGATGGTTGAGACATTCAACGCTGCCACCAGCCTGTATAATAGCGGAGTTAATCAGCTAAATCAATTTATCAATTACCGCAACAGCCAGTTTTCCCCTTCCAAACCCGACAGTGAAATTCAGGAGATGGTCGATGTCGCAGAGAAGTGTTTTCTCGCTTCCCGTGATAAACTGAAGGAGATCAAAAACCCGGACCCGAACGTGGCAGGTTCTATCGCGCAGCTCAACGGGTCGATCGATGAATCAATGAAAAACCTGGCCCAACAAAAAGACTTTCTCGATAAGTATTTCAAGACGGGCAAAATGTTCAGGAAATCGTTGTTCTATAAATACAAATGGATGGGAGTGCCCTTAAACTAGGCTGAAGAAACCTGTTGGTGCCTCAATAGGTTCGCTTTAACTATACTGTAGGTATACTCAGAGAAATGTGCAGCTAAAGGTGTAAATAAACTGACAGAACAAATGACGCAAGATAAGTCAATACGAATTCCCTGAAAACAGTTAAGTTTACCGGATCAAAATTTCACGGATGACGACCATACAGAAAACAAGCCGGTCAGAATATATATCGCGAATCAACCGGGTAATGGAATTCATCGATAAACATTATAATGAGCAGGTTAATCTTGATAAACTGGCCGGAGTGGCTCACTTTTCACCGTTCCATTTTCATCGGATTTTTTCCATGCTTACGGGCGAGACCCCGGCCGATTTCTTTTTGCGCATACGTACCGAAAAAGCAGCTCAACAACTCAGGGATTACCAGCATAAAAATATTTCGGATATCGCTTTCGACTGCGGGTTCAGCAGCATGTCTTTGTTTGCCCGTACATTCCGGAAGCATTTTGGAATGAATGCAACTGCTTTTCGAAACATAGAAAAGCCTGTATTTGTAAAAGACGGCGTTTATTACAGCAAGAATGGTCAATCGCTAAGCAGGAACAGTCAAATTTATATGCCTCTGAACAACGAACTTTACTCCATAAATTTAAAACACGTAGTTATTATGGAAACAAAAGTTATAGTAAAAGAAATGCCCGACATGCAGGTAATTTATTGCCGCCATATTGGTGCATTTAACGAGATCTACAAAGCATATGGCAAGGTATTGCAGTTTGCCGATCCCCGCGGTTTGATCAAACCCGACTCGCATACTGTAACGGTTTATCATGACGATCCTTCCGTAACCGAAATCAGTAAAGTTCGCCAGAGTGCCTGTTTGGTTGTTGATAAGGATCTAAAAATTGAAGGTGAAATCGGCAAAATGACGATTAAGGGAGGGAAATATGCCGTGGGGCACTTTGAAATCGATGTAACGGAGTTTGAAAAAGCGTGGAATACGATGTGTGCCTGGTTTACCGAAAGCGGGTACGAACCGGGCGAAGACAATCCGTATGAATACTACTACTGCGATCCTGAAAATCATCCCGAACACAAATTCGTGCTGGATATTTGCATCCCGGTGAAAACTTTGTAAAAAATGGGAGACCTGCCGCTGGCAGGTCTCCCATTCCTCTGTAAGTCCGTTATAACTATGCTTCAAATTAAAACCGGACTGCAAGGGACTATTTTCATCAGACAAATGTCGTCCCCCATTTTTACACTCCTGAGCAATTCCACATCGACCTCACATCCAAATGCCTCTTCGAAAAGGACCTTACTGTAACCGGTTGTGCACTGGCACCAGGTTTTAGTTTCCAATCGATCTACTTCGGCAAGCATCGGACACGGGCAAAACGGGAACTGCAAATACAGTTCGCCATTTTGGCAGGATAAACCGGCGGCTTTCGCCTTATCGCTGCCGGCAAATTCTTTCAGATCGGAGGACGATGCCATCAGCTCTTTTACCAAGGCTAATTTCTCGTCCATTCCATAACCGCACTGGCAGTTCATCCTGATTCTTTTCACAGTGGAAATATCGAACCTTTCTTCCAACCGTCTCATCGTGTTTTTCACCCATGTGCGATTATCTTCACCGTTCGCTGTTATAATTGACTGAGCAGTTTCATGGTCGCTCTCGGACCGGACTGCCTTATATATTACCTGTTCCTGAATTTTTCTTATATCGAACATACTTTTACTTTCTAATGGAGGATAATTTACCTCAAACACACCTGCTAATTGCATGCTCTGTTTAGTATTTTGAAGCATTTACACGAATTCAGCCATGTGCCGCTGAGGGTAATAAATTTTTAATTTTTAGACACAAACACACATTCTCAGGAATATATCCTGAAAATCAGCCCCTGGATTTCTGAGGTTAACTATGCCTTAATTATCAGTTTGAGGACGGTTTTCATGTGCTGATACTTCCGTTTGACGAAAATTTGTTCAACCAGGCATTACACCGGCAGAATGTTTGCAACGCAAAGTTTACCTTTCTTTCTATCTTTTCAAACAAAAAAAAGGTAATTTTTTGTCTGAGGTTGAGTCGTCCGGAATCAAACGGGCGATCCTTCCGTGAGCCAATTACCCCTTGTATTCGTCTCATATTTTTATAACTGGCAGTTACCTGGATGGCCCAGCTTTTCCTATGAGATCAAAGAAATTCAGCCTCTTATCCTCGCGTTTGCTAAAGAAACGGGTGAGATAACCGGCATCATTCAGGGATTACCTGATCACCTGAAGCGGGAAACGCTGTTACAGCTTATGTTGCCAGAAGCAACAAAAACCTCTGAAATAGAAGGCGAATTTATCAGCCGCGAAGATGTGATGTCTTCTGTAAGGAATAATCTTGGTTTGAACGATACGCCCGTTAATGTAAAAGACCGGAGAGCCACAGGGGTAGCCCAACTGATGGTAGAAGTCAGGAAAAGTTTTCAGGAGCCGTTCACGACAAATATGATCCAAAGCTGACATAGCCTGTTATTGTCCAACATACGGAATGTGAAGCCAGGTGAGTGGAGAACGGCAGAGGATCCCATGCAAGTAATCTCCGGCGTTATTGGACGGGAATCAGCACACTATGAAGCGCCTCCATCAAAGCGGGTACCGAAAAAGAAATGGACGCATTCCTTAAATGGCACAATACGGCTTCCGTTCCCTTGAAGGGAAAGATTGCGGAGGCGGTACTCACGTCAGCCAGCGCTCACCTGTATTTTGAATCGATCCATCCTTTTGAAGACGGGAACGGTCGTATCGGGCGCGCGATCGCCGAAAAAACGTTATCGCAGTCGCTCAACCGTCCGGTTATGCTTAGCCTGTCGAGAACCATTGAACAGAGCAAGAAAGCCTATTCTGGTGCACTAAAGCAAGCACAGCGTTCATCGGAAATTACTTCATGGATACATTATTTTACCCTGGTTATTCTTGATGCCCAGCACGATGCCAGATCCATGGCGCAATTCACATTGAAAAAAGCCCAATTTTTTGAGCGCTACAGGAGCAAATTGAATGAACGCCAGTCAAAAGCCGTCGGTAAGATGCTCACCCTGGGGCCTGACGGCTTTAAAAGAGGAATGACAGCCAGGAAATATATGAGTATAACCGGTACGTCCAAAGCCACGGCTACAAGAGACTTGCAGCAACTACACGAAATGGGTGCTTTTACCGGCGAAGGAGGCGGCCGGTCTGTCCGCTATCACCTGAATTTATAGGTTCACTGTAACCAATCCCAAGAAATAGCGATGGAGGAGCTACATCCGGTCGCCTTCCTGCTAAATTAACGACCCAGGGGAAATGCTGTTCGCTTTTTGGATAACTCCCGGGAATTGCCATCGCCCGGCTCATTGAAATACCCCAAGTATTCGGGATGGTACGCTTGTCTTGGCCACGCTACCTTTGCCGCCATGATAATTAACATTCTATTTCACTCAGCATGAAACGGCGGCTTTGGACAGCAATTATAGTTTTTGCAATAACGGTTTCGGTTGCTGTGGCGCAGCAAAACAACCAAACGGTGTCGGGAAGTATTCGCGATGCAGACAAAAATCCGCTTGCTTTCGCATCGGTCTTTTTGAAGGGGACAAGCCTTGGCATGACAAGCGATGAAATCGGAAACTACAGCCTGGCAGTACCCCCGGGCGACTATACACTGGTTGTCTCGGCCATCGGCTATAAAACGACTGAAATCAGCATCACGGTTAACGGCCAGACCGGTCTGGTTCAGCATATTATACTCGAAGAAGACATTGCTGAAATTGACGAAGTACAGGTCACCGCTAAAACGATCGTACAACAGGCCCGCGAACGGGCTTTTAATATTTCGGCCATCGATGCCGGCCAACTGTATAACAGCTCTGCCACGATCAATGAAGTCCTTAACCGCACAACCGGTGTCCGCGTGCGGCAGTCGGGCGGAATGGGTTCCGGATTTGACTTTTCAATCAATGGCTTTTCCGGGAACCAGGTCAAATTCTTTATCGATGGTATTCCGCTTGAGAACTTCGGTTCAGCCCTTTCCTTCGATAACATCCCCGTGAATATGGCCGAACGCGTTGAAGTGTATAAGGGGGTTGTCCCTGTAAGCCTCGGAGCAGATGCGCTCGGCGGCGCTGTTAACCTGATCACCAACCAGAAAAGCAGGAACTACCTGGATGTGTCGTACAGCCTGGGGTCGTTTAACAGTCACAAGGCGTCGGTCAACTTCAGGCAAAGTTCAAAAAGCGGCTTTACCGTAAATACAAACGCCTTCGTTAATTACTCGGACAACAGTTACGGCGTGGATCTGAGCATTGCTGACCCAAACACCGGCGTTTACGGTCCGGTGCAGGAATACAAGCATTTTCATGACGGCTACAAATCGGCAACAGTTAAAGCCGAAACCGGCGTTGTGGGGAAATCTTACGCCGATCAACTGTTTATCGGCTTCATCGTTTCGGGCAATGAAAAAGAGATCCAGCAGGGTTCCAACATGCAGCGGGTGGTTGGTGGGGCCTTTACTGACAGCAAAAGTGTAACGCCAACCGTGAGGTTCGAAAAGGAAAATTTCCTGGCTGAAGGACTTGCGGTAAAACTCTACTCCTCCTGGTACCTGGCTGAAAACCGGTCGGTCGATACCAGTTCGGTTGTTTATGACTGGACCGGGAACTCCAAACCGCGCAATTACGGCGACAATGCCTTGCAGGGAGAACTGGGCGAGAAGACGATCTACATATACAACGAACGAAACTGGCTGATCAACACCAACCTCACATACAGGCTGGCCGGCAACCACCTGCTTACCTTCAACTACGTGCACAATGACTACCTGCGGGATGAAAAAGACGAATATAACCCCGACAAATATGGTTTGAATTCACCTTCCATTTCAAAGCATATCGGCGGACTCGAATACAAGTTAAGTTCCTTCGACGAACGTTTGTCGGCATCGGTCTTTGGAAAACTATTCCTCATGGACAATGAACTGGCCATCGGCGATACGGTTAGCATCTCATCATCCATCCAAAATCCCGGCTACGGCATAGCCGCCGCCTGGCACCTGTCGCCGAAATGGCAGGTGAAAGCCTCGTACGAACGAACCAGCCGGTTGCCTTCTCCTGCCGAGATTTTAGGCGATGGACTGAACATCAACAGCAATCCCAATCTAAAACCGGAACAAAGCAACAACCTGAATATGGGCTTGTCGTTCCTTAAAACAAGCCCGCGAAACCAGGTGGGCGCCGAGGCGGGATTTGTGTTCCGCGATGCATCCGATTTTATCCGGAATACCATTGACGGCGCCAGAACAATCTACGAAAACCTGAGCAGTGTGCGCGGCACCGGCGCCGAAGCATCGTTCTGGTTTAAGCAAGCCGACTGGTTTACCTTTGAAGTAAACGGGACCTGGCAAAAGCTGATCAATACCGATAAGTACGTCCCCGGGACGCAACAAATAAACGATACTTATAAACAACAGGTCCCCAACATCCCCTATCTTTTCGGAAATGCCAACATGGGCTTTAACTTTAGGGAATTGTTCCGCGAAAATGACCGCCTATTCTTCGATTTAAGTTGCAATTATGCAGAGGCATTCTACCTCTATTGGCCCAAGTACGGCAACCCGGACAATAAACGATCAATCCCGCAGCAAATTACAGGAAACTTTGGCATTGGCTATTCGCTGCATAACGGGAAATACAACATCAGCGCCGATTGCCAGAATTTTACCGACACAAAAGTGTACGATTACTACAACATCCAAAAGCCGGGACGTTCGTTCTCGGTGAAGTTGCGATATTTTTTACAATAAATAATCCACTCAAATAATCATCAATACTAAAAACTAAAATTGTTTTAAATCATGAAAAATACAATCTCCCAACTAAAATGGCACCTGATGTGCCTGCTGATCGTTCCCGCCATGATCTCCTGCAGCGAAGACGACGATAGCGACGATGACGGTGAAACTCCCGGAAATTTCGGATATATCTTCTCCATGAGAACGCAGGGAGCCGATGGAACATCCGATTATGTGTGGAAGCTTGATAGTCTGGAACAACTGATATCGGGCGAACTTTCGGTTGAAGGTGTGGGTATTGAGCAGGCTGGCTGGAATTACTATTTTGGCCTGAATAACTCCTTCTTTAGTATTAACTACGGCGATGAAGGAACGATTGCCTACGGACTGAATGCTTCGGGCAATATTCAGCAAACCGGCAATTTTTATGCCGACCGGCTCGACTGTATGGGTGTGGCCGACGAAGAGAATATGATCGGGATTGGCGCTCCCTGGGGAGGCGGCAGCTACGATTGCGAGTTTATGGTGATCAATGCTGAATCAAAGTCCATTACCAGTCGCAAGTTTAACAGCATGTCAATACAACACGGAGACCTCAAACTCAATTTATGGCCAACCGGAGCCGTTGTACGCGACAGCAAGATCTATGTTCCCTACTACCCGGTTGTGGGTGACACCTGGGAAACGCCGCTCATGGATACCGCCTACATTGGTGTTTATGAATATCCTTCGCTTGACTATGTAACCACCCTGAAAGACGACCGCGCGGCGCCAATTGGCATGTACGGATCGCAACCCTGTATCTCGGCAACTGAAGACGGAGATATTTATACGTTCTCGACCGGCTCCTATGCATCCGGCTACACCCGGACGGGAAGTCCATCGGGTATTCTGCGTATCAAAAACGGTGAAAACGATTTTGATACGGATTACTTTATCAATTTCGAAGAAAGCGCTGTTGCAGGACGAATTGTATTCGGGAACTATTTAGGTGACGGGAAAGCGCTGGTGCGTTATATACCGGTTGAAACCGACGACGAACTGAAAACCGTCTGGGCAGCCACAGACGACCTGGCCTACCTGTTTAAAATGGCCATCGTTGATCTGGAAAGCAAAACTGTTACTCCAATCAATGGTATTCCGGTCCATGGCGGCGGTTGGTCAAGGGGTGCCTTCCTGGAAGATGGCATCGCTTACCACGACATTGTTACCGCGACTGAAGTGAGGATGTATGCGATCGACATTGAAGAGGCTACGGCTGTGAAAGGAGCACTTATCCACGGGGCTACCGTTCCACTGGTTTATAAAATTGAATATTAAAATCCCGGGAGCTACACCTTTTGCCTGCTAGGCAAAAGGTGTAGCTCCTTTTTTATTTTTTCAGACGAATGTTGCGGTATTCGACCTTCATCGGCGGGCCAACATGGACCTGCACGCCTATCAAACCGGAAAAACTCCGGTTGATGGTGTCATTGTCGGTCACATCACTCATGAGTATCTGGTTAATGTAATGCTGCATACGGTTACCCCTGACTACAAGATGACATTCATTCCAATCGTCATCGTGAATATAAGTATTGAGTGAATCTGGATTCCCCAATGATCCGGTTAGTTCAATACTTTGCCATGCATTATTTTTGATATTGCTTTTCAGCGAGACCTCAGTCCCGGCATTTTCCTGAGCATTTACAACTACTTTCTGTCCGTGGTAAGCCAGTGTGGTCCGCTTTCGTTCTTCGTAGTTTTGACCCGTATAACGGTTTTGTCCGTCGATATCACACTGGTAACCTTTCAACGCAAAGGGAATGGTGTCGATTGGCTCGCTCCGGTAATTGACGCCGCTGTTCCCGTTCTTCGAAATCCTGAATTCCAGTTTCAATTCAAAATCTTTTGGCGCTCCTCCTTTCCAGACGATAAACGTGTTACGTTCAAGAAGGGTCGCCGGCGTGACTTCTCCTGTCAGGCATCCGTTCTCAACGCGCCAGTATGTCGAATCTCCTTCCCAGTTGCTGAGTGTTTTCCCGTCAAATATCGGGATAAACCCTTCCTCCGGCTGCTCTTCATTTACCCTCTCAGATTTGGGCTTACCGGAATCGCTGCAACCAAAAACAACCAAAACGACCAACAGAAGATAACAAGGCACTGATTTCATACGTGTATATTTCCAATTTAACCAATTACAACTTACGTATCCAGCTTCATTGCTTCGAGACGCATGACCAACGGTATGGAACTCGCTTCGCGGATCTCGCAAGCTCGATTCCCTTCGGGGATCTCCGCTGCGCTCCGATTCGCATGTAAACTTCAACTCGGGCGGATGCCGCGGCTTCCATGCTCGTTTCATAAAGTTCTTTTTCTTCATACTGAATGTTATAAATTAATTTTTCAAAGGTAGCTAATAAGCTCATTGCTTACGATGTCCATTTCCTTCGAGGCAGCTTCTTTATTGGTCGTTTTTCAATAGTCCCGGACGAACTTGAACGTTCAGACCAGGATTCGGTGTTCCCTTGATGTCGCCTTGAACCCCTGAAATTGTCGTATACGTACTGCGTCCGCAATAACAGGATTCCCGAAATTTGTATTGCAACAAAACAGTATGCAACAGAGTTATAATCATCAAATAACGAAGAATTATGGACATCAAATTTGAAGGCGGAATAAATTTTGCCGTAAAAATCCCCAAAAGTAAATATGACCAAACTGTTGCTTTCTATCGGGATATTCTCAAACTGGAAGTGGAGGAAAAGCCAATCAGCAACCCAACAGTTTCAAGAACCCATCAGGTTAAATTTGGCAATAACACGCTGTGGCTGGATTGCGTCGACAATTACACCCATTCCGAAACCTGGATGGAATTAAATGTTGAGCATGTTGAGCAAGCCGCAGCTTATCTGCAATCGAACGGAATAAAAATGTGTGACGAACTTGAAGAACTGCCTGAAAATATGCACTGGATAACTGACCCGGCAGGAACAGTCTTCATCATAAAAAGGCGAGATTAAAAATTACTGACAACCGGTTCTGTGGGATACGGGTCACGTTATTGTTTCGAGAAAACCCGTTTCAACAGGTCCGTCACCCGGGCGGCCGGATCTTCCCGGATATCCTTTTCCGTAGCTGCGATTTTAAGAAACAGTCCGTCGAGGGCCTTTCGCGTCAGGTAGGCGCTAAGATCGGTTTCAACCGTTTCCAGACTAGCCATCTGCCCGATTGCCGATTTAGCGACGGTGTTCCATTTGCCCGTCAGCTCATTCCAGGATTGTTGTGCAGAAAGACTGCCAACCAGTTTTTCATTGAGCGAACCCTGAATTTTAGGACGATATAAGCTGACCAACGCATCATAGCTGGTTCGTTTCAAATAATCGGTAGCCGCATGGTCACTTCCCGTCAGGATTCCGGCGGCGTCCTGGATCGTCATGTTCCGGATGCTGTTCATGATGATGGGGGAAGCTTCTTTGGCAGCATCTGACGCCGCCCGGTTAATACTTGTGATGACCCGGTCAACCAGTTGCTGTCCGCCGGGCAACTTGCTCAGGTTACGGGTGATGACTTCCGCCTCAGGCGGAAGAAGTATTTTAACAGCCTGATCTTTCAGGTAACCGTCAGCAACGGCCAGCCGGGCAACCGAACTGTCCACACCCACCGAAAGCGCCTGCTTCAGACCGGCTATGATTTCCGACTGGCTTAGCGGGGCCTGGTCATTATAAACGCTCTTTACCACTTGTTGCATCTCGGCACAGCCTGCCAGCACGAACAGAACCAATCCCTGAATAAGAATTCCTGCTTTCTTCATTTTATTAAAGTTACCCATAAAAATTGTTATTCCCAATATCAATGATAACGATAAAATTAGTTTAAACCTTACGTTATAACAGCCTGGGGTATTCTTTTTCTTTAACATCGTTGCCTCAGCACAAAGAAATACAGCTTCAGCGGCGAATATGGAAGCCTCGCTGTTTTAAACCGCATATGACTCAGGAAAACGCTGTTCATTTGCTCCGTGATTTACAATTTTAACAATTAAGGTATAAAATGAAACAAATGATTGCTTTTGCAGCCCTGTTGCTGCTTGTAGCCTTATCCATGAATGCTGTTGCTCAGCCAAAAATGACCGAACAACAAAAGCAGGAAGCCAAAGCCCGGTTTGAAGCGTACAAAGCGAAGTTAAACCTGACAGAAGAACAGCAACCCAAAGTGCAGGATATCAATGCCAAATATTTCGAGGCACTTTCGGGTTTGCGTGAATCGAATGCTTCGAAATTCGAGAAATTCAAAAAATACCGGGACCTGAAGTCTGATAAAGACAAAAAGATGAAGGAAGTATTAACCAAAGACCAGTACAAAATGTACACGGAGTTTCAGAAGGAAATGCGGGATGAATTCCGCGAAAACCGCAAACAGTAAGATATAAGAAAAAATGAAACGACTGGCGAATCCTCTTCTTTTTTGCTTGATGATAATTAGCTGCAGCAACACCGATCAGCCTGGTACTGAAAGGCTGTTTCGTGATTACAAATCCATGCGGGTGGACGGAAGGACCAGAACCTTTCTGCTAAACCTCCCCCCGGGTTACTATACCGGCACCGACGATTTTCCGCTGGTTATCGCCATGCATGGCACGGGCGGTGATGCTTACCAGTTTGAACATGATTATGCATTCAGCCGGCTGGCCAACGACAACGGATTTGTTGTAGCCTATCCGGAAGGCGTGCGTGGCAACGGCGTATTGGGGATCAGGACCTGGAATGCAGGCTATTGTTGTGATTACGCCACAGAGAATAATGTGGACGATGTCGGCTTTATCAATATGCTCATCGATCATTTGATTGCTCAGTACAACATTGACCCCCGTCGGATATACGTTGCCGGCATGTCGAACGGCGGGATGATGGCATACAGGCTTGCTTGCGAGATCCCCGACCGGATTGCAGCCATTGCCACGGTGAGCTGTTCGATGACTACCGGACCCGATATTTCCCCGACGCAACCAGTGCCCATTTTACATTTACACGCAGAACCCGACACAAAGATTCCCGATGAAGGCGGAATTGGAATTGGCGGATATTACTTTCCCCCGATCGATTCGGTCTTCCATGTCTGGTCGGCTGCAAACGGATGCACATCAGGGCCGCTGACAGTGGTTGACAACGCTGGCTACTCCCTGACCGAATGGGAAAATTGTGAAAACAACGTTGTGATCCGGTATTACCTGACCAAAGACGGTGGCCACGCCTGGCCGGGGTCCATAAAAGTCAGGCCGGCAGCCGACGAGCCCTCCACAGCAATCAATGCTAATGAGCTGATTTGGGATTTTTTTCAACAATATGCGTTACCTTAAAGTGAAGCTTGCTTCTGATGATTGGCATTCAAACCCTTATCTTTGTCTTCAGTACGATGGGTTCAAAACTAAAAGGGATTGTTTACAGCGTCAATCGCTTCGCCATGGAAGACAAAAAAGAGATTAAAATACCGTCGAAAAAGAAACTGGTGCTGCTCAGTTCACTGGCAATTACCATCCTTTTTTCACTGCCGCGTGTCCTGGTCCTGTTTCAACTGGGCCAGGCCGACGCTGACATCAATTTTAAAACGCTGGATTATGTGTTCAGGACCGTTTACTGTTTTCTCTTTGCGGTCATCTTTTTTTCGATCAACCTTGAAACAGGAAAGTTTCGTGCCGGGCCGGCCACCATCAACATGGGCAGCTTGTACCACCGGATCTTTATCAATGTCTTTTTGTTTCTCGTCGTTGATATTACCCTGGTCCGCTTTCATTTGGCGCTTTTTGATCCCCTGACGCCGGAACGGTTTTTCCGGTTTGTATTTAACCTGAACCTGATACTGGAGGCTATTTTTATCGTTTTGATTTCACAGATTTACCGCTTGCTGTTCAACAATTACCAGGTGAGAATTGAAAACGAATCCCTTTTAAAGACGAATGCAGAAGCCCGCTATGAAGCGCTGAAAAATCAGGTCAATCCGCATTTCCTGTTCAACTCGTTTAATACCATTAATTCCCTGATTTTGGACGATCAGCAAAAGGCGGTCGGGTATGTGAACAACATGTCGGACGTATTCCGGTATGTACTTGAAAGCAGCCAGAAAAGCCATGCAGCGGTCGGTGAGGAAATAAAATTTATAGAGGCCTACGCTCAAATGCTAAAGGGAAGATATGGCGATAAAATTGCATTTAATGTGGATGTAAGCCAGCAACATCTGTCTTATTTGATTCCGCCAATGGCTTTGCAGGTTCTGGTAGAGAATGCCGTGAAACACAATGTGATTTCTCAAAACAAACATCTGGAAATCAGCATCCGGTCAGATCGTGACACGCTGGTGGTATCCAATAAGCTTCAGGAAAAGAAATCCAGGGAACCCTCGACCGGGCTGGGACTTAACAACCTCGACAAGCGGTGTAAATACCTGACGGGCAGGGAGCTTATCGTGAAGCGTACGGAACGCGATTTTACAGTCATCATTCCATTGATACCGGAAGAAACGACCATGAGCTATGAAGATACTAATTATTGAAGATGAAGAGAGGGCCGCTGCCCAGTTGCAGGACATGGCCCGGGAGATTATCGGTGATGCGACATTTGCAGGAACAATCGATAACATCGAAGATGCGGTCGACTTTTTGACATCCCGGCCGGATATAGACCTTATTTTCCTGGATATCCATCTTTCCGACGGCTCTTCATTCGAAATTTTTAAGGAAGTAAACGTTGACATCCCCGTCATTTTTACGACCGCCTACGATCAATATGCCATCCGGGCTTTTGACGTCAACAGCATCGACTATCTGCTGAAACCCATCCGTAAAGAAAAACTTCAGCAAGCCATTCAAAAGTTTCTGCGGCTTGAAAACAAGCGTCAACCGGCTATGAATGAAGCCGTTTTGGAGAAAATAGCGCAAATGATTGGCGGCGCGAAAAAATTCAAACAAAACTTTCTGGTTCCTCATAAAGACAGGCTTATTCCGGTTTCGGCCGATGAAATTGCCTTTTTTGATATTGCCGGCGGCGTCGTCACCGGCACCAAATTCGATAACAAAAAGATGCCGATGGAAGAAAAAAGTCTGGAAGAACTGTCCGAAGTGCTTGATCCTGCCCGGTTCTACCGGGTCAACCGCCGGTACCTGGTCAACCGCAAGGCCATCCGCGAAATTGAGTATTACTTTAACGGGCGGCTGTTTGTCAGGCTGTTTCCCGAACCGGAAGAAAAGGTATTGATCAGCAAAGCGAAAGCCGGAAACTTTAAGGAATGGATGGGGAGTGATCATTAAACCGGAAGCCAACGCCCAACATCAGGAAATTGGGATCATGGAAATCTTTGAGATTATAGCCGATGTGGATAAATGATCTCCGGCTAAGCTCAATTTTAAGAGCCACGAGCTGATAAAAAGCCTTGAGGTCTCCTCCCCTGTGAAGCACGTTAACACCCATGCCGACGCCCACTGTAAAATAAGGCATCACATATTCAGCCCGCCCGGAAATTCCCAGGGCTAGTTGTTTGCTGAGGGAGGGTTTAAAAAACTCCTGTCCGGTACCCACAATATAATCCTCCGTATAAACATTGGCGCTGCCGTCATACACACCGTCAACCGACACTCCCGTGCGGAGCTTGTAGCCGAAGTTGTACATCGGAGCAAAACTGAATCCCGCCACCGGATAAGCATCGGGAGAAGCAACCATTTTATCTCCAAAAACGACGCCTTTCCGTCGCCAGGAACCGAAAAAAACCAGATCGTAACTGATGTGACGCGGGAACTCCGGGATACGCTGCTGATAAGCCGGATCTAAAGCGGAAAAATCTTCTCTGTTAAAATTATACGTCACCCCAAGGCTTAAACCCGTAGTATTCAGTCCTGCATTGGGGAACTTGGTATTCCCGTTTGAAAAATGAGAAAGGGTAACGCCGCCATTCAGATCAAACTGTGGCGAAAGCATCCAGCTCAGATATAAATCCATGTTGATATACGCGTTTGCCTTCGAGCCGATCATGACGTTATAAAAATTAGTGTCGTAATCATAAGGTTTCCATCCAAACGACAAACCGAAATTCCATTCGTAATTCAGTGACAACCGCCGGTTGAACCGGCTGATCCGCGCTCCCTGGAACAGGTAAAGAGCAAGCGGATTTCCCAACTGTTCCCCTTCCCCAAAGGTATACCAGGCTAATCCGACGCCCTGATACGCCTCCCTGAAAATGCGGCCTCCCATGGTATTGGGGTGAAACTGGAACGAGTATTTGAGATGGGTGGAAAGACAGTTATCGACTGGCTCCCAGGACGCATTTTCTCCCCTGAGAAAAGGATTGGTCTGGAAAATATAGTCCGGCCGGATCTCCAGGCCAAACCGGTGAAAAAGACGCCGCGAGAAGAAGAAGGAATCGGCCAGGTTGGAAAGATGCGCTTCCGGTGTGTTCATGCCGGCAAAAGCCGGTACTCTGCCGCCGGCCAGGTCTTCGGACGGATTT
Organism: Prolixibacteraceae bacterium; assembly: GCA_038562555.1. Lineage (GTDB taxonomy): Bacteria > Bacteroidota > Bacteroidia > Bacteroidales > Prolixibacteraceae > JBCFBK01. The sequence continues at coordinate 41,502 of JBCFBK010000033.1, read as the reverse complement.
TCATCTGCCCGTGCCTGGGCAAAACCAGTATGAGCAAGAAGAAGAAGTAACAGGACTAAAAGAGGCATCGCTTCCACCTTTGGTACTGTACTCGTTATATACAACTTCATTGCTGTCTGTCTTTTTATTAGCCTGACATTGTGTCCCGGTAGTGAAATCATCTCAAATACTGCCTTGCTTTAAGAAGAGCATAAAAATAAACATAGTACGCCACAAAAGGGCATATCAGCTTAAATTTTTGGGATCAAAGTTTCCCGGGTACTTTCGAAACAAAATTTTCATTTTTTTGTATCATGTGGAAGACAAACCACGAAGCAAAATAGTCCCGCCAGCCGCCTTTTCGCTGGAAAGAATGTGCCTGAGGGAGTATCACGCCGGCATCGTTGTCAAAATAAAATTCTGCCGGGGAAAATATGGACGTTTCCAATCCGTTTAATCTTTAGGAAGCAATTTATTAATTACCAATATTTTAATAGCTATGTCAAAAGAAGTCATCAATTATGAGTCGGACCCCCGGCTCAGCAGGGAAATCAGATCGTTCTTAAAAGTTCTGAACACCAGCGGCGGCAAGCCACCGGAATCGTTGCCTCCCGTGGAAGCGCGGAAAGTACTGTCGGACGCACAGGCTTCGGTAAAGACAGACTTGTCGGGCATTGAAGAATCGGAAAAAACAATTTCCGCCGACGGTCATCCCATCAGGCTCAATATTGTCCGGCCTGCCGGTGTGAAAGGCAAGCTGCCTGTTTTCATTTTTATTCACGGCGGCGGATGGGTTCTGGGCGATTACCCCACACACAAACGCATGGTGAGAGACCTGGTGGTACTTACAGGTTATGCCGGGGTCTTCGTGAACTACACGCCTACCCCCGATGCAAAATACCCCACCCAGATCAATGAAATATACGCTGCAACCAAGTGGGTGGCAGAGCACGGCGATGAAATCAATGTTGACGGGAAAAATCTGGGGATCGTCGGCAACAGCGTGGGCGGGAATATGAGTACTGTGACCGCCATCAAAGCAAAGGAAAATAATGGCCCCGAAATAAAAGTGCAAATACTGATGTGGCCGGTCACGGATGTCAATTTTGAAACCGAATCGTACAGGCAGTTCGGAAAGGACCGGTTCCTGACCACCTCGCTGATGCAATGGATGTTCGACCTGTACACGACCGATTCCGACGAGCGAAAGGAAATCTACCTGTCGCCGCTTCAGGCTACCCTGGAGGAATTAAAGGGATTACCCCCGGCGCTGATCCAGGTTGCGGAGAATGATATCCTGAGAGACGAAGGAGAAGCGTACGGAAGAAAGCTGGATGAGGCGGGAGTCCCGGTCACCTTAGTCCGCTACGATGGCATGATCCACGACTTCGGACTGTTGAATGCACTGGCCGAACTGCCCGCTACGAAGTCAGCCTTTTTACAGGCCGCCGCCGAATTAAAGAAACACATGGGATAAACAAGGCTACTCATCATGCCGCGACAATATAAGCGGCCGGTACTCGGGTACAATCACCCGGACCGGCTTAGCTTTTTCCAAAAGACAGCCACCTGCTAACGCCGGGCATCAGGTAGTCCGGCAAACTTCCTGCGAGCTCCGGTCTTCTGCCGGGCGAAATTTATCCAAAGGCTGACTGCCGTCCATTGAAAGAGCCTGAAGAACCTGGTCCCGGTTATTCAGGCCCCAGCTATTCATCATAGCCAGGACAGGAAGAATACTTTTCCCGGTTTCGGTCAGTGAATATTCCGTATGAAGCGGAAAACCATCGTAAATTTCCCGTGTCACAATCCCCGCGGTCATCAACTCGCTCAACTGTATTTGGATAACCCTGGGGGTTGCCTCGCTGATCATCCGCTGCATATCGGCCGGCCGGGTGATCCCCCGGCTTATCGCATCAATAATACAGGGCTTCCATTTACCGCCGAATGTTTTCATGGCCAGGGTAATGCCACATTCCGTATCTTCTTTTATTTTCCTCTGATACATCTTCTTCGTTTTTAGGTTATCTCCATACCGAGTAAATTTTCAGTAACCGAATAATTTTTCGGTTATTTCATCTTCCGTTCCTGTTCCCGAATTTTGTATGAAACAAATTCGTTATACCTATGGAAAACATCAGAAAAACAGAAAAAGTTTCCGTAATCGGACTTGGACAAATGGGATTAAAGCTCGCTGCGCTTTTGACAGAAGCAAACAAAGAGGTCACTGTCTGGAACCGGAGCCTGTCCAAAGCAGTGTCGTTAGCCCGCGTTACCGTCGCCCGTAGCCCCGAAGAGGCGATTTCAGCCAGTCCTGTGACCGTCTTGTGCGTCTACGACAATCCTGCAGTATGGGAAATCCTGAAACAAACCGGCGACGGCTCCGTGCTGAAAGGGAAAACCCTGATTAATTTTACGACAGGAAGCCCTTCAGAAAATGACGATCTGGAAGGTTGGATGACAGCAAATGGAGCTGCTTACCTGAACGGTGCCATTCAGTCCGCTCCCGACCAGATGGGATTGCCCGGAACAACGATCCTGTTTGCAGGAGAGGAACAGGCCTATAACAACTGCCTGCATACCCTGAAAATTTTCGGAGGAAACAGCAAGTATCTTGGAGCGCGCGCCTCCCTGTCGTCTGCAATGGACCTGGCCACACTCTCCTGGCTTTATGGTTCGTTTGTCGGTCTGATTTACGGATCGGCAATTTGCGAAAGCTCAGGGCTCAACCTTACCCTGTATCATGATCTGATTGCAGAAACCACCCCCGGAATTACCGAGTTTCTGAAACACGAGATTAATGTGATCCGGCAAAAAGACTATCAGGTAAGCCAAAGTCCGCTGGCAATCAGTGTCAGCGCGACCCAAAGAATCCTTGATGCGGTAAAGTCGTTCGGGCTTGACAGCCGTTTCCCTGAAAATATTGCGCTCTTGCTAAAAGAAGCGCAGGAACAGGGACTTGAGAATAGTGAGATTGCCTCTTTGATTGGGGTGATCGGGCCGCGCCGGGATGCAGACCTTCAGGACAGGGCGTGGGCCCGTCCTGCTAATTCCTGAAACAATGGAGTTGTCTGAACGATGAGCAACGACCCCTGCAGTTTTAATCAAAGACCGTGGTCCAGTTTTCAGCATGATAAGCGTCGAAGCAAAGCTTGATCTGGGCTTCCGACGTTTTTTCGAGCGCCAGCGGGGGGATTTCGTCCAGACTGAAATAAGCGCTTTCGATGGTCTCATGGTTTTTCACGAAGCAGCCCCCGACCAGTTCGCACAACACGAATGCCTTGGTTATGCCAAAAGCATACTGAGGCGTGTTGTGCAGGTTGCGGTCCTGCAGTGCAATGAGCTTAACGGCCGCCACATCCAGTCCTGCCTCCTCCTTCACCTCCTTGACTGTATTGTTGCGGATGGACTCATTTACATCAACCCATCCTCCCGGCAAGGACCACCGCCCGTCGCTCTCCCTAACAAGCAGGATCTTTCCGTCCTGGAAAATGGCTGCCCGGGTATCCAGTTTAGGGGTTTGAAAGCCTGTTTCGCTGCAAAAAACATCTTTTATATAATCGAGCGGTTTACCTGTCTCGTGGTGCATAATCTCGGCCGACAACTCCCTGATGCGTTCGAAACGTTCAAGGTCGAACGCATTATCGGAATAGGTGATACCGGCCTGGGCAATAAACTGCAGTTCCATCGCCCATTTCATCCAGGGGATCTGTTCCGGGCGGCTAAGCGACAACCGGTAGTCAATTTCGCAGGGATCGCCAAAGAAGTAATCTGCGCGGATATGCCGGGCTGAATTGTGCCCCCACAAGGCCAGTCCGAAGTCGACCCCCGCACCGGCTGCACATTGCCAGTCGTATATCGTATCACCGATATATAACGCCTCACCCGCAGAAATTCCCGCAGTTTCCAGATACTTTAGCATGGGCCCCGGCTGAGGTTTCGATTCCGGCGAATCGCCCGCACATACCACCGTCCCGAAATATTCGGAGAGGCCAAACCGGGGAAAATCTTCGCCGAATTCCATCCGGTTCCGGGATGTTACGATTCCCAGGCGGTATCCTTTCGAGTGAAGTTCCCGGATCAGCGCTTCGATGCCCGGGAAAAGGACAACCGAATCATAATACTCGTTAAAGCGGTCATACCAGATCTGGTTAGCCCGCTCAATCTCACCGATACCCAGTTGCTTCAGCGTAACATCTCCGGGGATGCCAAAGGAAAACTTCAGATCAGCCAGGTCCGGCCGTTCCCCTTTCAGCTCAAAAACCGTATCCTGCAGGGAACAAAGCAAGGCCTTTTCGGTATCGACCAGCGTACCGTCAACATCAAAAATAATATGGGAGTACTTCATCCGTCAAACTGTTTCGTGTGATTAGCTTCAAACGTGCATTCGGCTGCTTGCTGCGTCTCTTCAAAAGTAAACAATCGCTGCGGAATGCAGCAGGGATGAGCGGCACATTTGCTCCCGTGGCGTCAAACTTAATCCTGTGCTAACTTTATTTCGGGGAGGCAACCCGATAAGTCGTACTTTGGGTAAAGGTCTGCCCAAACTGATCATGTGCCCTCACCTCAATGATATGCTCGCCGTCCTGCAAATTGACGGGAACACCTGCCCTCCAGAGATGGGTACAAAATTCAGGGTTGGAAGGCCTGCGCCCGTCCAGCAGCTTTTCGGTGAAATCCCACTCGTGCAGGAGATTCAGATAGGCCGGATCGTAATCGGTCACGTAGTCCATTTCCTTCCAGTCGCTTCCGTCAACACGGAAGAAGACCGAGTCACGCTCGCTCCCCATAAAAAAGTTGACATAAATCCCGGCCGATGTCCGCTTGTTCTGCTCAACCACCCTGGGAGCAAAAATTTCCATCTGGTAACCGGCAGGTTTTCCGACCGCCTGGTACCTGATCTGATACTGATTATCGCTGAAACTGATAAAGGCATATCCTTTTGGCGTACCGTCGCGCATGGTCGAAACTGGTATGCCATTTTCGTTCAGCCGCCCGCTGTACCAATCGCCCGAGGTGGTCCCCACATTAAAATGATGGTGCCGGTCATTACCCGGCCAGCCATCTTCGGGATAGAACAAATCCTGCCGCTGCAAATGCGTATGTGCCGAGACCGACAGTGTATTTTCGTAATCTTTGATCAGTTCAAACAGTCGTTCCCGGTCCTCATCCCTGAACGAATCACCTTCGCCGGGCTCACTGATGGGAATATGGAACGCGAGTACCACCAGGTGATCTTTCGGCACAAATTTCAGATCATTTTCAACAAACTGAAGCTGGTCTTTCCGCAGGCCGCCCCAGTATCCCTTTCCGTCGCGCGGATCCGGATAGATGATGTCGTCAAGAACGATAAAATGTACTTTCCCGTAATTAAAGGCATAGTTGGCGGGACCGAAATTCTTCTCGAAGGTTTCGTCGGACAGGCTGTCGTTTTTCACATCATAGTTTTCATCGTGGTTCCCGATCACGTTGTACCAGGGAACTCCGACAGGCTGAACGGCTTTGATATAGGGTTGGTGCAGATCGAGATTGTCGCCCACCAGGTCGCCCATGCTGATACCGAATGCAACGTCTTTTATCCCGGCGATCTCCGAAACAACTCCCCGGCTGAACAACTCCACTTCTTCCGGAGTATACGGCTGAGGGTCACCAAAAACCAGTATCTGAAACGTGTCGGCCGATGCTGCAGAAATCAGGGGAAAATCGACCGATTTGGGAAGCGGTCCGGTAGGTGAAGATCCTTTATACTTAAGCTCCGGCGATCCTTTTGGTTTATGGATATAGTAAAATTGCGGCTGATTGAACTCGTTAACAGGAACCTGATAATCGGCAGGCTTAATGACAAAGATGATCTGGTCGTCTGATGAGGGCAACTCATACCGGCCATCAGCCCCGGTTTGCACCACTTCTCTCCCGTTCGAAACCGCTACCCCGGCAATGCCTTCCTCGCGACGGTCTTTCTTGTTATTTTTATTGTTGTCTTCATAGACAAGGCCTGTTACAACGGACTGAGCGACAGATCCGCTGCTGATCAGGATCATCAAAATACAGAATAGTAATTGGCTTGCTTTCATGGTATATGGGTTATACTGCTCAAATATCGGAACTTCACATCACAAAGGCATTACAAAACAAATTAAAAGCTGTTAAATCAATAAAATTAAAACGTTGTGACATCCGCCTTATTATCGCTCACATCTCTTTTTATAGTTAATTAATACCCAAATTCCGGTTTAAGAAAATTACGATCTCTCCGATCTTCTCGTTGGCAATCAGGTTGTATCGGGCATGCCCCTGGCCTTCCAAAATGTGAAGTTCCGATTCATCATTTCCGACTGCTTCCATCCGTTCATGCAGGGCAAGCGCAAAACGAACATTGATCACTTTATCCTGATCACCATGGTACGTGAGCAACGGTGCAGCTCCCGTTTTGATGAGAGCGGTATTCTCCAGCCCCCCCATAAGTTGACAACAGCCCTCACCGGAAGAATCTGCTGTCCGGAAACATAAGCAGTATATAAAGCTGTCATAGCGCCTGCCGATCCACCGGAAACAGCAACGGACGACAAGTCAAAATCATACCTTTTCCGGTTCCTTTTAATCCAGAGAAATGCCAATTGCGTATCGGCTGATGCATTTCGTACTGCTTTTCCAAGCAATGGATGAAAGCCATCCTCCGGTATTCCATTAGCCATAAAGGCGGAGCAACTCACCCCTTCAATTCGCTCATATTTTAAGGTTAAGTAGTAGTTAATGGAAATTACAGCAAACCCTTTTGCTGAAATTGCCGAACAGATCGCAGCAACAGAAGCCTTGTCTCCTCCGCTAAAACCACCTCCGTGTACAAAAACAAGCAGGGGAAGCCGCTTATCCGCCTTTTCCGGCACATACAGGTCTAACGTTCTGTCGGATGAACTGTCCTGTTCAATGCCATCAGGTATATCTCCATAACGGATGTTCCGGTACACTCTGACTTGATTATCATCAGGTTGATTTGATTTCCCATCAGCCCGGGAAAGCAGAAAAATTGCCAGGAAAAGAAGTACTGCTGAGACTTGCTTTCGTGTATTCATTCTATTCATTCTGTTGATAAAATGCCTTAAAATAACTAGTTCTTTTTCAAAGAGTAAAGATGACAACGTGGCTGAGCCATCCTGTATACCTGACCGCGGATGAGAGCCGCTTCCGAATTAAGATCATTTTCCCTGGGCTTATTGCTCATGTATTTTGAGAGCTGCGTTTTGTAATAATTGGTATGTGAGGAATATTTCTCTGTAAAAACTGAATCCAGGTGAGCTTTCAGTAGGGTCGGATTTTCCTTTGCCGGGAAATTTTGGTAAAAAGGATTATACTCAATGAATTTTAACCCTCTCAATGAAGCTTCGACCTGCCACAACCGGGTCAACCTCTCGCGCACGTCAATTGCCTGCAAATACTGAGGAGTATTTTTATACTCCGCCAGGTTTATTCCGCTGCGGAGGTGCTTTTCAGAAAATGATCCGATTACCTGCTCATCGATTGTCAGGGTATAGGTTCCTTTTTCCAAATCGCAGACCTGCAATATCTGGAGATTAAACTTCGGATTAAATGGAACTAAACGTGCGGCTTTCTCCTGTTCTTCAGTCAGGGGAAAAGGCAATGAATTTTCGAAAACCGAGAAAACAAGCTGATCTTCTGTTTTTGATAAACCACTGATTTCAGCATTCAGACATTTGACCGGGCGGTCCTCCTTTATAACGATCTTTGAAACATATGAAGGAGCCTGCTCTGCAACGAGAAATTGATAGGCCATGATAAAGTGCCCTATCGCTCCCGGATGGACCCGGTCCGGACCGGTTACAGTTACCGTTGGATTTTTTTTCTGAATTGTCCGGTTAACCTGTTCCAGTATGGTCCAGTAGTCAACCACCGGCAGGCCGTGCCTGTCCGCCAGTTCGCCGATAAATTCCGCACATGTTTTCAGTGCGTCATTTACGCCCAGGTTATTGGGCACCGATAAGTTTACGGTTTGATCAAATATGGTAGGTTTTTGCAAAATGACCTTTATATTTCCGGAGAGAACAAGATCCAGGACTCGCTCCATATTCTTTTGGTAGCTGCTGATTGCATCTTCTCTCCGTTGCAATGTGTCTGCGTCGGTTGTTGTTTTACCTCCATACAGTGAACGCTGAACGTCGTTCATCCCAAGCATCAACGCAATATGAGTAGGCCGGTGAATGAAGACATCATCCTTCATCCTTTTCAGTACTCCTTCCGCAACATCCCCGGAGATGCCGCAGTTGTAAAACGTGATCTGCTCGTCAGGGAAGCGTGTGACATGATATAGGAACACATCGTGATAAAACCCTCCGTTGTTGGTTATGCTGTTTCCCACAAAGCAAACCCTGGAACCCGCTTTAAAGAATCCCTGCGGTTTTTTTTGCCCGAAACTGACGCAAATCAGCCCTATGAACAGGAAAAAAAAAGGCAACTTCTTCATTTCTTATTTATTTGTATCTTCTTTAAGCTGCTTAATACACAAGATTGTTAACATCTCCGGAAAGTCGCGCTTCATTCTTCTTGAATATTTCGCCATACCCTTTTGATGGGTCATACTTATCGGCCCACTTCAATATCCAGTATATCTGATCAACGCTTTTGTCCCAGTCTGCGATTTGCTGATAAGGAGCAAAATCTTCAACAGTTTTACCCGAAAATTGAGAAATATACGCAATTGCCTTGCCAATGTTGCGGCCATCCGGGGATGTTAATCCATATAACGAGGGGCTAATTTGAGTTGCCATCTCACAGATCTCGAGCATATGAATGACATTATACGCTGAATATCCCAGCCCACGGGTCCTTGCAAGTTCCCTTGGCATTTTCCCGTCGGGCTGCACCTGAGTAAAGATGCGGACAGGATGGAAGTCAGCAATAATTTTGCCTGCAGTGGAATCGTCGCCTGAAAACAGCGCAATAGCCAATAACTGCTGATCGTAAGCAATGGAATGGTTGTTCGTCGCTTTGTTTTCCTTTATGCCGAATTCACTTGTCCGAAGCCATAAAGCATACGTTGAAAACCATTTCTTTATCCCCGAATCAAAATCAGAGGTGTAGGCAGGGGAATTCTTAATAAGGCTCAGTCCGGCCAGAAGGTTGATGTAAACCCTTCCGAAAATTACTCCCGGGAAATGTCCCATACTGTTGTCGTTGCCGGGAATAACCTGAGCATACAGCAAATGGGGATTCATCCGCGTGGACGGATCAATGAACCAGACACGCGCCATTTCGATCGCCTTCCGGGCGAAAAGGTCATTTCCGGTAAAAAAATACGCCAGGCATAGCCTGCTTACGCTGTGGCACATTTTGTCCTGCCTTACCGCATCGTCCTGTTTAAAATTTTCCACATTGATATAGCCGTCCCGCTGAATCCAGGGCATTCCGTCGGGTGTGTTCGGGTTGGGCCAGCAGTATTTTCCCACGGAAATAAAATCATGCTTGTCCCCGCTTTTAGCCACTTTTTCACTGGGCTTATCCATAACAGACAGAGGACGTGCGTGAAGTATCTTCCCCGCTTCCTTCAACAAATTCTGATAAGGCACCCGGTACGTATCTTCTCCTTTATTCAGGCTTTCACGGACCTTCAGCATATGATCATAATTCCAGACTGACAAAACGGGCCGTTCATGTTTTTGGGAAAAACAATCCGGGGAATTAAGTGCTTTTTTCAGGTCTGCGATAAAAACACATCGCTCATTGTCCTCATAGCCATTGAAGACCACATACCTTCCTGACCGATCCCAGGCCGGGTGAAGATCAACCCGAAAAGAATTGTCCTCCACATGCGGAACGAAAACCCTGGCAATTTCAATCTCCCTGCCTGTTTCAATATTCAGAAGCCGCAAGGGAATAAAACCATCCTGGTTTGTAACTGGTTCGTTCCAGTAGGAATCGGTAATCACGTAAGGCAAGCCCTTCGGGTGAAAGGAAGGGTGTCCTGATCCTGTGGGAAAAACCGTTTTAAGCCCGGTACCGTCATATTTTACTGTTATCAGTTCCAGTTCAGGATCGTCATCGTTTTGCAAATTCATGGAAATATGCTCCCCGTCGGGCAGCCAGGCCATATGATGTCCGCCTTTCGCATATTGTTCGGCCGTAACAGCAGTCCGGATATCACCACCGCCGGGATTCATGGTGATAACGGCAACATTCCGTTTGCCTCCCTTCAATGGCTTCCACATCAGGCAGGTCATGATCCTTGTCCCCTGCGGATTCCACATAGCTTTAAAACAATAGTAGGCATAATCTGCAGGGTTCGGTATTTTGACCGATGGCACCGCTTTCTCATAAATCTCCCGGATCGTTACAATTCTCCTCGATTTGCCGGTTTGTGCATTGGTAACAAAAATCCCGTCGTCATCTACCGGCCCGACGTGGTATTGAGTTAAACGATCGGGAATAATAACACCATACCCGGACTGAGCATGAACCGAATTGATCAGGTTATGACTGACCAGCTTTTTGCCGTCTGAACTGACCATGAACACAGGTCCTTTGATCCTTTCAGATTTCCCGGAAATCGGGTCAAGTTTAACAGCAAATACTTCCCACGTGTTGGTGTCGACGTCGTTATAAAACAGTTCGTGATCAGTCGCCCCCCACTGGACGTTGGCGCCGACCTGCATCTCCCATCCACCGGATTTGGCCAACGTTCGTTCCTCTAATGTATTCATATCTAACAGGACGATATCTCCGGCATCGCCAGGGCCGGGATAATGATCTTCAAACGGAACGCGGAATAAAGCCAGATATCTTCCTGAAGGACTTAAAGGCGAGGTGTCGTGAAAACGGTGAATTACCTTGCCTGAACATACTTTCGTTATAAGGACAACCGGTTTTTTACCGGCATACCTGCCGTTTTGCAATTGCTCGCCCGGGGCAATGATTGTTTGTGCCGGAAGAATCCGTGAAGAGGCGAATAAAAGAATCAATACACACAAAAGGAGTTTGTAGATTTTCTTCATAGTTATTCGGATAGGGATGACTTTTAACATTCGGGTAATTTGTTCAGTTTCATGCAAGGCCGGGGAAACGCAAGCGAGGCCATATATTTGTGCCATCCATTTTTTCCCTCCACCCGGCCGGCGCAAGACAGGGTAACCAATTCGCGTTGAACAAAGTCACGCAGGTTGAAATGAATATCGTCAAAATAGCTCAGCAAAAGCTCATACCCTGATTTTGACCCGCAACGCGCAAGGGCAGCACCGATGCTGACCTCCAGAACAGCGCCATAAGTATTCCACCTGACCTTGTGGTAGTCGGTTGTGACGTATCCACTGAGATTCTTATCAGTCAGCAGTTTTTCAAATCCGGAAATCAGGGAGTGGTCGGGAACCCGCTCTGCATAAAAGCACAAATTCAGGATGCGGTTATAAAACGGGACCAGGCGCAAATCGATCCGCTCATTAAAATAATCATTTTCCCGAAACACCCGTGTCCCTCCCGAAGATGCGGTTTCCATGATTCTATTGATAGTTACCAGACTTCCATTGTCACCGGCCATTCCCAAAAGAGCTATATTTTGGTTGATCCGCCAGAATAATCCCTCCAGAACATTCTTTTCCCTCCCCCGGATGTTATCATAGGTCTCGGTGTAACCTGCCGGATAGCCTTCCTGTTGCTCCCTGTCGAAGAGTTCCGAAAGCTCCTCTTCAATCATCCGGCACCCCGACTGATCACCAAACCAGGCCAGCGCTTTTGAGATCAGCAGTTTGCCTTCCCCCTGAGCTGTATGATAAAAATCCAGGAGTACCGGCAATGCTTTTTCTTTGGTCAGCTTACAGCACTCGTACAGATAATCCCGCCTGCCTTCCGACAGGATTCGAACCCGTAGTAAAATTTCTTCAGCCTGATCAATCCTGTTACCTGATATTCTGCCTGCATAGTCTTTCGGAAGGTAACCGTTCCGGTACCATTCCTGCTGAAGCGGGGAAATATTAAGGTCCTGTGGACTGACGCGACTCAATACAGCTTCGGCAGCAAGCTGTCCGGTCAGATAACCGAGTACGGTCAGATCAGCTGACATTCTTGTGAACTGTAAGGCGTTTTGCGTCTGACTAAATGCTTTTCCCGAAATCAACAAGCCATCCAGTCCCTTTGGAATAATCGCCCGATAGGGTATTTCCACCTGGACCAGGTTAGAATGAGGCAACAAAAATCCGCATCGGGTATATTCTGAAAAACCTACAAAATGTGGATCATAGTCGCTGCCGGCGACTGTGATCAGGTCGTCGAAATGGGTGGATTCTGCCGCATCGATCAGATTTAGCTCATATAAACCTTCTATTCTTCTGGATTCCCGCACTGTAAGATAAGGATGAAAATCGTAAAAGTGAGCTTCATAATGCGACAGGAAAAGTCCCCGCTGGAGTTCTGAAATTTCTGTAATGTCAATAATATCATAGTCCGAGTTTACGTGTGTCGGCGATTTACCGCCACCCTGCATGTTCCATTGACTATAATTCTGCGTGAGCCCGTTACGACCGTTCCCTGTTTTATATTCAGCTCCCGAAAAGCCGGCTATATCGCCATCTCCGGTCGCATCGATGGTCAATTTTCCGGTTACCTTTTCAAGCCTGCCGTGTCTGCATATTAAAATCCCCTCAACCTGCCTGTTTCTCGTCAGGCTCCCGCAAATAAGCGCCCCTCCAAGATACCTTACATCCAATTCCGATAAACGCTTCAGCAGAAAAACCTGACGGGCCGGTTTATCGGAGAAGTTAATCCTCTCCGCCAGCTTTCGCGATTCCCTTTCCAGCCGATTGATGAAGGCGTTATTCCGCAGCCCGTGATAATACCCCATTACCCCGCCAACTGTCTTTGTTCCGCCCGGATCATAAAAATAGTCGGCGACCACAGTCTGAACTCCTCTTTCGGCCGCACCTATAGCAGCAACTCCTCCCGACGTTCCGGCTCCTCCGACCAGGACTTCACAGGACACCTCCCTCAAGTTCAGCCCGGAATCAGGCAACTCAAAGCGGGTAAGAGGAATGGAAAGGTTCGGTTCATACTGTCCATTCTCCTTTGGTTGTTTGTAAGAAGCCCTGCTGCCAACGAGAAACAGTGTCCTCGGCTCTTTTCTACTGCTATCCAAATCCAGTTTTTTGACACACCCTAATGCCGATTGCTGTAACTCTGAAATTGTTTTGCAGCTCAATGCTGCCGGAGAGGATTCCAACAAATAATGCCCCTTTAAAAAAACCTCAGGCAAACCAATATGTTCCAGGACCAACGAACTCTCTGCAGCATAATAGTGAACCCTCGCTTTTCCAAATGACTGATCAAGCAGGGGCAATTGTTCACCAAGGGCTGCGGCGATAAACCTGGACTGTTTCTCTATTTCTTCGATACTCTGACTGGCTGTCGGGAACTGGAATTCGACAAATGCCTGTTGTCCGGAATTCTTCCCGGGGTGAAGACGGATCTGGTTATTCAAAATACCAAGACTGCCGGGGACCTGAATGGTTCGGGCCTGTGGAGAAGAAACACCCAACAATTCGAGCACAAAGCCTCCGCTCCCGATCCGGTAACTTTGTCCACACAGATCTCTGCTGAATAAAACATGATCAGATGCATCCACAAAATTCCTGCATTTTACTGTAAACAGGCCATGTTTACAAGCTAAAAGGGCACCCGTGATACACTTGTCGTCTGAGATTAACCCGCAAACATCGGTCATCAGGAGAACATGGATATTTTGAAGGAGCAGGTTCCGGAGCATTCCTTTTTTTACTGTACCAGACAGCAACAGCAATTCATCCCCTAAAAGGCTGTTATTCGGACCTGTACCTCCCTCTTTGAAGATTTCTCTGGCTTCAGCTTCCGGGAAAAACAGTTGCACATACTCAGGTAACCAATCCCCGTATCCCTCACTTCCTATCCAAAGTTTACGTTTAGCTGTGATTTCATATCCAGGGCTGGTTCTCCGTTCAATCAATAATACTTTCAGCCCTCTTTTTGATGCTTCCAGAGCAGCAAAGTATCCGGAAAGACCTGCTCCGTTTATCAGCACATCGTATTTATCGACGATATGATCGCCATTAAACTGTTTACCGATTTCGGGAAATGCATCAAAGCTGAAAAAACCCGGTGCTATCAGTACGGCACCAGTTGCAGGAATACTGCAGTTCAGGAATTCTCTTCTGTTCATATCTTTGGTTCTTCAGGATAGCGGTTTGTATGTGATGACTATTTTCCCTGCTCTTACGGGTTTGTCCAGGTATACCCGGATGCGTACGTAGGGACTTCCGCCTTCTGCTATTTCTTCCTGGCTGATCGATAATTGGTTCCCCGGCGAAGATAAAGTTACTTGTAGCTTCTCCTTCTTTCCTTCCAGCAGCAGCGTGTTGTCAGATAGTTTTGTCCACTGCACACGGGTGATAATAGCCGTCTCAAAATTCTCAGGTTTTTCAAAGGAGAAATTATCGTCGAACGAAACCTCTCCTTCCCCGCCGCGGGAATAGGTCATTGTCCTCTCCAGCCTGATCAGCCCGGGAACATCATAAGCCGAACGGATATCCAGGGTCAGCGAATCTCCGTCGTTTGAAAAACTTTTGTCCATAACCACAGCTCTGGCATCTTTACCGGGCCGTTGTTGCATTCCGGCTATCAGGGGCACAGGATGCCCGTATGAACCGATCGTTTTATAACTATAGCGGTATTCCGGGTCGAAGATATTGTTGGTATAAGGAATTGACCCAGGATCGCCGGCCAGCACTTCATCTCCCAGAACAATCGTATACGAGCCTACATCGTTGTGATTATGGTGCTCGGCATTATTCCCGCCTTTGAAGGCTACTCCGAGCCGGCAGGAAGAAGCGTGACGCGGCCTGACAACCAGCACACCTGCCTGTTCAAAAAAGGACCGGAGAGACCAGTCCTCTTCTTTTTTTGTCATCACAGGAGAAGTTAACGAAGCTGAACCTGGAAACACCAGCATGATTTGTGTCCGGTTATCTGATGTATTTCCTTTAAAATCGATGGAATCGTATTTTTTTAACCCCAGCCGAAGATTACGGCTCAAATAATACATGATGCTTTCATCCGGTTTTGCTCCGATACGACTGTCTGAGATCGCAGGATAAATGCCATTCCGGATTTCAAGTTTTGGCGCATATTCAGCAATTTTTCCAACCTTGGGATCATTGAAAAGGTCCAGTTTCCCTTGAGTGGCTTGCCAGATGCTTTCCCGGAGCAGGATATAATGACCGAAACCATAATTGAAATAGCCTATTCCCTCTGAACAATAACCATCATCAGTAAAGCCAGACAGGCCGTTCTTTGAGTAATACTCTCCTGCCCAGACAAACAAGGCCCGTTCATGTTTGTCCCCGATGATAGTCAATGCAGCCCCGACAACCCCGGCCAGGCAAACATGATTCCAATTATTTGTTGTTGTCAGAAAGCCGTTATCAATCTCGTTGTCTCTTGTTTGCAGCATGATTTTTGAAAGAAGAGGATTGAGAACTCTCGTGAAAACAGCGTCGGCAGCTTCTTTCCTGAGTTCAGAGCTGAGTTTGTTGCCCATCAGATAAAGCGTTTGAGCAATCGTATGAGCATATAATGAACTTGTCAGTTCAATAGTACGGGCCTGCCCATTATAGTTTCTGAAGTCTCTGTCGATGCGGGGAGAAACCCATGACCTCTGATGAATAATATCGCGCAACCCATCTTCAACCATTTTTGTAAACCGCCCTTCGTTTTCCAGGCATTCCGCCCAGGTCACCTGTGCCAGTCCGGTTGCCCGGTTACGCATCATTTGCAGCCCCCGGCCGGAAGAAGCAGCAGAGCCATCGGACAATGAAAAATATTCTGCTTCGCTGAATGCAGGAAATGAATAACTACCCATTTCCTCTAAAAATTTGTCATATTTTCCCGACTTCAATAGTTTGTCCCAGACTTCGCGGTTGGAACACGGATCGCCAAGTCCGGCTGGTTTATCCTGAAGTAACTGCGCGATCTCATTGATCCTTTGCTGGTCAACCGGCTTCAAGGGGGCTGGAATACCCTGAGCTGATCCCGCACACCAACTGTAAAGGGTCAAAAAGCCAGCAAACAGAATCTTTTTGCTGAGTAATTCGATTTTTTTCATTTGTGCTTCAACTTAGTTTCCTGTTTAAGTGTGATTGTTAGTGCCCACGGTTCTCCCATATTCCATGGATAATTCTACCATCCCTGATTTTGGGTCATGTTGGGATTCGCATCAATTTCTGAACTTGGGACTGCCCAAATCAGGAACTTTGGTGTCCAGTTTACCACATTTAACGGATTGACGCGTCCTCCTCCCCAGGTTTTTGTCGTTGAATTATAACTTGGAGCCGACTTTGTCATTGTGGGATAAAAATCCTCGTACCGGTACTGGATCATCGTTTTTTGGTTGTCCGTGTATTTCATTCTGACTGAATCAAACCAGCGGTGACCTTCACCTACAAGCTCCAATCCCCTTTCATTAAAGATCTTCATCCTGAACTCTTCTTTGGAAAGTCCGGACGGGAGGTCGGCAGGTGTCGCCCGGGAAGTTCCATTGGCCAATCTTGCTCTGGCCCGTAACTGATTGAAAGCGTTGTATGCCTGATCTGTGGGTCCGTTGAGCTCGTTCTCTGATTCTGCTTTAATAAGATACACTTCAGAGAGCCTGACAATATAAAAGTCGTTTTCATTGTTTCGGGCTTGCAAACCGTCCGGGTCGGTATATTTGTTCAGGTAAGGAAATTGTTCTGTACCTTCATTCGCCTTTCTGACCTCAGGATAAGTAATCCGCTCATTCTGTGTATCCCGATCTTTGAACCTGGTCACAAAGGAGACCTGTGTCCGATAGTCGTTCAGGTAATCGCCGGTAGAACACAAATCGTAAAACCAGGGTTGAATGCGGAGGGCACCATTGCCTTTCCCATTATCCACGTTGCCGGATACATAATATCTATATGATGGTTGAGTATAATAAGCCAGTTCCGATCCGCGGGAACTTGCGCTTGCAGCTGTTGCATCACGTGTGTGCTGAATGGCAAAGATCACCTCCTGATAGGCGTTTTTTTCTTTGTTTACTTCAAACAAATCGGCATAGTCATTAACCAGGGAGTACTCGTTCGATGAAATTACACTGTCTGCATAATTCTCTGCCAACTGATAATATTCATTGGCTTTGCTTCCTTGTTCGTTCAGGTCATTGTAATTAGCGTAAGTAAGATAGGCCAGAGATAAAATAGCCTGAGCTGCTCCTTTAGTAGCGTGACCAAACTCATCCGCAGGTTGCTCGCTAAAAGGTAAACAATTGGTGCTCGCCTTTACCAGATCGTCGAAGATTAGCGTATATACGTCATCTACGGAACTGCGAACAGGATAAAAATCCGTATTCCCATTTGTCGATTGTGTTTTAATCGGAACTCCTCCATGAAGTCTCACGAGATTAAAGTAGCAAAACGCCCTCATAAAGCTTAACTCGCCCATTACCCTCGCTTTAAAATCAGCAGAACCTACTTCGCTTTTTTCAAGGACTTCCATTAAAGCATTTGCGTTGTTGATGGTTTGATAAAAGCTGGTCCATGGTGTGGTAAAATAGTTATTTGAAGATGAAACTGTTCTCTCTGCGAACAACCGATAAGTACTCCCGGTCGTGCAAATATCGTCTCCTCCGAACAGTATTTGATAATTCAGGTTGGATTTATAACAATTATATGTTGGCAAATAACTGTATACCCCACTTAATACGGACAGAACGTCATCTTCACTTTTGATAAATGTATCGGCCATGGCTGAATCATATATTTTTTCCTCCAGGCTGCAGCTTGTAAGGATTACCAAAAAAATCAAAAAATTATATTTTAGTCTCATGATGTTCTTAGATTACTATCTGTTTTGTTAAAGTCCTACATTTATTCCAACGGAAAACGACCGATATTGCGGAATACTTCCATTGTCCACTCCGGGCATCATCGATTTGTCTCCTTTACTGTTAATTTCCGGGTCATATCCTTTATAGTCTGACCATGTAATCAGATTACCGGCAGAGGCAAAAAGTTTTACGTTCTTGATATAGATACTTTTGGGCAGGGGGATATTGTAAGAAAATGTAATATTCTTGACCCGTATATAAGATGCATCTTCCACAATAAAATCGACAAAGCGGTTGCTGAAGGGAGATGCCAATGTTGTTGCCCTGGGATATATATTGCTTGTCCCTTCACCCGTCCAGCGATTATCCCAGGCTTCCTGCCTGACATTGGAAGAAACTCCACGGGCAAGAGCATCCAGATAATACCTGTTTGCATTGATTACGTCTTGGCCGATGCTTCCCTGCACAAGGACGGAAAGCATAAAGTTCTTCCACTCCCAGTCATTGCTGATTCCAAAGACATAATCCGGGTACGGGTTCCCGATAATTTCCCTGTCGTCTGCTGTAATCTGACCGTCGGGCGCTCCATTGGGCCCGCTAATATCTTTATACTTAAAACTGCCGGGAGCATTGGTTGCCGAAGCATCGGTCGGTCCGGCATTTACTTCATCCTGATTTTGATATATTCCTTCTATCCGGTACCCATAAAATGCGCCTATCGGATGCCCTACTTTTGCAATGTGCAGGGATTGGCCTCCCACAACAGGGAATGCCGAGCCCATAAAGGAATCCACACCCCCCAGATCAATGATCTTGTTTCGGTTGAAAGAAATATTGCCTCCCATCGTCCACTTTAACTTTCCCGTCAGCAGTTTCCCCTTCAGATCAAATTCATAGCCCTTATTTTCCACGCTTCCCTGGTTTGTATTGTAGCTGCCGAAACCATTTGAGGGTGGAATAGTAAGGCTGATCAACAGATCTTCTGTGCGCTTATTGTAATATTCAAATCCGAATGTAACCCTGCTCTTCAGGAATGCCATATCAAATCCAAGATTGGTCTGTCTTGTCGTTTCCCAGTGAAGATTGGAGTTCCCGATGTTTTCCTGAATATAGCCAATTTGTATCGATTCGTTAAGCACTGTCCCTGTCGACCCTAATCGTGATTTGGTTGCACCGACAGCAATTGTCTGGTTACCGGAGAACCCATAACTGGCCCTTAACTTACACTCATTAATGAAGTCGATATTCTTCATAAAATTCTCATTGTGCATATTCCAGCCCAGGGCAACAGAAGGAAAGAAGTCCCATTTATTCCCTTCAGCAAGCCGGGTTGATCCATCGGCTCTGGCCGTAAGAGTTATCAGCCACCTGCTGTCGAAGCTATAATTAAAACGTCCGATTAGTGACGAAAGACCCCATTTTTCAGTAACAGACAGCGGATTGGTAATCGATGTTGCACTGCTTAGATCATAGTATCCAAGATTGTCGTTGGGAAAATTGAGAAAATTAATTCCAAAGCTTCTTCTCTCCCATTCCTGCCAGGTATATCCGATTACTGAATTAATCCTGTGTTTTTTACTAAATACATGGTTAAAATTAAGTGTGTACTCAGTGAGATAATTGAAAGAACTTGAATGTCCCCTGTATGCATATCCGCCTTCCAGATTACCTAATGTAGTACCACGCGGGTGATAGAAATCACGGTGAGAGGACGTTGTATTGATGCCCGTATTCACTTTAAAGACTAATCCTTTGGCGAGCGTGTACTCCGCAAACATATTCGCAAGTAAACTGGTCATTCTGTTCTGGTCATCCGCAAGATTAATAAGAGTCAGCGGATTCCCCGCCTGACTCTGGTCAATCTCGTCTTCCGCCGTATAGGGCGAGTCATAAGGTCTGGATGTCAGTGCGCCCCGAACCACAGACATAGAGACATCTGAAATATTGGATGACTGCATCGCCGCCTTATTTCTGCTGATCACACCATTCATACTTACACCTATTTTTAGTTTATCATTTATCTCCCGATCCAGATTCAGGCGGAGAGAACCCCGGTCATAATTCGAGTTTTTCACGATACCTTCCTGCCCAAGATAGCCTGCGCTAACTGAATATTTCATCTTTTCCTGCCCTCCTGAAATATTTAACTGATGGCTTTGGCTTATCGCAGTCCGATAGATCAGATCCTGCCAGTTTGTATTTGTTTCTGAATATCGGGCGATGGCATCTGATTTATAAATTGAATCCTGTCCACTATTCAAATAAGCCTCGTTTGAATATTTCAGATAGTCTGATGTATTAAGCACGTCTATTTTCTGTGGAAGGCTACTCACATCCGTTCTGAAATTGTAGCTAACGCGATCGGCTCCCGCTTTACCTCGTTTTGTTGTGATCAGCACAACTCCGTTCGAGGCACGTGATCCATAAATGGCAGTAGCAGACGCATCTTTCAGAATTTCAACAGTTTCAATATCACCTGGATTCAGGCTCGCCAAAGCATTATCTTCGGGCAATTGCCCCAAATAACCGGACTGACTTCCACTTGACATTTTAACTCCCCCATTATCCGAATCGATCGGGTAACCATCTATAACGATAAGAGGTTGGTTAGATCCGCTAATCGAAGTTGAACCACGTATCGCAAAGGTCATTCCGCTACCGGGAGCTCCGGTGTTGGAAGTAATTTGAACCCCTGACACTTGTCCCTGAAGCAACTGTTCAACTGATGTTGCCGGCCTGTCTGTTAAATCCTCAACTTTTACCCGTGAAACAGAACCCGTCAAATCACTTTTCCGTATTGATCCATATCCAACAGCGACAACTTCTTCGATTCCAATAGTTTCTTCTTCAAGAGCTATGTTAATAATCGACCTCCTGTCTGCGTTCACCACCAAGGTTCTCATTCCTACAAAGGAAAACTCCAGAATGCCATTATTCGGGACATTCGATAAAGAATAGGCCCCTTCCGTGTCGGTAATTGTACCGACCGCCGTTCCTTTGATAACAACGGTAACACCGGGGAGCGGCATTCCTGAAGAATCAACAACTCTCCCGCTTATCGGTATATTTTGCTGCTGGTTCATGTTTCCACTATCCGAATCGCCATAAAGCATAATATGTCTTCCCATTATTTTATAGGAGACGCCGGCATTCTGAAAAATCTTATCGAGCGTCTCCGTGATCGTTGCTGACTTCAAATCGACCGAAATTCTCTGTCCCACATCAATCTTGCTGTTGTCGTACATGAAGGTAAATTCGGACTGATCTTCGATCTGATTAAGGATATCACGGATCTGGCGGTCTTTAAAGTTAAGATCCAGCCTGGCTGTCTGTGCATAAGTTGCCGCATGGGAGCTAAGCAGGCTTAACAGCATAAAAAAAAGGGTAAATCGCATAGAAAGCATTACTTTTTTGTGGACGGGCAAACCAACCACAGGTTCATTTCCATTTTTTTCCATAACTTTGATTAGTTGAATTAACGAATCGGCATTCTCCACCATTTAGTTTTCCAGACAGTTGGGGGCGAACCGTATTCTAATTTTACATTTCTTAACTGAAGCGGGGATGCATTCCCCGCTTTTTTATTTATATCCAATAATTACATTTTCTCCCTCAATTTTATATGTTACAGGCGTTATTACCGAAATCATATCCAGCACTTCCCTCAAGCTTTCTGTTTTCAATTTAAAAGTATAGCGGTGCGTGGAGCGTCTCAACTCGGGAGCAAGGCTAATCTGAACGCCATACCACCCCTCAAGATAGTTAACTACTTCCGTAAGCGGCTGATTTTCAAAAACCAACGAATTGTTAATCCACGAAGTTAATGCCTGCAAATTCCGGGCATCGCGCACAGATCCCTTTCCTTCGGAAAATACGAGTTGTTTCCCCGGCGACAAAAACGCAAATGACTGGTTTTCCGAATCGACTACCTGCACCTCACCTTCAATTAAAGACACAACGGTTTCCCTGTTATTTGCTTTCTGATTAACATTGAATGTTGTTCCATAAACCTGAACGCTTATGTCCGCATAATGCACGACAAACCGCTGATTTTTATTTTTAGCGACTTCGAAATAGCATTCTCCGGACGCATACACTTCCCGTGAAACTTCCGGAAATTCAGTCGGATAGCGAAGCTGAGAACCTGAGTTCAACCACACTTTTGTCCCGTCGGGCAGTATCGTTTGCGTACGGTTCCCGGGAGGAACAACAATTGAGGAATATTTTAACTCGCCCGGTTTTTTCAAAACGGTGTTTTTCCCAATCCAGGTTCCGGTTAAAAACACGAGGATCAAGATAGCAGCGGCGGCCACCCATCTTAGCGTACGAGTTAATGATCTTCTAATCGGTCGCTTATACCCGATCCTGGAAACCAGTTTATCCCAAAGGACTTTTTCCTCGGGCTTATAAAAAGGCTGGGTTCTTCGGGTCAGTTGCCATGTCGATATGATATCGCGTAACAGTACAAAATTTCCGGGCGATTCCATAAGCCATGCTTTCAGTGTCGCCTTTTGCTGCATATCCGCTTCGCGCTTTAGAAAAGCCGAAATTTCATCCCAGGGTATATTTTTCTGTTTGTCCATAAATGGTATTCATTCATATGTCGGAATTTTAAGAAAAAACCCCCAAACAGAAATCAGATTTATGTGAGATTCTTTATTTGGACTGAGAAAGCATTAATAAAAGGGTGAATATCTGCTTATAGTAAGGACTGAGGGCCTCCCGGAGCTTACGGAGTGCAATCCCAATATGATTCTCAACGGTTTTTGCTTTGATATTCAAGCGGTCGGCGATCTCCCTGTATGACAGATCTTCTTCCCAGGCCATCTTATAGACCAACTTGCTCTTTTCAGGCAAGTCGTCAATCGCACGCCGGATTATGTCCTGCAGTTCTCTGCTTTCGAGAAAATCTTCGGCCGAATTTGCTTCAGCAAGACCAAATTCTTTGGGTGAAAGTTCGAAGAAAATTTGGTGTTGCTCCTTCCTGTATTCACTGATTGCTTTATTCCTGGCTATGCCTAACAGAAAATTTCGTACAGAAGTATGAATTCGGACTGATTCGCGTTTTTCCCAGACATATGTAAAAACGTCTAAGGCTACTTCCTCGCAAAGCTCCCTTGAATGCAGGTAAAGCAAAAGAAAATTACAAGTGTCGCTAAAATATCGGTTAAACAAAATCTGAAAAGCTTCCATCTCTCCCAGGGAAACTCTTTCAAAGATAGCCTTATCGTCTTCGAAACTTTTCAATTTTGTCAGATATTCTTTAAGCTGCAAGATTACAAAAAAAATTTAAACTGTCCCGATCTCCGGCGACCGTCCATTATTGCGCCGCTATGAATGCAACAATCAGTCGCCCGGGTTTTCCATGTGATTCTCCGAATGCAGCTTTGTGATCGCAGCTTCAGTTTCAGGCGGGCACGATTTTCAGGTCGATCACGCTTCGCGCACACGAAAGAATGGCTTCCTCCGCGGGTATCGGCTGCCACTGCAGCATTTCGGCGGCCCTGGAATGATCAGCTTTTCTGACGGCATCAAGATCGGAAAGAATGAGTTTGAGTGATTTGTCAAATGCCGCAGCCAAAGGCACCAGCAAAGAAAGCACCTGCCGTGAAGGAATTTTCCTGCCGGGGTAGGCGCGGCGAAGAATCCCGGCCATTTCCGAAAGGCTCAGGTAGCCTGCGGTTGCCAGAAAACGCTGGTTTGCCGCCTGGGGTATCTCCATAGCCCGGATCAACAGGTCGGCTACCGACCTGACATCGACAAACTCAAAGCCGATTTTCGGGATTGCAGGCATGCTGCCATTGAGCATCCGGATCACCATATTGGCCGATGTGCCGAAATCGTTTTTCAAAACGGGCCCCAGGATAGCACCCGGGCAAACAGAGACCAACTCCATGCCGCTTTTATCGTTCGTCATAAAATCCCATGCCGCCCTTTCCGCCAGCGTTTTGCTCCGGTAATAGGGAGTGGTGTCCTTCCGGTTGGTCACATCGGTCCAGTTACTTTCGTTGTAGGTACCGCTCCGTTTTACCTTTTCCCGGCCATACATCACCGCGGCAATGGATGAGGTGAGGACCACCCGTTTCACCCGGTTTGCTGAAGCAGCTTTCAACACATTTAGCGTCCCCTCCCTTGCCGGACGGATAAGCTCCTCTTCATGCCGGGGGAATTTGCGCGGAAAAGGCGATGCGACATGTTGAACGAAGTCAATTCCCTTTGTCAGTTCGTTCCAGACTGATCGGTCGAGCAGATCCGCTTCTGCAAATTTCAGCGATCCAACTTCCAAAGTATGCCGGGCAATGAGCTCTTTGATTTCGCCGGCGCGCTTCATACTCCGCAAAGTTCCGGTCACTTCATACCCTTTTTCAAGCAGTTGAATGGCGGTATGCGAGCCCAGGAACCCGGATACGCCGGTGAGCAGCACGCTCTTCTTATTCTCAGTTTCCATACTGGCGGGATTAATCAGATAAAGATAATTTATTTCAGGCCGAACCGGCTTTCCTGGTATGGGAATAAAATGATCGTGTTGATAAGAAAAAAACACATGCGGCATTAAGAGAAAAGTTGAACTAATTTTCTCCCTCCTTCCGTGTTCAGGTTCTGAAGAAAAGCTACTTTTGATACAAAGATCAAAAAGTCA
Organism: Prolixibacteraceae bacterium; assembly: GCA_038562555.1. Lineage (GTDB taxonomy): Bacteria > Bacteroidota > Bacteroidia > Bacteroidales > Prolixibacteraceae > JBCFBK01. Next base: position 17,017 of record JBCFBK010000033.1, on the reverse strand, counting down.
AGTATCCTATGAGAACGAGTAGGATGAAGTACAATTCTGCTTTTGAGGTCCCGGTTGCGATGAAAACGTCCATACCCGGACGGGAAAAGCTATTGGTTATTACAGCGACCGTGGCGACATACAGCCTGTTGAATTATTTCGTCCGGGTACATCTTCCCGGTATCTCCAATGTAGATATCCGCCCGCAAATCGTATTGATATTTTTGGCAGGGTATCTTTACGGCCCCTGGTTCGGTTTTCTTACCGGATTTGCCGGTAACTTATGTACAGATTTTCTGTTTGGTTATGGCCTGACCTATCTGCCAAGCTGGACGATCGGCAATGGATTGATCGGTGCCCTGATGGGTTTGTTTCCATACAGGAAACATCCGCAACTCGACCGCATCGGCCAAATGGTGCTCATGGTATTGGCTCTGACCCTGGTCAACGCACTGTCGCTGGCTTACGCGGCAAGCATGGAAAGTATCGGCGGCAGCCATCTTACATCGACTATCAATTTTCGTTATTTTTATCTGCCGGCCTTATTGTCCAATGTGTTGGGAACGCTTATCCTGTTTCCGGCTATCTTGCTGTTCCTGAATCGTCTGAAAAAAAATTTCCCGATCAAAATAGCCCTGGCGAATTACTACCTGACTATGTTCCTTGTCGTTTCGTCATGGATTATTTTTGCACTGAACTTTCAACCGCTTCCTGAAAACCTGACCTCCGCCGAACTTGACATAAGCAGAGGAAACGCCCTTGTAGATACTTTCAATCACTGGTCACTGCTGATGGTAACCATGTTGATCATCAGCTTTTTCATCTCCGTATGGTTGTCGAACATGGTTGTAACCCCACTTAAACAGTTGGAAGAAACCGTCTATACTGTTTTGAAAGGTGACCCTGCATCAGCCGATCGCCTGCTCCGTTCCTCCAACCGGCAGGATGAGATCGGGATTCTGAGTTACACGGTTAAACTGCTAAGCGAAAAACTCTGGGAAACACAGAAATTGTTCCGGGATGAAACGAAGAAAAGAATGAAATTTCTGGATCCGGGCGACTCGGGGACAGATGTCTTCATTATTGCTCTTATTTCCTTGTTTGGAAAGGATGTACTGGAAAATCCGGAGGGAGAGAAATTCTGTTCCCGCACCGGAGAAATCAGCAACATATCAGCTATTTCCCTGTTGGTTTCGGCCGGAGGATTGAAAGAACTCGCAACCACCTATTCTGATGCCAAGATCAAAAAGAGTATCGAAGGGCTGGGCCCATGGATACCGGAGACAATAAAGTCAAAAGAGGAACAACAGGCCCTGGCCCTGGCTGTCGATCTTAATCTCGTGTTCAGAGGAAGGTTGAAGGTGATGGATCTGCGTGCAATGCTGGACCCCGACTTTGCCTTTCACCTGTTGGAAAGGATCCAGGCATTCCGTCGGAGCGATAAAAAATACATTGGCTATGTGACACAACACGATATCATCAGCAAGTTACAGGACAAATGGGAAAAATCCGGGAGTGTAAGCAGCAAAACTCTCGAGCCGGTGATGAAACGGGCCGTCACCCTGCAGGTGGTTACAGGATATCTGATTAAGAACCGGGATGATCTGGCCCGCTTCGATGAAGAACTGAAAATCATGTACAGCCACAGCAATTTCAAGCATATTAAACAACTAATCGCGCTGCTGGTCAGCGAAAACCTGCAGGCAAAAATTCAGCTGGAACCAAAACGTTCATCGTTCCTTTATCTCGACGACTGGGAGAAAACACCCGATCTGAACCTGGAAACAATAGACGGTGGTTTTTCCATCGCTCACAAGAACGAGTTCGATGTAGTCATGGAATTTGCTTCACGGGAGCAACGAAATCGCTTCCGGGAGATCATTGAGGCCTTTGCAAAACGAGAGAACGAAGACCGGCGGAATCTTCTGTTCGACTCGTGGTATCAACCCCTGTACTGCTCCGAAGTACCCGTCGATGGGTATTATAAAATCACCAACCTTGCTCTGAGCGACCAAACGCATGTGGTGCACACCTATTGCAAGGAAGACAATGCGGAAACTGTTATGACCTGGTTAAAGAATGAATCGGGAGAGCTGGATTTATCAGCTTCTGCACTTTGGGTAAACGATGCGTTTTTCAGATACCTCGAAGGTACGGCATCGGCTTAGCCAGTCATTATTTATGCTTTGTCTGTATAGCAGCGAACCATGGGCCTGTTCGGAGAAGTCCGGTCAACAATTTTAAAACCTACCTTTTCAAAAGCACTGTACAGACCAACCCAGACAAAGGAATCGGGAAGAGGTTCTTTTGTCGGGATTGCCGGATAGGCTTCAATCACTTTGATTCCTTTTTCCCTGGCATAGCTGATCACTCCTTTCAGCAGCGCCACCGATACCCCATGACGCCTGAAGCTTTTATCCACAAAAAAGCAGGTAATTGACCAGACTGCAAGCTGATCGATGCGCTTATGCACCCTCGAGCGCTCCAGCCTGATATAGTCTTCCCGGGGAGCGAAGGCACACCAGCCAATGGGCTGCTCTTCATAAAAACCCAGGATCCCGGTCGGCCTGCCCTGCATAACGAGCTCTTTCATCGCATCGCGGTTCCTACCGTTGTGCTTCCCTTCGTTATAATCTGCTTTTGAAAGACGGTAATACATACACCAGCAATTTCCACAGGCTCCTTTTTCACCAAAAAGCTGAACAAACGCACCCCAATTGGAGCTGGACAAGGGTTCGAAACTAATCTGATCCAAAAATACATTCTCCGGATTTCGCATATCAAAATCATTTAAATTAACACGGATAAGCGCACGCTTTTATAAACAAACGTGATCACTTTTTGTCAAATACGGGAATCATTTCCCGGACCAATCTGGCTATTTCCAAACATGCTTGTTACCTTTGCCGACGCAAATACAACAAGACGGGAGGGACGCTGTGCATCTGACGATGTACGGCAAACTGAAGCGATATGACACAAAAGACGAAAACAAGGATCCTGCCGGCGGCCATGATCACCGGTATTCTGATGGGTTTGCTGTTTCCTGAAACGACTGCCACGTTAAATCAACTGACTCCCTTTTTAATTTTCATCATGCTCCTGGTGCCTTATTGCAGGTTGCCGGTTAAAGACATCAGACTCTCCGGCTTGCACTACCGCATGCTTGGCGTTCAGATGGCTCTTGCAGCGCTTGGCTACGCCGCCTTTGCGTGGTTTAACCCTGCTTTTGCCCAAGGGGCATTCATTTGCTTCTTTGGACCTACCGCTACAGCAGCGCCGGTCATTACGGCCATGCTTGGCGGCAGTATCGCGGTGGTCGTGACCTACAGCCTGTTCAGCAGCATTACCGTTGCCATTCTTTCGCCGTTTATCTTTTCGCTGATTGGTACGAATACCGCTATGCCGTTTTTAACTTCCATCGGGATAATCAGCCGGCAGGTTTTTCCCATGATCATCCTTCCGTTCTTTGCAGCTCTTTTTTTTAAACGATTCATACCAAAGGTACACGCTGCGCTGAAAGAACGGCAGAATATTTCATTTTACCTGTGGGCCTTCTCTATGGTCCTGCTCGTTGGCCGCGCCACCACGTTCGTGGTCAGCCAGCCGTCCTCGCAGATTCCCATGGAAATCGGGCTTGCGTTGATTGCCGCGGTTGCCTGTGCTGCGCAATTCCTGATTGGTCATACGCTGGGAGCAAGCTATGGTGAACCTGTTGCCGGAACCCAGGGAATGGGACAGAAAAATACCGTTCTGATTTTCTGGATGGCCGTCACTTACCTCGATCCGATCACCTCGATCGCTCCGATATCCTATATTCTTTGCCACAATACCGCAAACTCGCTGCAATTGCATTGGCATGCCAAAAAGCGGAGCAGCAACGATGTTCTGTCGGATATTTAATGCTTACCGGTCTGATGTTTCCAGGATCAGTTCGCCGCCTTTGACAAAATCATTCCAGGGAAATTGAAAAGAATTCAGCTTTTGACCGTTTAACCGGACCGAACGGATGTAAATTTCGTCAGAAGGATTTCCCTTAACGCGGATCACGAACGCCTTTCCGGAATAATAATCCGGATGAAGGCTGATGGTGACTTTCTGAAAAAGGGGCGTTGCCAACTGGATGGAAGGCGAAGCATCACTTCCCCCCTTTACATCGAAAAGCCCCATTCCGGCCAGCACAAACCAGGCGCCAAGCTGTCCCTGGTCCTCATCCTGCCCGTAACCATAGCCGTGAATGCCGTCGGTTCCGTAAAACGCATTGCAAATCTGCCGTACCCACTTCTGCGTCAGTCGGGGGGCGCCCGAAAAATTAAAAAGCCAGGCGATGTGCAGGCTGGGCTGATTGCCGTGGTTATATACATTTTCCAATCCGGCAAAGGCATCGATGGTCTTTCCGCCTCCGAATCCGGTCGTTGAAGCCTTTTCAAACAAATCGTTCAGCCGCTCATTGAACTTTTCTTTTCCCACCCGGCTGATCAAACCTTCCGGATCGTGCGGCACATAAAAGGTATACTGATAGGCATTTCCTTCCTGGTAGCCTCTCCAGGCTTCCATCGGATTGAATTTACCGATAAAATTCCCTTTGGCATCGCGGGGCCGGATAAAGCCGGTCTGATCATCAAATAATTTTTCCCATCCTTTTGAAAGGTCCATAAACCGCTCATAATCAGCCTGCCTGCTAAGCGATTGAGCCATCTGCGCCGCCGCATAGGCGCTGAAACTGTATTCCAGCGTGTGGGAAGCCGAAAATTTGGAGGCATCGGCCGACGATCCGGTATAGTAGGAGTCGATGGAATCAAAGGGAACATACCCCAGTTCGCAAAAAATCTTTGTATCCAATTTACCTACACCCTGAGGCCGGTTTTGCCAGTCCAGTTCATTTCGTCTGACCGCCTTGAAGGCTTCGTTTATGTCATAGTTGCGGATACCGCGGTTAAAGGCGGAAGCAATGACTTGTCCCATGAAGTTGGTCCCGACTCCCGAAACGAATTTCGATGTGGCAACACCATCGGCCAACCAGCCGCAGTCGCGGTAAATATCGAGCTGACAATTCACGAATTCATTGAAATAATCAGGATAGGCCATAGCCCAAAGCTGCGTCAGGTTCCAAAAAGCGCCCCAGACGGCATCGGTATTGTAGTGATGATACAAGGGTTCCCCTTCCGCGTTCAGGGGAACCTGCCCCACCGTACCGTTGTTTTTCATATAGGCACCGTTCACATCACTGGCAAGTCCGCGCCCCAGGAGTGCATGGTAAAGGCCAGTATAGAATTTTTTACGGTCGGCCTTTAAGCCTCCTTCAACCCTGATCCGTCCAAGCATTTGTTCCCAGTATTCCTGCGCTTTAGCACGTGCTGCATTAAAATCCAGCGTATCAGCTTCGGTTTCCAGATTAAGACGGGCATGTGCGATAGTCGTATAAGAAAGGCCTATTTTAACGGTTATGGCTTCACCTGCTGTGGTATTAAAATCGAGGTACATGCCGCAGCCCGTACCCTGGGCCGACTCGCTCCCCTTATTCATGCGGCTCCCCTTAAAAGTCCCGAAGCCCGTGGGCGTTTGATCGAACCGGGCGACAAAGTACATTTTGACCATGGAGCCGGGCTGGTAGTTCTTCACGTATTCCGGAAGGGTAAAGACAAAGCCTTCCAACTCCTTATCGGTGACTTTTCGCACAAAAGCATCGGCAACGGCGCCGCTCTCGCCCTGGCGATTGCCAATGTCAAAGATAAGGTGCGCTTCTTTTGCTTCAGGGAAGGTATAACGATGAAAGGCTACACGGGGAGTGGAGGTGAGTTCGGCAGTAATTCCGTAATCATCCAGCTTTACCCGGTAATAACCGGGTTCGGCGTGCTCAGTCTGACGGGAAAAACGGGAACGGTAACCCTCATCCGGATTTTCAAGTGTTCCGGGTATGGTCTGTAATATTCCCGTTGTCGGCATCAGCGATACGCCACCGATCTGGAATTCGTGAAAATTGACAAATCCTTCGATCGATGTATGACGCTGATCATAACCGGTGGCTTCCCATCCCGATTTGTTTCCGTAGTGCCCATTGGTGGAAGCGGCCGGTTTCGCCATCCCAAACGGGTTGGAGGCAGGTGTGTAAAAGAACCATCGCGAATGGGCTGCCCCGATGTTCGGATCAACCTCCTGCAAGAGCGGATGGTTCTGAGCCCGTCCGGATAAAAAAAAGGCCAACACGATTACAAAAAATATAATGATGCGTTGCATAATAAAAATTATTTCGTTGCAGGGCACATACACCCATTGTCTGCTGTAATTTCGTTATTTTGTCACTCCCGGCCATTGGTCGGTGCGGAAAGGCGAAGCAGGCAACCCGCTGCGGTTGGTCAGGTTACAATCAGGGTTATTCGCCCAGGCATAACGGACGGCCAGCGGATGCTTTACCTTCGGTGAACGGACCACCACCTCATTTCCTTCAATAACGGCTTCGGCCCAATAGAACTTACGATCCGGGCCGGCAACCGCAAAGCCGGCCAATGTTTTTCCGTCGGCCGACTTTAAACCTTCGTTAAAGCGGAACGAAAGCCGGATCTGACCGGTCTCACTCCGGTAGGTCTCATACAGCGGGCCCGAATAATCAATTTTCTCACCGTAGGTGTTTGCCCGGGCAGCTAATGCCAGCCGATGGCCGACTTCCTGTTTGTTCTTGGGATGAATATCCTGGGAATCACCAATATCGATTGTCACTGCCATTCCGGTATGAGCAAGATGCAGCGCCATGGTTTGCGCCTCCCGAAGCTCGGCCCATGCCGACTCCACCGGTTCCTTGTCCTTGTTCATAAAGTTGGCAAGCTGCACAAAATAAAAGGCGATCTCCGTATTCCACTTTTCCCGCCAGTCTTTGATCATCAGGGGGAACAGGTCGCGGTACTGATAAGCCCGGCCGGCATTCGATTCACCCTGATACCAGATCGCTCCCCTGATCGTGAAAGGAACAAGCGGATGGATCATGGCATTATATAAGACCGATGGACGGTTCGGGTTGCCCCCGGGGTCCTGCGGCACCGGAGGGAGCGTTTTTAAGTCGGCACCGGCTTTGTATTTCCAGTCGCCCGAAAGAGTGATTTTATCTGCTCCCGCCGCCAGGAACAATTTGGCGGTATCGCCGTATATTCCGCCACCACCGCCTGTATCCATCACCCACACGGCAAGCTGCAGTGTTCCGCTCTTTGTAAGCCGCGCCGGGATTTTATAGATGCGTTGCTGATTATACCCGGAGGTAGCGCCAATCAGTTCTCCATTGCAAAACGTGCGTTCGTTGTCATCGATCACATCCAGGCTTAGTGTTAATTCTTTGCCACGCTGGGAAGCCGGCAAAGTGATTGTTTTTCTGAACCAGACAATCCCGTCAAATCCGGGCATTTTTTCCTCCCAAAGTCCGGGCAGATGCATGCTGTCCCAGCCTGAATCGTCGAGACCGGCAGCAGCCCATACGGCCTTTCCGTCCGAATAACCCAGATCGGCAGCTTCGACCTTATCCTCCCAGGCCGCAAGCTTTCCGGGATAAGCTTTAACGCCTTCTTCTTCATTCATCGCCTCGATCTCCGTCACAGCAGCGGCAAAATCTGGCATCAGCTTCAGGGTGGAGGCGCTTGTCCATGCTTCTGCCACCGTGCCGCCCCAGTTTGTGTCGATCAGTCCGACGGGTATATTTTGGCTTTTCAGAATATCGCGTGCAAATAAATAAGCGACCGATGAAAACTCAGGAATCGTTGCAGGCGAGCATTCCACCCAACCTGGCCCCTCCAGTTTGGCCGTTGACTGCGGCTGACTGGTGCAGGTATTGGCCACGCGCAATAACCGGATGGAAGGATAATTGGCATCTGCAATCTCTTTCTCGTAATTCAGCACTTTCCCCCATCCTGCAAGCGGCATTTCCATATTCGACTGCCCGGAACAAACCCAGACTTCACCAATCAGGATATTTTTCAATTGAATCGTATTTCTGCCTTTAATGCTCATCTCATAAGGGGTATAGCCCGCCTCCGGCGTCTGAACCTTAACCGTCCACTTTCCGTCGCTGCCTGCAATTGCCGTGTATGTCCGGTTATTCCAGGAGGTAGTCACGGTGATGTTCTCACCGGCTTCGGCATTGCCCCAGACCGGAACATCAGATTGCTGCTGAAACACCATGTTATCAGTAAAAAATGAAGGCATGCTGACATTGGCAGTAAGAGGCTGTGTGCAGACAACCAGCAGAAAGGTTAGCGCTGCCAAAAACAGATAAGATGGAAAAGTGATTCGTTTCATCGTCAATTAAGCTTAGTTTATCAGACTGGACAAAATGATACCTGGTTTCTGGAATCAATCAACAGCTAAAAATAAGCTAAATTTGTTTTGTTCGTTTAACTTGTTTCCAGCAATTTCATAATTTCATTGAGCTTGGGAGACAAGATAATCTCTGTTCGCCTGTTCCTTGCCCTTCCCTCTTCGGTATCAATAGACGCTTTTGGCGCATATTCACCTTTTCCGGAAGCGGTGAGACGTAACGGTGAAATCTGGTATTCATTGGTCAAAATCCGGACAATTGAAGTTGCCCGCGCCACGCTTAAATCCCAGTTATCCTTGTAAACAGCGGTTTTAATCGGTATGGTATCGGTATGTCCTTCGATCAGGATGTCAATATCCTTATTTTTATCCAGGACATCTGCCAGTACGCGGATTGCTTCCTTCCCTTTGTCTTCGATGCTCGCGCTGCCCGATCTGAACAACAGCTTATCGGACATGGACACATATACTTTACCGTTTTTTACTTCGACCGATAACTCGTCCGACTGAAAACTGAGCAACGCATCGCGTAAAACATCGTTCAGCCGTTTCGTTATGGAATCCCGCCGGGCCAGCTCCGCCTGAAGTTCGTTTAACGCTCTTTCCCGTTCAATCAGCAGGTTCTCTTTTTCAGTGAGTTCATCACCCTTTTGCTTCATCGCCATATTAAATTCTTCGGCCTGGGTAAGATTCTCGTTGGCAAGGGCATCGTATTTTTTTTTCGTATCACGGAGTGTTCTTCCCAGACCCGTAGTGTCTTGCCTCAAACCGGAAATTTTTCCATTTAGAGCAAGGATCTCATTTTCCCTTTGTTCAACCGTTTCACACAAGCTGTCCCGTTCATCCAGAACAGCAATCACCCGTTTTGAGGCGCTGAGCCTCTTCGGCCTTTCCTCGCCGCAATGATAAAAAGGCTTGCATGAACTTACTAGCAAGACCAATGCGGTAATGATCATGAATGCATAATTTCTTTTCATCCGTATTTGATTTAAGTTTATCTCTTTGCTGACGGAACTGCGGTTATGAAGGATTTCGGTAACTGATAGAAACAAAGGAATCCGCAATTTGTTAGTTCCATCTTCATGAACGCTAACGTTACCGGTAAAAATGATATTGTCTGATTGCACTGAATAGTTGAACAAACGGCAGGAGAACCAATCCCCGTTTTGCCAATGCCTGCACGCGGGCGGGCGACAGCCCCGAAGCCTCACCGGAAAACAAGAATGCCCGGGATCAATCGTGGGAACGGATAAAAAAAATCATGGCGGGAATCTGATCCCGCCTGTTTTTGAATGGCGAATGAAACAGGTATTTCGTTCGTCCGTCTTTTTTTCCGGGTTTTACCCGGCCTGACAGATGTTTTTTCAGACCCTAAGCAAATCGTCTGGAGTAACCGGAAGAACGGTTCTGATCTTTCTTCCGCGATGCAAAAAATTCCTGCTTCCTGCGCTGCTTTTCTTTCTCAAATTCCTTTTTTTCCTTCTCAGTCATCGGCTTTTCCGTTTGCGGAAAAGGATTATTCTCAACGCGGTTGATCCGCTGGTTAATCAACCGCTCAATGTCTTTGACGTACGCGTTTTCTTCGGGCTCGCACATCGATATGGCAATCCCCTCGTCGCCCGCGCGTCCCGACCTTCCAATACGGTGAACGTAAGTTTCGGCGACATTAGGAATGTCATAATTGATTACATATTTGAGTTTGTCAATATCGATACCCCGTGCGGCGATATCGGTAGCCACCAGAACCCGGATCTCCCGGTTCTTGAATTTCTCCAGCGCCTTTTGACGCTGGTTCTGCGCCTTGTCGCCATGAATGGCTTCCGATTTAATATTTTGCTTTTTTAAATGTCTGACGATTTTGTCGGCGCCAAACTTGGTTTTCGCAAACAGCAGCACCGGATCTATCGCCTGATCTTTCAGAATATGAAGGATCAGATCTTTCTTATCGTTCCGGTTGGTGAAATATAAATATTGCTGAATGGTATCGGCGGTAGACGAAATTGGACTTACATCAACCTTTTTCGGGTTTTTCAGGATCTTCGACGACAGTTCAACAATATTGGCAGGCATGGTTGCCGAAAAGAACAGCGACTGGCGCTGCGACGGCAGTTTGGCAATGATCTTCCTGATTTCATTGATAAAACCCATGTCAAGCATCCGGTCTGCTTCATCGAGTACAAAATACTCGATATGATCGAGCGTAACATAACCCTGATCCATTAAATCCAGTAATCTCCCGGGTGTAGCAACCAGGATATCAACCCCGCTGCGAAGAATATTTGTCTGGGCACCCTGCTTAACACCGCCAAAGATGACCGTATTTTTTATATCGGTGTATTTGCCGTAAACGTCAAGACTTTCGCCAATTTGAATGGCCAGTTCACGGGTTGGCGTGACAATAAGCGTTTTAATTTTCCGCGAATGGTTAGTTTGCCGGCGGTCCAGAAAGAGATGTTGCAGGATCGGAATCGCGAATGCTGCCGTTTTACCGGTCCCGGTCTGGGCACTCCCCAACACATCATGCCGGTTAAGGATAAGCGGAATGGCTTTTGCCTGTATGGGTGTGGGTTCAGTGTATGCCTCTTCTTTAAGCGCCCTTAAAATCGGCGCTATAATGTTCAGTTCTTCAAATTTCATCAGTAAATAATTTGTTTTTAATTGTCTGATGGAACTCACATGGTACTTAAAATTATTTTCTTTGGTGTTTGCGTAGTCGCGCAACATGTTCGTTTCATCAGTAAATAATTTGTTTTTTATGGTCACACGGAATTCGCTTGATTTCTATATTACCACTTTGGTGTCTCTCTAATCATGCTCATTTCATGCGTTATTCAAGCTTTTTGCCCCTGTCTGAAAATGCAAGAGCAATCGGACGGGAGGATAATTAAGGACACAAAGGTAGTAATTAAATCCCGCGAAAACGAAAAATTAGCCGTAACGGTTCCCAAACAGGCGCTCCTTGCCTGACTCGTTACAATTTCTTAACGCGGCTTTCTTTCGCATTCAGAACAAATGCCTTAAATCAACTCCTTGAATTTATGACAACGGCTCAACTTCAACACAAAGAATGGATTTACAATCTGGTCGAAAAAGGTTCGCATGGGAAAAAACGCTATCTCGTCTTCGATTACATTATCACCGCACTCATTTTATTAAGCGTATTTGCAATAATCGGGGAATCGGTTGCGGATATTAATGCCAGATACGGGACTTTTCTTTCACACTTCGAAAACTTTTGCCTGATTGTGTTCTCGTTTGAGTACCTGATGAGCGGGTTTATTGCGGTACTGGGGATCGGGTTGGTGGCTTTGCCAACCGGTCTGATCAGCGCCGGATTTATCAATAAGGTCAACAGCCGGAAAAAGGGCCATTTTTGCCCGCATTGCGGGAAAAGAGTCGACGACCACTGACCTGGTGCCTTCCGTTCGTGGCTTTCACATCAACCCGCTTTGGCATAGTGCTTGCATTCCTTCCGGGATAAATATAATTCAGGGAGGTATTGATGAGGTATTTGTTTATTCCCGGCTTGTTGGCCGGTTTTCTATTTTTCCAAAGCTGCGACACCAAAAAACATGGACGGGATGGTGAAGGAACCAAGTCATTGAAAGAATTCTTCGGTTTTTCGGGCGAATACGACGATATCAAGGTCAGTGATTATGCCGATTTTTCCGACTCGGTAAAATGGCCGAAAGAACTCAGTACGTTTTACAGCCTTCGGCATTACAGGCTCGCCTGGATTGCGAATAAAGCGGTCACCAGAAACGCGAAGGAACTTTTGAATGAATTGCGGTTGTCGTGTAAAGAGGGATTATCTGCAGAACTTTACAAGGCGGCTGAGGCAGAGGCCGCCGTTTCAGCATTAAAAAAAGCAAAGGAAGGAAATGATTCGCTCCCCCGGCAACTCGCTCGTCTGGATCTGATCCTGACTAAAGCGTACCTGGATTACGCGTCAGACCTGCTCACAGGAAGGATAAACCCGGAAAAGCTCGATCTGATCTGGGAAACTTATCCGAAAAACCTGAAACTAAGCGAACATTTACGGGAAGCCCTGGAAGAAAAAAAAATAGCCCGGTCGCTCGAACGGTTGAAGCCGGGCTACAAGCAGTATCGTCTGCTGAAAGATGCGCTGAGCCGGTTTACTTCGGCAACGTCTCAGAACGGATTGAGCCCGGCCGGATCCATTCCGGCCTTAAAGGAAGAAGACTCGGGAAAAGACGTTGTTAAACTTAAAAAAATCCTGCTGGCGACGGGTGACCTTCAGCAAGCAGATTCGGCCTATATCAAGGCTCCGAAGTTTGACAGGCAACTCGGCAGGGCAGTGAAAAATTTCCAGCGCCGGCATGGGTTGAAGGACGATGGGTTGGTTAGCGGAAATACGCTAACTGAAATAAACAGACCCCTGGAAGAACGTATAAACCAGATCAGGATTAACCTCGACCGGATCAGGTGGCTGCCGGAAAAACTGGATGAAAAATTTATCATCATCAATATCCCCGCTTTCTCATTTCACTATTATGAAAAGGGGGAACCGGCACTTACCATGGCCGTTGTTGTCGGTAAAAACGAAGCCTATACCCCCATCCTGAATGATTCCCTGCGTTCTGTCATTTTCCATCCGGCATGGAACGTACCGGCCAGTATCGCGACCAGGGAAATGCTTCCGAAAATTAAGGAAGACACGGAATACCTCACTAAAAATAATTATGCCTTACTGAAAGGCGCTTATAACAGCAAGGATACGATCGACCCGGAAGAGGTAGACTGGTCAGAAATCACCGCCGAAGATTTCCCGTTCAGCATTGTTCTGCCGCCAGGCAAAAACAATCCGCTCGGCAAGCTTGAATTTATGATGCAAAATCAGTATAACATTTATCTGCACGATACTCCGGCCGACCACCTTTTTGAGCAGTACCAGCGGAACTTCAGCCACGGTTGCATCCGGCTGGAGAAACCGGTTGAGCTTGCCGAAATCCTGCTAAAGGGGCAACTTTCGTCCGACAGTATCCGAAAAATGCTTGCTGAAAATAAGAAACGAAGTGTCACTCTCCGGGAAAAAATACCGGTGCATATGATCTATCAGACGGCCTGGGTCGATCCAAAGGGACAGGTCCAATTCAGAAACGATATTTATGGTTTTGATAAATTATCATTACCTTTGCTCCGGGAAAAGAAACAGTGAGCGATGTGTGTATGATGAAAAAAGTCTTTTTAACCGTTTTTATTTTAATCTTTTGCTGGATTGCGGAAGTTAGCCTTGTTGAACTGAAGGGTTCAGTCCGGCATTCAGAACCTTTAAATACTCCGATGTATACCGGTACGCAAGCGCTGTACCGGCAGCTTTCGGCCAATCGGGGGAAAACTTTGCCCGCTGCAGAAGTGCTTGCTGTTGCCTTAAAAGGATTCAATAACCTGAAGTCTGTTCCCGGCGCCATAAAAAAAGATATCCTAACCATTATCGATTTTAGTCTGCCTTCAAACGAAAAGCGCCTTTGGGTGATCGATCTTCAAAACAGGAAAATACTTTATAACGATCTGGTAGCGCATGGTAAAAACTCCGGCGGAGTTTATGCCCGGAACTTTTCCAACACCGAAAGCACCTACATGAGCTCGCTGGGCTTTTATCTCACCGGAAATACCTACCAGGGCAAACATGGGCTCTCCCTGATCCTGGAAGGAATGGACAAGGACTTCAACGATAATGCCCGCAACCGGGCCATTGTGATGCATGGCGCGAACTACGTCAGCAACGAATTTATAAAAAAGTACGGCCGGCTGGGCCGCAGCTTTGGCTGTCCTTCGCTCCCGCCAGACATTTCTAAAAAACTGATCAATACCATTCGCGACGGCAGTTGCTTGTTTATTTACTACCCTGACAAACGTTTTCTCGCGAAATCGCAGGTACTGAATCCGGCGAACCAGCTATTCACCGGCCTTCAATAATTTAGTCGCGGGATGCGCACCGCAATGTTAAAAAGTTAGTTAACTTTGATCAACGACCAGACTCACGGTGCAAAGACTGCCGGATATCAGGTTTAATCCGGGATTAAAAATGCACCTGATTATTACAGGGATAAACCAGAAATCATGAACACCAGCGACGTCATCCGGCAACTGCAATTGCAGGCCCACCCTGAAGGAGGGTATTACCGGGAAACTTACCGGTCACGTACTCAGGTTAAAAACCATGGCAGGATCAGAAATGTCTGTACAGCCATTTATTACCTGCTCGAAAATGACGATAAATCTCACTTTCACCGGATCCAGTCGGACGAAATCTGGCATTTCCACCTGGGAGAGCCGCTGGAGCTCGTTCAGATTGAAGGGGGACAACTGGTCGTAACGATTCTCGGCAATCAGCTGGAGAACGGAGAAATCCCGCAGGCCGTCGTTCCTGCAAACACCTGGTTTGCTGCCCGTGTGAAAGATGGTTCAGGTTTTTCGCTTGTGAGTTGTACCGTCGCCCCGGGATTTGACTTTGCCGATTTCGAACTGGCAAAAAGGAAACCGCTGATCCGGGAGTTCCATCATCTTAAAGAGGCGATCGAATTGTTTACCGATTCGTCCGATTGAAATCAGGTGATTTTATGACGCGTTTTTCCCGTATTAAAAATAAAAAAACAACTGCGCTGCTATGAAAAAATTATTGACCGCCTTTTTATGTCTGCTGTCGGGCATCGCTTTTTCGCAGAAACCATTGGAAAAGGAAATCAAAACAGAAGCCGCCGAAGTAACCGTTTTTATGGAAGGAGCACAGATAACCCGGACGAAATCAGTTGAGCTGACCCCCGGAAAGTCGATCCTTAAATTTGCCAACCTTTCCCCGTTTATCGACCCCAAAAGCATTCAGGTAAAAGCCGCCGGAGAACTCACGGTCCTGTCGGTCTTACACCTGCAAAACTACCTGGACAAAGCGGAAGATTCGGACGAACTGAAGCGTCTGAAAACACGGCTGAAAGAGCTCGATGCTACGATACAAACTGAAAGCGCCTACAAGGATATTCTGATACAGGAGATGGCATTTCTGGAGAAAAACAGCGAGATTGGCGGTAAAAATCAGGCCGTCAGCGTGGCCAGCCTGCAGGAAGCAGCCGATTTTTACAGGAACAGGCTCAGGGCACTGAAACTGAAGGAAATTGAACGGGCACAAAGCCTGATTACCTTGCAGAAGGAGAAAACGGATCTGGAGAACCAGCTTAATTCCCTGTCGTTGAAAAAAGAGTTTCCCTCGGGAGAAATCCTGGTTACGGTTGACGCTAAAAAAAATCAGTCAGCGTTGTTTGAACTGACCTACGTGGCTGGCAACTGCGGCTGGTCGCCGTCGTACGACATCCGGGCGAACACCGTTTCAGAGCCTGTTGAACTGATTTATAAAGCCAATGTCAGGCAGGATACAAAGGAAGAGTGGAACAATGTAAAACTGCGTTTGTCTTCGTCCAATCCCAACGTTTCGGGCGTGGCGCCAAAGCTGGAAACCTATTACCTGCGGTATCCGGAACCAGCGCCGATTTACAAGATGCAGCGGGAAAACCTCGTCCTGGAGATGGCCGATACCGAAAAGGAAGATACACCCCCTATCAGGATCAGAGGTACAGCCAGTTCGCCGGTGCCCGTCGTTCGGCAGGAAAATCAGACCGCCATCAGCTTTGATATTAAAACGCCCTACACAATCAAACCCGACAATAAAAGCTATGCAGTAGAGGTCGTCGCGATCGAACTGCCCGCGATCTTTCAGTATTACTGCGTTCCGAAAATGGACAAGGATGCTTTCCTCATTGCCCGGATCCCCGGTTTCGAGCAGTATAACCTGTTGGAAGGAGAAGCCAGTGTATTCTTTGAAGGGACCTTTGTCGGCAAAACGGTTCTGGATCCCCTGGTTGCCTCCGACACCCTTGAAATTTCGCTGGGAAGGGACAAAAACGTCAGCGTGAAACGCGAAAAGGCCGGCGAATTCTCGTCCAAGCAGTTTATGGGAAGCAAAAAAGAGGTGATCCGCGGATGGACGACCACGGTAAAAAATAATAAATCACAGAAAATCAACATGGTGATTCTCGATCAGGTTCCGGTCTCCACCGCCGAAGAAATCGAAGTTTCGGTACGGCAGCACACGGGAGCGGTGCATCATCCGGAAACAGGTGAAATGAAATGGGAATTCACCCTGGCTCCCGCCGAAAAAAAGGAATT
The DNA here is from genome assembly GCA_038562555.1 of Prolixibacteraceae bacterium. Taxonomy (GTDB): domain Bacteria; phylum Bacteroidota; class Bacteroidia; order Bacteroidales; family Prolixibacteraceae; genus JBCFBK01. The sequence continues at coordinate 559 of JBCFBK010000033.1, read as the reverse complement.
CGTGTTGGAATATGCCGTGAAATATCCAAAATCAAAGACGCTGCTTGTTGACTAGGCGGTTCGCCTTTAAACTAAACAGCAAAAGAAAAGTCTGACTGTCACATAAAGATGTAAACATTCCTGATACATAGCTAATGAAAACACATACACTGAACCGTTACATGCGCTTGCTGCACCGCGATATCGGGTATTTTATTGCCGGACTCGTTCTTATTTACGCCCTGAGCGGGATTATCCTGATCTACCGCGACACCGATCTCCTGAAGCGTGAAACACAGCTTCAAAAGAAACTCGCGCCCGGCATGGGAGCTTCAGAGCTCGGGCCGGCTTTGCATCTCCGGGACTTTAAGCTGTTGAAGGAAGAAAACGGAATCATCCGGTTTCAAAACGGCAGTTATGACAAATCGACCGGAATCGCCTCCTATTCATCGAAGGAACTGGTTCTTCATCACTTTTGGTGAAGATTTATCCGGTGTTGGAAAGAATTACTTTTCGTCTTAGCAACTCAAAACCAGCTCGGCCATACATTTGTCGTTTGATGTTCTTCAACCGATTGACA
>JBCFBK010000032.1:0-65979 GCA_038562555.1 Prolixibacteraceae bacterium | reverse complement strand
CACCTTTTTGGTTTTCAATGTTATTTTAAAGCGGTCGTCGATACGGTGGCCGGTTATCCACACCACTTTTCTGCCGCTGTAAAGAATCCACACCGATTCTTTCTCAGGAATCGATAATTTTTCATCAATAAAAAAATCACTTATTTTTTTAAAACCTGTCATTCCCAGAGGCTGAAAATATTCTCCTGCTTCCCATTTCTTCAGCAGCAGGGGAAACTGAAGCAGGTCATAATCCAGGTCAGCCACCAACGGGCTCCGGGAAAACCGGAATCCGGAATCCCGGTTGATCACGTCGAACTGCAGCGAAACTGGGACAGAAACTTCGGTAAAATTCTCATCGATATAGGCCAATTGCAGATCGTCAGTTTCTTTCGGCGTGATGATCAGGTTATCACGGTCTTTTACAATCCGGTGGGTTTGCGAAAAAAAGGTTTTACCTGCCTCCGAATTGAAAGATGCCGCTATTTCCTGAATTTGCGGCGCATTAAATCCATACGGATAAAACAGTTCGAACAAAACCGAACTTAATGGTTCCAACGATTTCAGTTTTACGATCGGTAACAGGATGTTGTTTCCGGATTCCTCTGTAACTGTTCGCCTGATTTCATCCAGCTTTTGCCGATAGACACGTTCTGTATCCCGCAATATGGCGGCAGTCCGTACGGCATTTTTCCTAAATGCCGGATTGAGCGCTTCAAACAGGGGAATAATCCGGTGTCGGATCATGTTCCGCTGATAAAGCAATTCATCGTTGCTCGAGTCGTTCTTATAGCTGATATGATGATCGGCTGCATATGCCAGGATTTGTGGCCGGTTCATAAAAAGCAGCGGACGAATGATTCTCCCGTTTTTGGGCATAATCCCGGCAAGTCCGCGGATGCCGGTTCCACGGGTGAGATTGACGAGCATCGTTTCTACCAGATCATCCTGATGGTGGGCTGTCGCCACGTACTGAAATGACAGTTCATCCATCAATTCAAAAAACCAGTCGTAACGCAGCTTCCGGGCAGCCATTTCAACCGAAACCCCGGTAAGGTTGGCATATTCACGGGTGTCAAAGTGTTTAACGTAAAGCTCAATGTCTCTTTCTCCGCACCAGTCACGGAGAAAGGTCTCTTCAGTGTCCGATTCAGCCCCGCGCAAGCGAAAGTTGCAATGAGCCACAACAAACTCCTGCCCAATTTGCTGAAACAGGTCAAGCATAACCATCGAATCCACACCCCCGCTCACAGCCAGGATGATCCTGTCGCCGGGAAGGACCAAATTTTCTGTCCGGATATATGATTGAATAGCACTGATCATGATCTGACGGCAATTTTTTCAATTATGCGAACGATGACCTCCACGGCTTTTTTCATCGAATTTACCGGGATATATTCATAGGGGCCATGGAAATTATGTCCGCCGGCGAAAATATTCGGGCAGGGTAAGCCTTTAAATGACAGTCCTGCGCCATCAGTCCCTCCCCGGATAGCCCTTATTTTAGGCTTTATTCCCGCTTCCCGCATAGCTTCTTCAGCCAAATCAACGATAAAACGCACCGGTTCAATTTTTTCGCGCATATTATAGTACTGGTCTTCCAGATCAAGCTGTACGGTACCTTCGCCGAATTCATCGTTCAGATACAGGCAAGCCTGGGTAAGCATCGCCTTGCGGGCGTCGAATAATTTCCGGCTGTGGTCGCGGATCAAAAAACTAACTTCGGCTTTTTCAACGCGCCCCTCAAAGGCGATACAATGAAAAAAACCCTCCCGTTTTTCGGTGTGCTCAGGCCGCTGTTCAGGCGGAAGCATGCCGTTGAGTTTATGGGCGACGTGAATGGCATTGATCATTTTATTCTTTGCAGCGCCCGGATGCACACTTCTGCCCTGGATGGTCACGGTAGCCATCGCCGCATTGAAGTTTTCATACTCCAGTTCTCCAATCTCGCCGCCATCTATTGTATAGGCAAATTCAGCACCAAATGCCCGGATATCGAAATTACTTGGTCCTTTACCAACTTCCTCATCAGGCGTGAAACAGATCCGAACTTTTCCGTGCCTGATCTCAGGATGGGCAAGTAAATACTCCATCGCCGTTATAATCTCAGCGATGCCGGCTTTATCATCCGCACCCAGGAGTGTATTTCCATCGGTGACGATAATTTCCTGTCCACGGTAGCTCTCCATCTCAGGAAACTGAGCCGGTGACAAGCTGATCTTGTCATTCAAAACAATATCCCCACCTTCATATGTTACGATCCTCGGCTTTACGTTTTCACCCGGAAAATCCGGGCTGGTATCCATATGGGCAATAAACCCGACCACAGGCGCGGTGGTGTCAGTGTTTGCAGGCAAGCTGGCCATAACATAGCCATATTTGTCCTTTTCAACATCAGCCAGCCCGATTTGTATTAGCTCCTCCACCAGTTTATCGGCAAACACATGCTGCCGGAAAGTGCTTGGAAACGTCTTGCTTTTCGGATCAGACGTTGTATAAACCCTGGCGTAGCCCATAAAGCGCTCCGTTACTTTATCCATATCCCTATTTTTTGTCTTATGACTAACTACTTACGACTAAACATCATCCGAGTTAAACTTGAATCCCAGCCGCTTGCCTGTGGCCATTTTTGCATGAACAATCTCCTCCATCATCTGATCAACCGAGGCAATTTTTACCTGGTCATAAGGCGGCACCAGCAAGTCAAATTCGATGGCATAACGAATCGCCGTATCTAAAATTTGTTTCATATTTTCCTTTGAAACGAAATCTTTTTCAAAATCTTTTACAAGTTCTCCCGACTGCCGTTTACCTTCAACGAAGAAGTGGTTTTCGCGGTTCACAAAAATCCGTGCGATCAGATAACCAAGGTCCTGGCTCCGATTGAATTTAAAGGAATCGGCAAGAAAATTATAAATATAGATGATGCCGCAGTAAGCGTTTAAGCGGTTATTCTTAATATAATCGATTTTCCAGACCGGATGCCCGCGGTCAAACAGAAACACATTGGTGTGCATGCTAAACACAAGCAGGTCGGATGCAATACTAAATTCAGCTTCGAAAGGCCCTTTCTCCCGAAACACCGGTAAAATATTGCTATCCACGGCACCAGTGAGCGCTGTCGTATATTCCCTGCCGAGTTCCTTTAAGGCTTCTTTCAGCAAATTAAATGCATTAAGTGTATGCTGACCTACAATTTGTTTCACATTCGATTTTTCTGTAATTGACTCCAGACGGGTAGTTTGATTCATGTCGTTCATCGGTTTTTTTTTATAAAAATAAGAAAAGCAGTCAAAACAGACTGCTTTTTTTCGGGTATTTAAATGATATAATCGGGCTGCTCCCGGCACAAAACTTCCTGGACTTCACTAATAAGCCAGGGCAAACAGAACGCGCCTGGACGAAGGTTTTCCTGAAAAAACACAGTGTCCTTCTTCCTTTTCACCATCAAAAGGAATGCACCGAATAGTTGCTTTGGTTTCATCCTTGATTTTCTGCTCGGTCTCGCTCGTCCCATCCCAATGTGCCAGAATAAAGCCTCCCTTAGTTGAAAGTACCGTTTTAAAATCTTCCCAGGTATCTACCCGTGTGGTGTTTTGCGTCCTGAAATCCAGTGCTTTTTGATAAATATTACGTTGGATGTCTTCCAGCAGGTTGAGTACATACTGATCGATATTTTCGAGCGAGGCCACCTCCTTGGTCAGGGTATCGCGACGGGCCACTTCAACAGTCCCGTTTTCAAGATCCCGGGGCCCGATGGCCAGTCTTACAGGAACTCCCTTTAATTCATACTCGGCAAATTTCCACCCCGGTTTTTTGGTATCGAGACTGTCGTATTTAACCGAGATACCCTTCGCTTTCAATTGTTGTATGATTTCATTGACCTTTTCAGAGATTAAGCCAAGCTGCTCCATGTTCTTATAAATGGGAACAATAACCACCTGGAAAGGAGCCAGCTTAGGCGGCAGTACCAGACCATTGTCGTCCGAATGGGCCATGATCAGGGCACCTACCAAACGCGTTGACACACCCCAACTGGTTGCCCAGACATAGTCTTCGACACCTTCCCGATTGGTAAACCTGACATCAAAAGCTTTGGCAAAATTCTGTCCCAGAAAATGCGAAGTCCCCGACTGCAGTGCTTTTCCATCCTGCATAAGCGCTTCAATGGTAAAGGTATCCAAAGCCCCTGCAAAACGTTCGTTCTCCGACTTGGCCCCTTTTATAACCGGCATGGCCATAAATTTTTCAGCAAATTCGGCATACACATTAATCATTCTTTCCGTTTCCTCAATGGCTTCCTGGCGGGTGGCATGGGCGGTATGCCCTTCCTGCCACAGGAATTCAGAAGTCCTCAGAAACAAACGGGTCCGCATTTCCCAGCGAACCACATTGGCCCACTGATTGCATAGGATCGGCAGGTCGCGGTACGACTGGATCCAGTTCTTGTAGGTATTCCAGATGATGGTCTCCGAAGTTGGCCGGACAATGAGTTCTTCTTCAAGTTTGGCATCGGGATCAACAATAACGCCTTTTCCGTCAGGGCTGTTTTTTAAGCGATAATGGGTGACAACGGCGCACTCCTTAGCGAATCCTTCAACGTGAGCCGCCTCCTTGCTGAAAAAGGATTTGGGAATGAACAGGGGAAAATAGGCGTTGACATGGCCGGTTTCTTTAAACATGCGGTCCAGTTCAGCCTGCATTTTCTCCCATATGGCATATCCATAAGGCTTAATGACCATGCAGCCGCGCACAACAGAATTCTCGGCAAGATCGGCCTTCATAACCAGATCGTTATACCATTGAGAATAATTTTCGCTTCTTAGTGTTAATTCTTTCGCCATCTCTTTTTATTTGGTATGGTATTTGCTTTTTAAGTATAGATTTGTAAAAAGTTAAGATCGCTGCAAAGTAAATAAATTTATTTTTAAAAGATAAGGGAGATTTGATTATGAACCGAGCCAAAAAACTTAAACTTTACAGATAAGAACCTGATCCTTCCGGTAAATATTTTTCACCGGAGAATGATCTATGAAACGATCACTGATACTAAAAATTCGGAAATTAATTTTAAAAAATAACAACATGAAATTCAAGGCTACATTCTTCCCGGCAATAGCAACCACGCTTCTCCTGGGCGCTTGTACCACCGGGTCATACGTTACCGATAGATATGATGATATCTATTTCTCTCCGGGAGATGTTCCGCCACCAGTCGTTGCAGAACAGTCGTCAGGCAGTTCAGGGCGGGATGCCGATTCAACGCCTCTGGTTATAAGGGATACCGACAACCGGGAAAACCATGTTTTCACAACCGACCGTCCGAACGCTGACGCCTACGTGTATAACATGGATGACATGGAATTGGTGGGGTCCGATACAACCTATCTTGAAAATGAAAATGGTGGTAATACGATCATCAACAACTATTACGAAGGCGACGAGATCGGTTTTGCTTACCGCATTAACCGGTTTCACCGTTATCCGTTCTACGATCCGTTCTATTGGGACACCTGGTATTACGATCCGTTTTATTCGCCCTACTACTCGTGGGGGTACTATGATTATTACTGGCCCGGTAGTTCCTTCTGGTACGGGTACGGCTCGTTTGGCATAGGCTGGAGCTGGTATTCTCCTTACAGTTACTGGCATAGTCCCTACTCCTACTGGGGGTATTATTCGGGATATCCACATCATCATCATGGAGGCGGCTACTATTATGATAACGATAATTACCGCTACGGGCACCGTCGGTCATCCTATTCAAGCGTGAACAGAAACAGCAGTTACGGAGGCCGGAGCAGCGCTTCGAGCCTGAACCGCCCATCAGGAACAACAGTTTCCGGAAGAAGGAGTTCTTCCGTATCCGGTACGGGTTCAGGTACGGTAAGCAGATCGTCTGTCAGCCGGTCATCTTCCTCCACGATCATGGAACGGAGGAGGGCAACGCCGGCTTCAGGTACAACCATCAGCACTTCCGGAAGAGATGCAGCCGTTAGTCCTTCGGGACGCACAAGCGTCTCGGGCACCCGGCAAACTGCACCTGCCGTTCAGTCAGGCACCACTGTAAGAACTTCCGTTCCGGGTGCCAGTTATCAGAGAAGCTCAACCCAGAGCAGAAGCTATACGCCGAGTTACAGCAAGCCCCGGACAGTGACACGTTCCAGCTATAACAACAGCTCAAACACAAGAACCTATACGGCTCCGGCTACGACCACCACAGAGCCCAAAACCAGAAGTACATACCGTTCGGGCACTTCTTACAACAGGGGTTCGAGTACACGCAGCACGCCAACGCAAACCTATACGGCTCCGACAAGGAGCAGCAGTCCTGCCCGTTCGTCGGGAAGCAGCTACACACCAAGCAGCAATCCTTCCCGGTCTTCGGGTGTTTCAAGCGGCTCCGGAGGTGGTTCTTCAAGGAGCAGTGGTGGTGGCAGCGGGCGCAGGTAAAAAAGGAATTTGCATAAAGTAAAAAAATATCTTATGAAGAAGATTCAATATACAGCCATCCTGCTCCTGATCTGTTCAGCAGCATGGAGCCAGGGATTGACGGATGCCCTGCGTTTGTCCGATTACCGGCTTAACGGTACGGCCAGGGCCACGGCTATGGGAAATGCATTCGGATCGTTGGGCGGCGACTTTACCTCGGCCAGCATCAACCCGGCAGGTATCGGACTTTATCGCAGCGGTGAATTTATATTGACTACCCGGATGGGAGAAAACAACGTAGACGGGATTTATCTGGGACGGACTACCAACGAATCCAATTTTCATCTCAGTGTGCCAAACATCGGGTATGTGGCTACCTTCAATTCCATGCAGAATAATGGCAGCCCGCTGATCAGCGTCAACCTTGGGATCGGGTATAACCGGATGAGCGATTTTAATATGAAAAAGTTGGTCTACGGAGACAACGCCACTTCGTCTATGCTGGATTTATTTATAGTAAACTCCGACGACCTGGCTCCCGAAGATCTTGACGAGTACTACGAACAGCTTGCCGTCACTGAATTGGGGACAAACCTGATTTATGACGACAACAACGATGGCTTATACGAACACGATATGCTGGCTACAGCGAACCCATCGAATTTCCAAAACTATGAACACAGTCAACGAAAATCGCTTTCACAAAAAGGAAGCGTTGATGAATATGTGTTCTCCGTGGCAGCCAATTTCAATCACCGGGTGTACCTGGGTGCTACCCTGGGGATACAGAATGTCTATTTCAAAGAAAGGACCAGCCTGTTTGAGTATGACGCCGATAACAGCATTCAGCATTTTAATGATTATACATTCGATACTTATCTGAAAACAACAGGTACCGGCTACAATGCCAAAATAGGCATAATCGTTAAGCCGATCGACCCTCTGCGTTTAGGAGTTGCCTTGCATACGCCAACATTCTATGACCTGCACGACAGTTTTTATAATGATATGTATTCGGCTATTACACTGGATGAAAGCACCGGAACTGTTACGAATTATGAGGCATTTTCTCCCTATGGCGACTACGACTATGAACTGCAAACGCCGATGAAAGCTATTTTCAGTGCTGCCTATGTGATCGGTAAAGTGGGATTGGTCAGTATCGATTACGAATGGGTGGATTATTCGAAGATCAAGCTGAGCGATGGGGCCGATGGCTACGAGTTTAACGGGGAAAACGACGAGATCAAGGAGGCCCTGCAGTCGGCAGGAAATTTGCATATAGGAGGAGAATTACGCCTGAGCGAGTATTTCAGCCTTCGTGGAGGATTTGAGTATTTTCCGAGCCCATATAAAGAAACCTCTTTTGGCGTGACCCAACCGAACGGAGATGCCGACACCTTTACCTATTCCGGAGGAATTGGCTGGAAAGCCAACGGGTTCTTTATCGATCTGGCATATAAACATATCGATTCCAAGAGCTATCTGAATATATACAATTTGCCCGATATTACCGATACGGATACAAATGCGGCAACCTATACATCTCCGACAGCAAAATTCAAGAATCTGAGCGACCACCTGACCTTTACGTTAGGGTTCAGATTTTAGAGTCTGCCGGAGAACCGGCTTGAGCAAAATCAGCCGTTTTGTTTACTTAGGGTTTAGATTTTAATAACTGATGAAAGCGCCGGCGTTTTATGCCGGCGTTTTTTTGATAACTCTTCCGGCACGTTCGGTATCCCATAACAGCCATTTGACAAATTAACCGGAAAACCTATTTTCCGTTAATCCGGAATAAGGTATCTTTCCGGGACTTACGAATATGAACCATGGATAATTTCAAAAATATCGATTACAATTTGTCGCTTGAAATTTTTCGTAAAGCCTCTCTGACCGGAAGAAGACTTGTTATTGGCGAGTTCAAAACTTCTCAATGGATGCAAAAAAATAATATCAGCATGAAATCGATCCGGGAGGTTTCACGCAATTATCCCGACTTACGAATTTTCATTATTGGTGAAGGAAATACAGAAGGTTTTTATATTTATTCCCAAAAGAAAGAAACTTGTTTTAAATTTGAGGCGAAATTATCTGAAGTAAAATAGCCTTAATTAAAAAACATGGATCAACCCGATTCCTTGCACACAGGTTACCGTCGGTTGACTGACGGTGAAATCAAATTATTAAAAAACGGAAATTGTACCAGCGAAAACTGGGAAAGCATATTTGTCGCCACTCCCTTTGATCCGTCCCGCTATCATTTCACCCGGTTCAGCGGTACCATTTATCTGGGGCAACAGGCCGAACAAATCACCCTTTTTGGCGGCGTAAAAAAAGATTGCGGTATTTACTATGCACACCTGCACAACTGTTCCGTTGGCAACCATGTTTACATCAATCACATTAAAAATTACATCGCCAACTACCGGATCGAAGATCATGTGATCATCGACAATACCGATATCTGTGCCGTTGAGGGCCTTTGCTCCTTCGGAAACGGAGTGAAGGTTCAGGTCCTCGACGAAACCGGAGGAAGGAAGGTGGTGATTTACGACAAACTTTCGGCTCATCTCGCCTATATCATGGCCTTTTACAAACACCGTGATAAAGCGATACTGTCGCTGGAGGCCATGGTTGAAGCCTATACAAAAAAAATCAGCTCGGTCCAGGGGGTTATTGGCCACCATACGCGGATTTGCAATTGCAGGAGGATTACAAACGTCAGAATCGGTCCCTATACTACTATCGATGGTGCCAGTCTGCTCGAAAACGGCTCTCTGAACGGGAGTGAGTTTGCGCCGGTCAGGATCGGGCATGACGTGATCATGAAAGATTTCATCATTTCGTCTGGTTCGGAGGTTTCAGACGGAGCTATTGTAGCGAATTGTTTTGTCGGCCAGGGATGCTCTCTTGGATCACAATATTCAGCTCAGCAATCGCTCTTTTTTGCCAATTGCCAGGGTTTTCACGGCGAGGCATGTTCTGTCTTTGCAGGACCCTATACCGTTACCCATCATAAGTCTACTTTACTGATCGCCGGCATGTTCTCATTTTGCAATGCCGGAAGCGGCTCCAACCAGAGTAATCATATGTACAAGCTGGGTCCTATTCATCACGGCATTGTGGAACGGGGCTCAAAAACAACAAGCGATTCCTACCTGTTATGGCCGGCCAAGATCGGTGCGTTCACGCTGGTCATGGGGCGTCATTACAAAAATTCAGATACCTCCAATATGCCCTTCTCCTACCTCATCGAAAACGATGATGAGAGCTGGCTGGTACCCGGCATTAATCTGAAAAGCGTCGGAACCATCCGTGATGTGATGAAGTGGCCGCGCCGCGACAGGCGAACCGACCCCTATATCATGGATCACATCAATTTTAACCTGCTCAGCCCGTTTACCATTCAAAAAATGAGTAATGCCATTAATATTCTGCAGCAAATCAGTCATATATCGGGCGAAACAACTGAGGTATTTTCTTATAATAACACAAAGATAAAAAGCACTTCCCTTAAACGCGGAATCCAACTATACCGATTGGCCATCATGAAGTTTATCGGCAATTCAGTGATCACGCGGCTGAACCAATGTCCGCTTACTTCTCCCGAGAAAGTAAGCGAATGTCTGACCCCGAAGAGCCCGACCGGCAAGGGCGACTGGATTGATCTGTCCGGATTGATTGCCCCAAAAACAGAGATTGATAAGTTTCTGACAGCCATCGAAGATAATGAAATTACGCGTCTAGAACAGGTGGAAGAATTTTTCAGTCAACTCCACAGCCATTATTATGAATATGAATGGAACTGGACAGCCAGTTTTATCGAAAGCTACCTGGGCAAACCAGTCGGAAGTTTCACCATTGATGAATTAATCGAAATGGTTAGAGAATGGCGGGAAAGCGTCATTGAAATAGACCGCATGCTTTACGATGATGCAAAAAAAGAATTCCGGATGGATGCTATGACAGGATTTGGCATTGACGGCGACGAAAAGATTAAACAGCGGGACTTTGAACAGGTAAGAGGCCGTTTCGAAAACAATGATTTTGTAAAGGAAATCTGTAATCACATAGAAAGAAAGAAAAACCTGGGGAACCGGGTGATTCAACAATTGAAAGAAGCCCAAAAACTACCAACGTTATGAGATTAATTATTCAGGACAACTACGAGAGCATGTCCAGGTGGACTGCAAATTATATTGCGCGTAAAATTCAGTTATCGGACGCCACAGCCGGAAAACCATTTGTGCTCGGATTGCCAACGGGCTCTTCCCCGCTTGGCGTGTACAGGGAGCTGATCGCCTTGTGCCGGGCGGGAACCATTTCTTTCAAAAACGTGGTGACCTTTAATATGGACGAGTATGTTGGCATTCCAAAAGACCATCCGCAAAGTTACTATACATTTATGTGGGAAAACCTGTTCAGTCATATTGACATTCAGCCCTCCAACGTTAACATTCTGAATGGAAACGCCCTTGACATAAAAGCCGAATGCGCCGGCTATGAGCAGAAAATGAAGGATTTGGGAGGTATTGATCTGTTTTTGGGTGGCATTGGCCCTGACGGCCATATCGCCTTCAATGAGCCGGGTTCTTCGCTGGCCTCACGGACCAGGGACAAAGAGTTGAATTATGACACGATCGTTGCCAATTCCCGCTTTTTTAACAATGACGTAAACCAGGTCCCTAAACTGGCACTGACCGTAGGTGTAGCTACTATTCTTGACTCGAAAGAAGTAGTTATAATTGTCAACGGTCACGGCAAGGCACGCGGCTTGAAGCATGCGGTTGAAGAAGGGATTAACCACATGTGGACGATCAGCGCCCTGCAGCTACACCCGAAGGGCATGATTGTCTGCGATGAGCAGGCCACTTACGAACTAAAAGTAGGTACCTATCGTCATTTCAAGTCGATTGAAGCGGCTAACCTCAACCCTGACAGCCTGATCACATCCGACCTGGTCTGGTAATTCAGACACAAGTATAAAGATGAATCTGTCCGGTGTTTGTAAGTCTTAATGTCTTGTGTCTTGATACTATAAGAAAGCCACCATCAGTTTCCCGATGGTGGCTTTCGATTTATATAGCGTGGTTTTTTTATTGTTCTGTTGCAAAACTCATTGCTTCCAACCGCTTATAAGAAGCGTATCTCCATTTTGCATTTTCCCCGGCCGCCTTAAACAGTTCAAGGGCCTGCTCCGGGAAAGCCTTTTTCAGCGACGTATACCGTACTTCACCGCCAAGGAAATCCTGGAACTTACTCCAATCCGGTTCTTTTGAATCCATCACGAACGGATTTTTATTTTCATTTTCCAACAGCGGATTATACCGGTAAAGCGACCAGTACCCGGCTTCAACAGCAAGTTTTTCTTCTTCCTGTGATTTGCCCATGCCGGCACGCAATCCGTGGTTAATACATGGGGAATAAGCTATAATCAATGACGGACCCGGATAAGCTTCTGCTTCACGCAGGGCTTTGAGGTATTGGGCCTGATTTGCGCCCATGGCAACCTGAGCAACATACACATATCCATACGACATGGCAATCATGCCCAGATCTTTCTTCCTGATCTTCTTTCCTGAAGCGGCAAATTTGGCCACTGCACCCACCGGCGTTGCCTTGGAAGCCTGTCCGCCCGTGTTGGAATAAACTTCAGTATCCATGACCAGCACATTCACATCTTCACCTGATGCTAAAACATGGTCGAGGCCGCCGAAACCGATGTCGTAAGCCCAGCCGTCACCTCCAAAGATCCATACCGACCTTTTTACAAGGTACTGTTTCAGGCTCAGGATATCGCGGGCATAACCGGCCTCATTGCCGTCAAGGACCGCGATCACGTTTGCGGAAGCGGCTTTTGTTTGCTCTGCATTATTCTTTGCAGCGATCCACGCCTCAAAGGCTGTCCTTTCTGCATCGCTGATACCGCTTGCAAGGGCAGTTTTCATAACACTCTCAATCCTGTCGCGCTGAAAACTGACCCCTTCTGCCATACCAAAGCCGAATTCAGCATTGTCTTCAAACAGGGAATTTGCCCACGAGGGACCCTGACCACTGATTTTATTCTTGCAATACGGAGTTGAAGGTGCTGAACCACCATAGATGGATGAACAGCCGGTGGCATTAGCTACCATCATACGTTCGCCATATAACTGCGTGATCAGCTTAATGTAGGGAGTCTCGCCGCAACCTGCGCAAGCGCCGGAGAACTCAAACAAAGGTTGAGCAAACTGGGAATTCTTCACCGACTTTTCCTTCTCGACGATCGTCTCCTTGTAAGTGACATGCCTGTCCATATAGTTCCAGCGCTGAATCTGGCTTTCCTGGGTTCCCAGCGGTTTCATTTCAAGGGCCTTGGTTTTGGCAGGACACACATCCGCACAGTTTCCGCAACCGGTGCAATCAAGCACAGACACCTGAATCCTGAAATTCAAGCCTCCAAATTGCTTAACCGGTGTAGCAACGCGTGCTTCAGTTCCTTCAGGAGCATTGGCCAGTTCTTCTTCATTAAGCAGGAACGGACGAATGGCAGCGTGGGGACAGACATAGGCACACTGATTACACTGAATACAATTGTCGGCGATCCATTCAGGAACATTTACGGCAATACCTCGCTTTTCGAAAGAAGAAGTTCCCGCCTGGAATGTACCATCTTCATAACCGCTGAAAATTGAAACGGGCAAATCGTTACCCTTCTGAGCATTGATTACGTCTACAAATTTGCTGATATATTCAGGGCGGTCGCCGGCTGCCAGTTCATCTTCCAGTTTAAGATCTGCCCATTCCACCGGAACGTCAATCTTCCTGACATACTGACCACCTGCATCGACAGCAGCAAAGTTCATATTGACAATTTTCTCCCCTTTCTTGCCGTACGACTTAACAATAGCCTTTTTCATCTGGTCAACGGCAACATCAAAAGGAATTACATTAGTAATTTTGAAGAATGCCGATTGCATAATCGTATTCGTGCGGGTGCCAAGTCCAAGCTCTTCACCCAGTTTCGTTCCGTTAATAACATAGAAGTTGATCTGATTTTTGGCCAGATGCCGCTTCATATGATCCGGCAGCCTTCTTTTGGTTTCTTCGTCATCCCAGATCGAATTCAACAGGAACGAACCACCTTTCTTCAAGCCTTTTAAAACATCGTACAAGTTGATATAGGCGGGTACGTGACAGGCTACAAAATCGGGCGTAGTTACGAAATAAGTGGAACGGATGGGACTGTCGCCAAAGCGAAGGTGAGAACAGGTAAAACCGCCCGATTTCTTTGAGTCATATTCAAAGTACCCCTGACAGTATTTGTCGGTCGATTCACCGATAATTTTAATGGAATTTTTGTTAGCGCCTACTGTTCCGTCAGAGCCCAATCCATAAAATTTAGCTTCATAAATATTGTCGGGAGAGATCTTGATCTCTTCCTTGAGCGGTAGCGATTTAAAGGTTACATCATCGACAATGCCCAGGGTAAACCCGTTTTTAGGCTCATTCCTTTCGAGGTTTTCGTACACGGCCAGAATCTGTGAAGGAGTGGTATCTTTGGAACCAAGTCCGTAGCGGCCTCCGATAATAAGCGGGGCATTTTCTCTTCCATAGAACAAATCTTTCACATCCAGGTATAAAGGTTCACCGTTTGCTCCCGGTTCTTTACTCCGGTCCAATACCGCAATGCGCTTTACCGACGCGGGCACAACATTCATAAAGTACTTGGCGCTGAAGGGACGATAGAGATGAACGGCCATCAAGCCGACCTTCTTCCCCTGCGAAGCCAGGTGATCAATTGTCTCTTTAATGGTTTCGGTAACCGAGCCCATGGCAATGATGATGTTTTCAGCATCAGGAGCGCCATAATAATCAAAAGGATGATATTCCCGGCCGGTCAGCTTTGCTATTTCCTGCATGTAGCCTTCCACGATATCAGGAACAGCATCGTAGAAAGGATTGCTTGCTTCTCGGGCCTGGAAGAAAATATCGGGATTTTGAGCGGTTCCACGCGTAACGGGCGAGTCAGGGTTGAGTGCGCGGGCGCGGAAACCAGCCAGGGCTTTTTGGTCAATCAGCGGAATGTAATCTTCCTGATCCAGGCATTCGATTTTCTGGATCTCATGTGAAGTACGGAATCCGTCGAAAAAAGAAAGGAACGGGACCCGTGATTTGATGGTGGCCAGGTGTGAAACGCCTGCCAAATCCATTTCCTCTTGTACGGAACCGGCAGCAAGCATGGCAAAACCAGTCTGACGGGTGGCATAAACATCCGAATGGTCGCCAAAGATCGACAATGCATGAGACGCCAGTGCCCGTGCACTGACGTGAAATACGGTAGGCAGCAACTCCCCGGCAATTTTATACATATTCGGGATCATCAGCAATAATCCCTGCGATGCAGTATAAGTCGATGTTAGCGCTCCGGACTGCAGCGACCCATGCACGGCACCCGCCGCACCTGCTTCGCTCTGCATTTCGGCCAGGCGTACCGGACGGCCAAAAATATTGGTCTTTTCTTTCGCTGCCCATTCATCTACATACTCAGCCATCGTTGATGACGGCGTAATCGGATAAATACAGGCAACCTCACTAAACATGTAACTGATATATGCCGCGGCATAATTTCCGTCACAGGTGATAAATTTCTTGTCTTTTGCCATGTCTGTTGAAGTTAATTTTTAGATTTATTTCTTTTTAAAATAGTCAGATTATCAAGATGTAATATGGTCAGGTTATCATATTGCTCCTTCTTACTACGGACTCCGTTCTCCACTTTTAATATAAAAATCCAAATAACCATAAGGGTATAATATTTTCTTTTCCTTCTTCAATCATGTCGGCGGCAGCGTAACTCTGTTTGTTTACCGGCAAGGTGTACTTACCCCCCACCGAAAAATCAAACCTGCCATCCACCTTAAAATCGGAAATTTCCGAACGCTTAATCCCATACCTGTAGCCGACCTGATTATAAAAAAAGGTGTTGCGGAGATTCTTATTATTTACGTTCTCCGGTCCTATGGCATAAAGTATATTGGTATCGTGCGCATATACCAGCGCCGGTTTTTTCAATTCATTTTCCCCTCCGTTCAAATAAAGCAGGTTTACCAGCCGCGCATTCTTCAGGTACCTCAGGTAATTCATGATCGTTGCCCGAGATGTCTCCACATCCTGGCTCACCTTGCTTACATTGGGACAAAAAGGCACCTGACTGCATACAATTTGCAGTAACTTTCTCAGTTTTGGCAGGTATTTCAGTTCGATCTGGTTCAGGTAAGTAACGTCAATTTCCAGGGCCAGATTAACGTTCTTTAAAAGAACTTCGCTGTAAAACGTATGGTCGTTCAAAAAATAAGGATAAAATCCTTTTTGAAGATACTCGTTGAAATAGGCCAGGGGCTTTACCTGACTGGTAATTTCACCGGCGATAGCCGCATGGCCGGCAATTAACTCATTCAGACTGTAGCTTCTAAAACGGAAATTCCCTTTAAAATTGAGAAACTCCCGGAAAGAAAGCCCTTCCAAATGATAAACCTTCACGATGCCTTTCAGCTTTTCGTTTCCTTCGATCACGCGAAGAACGGGTGATGCGGAAAAAATCAGTTGCAACTCAGGAAAGCTGTCATAACAGGCCCGCAGTTCAGCCGCCCAGTCCGGATACTTATGGATCTGATCCATAATTAATATCTTCCCGCCTTTTTTATAGAATTCATCAGCGAAGTTGAATATCTTGCGCTTCGCGAAATAAAAATTATTCAAATTGACATAAAGGCAGGATTTATCATCAGGGTATTTTTCGCGAATCAGATCGATCAGAAAGGTTGTTTTGCCAACGCCCCGGAAACCTTTAATACAAATCATACGCCATGACCAGTCTATTTCATTGATCAATTCTCTCCTGATCGTATTTTCATGATTTCCGATCAAGGTGTGATGTATTTGAACCAGGTTTTCCATCGTTAATTATTGTAAGCAAAAGTAGACAGGAAACCGAATATTCTGCAATCCGGAGATAACAATTTTAGCGAAAATATGTAATTTAGAATTAATAAAAACTAAACAAATCAGACATTTAGCTCCGAAATACAAAGGACGAAGTAATTCGATAGCAGGAAAGCCCGGATGACGGCGTTACAAAAAAAAGGATTACCCCGGGATAATCCTTTTACAATAATTAAAGAGAATAGCCTGCTATTGCTGCCGGAGCAACTGTTCGTTTTCAAAATTGAAGAGAATTGGACTGCCTGTAGGGATTTCCAGTTTCAGCACTTCCTCCCGGCTTAACTTCTCGATAAACATAACAATGGACCGCAGGCTGTTTCCATGTGCAGAAACAAGCACGTTTTTTCCTTCCTTAAGATCGCGGAGTATCTTTTCTTCAAAAAAGGGAATGGTTCGTTCTGCCGTATCTTTGAGACACTCTCCTTCGGGCGGGGCGATATCATAGCTCCTTCTCCACTGATGTACCTGTTCTTCTCCGTATGCTTCGGCCGTTTCAGCTTTATTCTTGCCTTGTAACTGCCCATAGTAGCGTTCGTTTAAGTGCCAGTCGCGGTAAACCGGTATCATGTTCTTCTTCATTGCCTCACTGTAAATGCCGGTCCATTCGGCCATCTTTCCTTCGCTGTGCACAACCACCGGTGTCTTATCACTTTTACTTCTGGCCAGGGCAATCATGGCTGTTTGAATCGCGCGTACCTGTACCGAAGTATAAACGACATCGAAGGCAATGTCCGCTAATTTGTCACCCGCCTTCAAAGCCTCATCAATACCTTTTGCAGAAAGGGGTACGTCCACCCAGCCTGTAAAAACATTTTTCTTATTCCATACCGATTCTCCGTGACGAATGAGTACCAATTGTGCCATTTTATTCTTCTGTTAGGTGTTTCGGAATTATCTGTTACTTATTTGCCTGTTATAACAATGATCCGGGTATTTCGGTTGCATAAACCTTTCACAGCGATTCTTAAGAACCCCTTTTTTTAAAATATCTTCATGGAGAAGATTTTGTATAAAAAAAATAACCATCTTTGTGACTTGTTAGATAACGCTAAAAAGACGCTAAAACAACTTCCCGGTGCAATGAAGACGATTCTGTTAGTTGATGATAAAATTCAATTGCTGGCACTGCTGAAACAGATTTTAAAATCCAGCTATGAGGTTGTTACACGATTCAACGGACTGGAAGCGATCGAATGGATGCAACAGGGGAACATTCCCGATTTAATTCTCACGGATATTCAAATGCCCAAAATGGATGGCATACAATTTTTGCAGATCATTAAAGGTAGCGGTGCATTCAATAATATTCCCGTAATTATACTCAGTAGCCGGGAAAGCAGTCAGGACCGGATCGAATGCCTAAGGCAGGGCGCTGTCGACTATATTTCAAAGCCGTTCAACCCGGAAGAACTGATGGTCCGGATAGAGAGGGTACTTGAAGGATAGAGCCGGATTAAGCCTCGTTTCTCAAAAATAGCTGATATTTAGATTCATAACAAATTCTGGTTTGACGTTATTATTTCAATATAAATCCTTTATTTTAGCAGGCAAAAACTGATTCATGACGCAGATTCTTTATATTGGAGATGATCAGCAGCTGACCGAATCACTTTCCCGTCCGGAAGTTAAAATCTTCTCTTTTAAGTCGCCCGTTCACGCAGAAAAATGGATCGACAGAGGCGGAAAACCGGATGCCGTGCTTTGTGAAAACGAGATTCAGGGAAGCAATGCCATTAATTTTTTCCGGTTTTTTAAGAAAAAGTATGGCCCACAACATCCGGCTCCTTTTTTAATTCTGGGGAGCCGCTTATCTGCCGAAGAAGTTAAAAAGGCGCTGAAACTTGGTGTTGCAGATGTCTTTACCAAACCCGTTAAAGCCGAGCGTCTGATAAAACGGATCAACATATTGAACGAGATAGGGGAACTTTTCAGGACCTCTGCTGAGCCTGACAAGGAAACGGAATACAAGCCCTACCGGATTCCGTTGTTTAAACGTCTTTTTGATATCATTATGGCCCTGGCGGGTCTGCTCGTTTCCGCTCCGCTGCTTCTGATCATAGCACTGGCCATCCGGGTGGAGTCGAAAGGGAATATCTTCTATGCATCAAAAAGGGTGGGCGCCGGCTATAAAATTTTTAATTTTTATAAATTCAGGTCAATGTACAGCAACGCTGACAGCAAGATAAAGGAGTTGTCTTACCTGAATCAGTACGAACAGAGCTCACAAACTTCGCCAAACGAAGAGCCCGGAGAAGACGATATGGTGATCGATAACGATAAAATTCCTTTTTTGATCGGTGACGAAACCGTCATCACAGAAACAACATACCTCGAAAGCAAAAGGAAGGAGAAAAACATAACTTTTAAAAAGTTCGGAGGAGATCCGAGGATGACTAAAGTAGGTAAAATTATACGCAGGCTTAGTCTGGATGAAATTCCGCAATTCATTAACGTTTTAAAAGGAGACATGTCGGTTGTCGGAAACCGCCCCCTACCCCTTTATGAAGCTGAGTTATTGACTACCGACGATTGGTCGGAACGGTTTTTGGGCCCTGCGGGGATCACCGGGCTATGGCAGGTTGAAGCGCGGGGAAGAAGCAAAAAAATGTCGCCCGAAGAACGCAAGCAACTGGACAATAAATATGCACAAATCGCCCAGAGCCGCTATTGCTTTTTTATTGACATCTGGATTATTCTCCGTACAATTCCTGCTGTTTTCCAAAAAGAGAATGTATGATAAACAAAACTTGTCCCCGCTGCGTCCCCGTTTGCTCAATGAAAACAGAGTTTTGCTAAATGCCATCCTTTATTGGTATGAACGTAAGGAATTTAAGTGTACTTTTGAAGAAAAAAAATTAGAATCAATTATGAGGCACGTAACGAAAGGAATCTTGATTTTATTTTTATTGCTTTATTCAACATCCTGCTTAAAAGACAAAGCTGAGGAAATCGCAGAAAATGCGGCAACGATTAAGGACGCCCAGGTTCCGGATAATTTTACTTTTTCAACCACGAAAACAGTAACAGCTCGTGTTAAAATCGATAACCCGGAAGTACTGACATCTTATCGCTACGTTGTTAGAATTTACGACGCTGCACCCGCCGAAGGAGGAAATCTGCTCAACGCAGGAGTGGTAAACTCGGAGGACTATACCTACTCTCCAACGATCACGGTTCCGTCGAATATGATTCAGGTGTGGGTGGTCATTTACCTTGGAAACGAAATTGTTCAACAAGGTAACCTCTCCTTAAATTGATAGTATATTTCCCGAAATTTAAACTGAATAATCATGAAACGTTCCATAGGATACCCCATATTAATTGTCTTTTTACTTTTAGTTTCCTTAAACCGGGTGAACGCGTACGATACCTCCGGTTACACAAGTATTACGGGAACAAACAAGAACATCGATGCGACAAGTTCCGCAAATAAGTTCATTATTCCGGCAGGACAAAACTGGTCGGGCGGAATCACTATAAATAATAGTGTCACCTTATCATTGATTATTGAGGGGACGGCAAATATTTCCTGGATTAGTCTCAAAAATAAAGCTTTTTTTGAGACAATTATTGGTACTACCGGTACCGTAAACGGAGATAAAATAAGGGAGGGAGGAAATAGTTACCGCATTATTAATTATTCAAATTCCCTGACACTATCAGCCATTGGAGGCAGCGTCCAGAATTTTGGCACAATCACAGGCGGCCCGAACCTTCAAATATATAACAACACTGAAGCGGTACTTGAAAATCACGGCACGCTTAATATCACTTACCTCCAGATAAACAGGAACCTTTTTAACTACGGATCAATTAACGCGACAGGCAACCTTGATGTTAATTCGACAGCGACTTTGGAAAATAAAGCTGGTGCTGTCATAAATGTCGGCGGCGATTTTAAGATTGACAAGACTTTCCTGAATAATGGAAAGACCACGATATCGGGCAGCCTGAATGTTAACAGCACGGCAACGCTCGAGAACAGTTGTTCGATAATCGTATCTGCCAACATGAAAAGTGACAAGAAGATCCTTATGAAGGAAGGGTCATTTCTGAAAGTGATCGGGAACTCCGTTTTTAACAGTTCTGCAATTCTTATTCTTGAAAAAGATGCTTACATAAAAACAATGAATATTACCAGTTGGAGTAATAACATAACCGGCCCTGCAGAGGGACATGCACTCACCCAATATTTTGGAACATTCAACGGCTACAAAGAGAGCTTTGACGGGAATATATACCTGGTTGATTCTCAAGGTAAAATGAACGATATCCTTGTCAATTATTCGATTGCAAAATCCGAATGTAATGGAGATGGATACGCAGTTGTTGAAGATGCAGACGGTGATGGAATCTCAGATAGTCAGGACGATTTTCCCAATGACCCAGCCCGTTCCCTGATTGCTTATTATCCGGCTGAAGATGCATGGAATACGCTTCTTTTCGAAGATCAATGGCCTGGACTTGGAGATTATGATTTTAATGACCTGGTTATTAAATATCAATACGAATATTATATCAACGCAGATAATAAAGTTGTTGACCTCATAGCGCACTTTAAGGTGATTGCTGCAGGAGCGGGATACGCTAACGGTTTTGGGTTCAAACTTAGTATTCCAAATGCTTCAGTACTGGATGTAAGCGGATACATTCACTCAGGCACGTCAATTACCCTGAATGCAAATAAAACGGAGCAAGGATCAAGTAATGAAGCCGTTGTGATCGTTTTCGATAATCTTGCCACCTCATTGGGAACCATGTTTAACGTGAAACAGGGTGGGGCGACAAAGGAGGTTACGCCTATTGACGTTCACGTGAGTCTTAGCGAAGTTGACCCTAACCTGCTTAATACGATTGACCCGTTTTTGTTTGTAAATCAAGTCCGGGGTCGTGAAGTTCACCAAATGGGATTCAATCCGACCTCAAAAGCAGATATCAGCTTGTTCGGAACAGGCAATGACAATTCGAATGGTGGAGTCTATTACCGCTCAACCCAGCGTCTCCCATGGTGTTTGAATATATCGGGAGATATCCGTCACATGATTGAAACAATTGATTTTGGTGTAGGTTACCCCGATTTCATAAAATGGACCGAATCCGGAGGTACACAATACATGGATTGGTATTTAACAAATCTCTATACTCCCGTGCTTTATTAAATTCACGATATGTTCTTAAGCCGGGCAGGAGAAAAATAAAATAGAAGAAAACCTATTTTATTTTTCTCCTGCCCGGCTTTTGTATATCTGGCTAATTTGAATTTTTGCGGTGAAGGCCAGCTAATGATTCTTCCGTGAATTTTTCCGTACTTTCCTAAAAAAAGTGTATCATTGTAACTGATATCATCCTGATCTTATGAAAAGACGCTGTGTTATATTCATATACCTTTCGTTGATTTTCCCGCCTGCATTGGTAGCTCAGGAAAGCGAGATTTCAAAGCTTGTTCCCGAGGATTATGCCAGCTTGCAACTACCTCCCTTGGTTACACTTTTTGAGAACGCAAAAAAAAGTGCCGCCGTAGAATTTTTCAGTATAAAAAAGGAAGAGCAGGAAAGTCTTTTGAGGACTGAAAAAAGAAGTTGGATGAAGTATTTTAAAGCCAATGCCAATTATCAGTATGGCAAAACCGGGGTTCTATCCTATTCCGAAGACAATTTGAGTCTGTATCAATATTCCGATATTCAGCAAAGTTTCTATAGCGTGGGGGGGTCTATTTCTATTCCGATGGATGATTTATTTGATCGACCCAACCGCGTTAAAAGGCAAAAACTGGAAATGCAAGCTACCGAGGTTGAAGTGGAAAAGTGGCATGATGAACAAAAACTTAGGATCATTGAAGCGTATACAGATGCAGAACAGTATTTATCGGTACTAAAAATTAAGATTGAAGCATTGATACTTGCCAACGCCCAATATCGAATCGCGGAGAACAACTTTATTAATGGAACAATGACTTCTCAGGAGTTGAATAATCAGAAAAGCTTCCAAGTGTCGGCATATGCTGATTATGAACAAACCCGATCCTCTTTAAACAAAGCACTTCTTCAACTGGAAGTTTTGTCAAAAACTAAGATTCTCAACACACCAAACTAATAAGGAATATACCTATGGAATTTGTTTCTTATTTTTTTCGTTTTATATACCGAATCAAGTGGTGGCTCATCCTTTTCCCCCTTTTAGTCACACTGTTCATGATCTACAAAACCAGAAATCTTCCGCGTTCTTACGAAGTTAAGACGACAATCTACACCGGAGTAATGTCTGGTTTTAACATTGGTGCAGACGGATCAGTCCAAAATATAAACGTCGTCAATAATACCATCGATAACCTGATTAATGTTATCACTGCTAAAAGCACGCTCCGGAGAGTGTCTATGCGACTGTTCGCGCAGCATATGATGTATGGGAATATTAATGAGGATAACAACTACATTCAGGCTGGAAATTATCGACATTTATTAAGTATTACTCCCCAAAAGGTACAGGATCTGATCGACAAAAATTCGGAGGAAAGAACGTTGGAACGGTTATTTTCATACGCTGATTCGGATACCAAAAATTTTCTTTACGGGCTTTTCAATTGGGCACCTCCCTACTACAGCTACGATGCATTGAGTAAGATAATTGTACGACGATTAGGAAATAGTGATATGTTGGAGATTAAATATACCACGGGTGATCCAGGTATTACTTTTAATACGCTTCTCCTACTGAATGAAGAATTTATGAAACAGTACGAAGGCCTGCAATTTGGGGAAACGGATAAAGTTATTCGCTTTTTTGAAGAAGAATTGCGCAAAACAGGAACAAGACTTAAAATATCAGAAGACTCCCTTACAAATTACAACATACAAAAACGGATTATTAACTATGATGAGCAGACAAAGCATCTTGCTGCGCTGAGCCGGGATTTTCAACTACAGCAGGAGGATATCTTTCTCCAGTACAACAGTTCACAGGCTCTGGTTAAGGAGCTTGAAAAAAGGATTGGTCAAAACGTTCAAATATTACGAAACAATAGCTTATTTATAAATAAGTTACAGGAAATATCTGACCTTTCCTCTCAAATTGCACAAATCGAAACTTTTCAAAATGATTCAACCATCTCTGAAAAAAACGAACTGGAATCATATAAGAAGCTTTTACAGAAAAAGGAAGATGATTTCAAAACGTTTTCAGACGACATTAATATACAAAAAACCTCAAAAGATGGTTACCCGAATGCTGGCCTGGTTGAACAGTGGTTAGCAGAAATTCTGAGGCTGGAGGAATCAAAAGCAAAACTGGAAGTGATGGAGCGGTGGCACGCTGAACTTGATGAAGAATATGTATACTATTCTCCGATAGGATCAACGATAAAAAGAAAAGAACGGGAAATAAATTTTACAGAAGCTTCCTACATGGAAATCCTGCACAGCCTGAATACTGCGCGGCTTCGTCAAAAAAGTCTCCAAATGAATTCAGCCACTTTACGGGTTCTTAATCCACCAACCTATCCGCTCAGTTCCGCCCCTACAAAAAGGAAAATGAAAATCATCATTGCGTTGATAGGAAGTTTCGTTTTTATTTTCGGTTATTTCCTTTTAATCGAAATCTTAGATCATACGTTACGCGATAAAATCAGGACAGAACGAATAACGTCAGGTAAGGTAATCGGGGCTTTTCCTGGTAAAAATAAATTGCGACACCGGGGATATTCAAAGAAGGTGAATGAAATAGCCGCAAAATCACTTGCCAATTCGTTATTACGCTACTCCCATCCTGACAGGCAATTGATTGTCAATCTTTTTAGTATCGAAAACGGTGAAGGAAAGACATTTGTTGCAAACCAGTTAGCTTCATATTTCAGCACCATTGGATTAAAAGTCAAGATGCTTTCCTGGGAAACAGACTTTTCACCGGCATCCAGCGAGTTTGTATTTGCACGGAGTTTGGATGAATTCTCTGCAAATAAAGGGGAACACGTTACATTGGTTGAGTATCCGCCCCTGCAGGAATCATCTGTTCCAAAAAGTTTGTTACACCAGTCTCATATCAATTTGCTAATTGTACGTTCAACAAGAACATGGAGAAATACTGATCGGTTCTTATTTAAGAATCTTAAAGATGAAGCTCAAAATTCAATGATATTTCTTGTTTTAAATAAAACAAAACGTGACGAAGTTGAGTTTTTTACGGGACTTTTACCTCCTTATACCTACATCCGAAAATTAGTCTACCGCCTGAGTCAGTTGGGACTTACATCGGTAGAATAAAACGGTAACATTATGAGGGAACGCTGGGTTATATCTCTTACACAAGCTGTTGTATACGTCGGATTAGTCACCGGATTATTTCTGGTTGTTTATCTGAACCTGCATGTGAGCGTGCCGTTAAGCATTCTTCTTTCAATTATGCCCATAGGATTCCTTGTCCTTTTGTTTCTTTTGAAAATTCCTTACCTGTCCTTCCTTCTCCTATTCACAGTGAACTATTTCATCATGGGTGTTACCCGATATGTTCCGGGACTTATGGGGGGTGTACTAATCGATGCTCTTGTAGCCCTCGTTTTTTTAGGTATTTACTTTACTTCTTTTAAAACAAGATGGCCATGGGAAAATTTAAGAAACGGACTTACGGTTGTCGTTTCAGTATGGGCTTTCTTTTGCATACTAACTGTATTGAATCCAGAAGGTCCATTCGATGCCTGGATAATCGGTGTAAGAAGAACATCATTTTATTTTTTTTCAGTGCCAATATTAACGTTTCTACTTTTTAACCGATATAAGGACCTTAAAATTATCATTTTGATCTGGTCGGTTTTTGTTCTCCTTGCCATCGCTAAAGCATTAGTTCAAAAATATACCGGCTTCGATGCCGCAGAGAACAGATGGTTATTTATCGAAGGCAAGGCGAGAACACATATTCTTTCTTCCGGGATTCGTTATTTTTCGTTTTTTACAGATGCCGCCAATTTTGGGTGCGGAATGGCATTTTCAATGGTTTTCTTTTCCATAGTCTCATTTTATAAAAAAAATAAAGCACTTAAAATCTATTTTTTTGCCGTGGCGTTGGCCGCTGCTTACGGTGTGTTGATATCAGGAACCAGAGCCGCGATAGTCATACCCTTTGCAGGCTTTGCTGTATTTGCTGTATTGTCAAAAAACCTCAAGGTTATTATGAGCTTATCTATTGTGTTAATAAGTGCTTTTGTCTTTTTAAATTTTACGACAATAGGGCAAGGAAATTCTTACATCCGCCGAATGCGTACCACCTTTCATACCGATAAAGATCCTTCTTTTATCGTACGGTTGGAAAATCAGAAAGTAATAAGAACCTATTTAGCCGACAAACCTTTTGGTGTCGGGATAGGAACAGCAAAAGCTCAGGAATATTCAACTTCCGAAATATCCAAAATACCAACGGATTCGTGGTTGGTGATGATTTGGGTGGAAACCGGGATTGTGGGGCTTATTCTGTACCTGAGTATCATTGGTTATATACTTGCAAGAGGGAGCTATATAATCATATTTCGGATAAAGAACAGAGAAATACAGGTCGTTGAGGGTGCCTTTTTATCTGCCATATTTGGAATATTTGTTGCATCTTACGCCAATGAGGTAGTAGCCCAATTCCCTAATGGTCCCATAATTTATATGGGGATGGCATTTATATTTATGTCTGAACGATATGATCAGCAACTTGAACAACAAAAATCAGGCAAAATTCCCGAAAATGCAAAAACCGATTGAACTATCAATTATAACCGTTAATTACAACGGTTTTTCGGATACATGTGAATTGATTGAATCGGTCAGGAATCATCTTAGCATATCTTATGAACTCATTGTTATTGATAACGCTTCTGGCTCCAATGAAGCAGAAAGGTTAAAGGAACGATATCCCTGGGTTATCACGATAAGAAGCGAAACGAATCTCGGATTTGCCGGCGGAAATAATATCGGGATAAGGGCCAGT
Organism: Prolixibacteraceae bacterium; assembly: GCA_038562555.1. Lineage (GTDB taxonomy): Bacteria > Bacteroidota > Bacteroidia > Bacteroidales > Prolixibacteraceae > JBCFBK01. Next base: position 39,624 of record JBCFBK010000032.1, on the reverse strand, counting down.
AGAGGAAGGTTCATTCTTCTGCTCAATAACGACACAATAATCAAAGATGATACCCTTCGTTTTGTGACAGAAAGACTAGATTCCGACGCCCATATTGGAGCTGTATCTCCAAAGATAAAGTACGCCTTTCCTCCTGAAGATATTCAATATGCCGGTTATACCAGGTTTACGCCTATTACTTTACGCAATCAGACAATCGGGCATGGGGAACAGGATCGCGGACAATATGATTTGCCTGTTTCCATGCCTTATCTTCATGGCGCTGCTATGATGTTAAAAAGAGAGGTGATAGAAAAGGTTGGCATGATGCCCGAAATTTATTTTCTTTATTATGAAGAAATGGACTGGTGCTCAAAAATTAGAAGGGGTGGTTTTTCACTTTATTATGAACCAAAATGCACGATATACCATAAAGAGAGTCAGAGTACCGGACAAGCGAGCCCCCTCCGTACCTTTTTTATTACAAGAAATCGCTTATTATACGCATATCGAAACCTGGAAGGACGATCGAAATATCTTTCGCTGGTTTATCAATTATCGTTGGTACTCCCCAAAAACAGTATAACATTTTTATTTAACGGACGTACTGATTTAATAAAGGCTGCGTTTTCGGGTGCTTTGAGCTTTATCTTTTTAAAAAACAAAAATAACTGACTATGAGCCTGAATAACCTGTTGATTATCTTTGATAACATACTATTTGCATACCTAGGGTTTTCTGTTCTTTATCTGTTTATTTTCGCTGTCTTTTCCAGATTTAAGCGCAGTGATCAATATCCCTCCGCAAAAAAATTACATCGTTTTGTAGTACTGTTTCCTGCTTACAAAGAGGATCGGGTCATTGAATCTTCCGTAAAGGCCTTTCTTCAACAGAATTATCCTAAGGGACACTATGAGATTATCGTGATCTCAGATCAGATGAGTGAGGAAACAAACCTACGTCTCTCAAATTTGCCATTATCCCTGCTCAAGGTAGACTTCGAAAACAGCTCAAAAGCCAAAGCATTAAATTTCGCCATTGATTTTCTAAAAGCCGCTTCATACGATGCCGTTGTCATATTGGATGCTGACAATATAGTTGAGCCTGACTTTCTGGAACAGATTAACAGGGCCTACGACGCAGGCGCAATGGCTATTCAGGCACACCGAAGAGGAAAAAATTTTAACACAGATATTGCTGTACTGGATGCTGCCAGTGAGGAGATGAATAATGCCTATTTTAGAAAAGGTCACGTTTTTCTTGGATTATCTTCAGCATTAAGCGGTTCAGGAATGGCCTTTGACTATACGTGGTTTCGCGAAAACATAAGGAAAATATCCACAGCCGGTGAAGACAAAGAGTTGGAAATTCTTCTGCTAAAACAACGGATTTACATCGAATATTTAGATGAAGTAATCGTATACGACGAAAAAATCCAAAGTGCTTCGGCCTTCTACCGGCAACGCCAAAGGTGGCTGGCTGCTCAGTTTGGCTCTCTAAAGATGGCTCTACGTGATTTGCCTTATGCATTATACACCAACAACATAGATTACGCGGATAAGCTTCTGCAATGGATAATGCTGCCAAGACTTCTGTTATTAGGGTTTATTTTTTTACTCACTATTATACTTTCTATAACTCATTTTGAATCGGCATTGAAATGGTGGGTAATTTTTTTATTGATCATTGTGACGATGGCTGTCGCGATTCCACGAGATTTGGATAACAAAGCTTTGGAAAAAGCAATTAGAAAAATTCCAATGCTTTTTTTTCTAATGTTCTTAAATTTATTTCGGTTAAAAGGGGTAAATCGCAGATTTATTCATACCCATCATAGTGAAAACTAAAAAAATTCCATTATAAAAAAAAAAAATGATTCATCCAAAGGTAAGCGTAATAATGCCGGTATATAATACAGAAGAATACGTTGAAGATGCTTTACTCAGCGTTATGAATCAAACATTGAAGGAAATTGAAATCATTGTAATTAATGACGGTTCAACGGATAACAGCTTCGAACGAATTAGCAAATTAGCTCAGACTGATCCCAGGATCCGGATTTTTTCACAAACTAACAAAGGTTTATCGGAAGCACGAAACGTCGGGATGTCAAAAACGACAGGCGAGTTTATATATTTTATGGATAGTGATGATTTGTTGGAGGAGGAAACACTATTATGTTGTTATGAAAAATGTTGTAATGAACAACTGGATTTTGTTTTTTTTGATGCAGAAGCCTTTCGCGATGACCATAAAGAACTGGATTCACATTTTAGTTATAACCGGGCACAATATGTGGAGGACCGGATATATACCGGCCCGGAAATTTTAGAAATCCTTTTGGATAAAATGAAGTACAGGGCCTCGGTGTGTTTAAACTTAATAAATCGTAATTTTTTATTTAGTAATAATCATGCTTTCTATCCTGATATCATCCACGAAGATGAATTATTTTCCGGGATTCTATACTTAAATGCAAACCGGGTCGGATGTATTTCGAAACGTTTTTTTAAAAGACGGGTACGGGTTAATTCCATTATGACAAACAATTACTCATTTCATCACATCAGCAGTTACTTAACAGTAGTCCATGAACTCATTAAATATTCAAAAACTCGTCCGTCGACCCCTTTCCCGGCTGCAATCGATAAACTAATCAGCTACATTCTCAATCCTTCTGTTTATAATGCGAATGTCTTATCATTTAAGGAAAGAAATAAAGTATTCATGATCTGCGTTGAAAACTCATATTTTAAATACCTTACACTCAAAAATTTAATCATTCTTTTATTTCCGTTTTCAATTACTCTAAAGTCGTACTTCAAGAAGAAATAATGAGTTCAACTAAAAATGAAATTATATCGGGAATTACATATTCTGCCATTTCAAAATACTTAGGAATAGCCATTTCCCTGATTGTAACCGGTATATTAGCTCGTCTGATAAGTCCGGCAGATTTTGGAGTAGTAGCGATTGCCACCGTGCTCATTATCTTTTTTGGGATGCTTAGTGATCTGGGGATCGCTCCTGCAATCATTCAAAAAAAAGACTTGAATAAAAACGAACTCACAGATATCTTTTCGTTCACGATGTGGACAGCGCTAATTACTTCTGTTTGTTTTTTCCTTTTTTCATGGGTAATTGCCGATTACTACGACGCTCCGATATTGGTACCGATCTGTCAGCTACTTTCTGTCAATTTGTTCTTCTCTGCCTTAAACATCGTACCGAATGCATTATTACTGAAAAATAAGGAATTTAGATTTATCGCCTTCAGGAGCCTTATTGTCCAGTTCATCGGAGGAGCCATTTCTGTCATTGCCGCGCTTTACGGAGCCGGCCTTTATGCTTTGTTGATCAATCCTATCTTTTCAAGCATTATAATATTCACCATAAATTTTAAAAAGCATCCGCTAAAACTAAAACGAACTTTCGGACTGGCCTCTATGCGTAAAATCTACCAGTTCTCAAGCTATCAGTTCTTTTTTAATATAATAAATTATTTTAGCAGAAATCTTGATAAATTGTTGATTGGCAAATATCTTAATCTCTCTGCACTAGGTTATTATGAAAAATCCTACCGACTGATGATGCTTCCCCTTCAGAATATAACCCATGTAATCACGCCGGTAATGCATCCTGTATTTTCAGAGTTTCAAAATGACCTGAAGCATTTATCCTGGTCGTATCTACGAATAGTCCGGCTTCTGGCATTTATCGGGTTCTCTTTATCTACGTTTCTTTGGTTTACCGCCAGGGAACTTATAGTTTTAATTTTTGGTACGCAATGGGATGCTTCTGTGCCTGTATTCCAGATTTTATCTCTTACGGTCGGAATACAAATAATTCTTTCAACATCGGGTTCCATTTTTCAAGCAGCAAACGACACAAAGAGTTTGTTTATCAGCGGTCTTCTTTCTGCCATTTTAAGTATTACAGGTATGATGATCGGTATTTTCATCTTCAAGAGTCTGGAGGCTGTGGCCTGGAGCATTAGCTTTTCTTTCCTTATCAATTTCATCCAATGTTACGTGTTGATGTACAAATTCACATTAAAGCTGAGTATGCTTCCTTTCTGGAGGCAATTCATTTCGCCGGTCACGCTATGCCTAATTCTGACTGTCCTATTATTTTTCGGTTCGAAATTGACCCACGATTTGGATTTTTTAATAAGTTTCTTTATTAAAGCATTTCTTTCTCTTGTTATTTTTATATGCTATATCCAGTTTAGCAAAGAGTATAACATTTTAGAGAAAGTACGCTCTCTCACCATTTTAAACAGTTCAACAAAAAAGTGACGTTTTCAAATAACTCATAATACAAAAAATAATAGATTTACATTCGTATGAAACGAACATGCTGCTTTGCAACGCCCAAAGATATAATAGTAATTTCAGCAGCATGGAGTTCCATACGACCATAAAAAAACAAACTATTAATAACAAACATATCCAATGACTATAAAAGCACTTTTTCTCATATTTCATGGATTCTCCCCACATCAGGGAATCAGTAAAAAAATTGGGTATCAAATAAAAGCATTGCAGCAATGTGGTATGGATGTTCAGTTGTGCTACCTCACAATTGATGAAAATGGTCACCATAAAAGGATGATTAATAAAGAAACACTGGAGGACTACGGAAAAGGTATGCTCGCTAAAATCAAAAAGAGAATTAATTACTCCAAACTGGCAGATTATATTTTCGAAACTAAGATTCGTTTTTTATACATTCGTTCTTTTCATAATGCCAACCCGTTTCTGATCAGTATGCTCAGAAAGTTGAAGAAAAAAGGAATTACGGCTGTATTAGAAATTCCGACCTTTCCTTATGATCAGGAGTATAAAAAGGTTAAGTTGGTCGAACTACCGGGAATCTTCTTTGACAGACTGCTTCGTAAGAAACTGGCAAAACAGGTTAAGCGCATTGTTACCTTCTCCAATGATCGGTTTATTTTTGATTCCCCAACAATAAATATCTCCAACGGTATTGATTTTGACGAAATAAAGACCAGAAAACAAAGCCATCCCCGCCCGGATTTTATTCGTCTGATTGGGGTTGCCGAAATCCATTTTTGGCACGGTTTTGATCGCGTAATAACTGGTCTGAGTAATTATTACAAAACGAATACCCCCTTAAAAGTATATTTTGATATTGTGGGAGATGGAGTCCCCGGTGAATTAGCGAAATTGAATGCTCTCGTTGCTGAAAACAAACTCGAAGAATTTGTGACGTTTCACGGACCGAAATCAGGTGATGCACTTGATCAGCTATTTGAAGAAACCGATATGGGCATTGGAAGCCTGGGTCGCCACCGAAGTCAAATCACATATATTAAGCCATTAAAAAATCGGGAATATGCAGCTCGCGGGATTCCTTTTATATATTCAGAGATTGATGAAGATTTTGAACATATGGCTTATGTCATGAAGGCGCCTGCTGACGAATCACCTCTGGACATTAACCGAATCATCGAGTTTATTTATCAGAACAACTTTAAGCCGGAGGACATTCGAAAGACGATTGTTGAAAAGCTTTCCTGGAAAATACAAATGGGGAAAGTAGCTAAAATAACAGAAAGCACTGTTTATTAATCGGCATCTATCCTTTTTTTAAAATCACTTTCATTAAAAATAGACTATCAACACGTATCTATATGAGCCAGATGGAAAAACAAACAACTTTCTTAGATCAGGTTGCACTTTTAGTCACTCATTATAACCGAAGCTCATCCCTGGAACGGCTGCTTGAATCATTTAAACAACAAAAAATAGAATTTAAAGAAATTATTATCTCAGATGATGGGAGCCATCTTGACCATTTAACACGTGTCAGGCGTTTAAGAGATAAGTTTAACTTTAAATTTGTTGAATCCGACAAAAACAGAGGGCTGGCGAACAACATAAACAAAGGGCAAAGGGCTGTTTCTGCATCATATACGCTATATGTCCAGGAGGATTTTGTACCCGCTGATCAGTTTATTGACCGATTGAAAGATGGACTTAAATTAATTGAAAAAGATCCCACAATCGATCTGGTCCGCTTCTATGCTTATCATAAGCATCCTTACTTAAAGCCTCTAAAAGACGGCTTTGCGGAAATGAAGTTCTTTTTCTGGCGTCCCAACTTTTGGCAGTTCTTCTGTTACAGCGATCATCCTCATTTGAGAAGAAGTAGCTTTCCGGCAAAATTTGGCGATTATAAAGAAGGTATCAGCTCTGACAGGGCCGAATTTTTGATGGCGATTTCATTTCTTAAAAACAAAGGTAAAGCATTGATTCACAAAGACTATAGTCATATTTTTTTCCAAAAGAATGATCAACTCGAACCCAGTCAAATTTCCCGAAAAAAAATTAGAAAATACATGCAACTAACCGATTCATTCTTAATCAGGATGCTGCGCACTATTTACAGAAATATTAAATTTCGGTTGGATTATCTATTTCTGAAATGAATATTTGAGACTTCCGGTAAAAAAATCAAGACTCAAAAATACAATCAAAATGAAAATACTATATTATCTTCCATCGTTGCACACCTCCGGAGGTCTTGAAAGAATTATAACGTTGAAAGCAAATAAACTCGCTGAAAATTTTGGCTATGAAGTCATTATACTTACATCCGAACAATCAGGAAGAAAACCTTATTATCCTTTATATGAATCCGTGAAGCATTTCGATCTGAGAGTCGACTTTGATTCAGACAATAAAAAATCGAGAGTGGCTCGTTTTTTATTATATCCTTTGAAATATTACCTGTTCAAAAAGCGTTTTTCAGACTTCCTTTTACAAAACAAGCCCGATATCACGATTTCGACCTTAAGAAGGGAGCTTAACTTTATTAATTCGCTGAAGGATGGAAGTATAAAAATCGGCGAATTTCATGTTACCCGAAATGCGTATCATTCAGGATCTATAACAGGGAATAGCTTTTTAATGAAAATCATAAAAAGACAGTGGGGTAAGTTATTTGTTTCTAATCTCAAAAAATTATCCAAAGTTATTCTTCTAACAAAAGAAGAAGTCGCTAATTGGCCGGAATTATCTAATACTAAAGTAATTTATAATCCCTTAACCCTTTCGCCTGAAAGAGCATCCAAATGTGAAGAGAAAAAGGTTATTGCGGTAGGACGATATGCTTATCAAAAAGGATTCGATCTTTTAATTGAAGCATGGAAAATTGTCAATCAGAAACATGAAGACTGGCAGCTTCGAATATATGGAGAAGGTGACCGGAGAAAGTTAAATGCCCAAATTCATTCACTCAATTTAGAAGATTCCTGTATTCTGGAAAAAGCCGTTAAAAACATCGAAGAAAAATATTTAGAGAGTTCCATTTTTGTTCTCAGCTCCCGTTTTGAAGGTTTTGGAATGGTTATCGCGGAAGCGATGGCCTGCGGTGTACCGCCGGTAGCTTTCTCTTGCCCTTCCGGCCCCAAAGATATTATCACGGATGGAGTAGACGGGATTTTGGTCGAACCCTTAAATATTGATCATTTAGCGCAAAAAATTTGCTATCTCATAGAAAATCTGAAAGATCGAAAAGAGATGGGGAAAAAAGCAAAAATAAATATTGAACGGTTTAATATTGAAAACATAATGAATCAATGGAAGTACCTTTTTGAATCTTTACTGGTGGAAAAGTCGAAATAATCCGAAATTTTATACTTTTACTATTTATATGTGGTATTCCAAATATCTTGTTTTATTCGAGAAACCTTTTGACTCGGTTCCTGAAAATCTTATTTCGGAGATCAGGGAAAAAATTCAGATGACAAGCAGTAACGATCCGCTTGTTTCAGTAGTTCTCATAGCCCACAATGAAGAATCGCGTTTGCTGAGTTGCCTATGGTCGTTGTCTGAAAATATAACGAATTATCCCATTGAAATTATTGGTGTAAATAATAAATCTACCGACCGGACCGCTGATGTTTTTAGCTCTGTTGGCCTTAGATGGTTCAATGAAGAAAAAAAAGGACCAGGACACGCAAGAACCTGCGGATTGGAACATGCGCGGGGCAGATATCATTTATGTATCGATTCCGATACGATGTATCCGCCGCGATACATCCAAACGATGACTGATGAATTACACAAGCCTGAAATTTCGGGAGTTACTGCTTTATGGAGTTTTATTCCAGACAAGGATCATTCCTGGTTAGGCCTGTGGATATATGAACTCTTGCGGAACATACATCTTCGATTACTTTTCATCCAACGACCTGAGTTATGTGTAAGAGGAATGGTGTTCGGTTTTAAGACTGAATTGGGGCGAAAAATTGGGTTTAGAACTAATATCATCCGGGGCGAAGACGGTGCTATGGCTTTGGGGCTTAAAAAATATGGCAAAATTAAGTTTATTACCAGTCGCAAAGCACGCGCGGTCACATGCAACGGAACTTTAAATACAGACGGATCATTATTTAATAGTTTTTGCACCAAATTTATAAAAGCAATGAAAGGATATCAAAAGTATTTCACCGTTAAAACAGAATACAGGGATCAGGAATCAAACCTCCTAAAATAATAGCAGAATTCCTTTATCATTGTGACTGGAATTATCTTTAAAAGAGAATTTGAGTGAAAAAATACCTGAGATCGATACAAACTTTATTTCCTTTCTTACAGGATGCCCGGTTTCGGGTTACATCTGCTTTCATGAAGCTTACAAAAACACCTCATGAACAGGATTTTTATGCTCTCGCTACGTTCAATCCCGAACCCGACCAGGTATTAGTTGACATTGGCGCCAACAGGGGTATGACCATCATCTCGATGCTGCTTTTTGAAAATCTTAAAAAAAATAAAATAATCGCATTCGAACCTAATTCACTGGTTTTCAAAGAAATTAAACACAATCCGCTTATCCGTGACAATAGCCGTATCGTACTTCACATGTGCGGACTAAGTGATCACAACGTTCAGCTTCCCCTCTACGTCCCATTCTATGGAAAATGGATGTTCGACGGACTTGCCTCACTCGATTATAGGGCGGCAAAAGAATGGCTCAATAAAGATCGATTCTGGAGGTTTAATATAAACAAAGTCCGCGTAGAATCGCTTAATTGTGAGCTGAAAACGCTTGACGATTTCAACCTGAACCCCTACTTCATAAAAATAGACGTGCAGGGACACGAGTTATATGTGCTTAAGGGAGGAGAAAATACCATCAGAAAATACCGCCCCATTTTCCTGATCGAATGCGTTAATGAAAAAATCATACAATTTCTGGACCCCTTTGGTTATGACCTTTTCTATTACGACAAAGGCAGGTTGATAAGAGGGAAAGGAAAGCTGAATACTTTTTGTATGACTGAAGAACGATACGCCGAATTAAACGAGAAAACCTAATACGAAATCCCTTAACTGAAGAAACCATTAACCGCATGGAACCAAACTTTCAAAGAGAATATGAGCAGGTTTTGGCAGAAAAAAACCGGTTGGAACAGCAAAATCAGCTCAAGGACAAATTACTTCACATGATCGGACATGATCTGCGTTCGCCGCTGGGATCAATCAAGATGATCCTGGATTTTGTTGATCAGAAAATTATTGATCCCACCAGTTCAGATTTTCAGGATATGCTGCCTGAACTCACCGACGCAGCCGATGAAGCCTTTTATTTACTTGAAAACCTGCTATACTGGACCAGAATCCAAACAAGAAGGGTCTCTTATCAGGCCGAAAACTATTCAGCCAGGCAACTCGTGGGTAAGGTCATCACAAACATCAAAAGGAGCTTTGATCAAAAAGGCGTGAGGATTTCAAACCAGATCCGCGGAGAATACCTGGTAGCGGTTGACGAATACCTCTTTTTAGTCATTTTCAGAAATCTCCTTTCCAATGCCTGTAAGTATTCAAAAGAAGGCATGGAAGTAAGTATCAGTCTTTCTGAATCGCCCGGTCAGCTTACTTTCATTATCCGCGACAATGGTATTGGCATTAAAGAGCAGGATCTGCCAAAAATACGGGATGCAAACACCTTTTATACCACCTATGGTACAAACAATGAAAGCGGAAACGGGCTCGGACTAAAAGTGAGCGATGCCTTAACCCGGATTAACCAGGGACAACTGACTCTCGAAAGTCAAGAGAACAACGGAACAACGGTAAGTGTAACATTCCCGGCAGGAGTCTCCAGCAAACAGGAAAATTAAGAAGCAAAGCATGGTAATTCTGAAAATTTTCTTTTGGATTTCACTGGTGGTGATTTTTTATAGCTATCTCGGCTACGGAATCCTTTTATATTTGCTTGTCAAAATAAAGCGTTTAAAACAACCGGAAATTCAACAGGCTGAAAATGAAACTCTCCCGGAAGTCACGCTTTTCATTACCGCTTACAATGAGAAAGAGGTAATCCCCGGGAAAATAGAAAATTCGGGCACCTTACATTACCCGGCCGAAAAAATCAGACAGATCTGGGTGACAGACGGCTCAACCGATGGTTCACCCAACTTGCTGAGAGCCGTCGAGGGAATTGAGGTGTATCATGAACCCGCACGAAAAGGAAAGATTGCAGCCATGAACCGGGGAATGCAGTTTGTAAAAACTCCCATCACGATTTTTTCCGATGCCAATACCTTTCTGGGTGAAGACTCCATTCGAAGGATTGTTTCATTGTTCAATGACCCGAAGGTAGGATGTGTTTCGGGTGAAAAGCGAATTATGGAATCTGCCTCTGATTCGGCCTCAGGTTCCGGTGAAGGGATATACTGGAAATATGAATCACTGTTGAAAAAATGGGATTCCGAATTATACTCGGTTGTTGGTGCAGCCGGAGAATTATTTGCCATTCGCACGTCACTTTGGCAGGATGTGGAACCGGACACCTTGCTCGACGATTTTGTCATTTCACTGCGTGTCGCCATGAAAGGCTACACCATCAAGTACGACCCGGAGGCCTATGCCATTGAATCGGCTTCAAAAGACACGAAAGAAGAATTAAAGCGGAAGGTCAGGATATCGGCCGGAGGCATACAGGCTGTTATCCGGTTGAAATCCTTACTCAATATCTTTAAATACAGAACCCTCTCCTTTCAGTATATTTCGCATCGTGTACTGCGATGGATGGTCTCTCCTTTTCTGCTGTTACTGATCATTCCCCTCAACTATTTGCTTTTCCGGGATGAAAACACAACCGGAATTTACACGCTTCTCTGGTGCGGACAAATCGTGTTTTATCTGCTTGTATTGGCCGGCTGGCTGCTGCGCACGAGACGAATCCGTCTGAAAGGACTGTTTGTACCGTTTTACTTTTGGATGATGAACTATTCCGTCTATCTCGGCCTGATCCGCTACATAAAAGGGAGCCAATCGGTAATCTGGGAAAAAGCAAAAAGGAAATGAGCCGTCCTGTCAATCAGTTTTCCAGGCTGTCCTTCAAATGACTGATCCAGATCCTGACAATTTCATCGTACTCGGCCAGGCCTTTCAGAACCGGGTGCACCTCATAACCTGCTGTTTCGAGGATTGACTTCCAGCTCTCAGGCTTATCGCCCGCCATATCGTCCAATACGTGATTACCGGCCACAGCCAAAAATGGCACCAGCCAAACCCGTCTGATCCGCTTTGCCTTTAACATAGGAAGAATGTCCTGTAATGACGGATAGCCTTCAACGGTGCCAAGCCAGTACCGCGGCGATTGTTGCCACAAATAGTATTGAATGCCCGGATAGTAAATATTGGAAGGATGGCTGGTTCCGTGTCCCATCAGGATCACCGCGTCGCACTCCTCTCCTGCTGCCGGCAGCAAAGCGGGCAAGATATGGCACACGGCCACGATATCTTCATGATGATACAGTAAAGGCCGGCCCGACTTTACAGTAACTGCTCCTCCGGTCTGCGCGGCAAAAGCCGAAATCGTATTTTGCAGGCTTTCATATTCACCTCCGGGAATGACATGCAGCGATTGTACGATGATCTCAGAAAAGCCCTGTTCCTGCATCCGATGAAGCGCCTCCAGCGGCGAATCGATTGGACGGTTTTCCGCTTTCAACTTAGCACGAATAATACCTGAAGTGAAAGCCCAATACAACTCCGCATCAGGGAATGCCGTCTTCACTTCCCGGTCAATATTCGCCATAGCAGTCTGAGCCCCCGCGCGACCCGATCCGAATGCGACAAGAAGAATTCCTGTTTTTTTATGTTGTGCCATCGTTTTAGTATCAAGTATCAAGTATCAAGACACAAGACGAAGAAAATGGTAGCAAGGTAACCCTCTTCCGGTTTCCGGTTTCCGGTTTCCGGTCTCCCGTCTCCGCTCTCCTCTTCGCCCTTTGCCCTATGCCCTATGCGCTGTGCTCTATGCCCTTTGCCCTTATCTGATCACACTGATGGTCTTCCACTTTCCTTGTCTGAAGCGGACAACCAGGGCCACACAGAACAACAGGAAAAAGACCACCAGCAAAAACCAGCTTAAAGCTACTGAAAGATGGAATACTTTCAAAGCCAGGTAGAGCAACGGAACAAACGACCAGTGTGCTGCCGCGGAAGCAATCATGGTAAAGTAGGTGTCACCGGCCCCTCTCAAGGCTCCCACGATGGCCACCATCACCGCTTCTGCCAGCACATACAACGCAGCGATCTTAATCATGGACACCGCAATCGGTACAGCATCCGTGAAAACCATATCAGCCGTTTCAGGCCTGAATACATGGACCAGCCATTCGGGGACCAATACAAACAGCGCCAAAATAATGACGGAATAAAACATGCCGGTTTTGATGGCCGACAAGGCAGCTTTTTGTGCGACCTCGGGCTTTCCCGCGCCCATATACCGTCCCACCAGACTGGTCACGGCTATTTCAATGCCGAGCAACGGAATAAACGATACCAGATCCCAGTTAAACATGATCGTGGTGGCCGTCGCGACCACATCGCCCTCAGACTGAAACAACGCCAGCATAAACAAAAATGCCAGAAAATTAAGGAACATCTCCAGACCGGCGGGAGAACCATAGTAAATCAGCTTCTTCATGATTGAAAAGTCGAAGCGAAATGATTTCATGACCGCGAAGATTTTTCGGTTCACCGGCCCGAGGTAAACCGAAACCAGAACGATCACGGCGCAAAGCCAACCCGAAGTCGTGGCAATGGCCGCCCCTTCAATTTCCATCGCCGGGAATCCGAATTTTCCAAAAATCAGCACGTAATCAAGTACCACATTGACGACCATCGCCACCAGCGTGGCTGTCATCACAATCTTCGTCTTTCCGATTCCGCTGAAGTAGCAGCCCAGCGTGTAGCGCATCATGCCGAAAAATCCGCCCCACACCAGGATATTCAGATACCTGATCTGGAAAGGGATTTGCGATTCCGGCAATTTCATCAGGTAGAAGAAATCAATCAGCAGCGGCTTTGCCAATAATACCACCGGCCAGGCAAACAACGTTACCAAAATCGCCTGAAAAGCAGCCTTTGTTGCATTACGGTTCTCTCCCGCGCCAAAATATTGCGCAACCAGAGCAGTTGAGTAGCCGGTCAATCCCACGAAAAAGAACATGAGCATCTGAAGGGCAACACCACCGCCCATAGCCGCGTTCATCTGCTCCGGAGCAATGCGGGCAAGGAAAAGCCGGTCGGTAAAGGTCATGATACCATCACATGCTGTTGAAATAATCATGGGCAGGGCAATCACCAATAATTCCCGAATCCCTCCCGGATTCCGGTAACCTGAAAAATATCGTTTTAAAAGAGTCATAAGGATGCACAATAAGTGGTTCGTAAATATCAAAGACCTGGACCTCAAGGTCCCGGTCGTGTTATGCAACCCCGAAAAAAAGCCATCCTTTCGGGAACGGATGATACCTCGTTCCAAAAAGGACGGCAAAAGTAGAAAAAGTATTTGGATTATCGGCTGCTTCCCGCTGCCAAATTATCAACTTATTCGGCAAAAAGCAGGATATCTCCATTCAGTCCGTAATCCGGAAGCTGATACTGACTACCGGACGGATATGCCTTTACATTGCGCCAGTGCCAGGGACTCACCAGACCAGGCTTTGGATTGTTATGATGTGGCCCCAGCAAACTTTTAAGGCTTCCTGTGATCCGCACTTCCACCGTATTCTCCCCTGCCCTGATCTGATCCGTAACCGGGATCCGGTCGGTTGGAAGCACCATCGTTCCGGCGTGCTCTCCATTCACATAGACCTCTGCCACAGTTCCCTGCCAGTCGTCCAGTCCCACTTCATAGTAAGGTGATTTGGAATCGACTGTAAACGTATTGCTGTAGATCATATCCCATGAATAAAAAGGCAAGCCCTGCTGCTTCCAGCTTCCCTTCTGAACCGGCGAAACCGGAGGCCGGATACTCCACCCCTTTTCGGCCGGAACCACGGAAAACTCACCCACCAGGTACACCGGCTCGGTTTCCGCATGAACATTCATCGGTTTACAACTCAGTGTGACCGTATTCTTGCTGGTCCGCAGCTGCGCCCCGGCCTTGAAAACGCCAAACGAACGATCGAGCCACCACTCACCCGGAAGGGCTTCCACTTTCACACCATTGATCTTCACCGTCCATATTTCAGGGTGTTCTACCACCAGTTTGACCGCCGACCAGTCAAATTCCTGGTCAATGTTGAAAGAATAGCTGATCCGGAACCCGCTGTCGTCAAGAAAAGTGCTTTTATCCAGGATGGCCGTTTTATACTGGACTGAATGATTCCAGGGGTTCCCTTCATCAAATCCATAATGCTTGTATACAAGCTGCGCAGCCTGGTCTACATGCACATCGCTGAAAGTCTTACCTCCCAGCTCGAGCTCAGCAAAATCGACCGGCAGTACATTTTCCCGCTCCTTTGCGGCCGTCAGCACACCTCCCGCCTTTACGCGGGTCAGGTTTTCTCTTTTTCTGTATTCCGGGAAACCCTCCAACTTCTCTTCCGACACAAACAGCAACAGACTCCCGGCCGGCTGAAGGGAGAACCGAAGCTGAAGCCCCTTTCCGGTTTCATCATTTGGATAATGAAACAGCTCTCCTGTAAACGCATCCATTACAATGGCATCCGCGCCGTCAACCGTAAAAGCTCCCGTGGTTTGCTGTTCCATATCGGCGTTGGCAAGAAAAATAAGCTGACCATCTTTCAAAATCCGTCGGTGATGGTATAAGTTTCCCCCGCTCTGTTCGGAAAAACGCAGGCTCTGACCGGTAAACAAAAGCTCAAAGGCTTCTTCATCAGGAATACTCAAATCAAAGATACGCACCGACTGGCCCTCATAGAGTTGAGCGGTATCCGGCGATGGGTCGCCGTCAATCAGTCCGGGCCTGGAAAAGGCGATCAGCTTGCCGCCATTTGCCGTGAACTCCTTCAACAGATCGAACGTTTTCCTGTTCAGGTTTTCCATCAGCGGTGGCAGCACAAGGGTCTGATACCGGCAAAGTCCGACCCGGAATTCCGCTCCTTCCACCCCACCCTGGTCGCCAATAATCTGTTCCGATCCGAGGTCATATTCAAGCTGATTTTTCTCAAGCGCGGTCACAAACTGCTGAAACTGATTTCCAACCTGCATCAGACTGTCATACCGCCCTTCTTTCATATAGGAATCATAAAGCCAGGCGGTCGTTGTCGGCTCCAGCACAAGAACACCGTTTCGCTGGACTCCCGACGAAAGGGCCAGTGAAAGCCGGGCATAATAGGTATTCAGACCGCGATAGCTTTTCCACCAGGGATTGTGATACGAAAATGAGGGCGGGTAATCATACTTGCGCGCGCCGGCAATCGTACTGAACGATAAATGCTGATTCATCAGGTTCACGCCGAGGGCGTACTCCCAGTCGCCAAGTCGTTTTAAATCCTTAAAGGTTGCTTCCCATCCGGCTCCGCCATAGGTTTCCGATAAAGTACGGGCCCTGCCCATCTGATTGGCCACACTGGCCAGTTCCTTCACCGAACGGATATTCCCGAACTGCGCATTGGGCGACACTTCATCAAACTGATTAAAAAGCATGTCGATACCAGGGACGGAATGCCAGGCGTACATCGCCATGTTATCGCCCCCCAACTGCATGGACGGCCAGCCATGTTCCCAATAGTGGCCCGTAAATGCCAGTCCGCGCTGTTCATAATACCGGCTGGCCGGCTTTGACCAGCGTTCAATAAACAGCCAAAGCAGCGTTTGCGTGTAGTTATGGCGGACCTTCTTCCAGTTTCCGACCTGCTTGTACAGCGAAGGAAGGTTTTCTTTCAGATCATATCCCCATTGTTCCTGAAAAACGTCGAACAGATCAGGTGTCCAGCGAAAGCCGCCGGGCGAACTGATCTCGGGCTCGTCGGTAAAAACGCCGGGCACCGTTTTGCCAAAATCACCCGCCAAAGTTTTCTCATAACCGGTCATGGTTACCTCCAGAAATTTCTCAGTCACCCCCGGGTAAAGCAGATCGACATACGAAAAGCCGCCAAACCAACCCGATTGATGATAAAACGTCTTTTCAAATAAGATATACGGCCCGGTTTTACCCGATTCCTGAACAGCCTGAGCGGTAACATCCAGGTAGCTGCCGTTTGATTCTTTCAGAATGAGAAAATATTTCTGATAATCCGCAGGCATCACCTCGCTTTCGACCGGCTTCAGCCCCTGCCCCTGATTGAAAGATTCGGGCATCTGTGCAGGCACATGCCCTCCTGCAAATCCGCTGGGATAGGAGTTCTCATCATAGATCCAGACGTTCATGTCGAGTTCCTTCCCTTTCTCAACCGTGTATTGAAATAGTTCAAACCAT
Source organism: Prolixibacteraceae bacterium (assembly GCA_038562555.1). Lineage (GTDB taxonomy): Bacteria > Bacteroidota > Bacteroidia > Bacteroidales > Prolixibacteraceae > JBCFBK01. The sequence goes on along the minus strand of JBCFBK010000032.1, from coordinate 22,926 downwards.
TCGTCCGAAAGGTATTCCGTAACCAATCCGGGCCGGGGATGCACAATGATCCCGCCGCACCCGGCATCTTTATAGTCCTGCATGCTTTGGGCAATCCCTTCTTTTGTCATCTTGTCGTTCCAGACAAAAAACGGAATGGTTCCATAATCTTTCGAAGGCTGTTTAAAAGCGTTCTGCAACGCATCAAAGCTGTCGATCGTGCCGGAGGTCGCCGTCAGTTTGCGATCAGAGCAGGAAGTCATCAGTAAAAATGCCGTCAACACAGCCGGCAGATAAGCAATTATTTTTCTGTTCATAAATCAGCGATAAGGGTTAACCACCATTTAAAGATAGCGAACAAATGAATCAAATACAGTATATCAAAAAAGACACGTCACTGCGGGAGCCTGCCCAGTTTTCTTTTGCCGGCTCCCACAATGACGGTTCACAATTCTGAGTACAGCCTGCCTTAGTAGCCAGAGTTCTGCTCCAGGTTCGTGTTTATTTGCAATTCGCGGTAAGGAATTGGGTAAATAAGCCGGTCCTGGGTGACATTGAACGCCGTGGGAAGAATGAATCCATAAAGGCTTTTCATAGTCACACCAAAAGCATTCATCACTTCCACCGCTTTTCCGGTCCGGATCAGATCAGTCCACCGGTGATTTTCAAACGCCAGTTCGTGCCTGCGCTCTGCCGCTATATTCTCTTTGGTCGCAACGCTCAGATTGGGCAAGCCGGCCCTTTTGCGAACCTGATTCAGGTAAGGCAATGCTTCCGCTGCTTTGTTCTGTTCAACCAGGCACTCAGCCAACAATAACAGGGCATCGGAATAACGGAATACCGGCCAATTCGAATCGGTATTGAACTCCTTTGCATAGGGCGGCCATAAATATTTCTTCACGAAATAATAGTGGGCCTTGCCTGCCACAGGCGTATAACCATCGGCTTCTTTCAGGGTTTCAAAAAAGAAATTATCACCGGTCTGAATACCCTGGGCAACAGCAACAGAGGCATTCAACCGCTTATCGCCGTTTTCGTATGAGTCGACCATTTCCTGAGTCGGTACGTTCCATCCGCCGCTGGTATAGGCATAATTATTGGCTTTAATCCCTAACAAATCTTCGGTATTATCCATTTTAGGAATCAGTCGCCAGATAAAATCACTTTGCTGACCGGCGTCGCCTTCCATATACTGGATCTCGAAAATAGATTCCTTGTTGTTCTTATTGTCCGGATTGAAGACATCGGCATAGTTATCCAGCAGACCGTAATTCATTCCCACAATGTCGGTCAGTTCGGTCTGGGCCTTTGCATATTCCCGCTCCGGCTTTGACATATAGGCATAAGCCAGCAACATTTTCGCAGCACCCTGGGTAGCCCGCCCCGATTGCGGAAAAGTGTTTGCCACAGGCAATGCCGGAATTGCGGCTGTCAGGTCGGTAATGATCTGGCCATAGATCTCGGCCGCTGACGATCGCGGAAGAAATGCTCCTTCTTCGGAAGTGATTTCCTGCAACTGCAGCGGCACCCCGCCATAGTGCTGTACCAGGTCAGAGTAATAAAAAGCCCGCAGAAAAAGTGCTTCTCCCTTAATACGCGTCTTCACCGCATCAGCAAAATCAACGCCTTCGATCCGGGATAAAATAGTATTGACCCGCGAAATGCCATTGAAGTCCTCATTATACCGGGCGGCCGTATGGGCGGTATTGGTTTCATCATCCAGGAACAAGGCGAACACTTCGGTCGACAAATAAGGGCCGCGGTCGCCGGCATAATGTGTGTAAAGCGTGTTGTCGGAACGCATTTCATCCATGAAAATTCCATGGTAGGCAATCGGACGTAACCGTTCATAAGCCGACACAAGTGCCTGTTCAAAATGAGCTTCAGTTTTAAAGAATGTGGCCGAGCTCAGAGAGGTTTCCGGGCTGAGATTCAGAAAATCCTCGCTGCACGACGACAGAAAGATAAACCCGGAAATAATATATAAAATACTCTTCTTCATATTACTTATATTAAGATTGTTACCTGTCAATTAAAAATTCACGTTCAGACCAATCGTATAGGTGCGTGGAACCGGGTAAAAGGTTTCATCAACTCCAAAATGAAGGCCGTTCAGTCCGTCGCGGCTTACTTCCGGGTTCAGTCCGTCGTAACCGGTTATCACAAATGCGTTCTGAACACTTAGATAAACCCGTGCATTTTTAACCAGGTTTGAGAATTTCACAGGAACTGTATAACCAAACGTGATATTTTTAGCCATCAGGTAAGATCCGTCCGATACCCAGCGGGTATTATTGTAACGAAACAGCTCGGTTGTGCCACTCCGCGTTCTGGGAATATTTCCCTTGCCCGGGTTGTCTTCCGATCTCCAGCGCTCAGCCACTTCCTTGGTTACATTGAAGACACCATCAATGTTTTCGGTCCATTCGAGTACCCTGTTCATGATGTCTCCACCTACCGAACCTGCCAAAACGATCGACGCATCGAAATTCTTCCAGGCAAAACTATTGGTGATCCCATAAATAAAATCGGGATTCGGATCGCCAATAAAGGTCATATCGTCCATCGTGATGACACCATCGGGAACGCCATCAGGGCCACCCACATCTTTCATCCTGGCCGTTCCGATCATCGACGATGCATGTTTTGGTTGTGCGTTCAGCTCCGCCTGCGTCATGTAAACGCCGTCAAAAACGTATCCCCAGAACTGACCGAGCGGCTGTCCGACTTCCGTGCGGTTTTCATCGCCCTGGTTGGCATAACCGCCGATCGGTGTATTATTGGTCCCAAGTTTAACGGCTTCATTTCGGTTGAACGACACATTCAGACTCGTATTCCACTGGAAATCACCAACCATATTGCGCGTTTCAAGGCCAAACTCATGCCCCCAGAATTTAAATTCGCCGATATTCGAATCAATACTTCCAAAGCCCGACTGGAAAGGAATGTTGGTTGAATACAACAGCCCCTCAGTCGACTTCCTGTAGTAATCATAGACGAAGAAGATCCGGTCCTTAAACATTCCCAGGTCGAAACCCAGATCAAACTGTTTGGTCGTTTCCCAGGTCAGGTTATCATTTCCAAGTCTGGTGATGGTGCGTCCGGGAGTGACCGCGTTATTGAAAACGTAATTCGATGTGGCTACCGTAGCCAGATAGGTATAGTCACCAATGTTGTTGTTTCCTACTTCTCCGTAGCTTGCCCGAAGCTTCAGCCAGGAGACTTTATCGAAATTTTGCAGGAACGGCTCGTCCGAGGCCACCCAGCCCACTGAGATGGAAGGAAAGTTGGCCCATTTGGCATTCGCGCCAAACCGGGAACATCCGTCACGCCTGAAGGCGAATGAAAGCAGGTATTTACCGTCGTAATTATAGTTGAGGCGACCAATATAGGAAAGCATCGACCATTCGGTATTGGCTGCATCACCCACCCGCGAGCTGGCTACGTTAATCCACTCGATTTCATCGTCAGGATACTGTGTTGCATTGATTTTGCTCCATTCGTAGGATGTCTTTTGCGCGGAATACCCCAGAAAAGCGTTGATATTGTGCTTCTGTTTAATTGTGACATCATAATTCAGCGTATTTTCGAGCAACCACGACAAATGATTTTCGGTGCCGTAACTCCCTATTGGCGGTAAGGGCGGAGCTGAAAACATGCCTCCCCGTGCCGTCGAAGGCTCAAAGGTGCGGTTTACCGCGTTCCACACGTCGGCATTGCCGCTGATCTTATACTTCAGCCCTTTGATCAATTCCAGTTCGGCAAACGCATTTGCCAGTACATTTAATTGCCTGGTCGGATTAATACGCTGCTTCAGCACCAGATAGTAATTGGCGTTGGCAAACATACCCGGGGCACTAAACGAAATCGGGTAAGTACCGTCATCATTCTTATATTTCAGGCTGGGGTCCATCAGAAATGCAGAACCGATAATGTTACGGCCATTCCCAAGTCCGGGTGTGATCTGACTTTTCCGGTAGGTAACCCCAACATTGAGCCCGAACGTCAGCTTTTCTGAAGCTGCATAGACGTTGTTGGCCCTGGCATTGAATTTCTCGGAATAGGTATTCAAAACAACCCCCTCCTGCTTACTGTAATTCAGGTTGACTGTCGATTTCAGATTGGACATGCCCGACGACATCGATAGGTTATAATTCTGAGTTAAAGCATTTTGCAGTAAAATATCAAACCAGTCGGTTCCGTCTTTATATTGCGACGGGTTCTGATACTGGGCCGGTACGCCGCCGGTATAACCTTCATACAAGGCCTTGTCTTCGTAATACTCTTTCTTAAACTGAGCGAACTCCTGTGCATTCATAACATCGGGGCGGCCGCGGTCGGGAACCACATCCACTCCGGCATAGGCGTTAAATTCAATGGTCTTTTCGCCATTCTTCGCCTGCTTTGTCGTGACCAGAATCACGCCGTTCGCGGCCCGCGATCCGTAAAGAGAGGTGGCTGACGCATCTTTCAGTACAGTAATCGACTCGATTTCAGTGGGACTTAAGGCTTCGATACCTGTGCGCGAGGGAAAACCGTCAATGACGATCAGCGGACTGTTTCCGCCGTTTACGGAAGCCTGTCCCCTGACCCGGAACGAAAGGCCGCTTCCCCCAGGCTCGCCCGAGGTCTGATAGATCTGAACGCCGGCAAATTTTCCCTGAATCTTCTGTCCGATATTATTGGAAGGCATATCCTTCAGTTCTTCCGTGCTGATTGAACTGATCGATCCGGTTACTTCGCTCTTCTTTTGCGTTCCGTAGGCAATAGCCACCACCTCGTCAATCCCGATCGTCTCTTCTTCCAGGTTGGCATCGATCACGGTTTTCCCGGCAACGGGAACTTCCAGGGTATGCATACCGACAAATGAAAAAACGAGTGTGCCATCGGCAGGAACCGCCGGAAGGGCATAATTTCCTCCGGCATCGGTAATCGTTCCCGAAGTTGTTCCCTTTATCACAACCGAAACACCCGGAACCGGATCTCCTTTGCTGTCGGTAACCTTTCCTCTCACCTGCTTTTCACTCTGACCAGCTAGCGTTGGACTTGAATCGCCCGTGTGGGTCAACACGATCTGACGTTCATGAATGGCATACACAATCCCCGTGTTTTCAAGCAACTGATCCAGAACATCGTTAATCTTCATGTCTTTCACAACGACATCGACCGTTTTGCTTACATCTACAAAATCCTCATTGTAGAGAAAATAGTATTCACTCTGATTTTCAATTGCATTCAGTACACTTACCAGTTTTGTCCTCTCAAACTTCAGGGAAAACCTGGTTTGCTGAGAATAAGCATCAACTGCCTGGCTTTGAATAATGCCAAGACAGAAGAAGAACGCACTCCATTTCATCATAAGCAGTCCTTTTTTTAGGGCATGAGCTGACCACAGCCCTTGTTTTCGTTTTTTTTCCATAGATTTGCATTTGTAATGTTAATAAATTGATAACCATCGTTTGTAAAGCATTACTCCTCAGGAAAGTGTTGCAACCACTTTCCTGATTTTGTTTTATTGTTTCGTCTTCAATCCGATCGTAATGACTTTATCTTCATAAAGTCCGTTTTTATCCATATTCCGTTCGTTGATTTTGTATTCGACGGGCGCGGTAAGCGAAATCAGGCGGAGTACTTCTTCAAGCGGCTCGTCCTGAAAGGTAGCCCGGTAGCGAAACGCTTCCACTTCTTTGTCGCTGATTTCAAAACGCACATTATACCATCTTCCGATCCGTTTTAACACACTTCCCAGCGGCTCACTTCTGAAGATCAATTTGCCGTCTTTCCATGCAGTCAGTGTTCCGGCATCCACGCCGATAACCTTCCCGTGGCGGGTTTCCTTATTGTAGAAAAATGCTTCATTCGGATTCAGGTCAGCAGAAAAACCACCATCCCGGCCGGTAAGGCGCACTTTTCCTTCTTCTAAAATAACCTCAGTGATCTTCTCCTGTTTGAGCGAAACAACGCTGAACTTGGTTCCCAATACCCGGATATCCATTTCATCCGTCTGCACAACAAAAGGTGAACCGGCATCGTGAAAAACATCAAACCAGGCTTCCCCTTCAATTCTGACCAGACGGTTACTGCAAAAATCGGCATGGTACATCAGGCTGGCTGAACTGTTCAGGCTCACCTTCGTCCCGTCAGGCAATTCAAAATGAGTACGTGTGCCTTTGAGTGAAACCACCTCAACCCACCGGTCGTCCGAGAATAACCGGTGGGTAGCGGGTCGAATCAGACTGAAAGCCGAATAAATCAGTAATGGCAATAAGAGGATTGCTGCCGCGCGCGAGTATATTCTCCCGACTTTTTCCGTCAAGGTGCGTTGATTTCGTTCGGCAATGATTTTGGTTTTCAGCCGCTCAAATACCCCTGATAAATCTTTTTGTTCTTCCTTTCCAAACTGAAATTCACTCCAGTGCCGGTCAAGGGCCGATTTGAGGTCGTCATGATAAGGCGGGTTCTCAAACCAGCGGGCCACCCGTTTCAGATCTTGAAAAGAATAACGACCATTCGCGTATCTTTTTATCAGTTTGCTATCTACTTTTTCCCGCATCGGATGTTTTTCTGTGTTGTTTACCGGTAATATCCCGATTCACGAAAAAGTCCTATCCGGTTTTCCAATAAATTTTACGACACAAACAAAAAATAAAACAATAGGGATGAAACATCATCCGAAGCAAACGACTCTTTCAAATACTTCATAGCTTCGGTGATCTGGTTTTTTACAGTCTTCGGTGAGATGCCCGTTTCTTCGGCAATATCCTGAATGGACATTCCTTCTTTCTTTCGCTTCAGGAAAATGGCTTTCCTTTTTTCAGGCATATTTGCGATGAGCGATTCCAGTTTTTCAACCAGTGCTTCAAAATCGAGCCGTGATTCGAGTGACGGCGTTTCGCGGCTCAACCATTCGAACAACTCATGCTTGAACCGGTCGGTCTTCATCTTCCGGTTGAATTTCTTCCTGATGGCATTAAACGCGATTGTAAACAGGTATGATTGAAAAGATTTATCGCGGTCGAGCCTGTAACGGGTTTCCCAAAGCTTCATAAACACGTCCTGAACGATCTCCTCGGCATCTGAGTCAGACTTCAGATAAGACAGGGCAAACCGGTACAGCTTCTGACTGTACTGATTAAACAGGTGCTGAAAAGCCACCGGTGAGCCGTCTTTCAACAAGCCGACCAGCTCTTTTTCCGTATATAAATCATTTTCGGGCATCCATGAGTAAGTTTCAGACGTTCAAAATAAGTAAAAAAAGAGATACTAAATACTGTAAAATAGTTGGTGTCATATTCCCGTCTTCAAATGGACCGGAATATCAGTAACCAGAAAAGGTCGTGACCCTCAACCGCAACAAAATAAAAAAGCAGGATCACTTTTGTTCGTAATCCTGCTTGAAAAATTTTGAAAGATCCTGTTTCAGTTCTGTTTCTTTGAGATCTTTACGGCAAATCCACCTCCGGGCATCATCGTCAGCTTCAACTGCTTATTAGACGGAATAGCAACCGTTTCGTGCTTGTAATCCCGGGCGGCCCGGTCAGCGTTAATCCCGTCCTTAAAGATTTCAAGTTCGTAATTTCCTTCACCCAAAAAAGACAGATCGACGGTGATATCGCGTTTATCCCAGTTAGTCATTCCTCCTACATACCATACACCGTCTTTTTGGCGGGCCAGAGCAATGTATTCACCAATTTTTCCATCAAGGGAGACGGTCTGGTCCCAGATAGTCGGAATTTCAGCGATGAACTTTGTGCATTCCGGTTCATTCAGATAGTTCGAGGGATTATCACAAAGCATGTTGAAGGGTGAATCAAAGACCACATATTCGGCCAGCTGCCGGCAACGGGTTCCCTGGCTCATTGGTTCGCTGTTTATCGGACGGTAGTTATTGCGCGTAGCATTGCGCATGGCACCCTGGGTATAGTCCATCGGACCGGCCAGCATCCGGATATAAGGCATCGTCACGTCATAGGTGACCATATCGACCGACGGCGGTGACCACTTTAGTTGCTCCAGCCCATGTACACCCTCAAAGTTGATCACATTGGGATAAGTGCGGTGCAGCCCGGTAGGCTTGTAAGCTCCGTGATAATCGATCATTAGTTTGTATTTGGCAGCAGTTTCGGCACAGCGGTAGTAAAAGTCGACCATCGCCTGATCGTCACGATCCATAAAGTCGACTTTGAAACCCTTCACGCCCATCTCGGAATAGGTTTTGCAAACATTTTCCATATCGCGGTCAACCGCCCAGTAACCAGCCCACAGGATGATCCCCACGTTTTTGGTTTTACCGTAATCAACCAGTTCCTGAATATCAATTTCGGGAATGATCTGCATCAGATCGGCCTGTTTATTTACGGCCCATCCTTCATCCAGAATCACATATTCGATGCCCTGACTCGCAGCAAAATCAATGTAATATTTATAGGTGTCGTTATTGATCCCGGCTCTGAAATCCACACCATAGATGTTCCAGTCGTTCCACCAGTCCCAGGCAACCTTCCCGGGTTTGACCCACGACACATCCTCAAAGCGCGAAGGAGCAGCAAGCTGATAGACCAGGTCATTATTCAGAAGCTCTTTATCACTTGCCGACACAGCAAATACCCGCCAGGGGAAACTGCGGGTTCCCTGAGTCTTTGCAATATAGTCTTCCCGTTCGGTGACCAGCCCCTGCAGCATATTGTGCCCGCCCTGTTTAATTCGTTTCGGATACGGAGCAAAAACTCCTTTCAGCGAATGACTATCTCCTTTGTTCAAATACAGTCCCGGATAGCTTTCGAGATCAGCCTCCGTGAAGCAAAGCTTTTTGCCGTCATTCAGCTCAACCACGACGGGCAGGAACATCAGCCGGCTTTTATCCAGTTCACTGATCTTTGAATGGGTATAGGTATTTTCAAACGAATTGAAAAACTGTTCGTCAAAGCTCGATGGAGTCTTTTTATTAACGTAAGGAACAATTGTCTGGTTATCCTGAGCGAAATTCAGATTGACCAATTCGTCCTTAACAAAGATGCTGTCCTTGCCTGTTGCTGCAAACCGATAGGCAATTCCCTGATCATAAGCCCTGAATATAAGGCTGTAATTTCCTTTGAAATTCAGAACAAGCTCATTATAGACGTCCTGAATCTCACTTTTCTTGTAAATTGGCGTACTGATCTTCTGATTGACGCGCTGCGATTTTTTGTTTTTCAGTTTCGGGTTAACTCCCCAAACGGTTCCGTCGGTTAAGGTCATCGAAACCGGCGACGGGGCTACAACTTCTGTTTGATCATGGCTGACCGAAAAGCTGACGTTGTCATTGATTTCGACGTTCACCTGAAGGTTACCGTTGGGCGACTTAAGCACTTGCGTCTGCCCCAAAAGGGTTGCGGCAAAGAGACAGGAAATCATAATCATCACTGGTGTTTTCATCGTTTATTTTTTTAGTTTTTAATGTCGCAGGGAATTCACATGATAAGCCAAATAATCATTTCGATTTGGCGTCTTTATAAATCATGCTCATTTCATCCGGCAAGTATTAGTTCTGTGAATAATTTTTAGTTAAAACCGCCTTAAAGGTACAATATTATCTTTTCTCTCCCTGAATATACCGGATGATCTGCCTGCTTGCCGGTAAAGATTTTTGGTGAGCCGGTTAAAGCCCGCAAGACCGAAGTTAATTGTCCTTCAAAAAGAACGAGGCGTCCTTTTAATTTCATTAACAATTTTTTCGTAACTTTTTAAACCAAGGTTTGTTTAAAGTCTATCCGGACCAAAAACTATCATCATGGAACAAAAATTTGCGCTTTCACTCCTTTCAGTTCTCCTTCTTTGTTCTTATGCTCAGGCCGGCCCTGATGATTTAAAAAAGCAGGCCGCGGCCAACTATCAGAACTTTTGCGCAGGTTGCCACGGCGATCAGCTCCAGAAGTTCAATAAAAGTGAGTGGATGTATGGCAATGACGATACACAGGTCATCAAAAGCATCCGTGACGGCAGGAAAGATATTGGCATGCCTGCTTTCAGTGCAACATTCAGCGAACCGGAACTGAAGGCGCTGGCCCAATACGTCAAGGCTGGTATCCCTGCAGACAAAGAGCTGCTGAAACCAGCCGACACAAAAGGTGGAATTGCTGAATCGGAAGTGCAAAAGTTTATTGTTGACACGGTCGTCAGCGGGCTCGATGTTCCCTGGGGGCTTGAATTCCTGCCAAATGGCGATCTGCTTATTGCTGAACGCTCGGCGAAACTATACCGGTATACGAACAAAGAACTGCAGGAAATTTCAGGCTTGCCGGAAATCATGGTCAAAGGTCAGGGTGGCCTGCTTGATCTGGAGTTACATCCGCAATACGAAAAGAACGGATGGATCTACATCGCTTATTCCGGCTTCGGAAAAAATTCAAAAACTGAAGGCGCCACACATATTATGCGCGCAAAACTGGAGGGAAACAGCTTAACCGGACAGGAGGTGATCTTTAAGGCGTCACCGAACTCAAACAGCGGCGTTCACTGGGGCTGCAAGCTTGAATTCGACAGAAACGGATACCTGTTCTTCGGCGTGGGAGAACGCGGCGCCCTGCACGATAATCCGCAAACGCTCACCAACTATCTTGGCAAGATCCACCGGATCCATGATGATGGTTCAATCCCGAAAGACAACCCCTTTGTAAACACGGCCGGTGCGATGCCCACCATCTGGTCGTATGGACACCGGAATCCGCAGGGCACCTGCATGCATCCCGAAACAGGCGAGATCTGGGAAACCGAGCATGGCCCCAGAGGCGGAGACGAGCTGAACATCATCAGGCCGGGGAAAAATTATGGCTGGCCGGTCATCTCATACGGCATCAACTACGACGGCACGGTATTAACTGAACTTACAAAAAAGGAAGGCCTGGAACAGCCTGTGACTTACTGGGTGCCTTCGATCGCTCCCTGCGGCATGACCTTTGTGAAAGGCGACCGCTATAAAAACTGGAAAAACAACATTCTGGTTGGCTCACTCCGGTTTTCCTATCTGGAACGGGTGGTGCTTGACGGATCGAAAGTCATGCATCAGGAAAAACTACTGGAAGGTATCGGGCGGGTACGAAATGTGGAAATGAGCCCCGATGGCTTTATCTATGTCGGTATTGAAAAACCCACCGGAGCAATTGTCAGATTGGTGCCGGTTGACTAGCAAAAATCAGTCATTGGCAATCTTCGCAAAAGCCGCCCGGAAACAATTGGACGGTGTATCTTTATCATTGCTCTCTTTGCTGTAAAATTCTTTCAGGAAGTCACCCGTGCCTGACCAGACCGTCTGGACAATTCCCCGGAACCGGTCTTTCATTTCCGGGGTTGCAGTCTGGCGAAAACGGACCATATCCTCTACTTGTTTCACCGCAACATCGGGCATCCTCCAGGGGCAGGTACCGACCTGAAAACCTTTCATGGCAAAATAAACGGCTGTCTGGTCCGGGCGCTCATAGTGCCAGTCGCAAATCATCACATCTTTGGCAATCAGGTCGACGGCCCGGTGGGTATTGTTCATGCTGGCTTCCCACATCCCTATGCCGGTGGTTTTTCCGTCTATCAGCCGGTCACCCCAGATCCATAGCCTGCGGTTTTTTAGTTGCAGGTGGTTACGGATCCGGTTCACCTCACCAGCAAACAACTCTGCCTTATCCGATCCCTTGCACCGGGGACATTTGTCATCGCCAATATAAAAAACCTCATCCATCCCTGCGTGAAAAGCTGTCGATTCAAAGACATCACAGATCTCATCCACCAGCTCAAAAACGACCTTGTGGACATCCGGATGCAGCGGGCAATAGCTTTTGCAGTAAAGGCCATCGGCATTGGGCCACTCGTATTTCTCAGGCATTTTCACCTGCGGCGTCTCGTCAAATTGGGGATACACGCGTAACAGGTTACCGGTGTGACCCGCCCAGGACTGATGTCCTAAAAGGTTAATCTGGGGGATTAAGCTGATGCTGTCTTTGCGACACACGTCAACCAGTCTTTTTACTTCTGCCTTCGTTAAGGCTTCTGCGTCGCGAAGTTCCGGGTGACTTTCAAACGCGTAATTGTAATCGACCCTAAGGATGAGGGTGTTGACTTTCCGGGGAACCAGTTCTTCATCGATAAACCGGATGAAAGCATCCAGTTCAGCGGACTTGGGGGCCGATATGCAAAAACCCCTGAGCGGCAATAATTCCGCCGACTGCACCGGACCGAATATCGCTGCAAGTGCAAGAAACAACATCAATTTTTTTCTCATCTGCATCATAATTTAAGGTCACGGACCTATTTATTATTTTTGTTATCACTTCTCTTATAGTTTATTAGAAGACAGAAATACGACAACAATTATTACTTATTGGCTTCGTTTTTATTCAAAATTAATCTAAAAACGCAAAAAGCAGGATTTAGCCCAATTATTATTTTTGAACAAGAACATTCGGAAGCGTTTCATTACTAAAAAAATGGAGGAACACATCTCCCGACATGCTCCTCCATCCGTTCAAACAAAAAGATCAAAAACCAGATTATTCACTGCGCTCATTATAGACCCCCAATTCGGAAATGGCGGGAGGGGCAGTGAAATCATCAATCAGGATTCTGACTTTGCCTCCCCAAACCTGATCGAACCGGTGAATTTTTATTCGTCCGCCGGCACTTTCTGCCGGAAGATTTTTCCAGTTCCCGTTCGCTTCATATTGTAAACGGTACTTCTTTATGTTGGCCTCCGGTTCAACGATGGTAATCATGTTAAAGGGCTTCTCCTTTTCAAAATCAACTTCAAACCAAGGCTCTTTAACCGTTTTATTGGACTGCCATGCTGTTCTGAAACTGTCATCATTGCCAAAATCCATGATCCACATATCTTCCGACCAACTGGAACTGACGGGCTGAAACTTCGCAATATTGGACGAAATAACCGGTAGTATCCCCGGCTGAAGTTTATCGAGCGGACCATTGTTTTTCCACAGTTTGCCAATTTGCTCCAAAGCCTGTAAGGCATTTTTGTCGATCAGGCCGTCCCGGTTGGGAGCTACATTCAGCATAAAATTGCAATAGGCGCTATTTAGCGGAATAATATCGTCATTGACGAGTGTTTCCGGGGCTTTGAGCTGGTCGGTCGGGAATGAGGACTTCCAAAACCAACTGGATTGCAGCGGCAGGCATGACATCGCCGGCAACTGATTGATCTCCTTTGAGATCTTTTGCCCTGCATTCTGCTCATACGATTTAATATCCGTATAAAATAAAGCGCCTTCTGGGTATTTGGCAGAATTCAAATCCATGACCAGGCAATTTGGCTGCAGGGATTTGACGAGCAGATAAATTTCTTCAAAAGGAACATCATCATACGAAATCCGCGACCAGGGAGCATCCCAGCCATCGATGATCAATGCCGAAACCGGACCGTAATTGGTCAGCAATTCGGTTAATTGCGACTTGATCATGTCAACGTGTTTCTTTGTAATGAAACCCGGCCGCAGCCTGGCATGGGTATCCAGGATAGAATAGTACAACATCACGTCGAGCTTGTTAGCTCTGAAGGCATCTGTGTATTCTTTGACAACGTCTTTTTTGAGCGGACTGTTCATGACGTTGTAATCCGTTGTTTTCGTATCCCAGATGCAAAAGCCGCTGTGGTGTTTCGTGGTCAGACAGCCATAGGACATATTCGCCGATTTCGCTGCTTTTGCCCACTGATCACAATCCAGTTTTGCCGGATTAAAAATAGAGACCGGGGCATCCGGATCAGGCCAGTCGGCATCAGCAAACGTGGGAATGTTGAAATGAATGAACATGCCAAAACGCAGATCGATAAATTTCTGCTGCATGGCAGTCAGGTGTTGAATGTCTTTTGGGGCTTTTGCAGCGCCTGCAATAACCCCCGAGACAACCAGTAATGTCAGAATAAAAAATCGTTTCACCATTAGTAATCCTTATTTTGAGTTAAGTTTTTATTATTGTTGATCTCACTCGTTGGAATCGGGAACAGTAATTCCCGTTCTTTCAATGTCGGCCCATAGCTGAATTTATGACCAACGTATTCGTCATAATTGCCGGTGACCAGGTTCAGTGCCTTCCGGGTCCGGGCCATATCGAACCAGGTTTTATTTTCAAAAGCCAGTTCGTGATACCGTTCCGTCCAGACGGCAGTCCTGAATTCCCCCTGTGACAGTCCGCCAAGCGGATCAAGATTTGCCCGGGTGCGAATCTGATTCAGGCAGGTATAAGCTTCCGTTGAAGGCGCTCCATCGGCCTCATTTTGTGCTTCAGCATATATTAACAAAACTTCGGCATACCTGATTAGCGGATAATTTAGGCCACTGGCCGCTGTACTTAAGTTTGCCGCCGTATCAAAAAATTTATAAATATAATATCCACCCAAATTAACGGTCTGATTCCGGTTCGCATTGGAAGTATATTTCGTAAAGTAAAATTGTTCCTCCTCAATCCTCCTGTCTCCGGCTTCGTATGACAAAATAAACTCATTCGTTGGAAAGATACTGCCTGTTTCGGTCGAGTAATACGAGATATCACGATTGTATGGCAAATACAAACTCTGGAATGGATTTTCAACAATTCCGGTTTGATACTGGATCATAAAAATATGCTCGCCGGCATTTTCTGTTTCCGGTCTGTGCAGCGCATCATAAGTTGAAAATAAACTGAATTCGTCCTGATCGATCACTTCCTTAGCCTTGGCAGCAGCCATAGCGTAATATTCGCTTCCAAGCTCCAGCGGATAACCGGCCATTGTTAAGTAAACATTTGCCAGCAACGACTTTACCGCTCCCAGAGAAACACGGCCATCTTCGTTCAACCAGTCAAGTCCTGAAGTTTCTGCCAGCTTTAGGTCTGAAACAATCGCATTACAGATATCAGCCACTGTGGCTTGATTTGGATAAAGTTCATCGGATGATGCATTGACCGGGACCTGGATCAACGGAATGCTTCCAAAAAGACGCACGAGGTTGAAATAATTATAGGCCCTCAAAAAATAGGCTTCTCCCAAATATTGATTTTTCTGCGCTTCATCCATTTGAATAGCAGGAATGCTTGCGATCACCAGATTGGCATTGGCAATTGCCCGGTAACTATAATTCCACCAGCTTTCGCTATACCTGTTATCCGCATTATTTGTCAATAGCCTGATATTATTGATGTTCACGTTCTGGCTCACCATCGTTCCGGCTAATCCCGTTTGAAACTCCGTCATAAAATAAGGGTTCCCGCCATAATCGCTCTCCGCATACATTCTCAGATCCTGGTAGATCGAATTAACGCCGCTTTCGGCCTGTTCTGCCGTTGTAAAATAATTATCGGCCGTGAAATTGGAAGGATCTGTTTCATCCAGGAAATTGGAACAACTGAAACATACCAGCATGATTAATAAAAAATATACCGTTTTCATTCGTATTCAGTTTTTAAAGTTAAAAATTTACACTCAATCCCATCGTAAAAGTCCGGGGTTTTGGATAACCGAAAACGGTTATGCCCTGGGCAAATGTTTGGGTGGCATCCGAAACTTCGGGATCGTAGCCCGAATATTTCGTTAACACGAAGAAATTCTGCACACTGGCATATAGTCTTAAGCTTTTCAGGGATAACCGTTTTACAAGGGATGAAGGGAAATTATAAGCCAACAAAATATTCTTCCCTCGTAAAAACGAGCCGTCCTCTACAAAATGGGAATCGATGTTGGTGGTATAACCGGCTCCCGTTGGTCTGATTTGTGCAATCATCGTATTTTGGTTGTCAGGCGTCCAGGCGTCCAGCACCGTTTTATAGCTGTTTGCAATACCTGTCCGGTCTTCGGCCGAATGTTTTGATATGTCCATCACATCATTTCCGAACATATACTGGAGCTCAACAACCAGATCGAAACCTTTGTACCCGAAACTATTGGAAAGGGTTCCGTAACCATCGGGTATCCCTTTCCCGATAATAATGCGGTCAGCATCATTAATCTGCCCGTCATCATTCTTATCCCATAATTTTAAGTCGCCGGGAAGCAGGTCATATTCGGCTGCTGCTTCAGCTTCATCGGTACCCCAGGTTCCAAGGCGTTTAAATCCGTAAAAGGAACCGACGGGTTCACCAACACGGATGATATTGTTACTGGATGAAAGAATGTCGGGACCGGGGAAAATGTCATCATTTCCCTCCCCCAGGGCAAGCACCTCGTTTTTATTGAATGACAAGTTGAAGGTTGTTTCCCATGAGAATTTACCAGTCGACATATTGATGGTGTTCAATGAAATCTCGAATCCCTTATTTTCCATGCTCCCGATATTCTTTGTAATGGAAGAGTACCCGCTGGAAGCCGGAACCGGCGCTCCAAGAAGCATATCGGTCGTCTTTTTGTAATAGAGATCGACCTCCAGATTGATCTTGTTGTCGAGAAGTCCCAGATCAAGACCAAGATTGGTCTGTGCTGTCTTTTCCCACTGCAGATCCGGATTTGCCAGTGTCGAGATACCGATACCGGATGCCTTCGATCCTCCGAATACAACCGTATAATTACCCAGTCCGCCAAGTGCGGCATAAGCTCCGGTCTCTGAATTCCCCGTTACGCCATAGCTGGTCCGAAGTTTCAGATTGGAAATGGCGGAAACAGATTTTACAAAATCCTCTTCCGACAAACGCCAGGCAAATGCAAAGGAAGGGAAAAAAGCGTACCGGTTCGATTTACCAAACTTTGAGGAGCCGTCGAGACGTCCGGTTGCCGTAAGCAGAAATTTTTCCTTGTAGTTATAGTTTAACCTTCCGAAATACGAATTCAAACCATAAGCATTGACTGTTGACCCCACCGAAGGAGAAGTTCCTACTCCCAAATTATTATATTGAAAGAAATCATCCTCAAAGCCGGTAGCTCCTGCAGATGAGAATGCATTATCGATATGTTGCCATGAAATACCCAGCATTCCTGTAAAAGAATGATCTTCATTAAATTTCTTGTTGTAAGTCAGGTAATTCTCAAACTGCCATGAATTATTGCGGTTATTGGATATGGAGGCGGAGCCGTTTGGAGCGGAAATCCAAATCAACTCCCGTCCACCGTAATAGTTTGTTTTTTGACTGATAATATTGCTACCCAGCACTGAGCGGAATTCCAGACCCGGCATCAGGGTAATGTTGGCATACACATTGGCCAGCATGGTCTGCGTTTCCAAAGTGAGGTTGCGGTCGGTCGCCACATGCACCGGGTTATTTCCGCCTTCCATGCCCGGATAATCAGCGTTTCCCGCCCAGGAACCGTCTTCAAAGTGAACCGGAAGTATCGGCAATGCCTCAACCATTTGGCGTCCTACGGTTATTCCTCCGTCACCCATTGAATCGCTTTGCCTTTCCCGCTGATAAATATAGTTAATGCTTCCTCCTACCTTTAACCAGTCACGAACCTGACTATCCATGAAAAACCGGCCGGAATATCTTTTTAGCCAGGAATGAACGATCAGTCCTTCTTCATCCCTGTAGCCTACCGACAAGCCGTAGCTGTCGCCATCCTTTGAATTGGAAACCATGATCTGATGGGTTTGGGATAATGCCGTCCGGATAGTTTCATCCTGCCAGTCGGTATCGTACAGCGGATTGCCGTTACCGTCAAAGAGCCTGGAGTCTGTCCGTTTCAGCCGGGGATCAGCATACAATCCGGCCTGCCAGCCATCCGGATCAAATTTCTGAGCATTTTCATAAGCCAGTTCTTCGTTCCGCAGAAATTCTTCCGCATTCAATACGTCCAGTTTCTTTGGAAGCACGCCAATCCCGAAATTAGCGTCATACTGAACCACCGCGCCTGCTCCTTCTCCCCGCTTTGTCGTAACCAGTATCACACCGTTGGCGCCCCTGGCGCCGTAAATAGCAGTCGCTGAAGCATCCTTTAAGACTTCAACCGACGCAATATCGTTGGGATTTAAATAATCGATCGGTGACGTTCCGTTGGTCAGCGTGCTGACATTCAGGATCACGCCATCAACAACATACAAGGGATCGTTCGTGACGCTGATCGACGAATTACCCCTGATCCGGATGGTGGTGTGCCCGCCCGGACGGCCTGAATTCGTGGCGATATTCACACCGGCAACCTTCCCCGACAAAGCCTGATTAAAAGTTGTCGCCGGCCTTTGCTCCAAAACATCATTTTTTACGGAACCTGATGATCCGGTCAGGTCACTTTTCTTCATGGTGCCATAACCAATAGCAACCACTTCATCAATTCCTACCGCTTCTTCCTGTAACTGAACGTTGATCTGATTTTTACCGGCAACGGAAACTTCATGTGTTTTCATACCAATAAAGGAAAAAACCAAAACATCGTTCGGAGACAGGTCGTTCAGGGAATAATTACCCGATGCGTCAGTGGTTGTTCCCTTTGTGGTTCCTTTGACCACAATAGCAACCCCGGGCAAAGGAAGTCCGGCCGCGTCTGTTGTTTTACCTCTGACCACAACCGGTTGCTGCTGACCCGTAATCGATTCATTGGCGGACGACAGAATAATCTGCCGGCCTTTCATTTCGTACCGGATCCCGGTTCCTGACAGCGCTTCATCCAGTATATTACCGATCTGCTCATTATCGAAATTCCCTGATATCCGTTTATTCACATCAATCTTTCCACTGTAGAAAAAGCGATACTCGCTCTGATCTTCAATGAACTTCAAAAATTCCTCAATTCTTACGTCACTGACTTTTAATGTTACTCGTGTGTTCTGTGAGTAAGATTGGGAAGCCCAGCTTCCCAGGATCGTGCACAAAACAATAAAAATGGTCAATTTCATTTTCAGAAAGATTTGATTAATACATGGCCAGAGGCCATGAAAACCTCGATTATTTTCCATACTTTTGAATGTTTGGTTTATTGATACTCGTTAATAAATCATCGAAGAAAAGAAGCGGGAAGTGCTAGTTCCTGCTTCTCTTTTTACTATCCTGAATGTGGTTCATTTATGTCGGCGTAAACTTCTTCATTTTTATTGGTTTAAGGTTATAAATTATTCATTCCGGGCCGTTATTTTGATTAACCGTTCCTGGCTGTTATAGGAGTAGTTTACCGGGGCTGCCTTGCAAACCATTTCCATCACCTCGGTCAACGTTTCATCCCTGATCGTTCCGGTAAACCACAATTCCTTAAAATCACCGGCGGAATATGCAATTTCCACATTATACCAGCGTTCAAGCCGGTCCATCATCGCCGGAAAAGGTTCCCGCTGAAAGATTAGTTTTCCTTCCTTCCATGATGTGAACAAATGTGTTTCTACCCTGCTTTTAACGAACCTTCCGTTTTCGATCCGTATCTGTTCGCCAGGCAGTAGTACCTGCTCCTGCCCTTCCCCGGTATCTGTCAAACTTACCGATCCTCTTTCCAACGTTACGGCAAAGTCATTATCCGGATATACGTGAACATTGAATGCCGTCCCCAAAACACTTACATTCCCGTAAGGGGTGCTTACCACGAAAGGCGACTTCGCTTTCACGACATCAAAAAAAGCTTCACCCTGCAGTTCCACGTTTCGCTGGTTGGAAAAATTCCCGGAGTAAGTCAAACTAGAACCTGAATTCAGCCACACCATTGATCCGTCGGGCAATTCGAACTGAGTACGGGCACCAAAAGGGATATGCACTGTTTGAAATTGAATCCCCTCATTCACTTGTTTTGTTTGCTGATAAAGCCAGGCCCCCGACAGTAAGAGTCCAACAACTATTGCCGCAGCCCCACGCAAGGCAATTGAATAAAATCTCAGTTTTCTTCTCGCGACAGCTTCTTCTTCAGTGAAAATGATCTTCTGGATTTTTTGTAACAAAAGCGGATTGGATTTCACTGCATCAAGGTCATGAAGGAAATGGTCCCACTCGGACTTCATCCATCGAAAAACAGAAGTTGAATTTTTATCCTGCCTAATGGTTTCAGTGAACTCATCGAATTCACGGGGAGTTAAAACAGCGTGAATATATTTTTTGAATAGCCTTTCCATAATGTTCATGCTAATACCACTAATACACGGCAGAGAGGGGTATCCCTGGTAAAAAATGAGAAAATTTTATATTTTTTCATTTTTTATTCCTGCGGAAGCTGTGAACCTCAGGTGCAATGGGAGGAGGAATCCTGTTCCTGCCTTATATAAAAAGATAAAAATAAAGGAGGGAGATTAATCCAAGAGCCTTGAGTTTTCCTTTTATGTAGGTGATGGCCTGGCGAATATGATATTCCACCGTTTTTGCAGTAATATTCAGTTTCTCTGCGATTTCCTTATGTGATAAGCCCTCTGTGCGGCTTAATTTAAAAATTTCTCTTTGCCTTGCGGGCAGTTCTTCAATCAGCATTTCAACTTTCCGTGCCAGTTCTTCAAATTCAGTTATTTCAAACGACAGGTATTCCTTTGCAACAGACGACTGAAGGATCTTATCCCTGATTTTCTGGTCATTCAACCGGCTCCTGAGCTCATTCAACAACAAGTTTCTTGTAATGGTGA
Organism: Prolixibacteraceae bacterium; assembly: GCA_038562555.1. GTDB lineage: Bacteria > Bacteroidota > Bacteroidia > Bacteroidales > Prolixibacteraceae > JBCFBK01. The sequence continues at coordinate 2,488 of JBCFBK010000032.1, read as the reverse complement.
AGATATAGGAATTAAATGTATCAGTAGTTGTTATATTTTGTCTGTTCTTCCAAATTTTCACAAAAACTTCCTGGAGAATATCGTCAATGCCATCTTCAAGCTTTAAAAAAGCTCTGGAAAAATTATACAGCCTGGGATAATAATAATTAAACAGTTCCTCCAGCGCCGGGTGATGACTATCAGCCAGTTCAGACAAAACTTTCTCAAGGTTCAGTTCATCTTTCATGTATCAGCGTTAGATGATACAAACATATAAAAATACGTTCGCTCTTTTGCAAATGGAAAGCAATGATTTGATACGACCCAACCCAAGGATCAGCGAAGGAGCACCGAAGGAGTGCCGAACGATCAGACACCAGGAAATCCATGATCCTTGTAAAAGTCACCTCCAAATCAGAAATAAATATTGAAAATCCATTTCAAAAGATGTAATTTCGTTTTTGTTTTCGGCCTTTCCATTTGTCGGATATGCTTTATGGGGAAATTGGTCCGGAGTTTTATTCGCAGATATAAAGTTATTTTCTGTCTTTAATCTTTTATCTAAAAATCTAACATTCTATTGTGAAGGCATCGTTCACAAATAATGAAAGTCTCTGGGTGAAGAAGCTAAAAAATGGCGACAGGAAAGCCTTTGAAGTCATTTTTGAGCATTACAAAAACTACTTATACCTGTTTATCAGGAAAGCGCTGCCTTCAGAAGAAGATCCGGAGGGAATTGTCCAGGAAGTATTTATCAGCCTCTGGATCAACAGGGAAAATCTCGACGAAAATAAGACGCTTAAACCCTGGATATTTACCGTTGCAAAAAACCAGATTTACGATCACCTCCGAAAACTCTATTCCAAAAGAAAATATCTGGACTCATTGCTCTCCGATTATGCCGTAAATGATAATGCTGCAACAAATGATGTGGAGTATTGGGAATTTGAACGTTATTTATCGAACAAGATCGGTCAGCTACCCGAAAGAAGGAGAGAAATCTTTAAACTTTCAAAACTGGAAGGAAAAAGCTACCGTGAAATAGCAGCCCTGCTTAAAATTTCCGAAAATACTGTAGACATGCAGATGAGGTCTGCCAATAGCGCAATCGCTCAGGCCATTAAACAATACCTGGCTTATCTGGTCTTTTTCTTTCTTGACATCTGACGCCGACAATTATCGTACCGCCTCTATTACAATTCTCAAAAATTTCCTGACCCCGATTACGGAAATAATTTTTAAATCCGTATTAGGTATTGTTAGCATGAAAGGAGGAAAACATGGATGAAAAAACATCGGTTAAAAAAGTGATTGAGCTGCTCTATCAGAAACGCTCTTTAGATAAGCAGGAATTATCTGATATCAGAGATTTTTTAAGGAATCCCGGAAATTCAAACGAACTTAATGCGTATCTGGATGAGATCCCTGAAAGTTCTTCTTCTGACATCAAATTAAAAGTGGAAACCATTTGGCAAGAAATTGAAAAACGCGGAGCGACTGCATCCCCGTTCAGGCAGACTCTTTTAATCATCCAAAAATACGCGGCAATATTAGTTTTACCTCTGTTGGTATATGCGTCGTGGGTATCTTACCAACATTTTTTCGCACCGGAAGACTATTTTACCTTGTCCACCAACAAGGGTGAACAAACGAATATCACCCTGCCCGACGGCAGTTCCGCCTGGTTAAACGTCGACACCCGGATCACCTACAACGCATCGTATGGCAAAAAAAACAGGAAACTGACCGTTAACGGCGAAGCCTTCTTCAATGTAAAAAAAAATGCAGCAAAACCCTTTATTGTTCAGATCCGGAATATGGAAGTGAGGGCATTGGGAACTGCTTTTAATGTGAGGGGCTATGACGATGAGGCAACGGTTCAGACGTCTTTATTTGACGGAAAGGTGGACGTCGGAATAAATCATACCGAAGGACATACTGAACGACAAATACTAACCCCTGGTCAATCACTGGTTTTCAGCAAAGAAACAGACAACATCAGCAAGAAGAACTTCGACCAGGAGGTTGTGGGAGCCTGGATCGATAAGCAATTGGTTTTCGACAATACCCCGTTTCATGAAGTCATTAAAAACACAGAACGTTGGTTTAATGTCGATATCATTTACCCTGTCAAGCAATTTGAGAGCGACTTTTTAACCCTAAGGCTGAAAAAAGGGGAATCGCTGGAACGTTTGTTTGAAATTATTGACGAGACCATCGGGATCAACTACAAAAAAGGGGATGATAAAATTACACTAACTAAAAAAGAATAATGCCTATGTAAGCAACCAACCTTTCTAAAATGGGAAACAGCCAACTCGCGATTGGCTGTTTCCTGTAACAATTCGTAATAAAAATAATTTTTAAAACAGTTCAAATTTATGAAAAAAGATGATTTACACCAAAAAGGGGTGTGGATTGGTAACGCCCTTTTAAAAAAAATTTGGAGAATGATGAAACTGACCGGACTATTTATGCTGATATCATTTATTGCGATATCGGCGGGTAC
>JBCFBK010000031.1:6676-67848 GCA_038562555.1 Prolixibacteraceae bacterium | reverse complement strand
TGGTTCTTCATCACTTTTGGTGAAGATTTATCCGGTGTTGGAAAGAATTACTTTTCGTCTTAGCAACTCAAAACCAGCTCGGCCATACATTTGTCGTTTGATGTTCTTCAACCGATTGACATTGCCTTCGACCTTTCCGCTACTCAGGTTTGTCAGGATTGCATTGTAAATTGCGGTGATATCTCTTTTCATGCCATTTATAAATGTGTTCAGTATTTTTCTTTTCATGGCTGTGACTTTTTCCATCCACTGATCAAATTGTTCTGGAGTCCCTCCCTGCAGAATCTTTCTAAATGACAGTACCTGTTGTCTCAAATTTCTTAATAAACTGTTATGAGTCAGCAGCTGCCAGAGTTGTTGTTTCTCTTTCTCGTTCTTTATCTTTTCCAAATCGTCAAAAGAAAGGAACAGGGATATTTTTCTGGGAGACAGGACCGACACATATTGCAGATTTCCCTCCCTCGGTAAAGCTGGTTCCCGGGAGCTACTTCTCGATGGATGATTTCTGAACTGCTCATAAAAGGCACTCAGGCTTCCCTGGAAACCATGAGTAACTATAATCCTGTAAATTGCCTGCATATTGTTCCCATTGCTAAGCTCCCGTTCGATTACCGACAGGTAGCTAAGGTAGTCATTTTTGGGCGTAACCGATTTATTCGGTGGTACATCCAGAGTGGCATACTTGCGAACGGTGTTTCGGGAGATCTTTAACCTTCGGGAGATCGTTTTAAAGCCAAGCCCCTGATTAATAAGAGATTTAACCTCATCAAACAATTCTTTGCGATAATCAGAAAGCGCTCCCTTGATCGATGTAGGACTCTCGTTGGTTTTGGATGATACTTCTCTTGTTTCCGTTTCGGGTGCGGGCTCGCCATCTGATTGCACTGCCCGGGATTTTAAAGGTCTTACCAGGTGGGCATATTCTGCTTTAATAAGCTGATAAACTGAATCCGACAGATTCTTGATTAAATGAAATCGATCTGCGACCTGTCTGGCAGATGGGATCACCTCGCTAACAGCAGCAGAATATGCGCCTGACCGATCCCGGCAAACCGTCTGGATCTCCTTATGTGATTGTAAAAAACTTTTTACTTCATTCCCGTCCCTTCCTGGTAAAATATCTACAACTCTTCCCTGATCCATGTCAACAAAGATGGTTCCGTAAGAAATGCCTTTACGGTATGCCCAGTCATCAATTCCTATATTTTGGATTTGATCAGCGGAAGGAAGGCCACAGTTATTTACCAGCCTTAAACAGGAAGAGGGGCTAACGGGAATCCTGATAAGCTTTGAGAGCCAGGAACTTTTTCTGGCTGATGTTTCCAGACTCATCTGTGTTAAATGCAGATTTGCCCTGCTGGTTCTTCTGGCATACCGCGCCAGGCCGGAAGTCAATTGTTGTGAAAATATTTTATGGGGACATCGTTTGTTACGGCAGAATAATTTTCTGATATGCAATTTTATGTTTACCTGCTTGTCGACAACAGACAAGTCCTGCAAATTCCTGCAGTAGAAACTATGAACGCTGCTACTCTTATTCCCGCATTGCGGGCAAAGACCTGATTTAGCCTTGATTTTAGCCACGATACTCAGTTGGGCATCTTTAATAAGGACCTCACTGATAGTTATCCCAGGGAGTTGCAGGAGGGCATAAAAAGGACTAAATTTGCTCTTGTTAGCAAATTGCTTCATTTTATATCTAAGTATTTAAATGTCAGATACTTAAAGTTAGATATAAATGCTGAAATTTGCTAATGTTTTGCTATTTATTTGCCTGTATATCAAATATTTATTGTGAATTCTCTTTGTCTTTACACCCTCAGTTTTTATTCACCAAAAGTGACGAAGAACCAAGGAACTGCCCCCTGTCATTAATAAACTTACCGCACTTCACAAGTCGGCAAGCCAAAGCCCAACACATTGGCTGACGCTGCTTTTCGGTGTCCTGATGTTATTTATGGCTGTTTCGTCGTTCTGGATGTTTAAGGCCGGCACCCAACAGTTCAAACGGGGTCTGCTGTTTGCCGGAGCGGGCCTTGTTCTGGCAGTGGTCCTTCTGTTGCTGTAGGCTTTGTGCGTACTTCAGCCGGATAGGGATTGTGGACGATCTTCCCCATCCTGCAAAAGGCAGGTCAGGATTTCCTTAAGTAAGTATTTCGTATCTAACTGTTTTAGAGCGCTTTGATTTAATGCCTCAAAATCTGGTATGATTATCCCGGGCTGTTAAGTACGGCCATAATCTGTTGCTGCCGGTCAATCCAGCTCGGCCGCTATCGGTATCGTCGAAAGCAAACGGATATTTTGGTCGGAATAATCATCTCAAAAGTACTCTTTACTATACGTCGACCCGGTTGAAAAGAGAAGCACTTCTGGTTATCATGAGAAACTGGCTTCCGGAGTCATTTTCTTTGAAGTTCGTCCCCCCTTCCGTTTCTGCCAATCGAAATGAATCTCCTCAAGCAGTCGTTTCCTTTCAGGATCTAACTTGTCCTGGTCAGAACGCATGCGGGAGACCCATTTCCCAAGTTTCTTGTTTTTCTTCCATTTTACCGGAACCCGGGTGTCGCCGTATTCCTTTTTAAACGCAACCAGAAGCTGAAACATACTGATCCACGGTACCGGATCTTTACGGACAATATGCCAATGAAAACCTGCTTTATCCAACAGGTCTGTTTGTTCTTCAGTTAATTCATATACTTTGCGGCGTGTTCGTGAAACCCAATGACCCAACTGCGGATTTTCCTTCCAGTAATAAGGGATCCGGGTATGTCCGTATTTTTCCTTAAACAGGACAAGCTGATCATACATTTTCATCCAATATGATTCGTGGATGTTCCAGGCAAACCCTATCCGCTCGAGCTTGTTGATTTTCCAGGCGGCAAGCTTACCGGTTTGTTTTTCTCTTCTTTGGATACATGTCCAACGTTCCAGAGGCCAATCGATACGTACGGAAACCTGAATTTCACCGTATTGCTTTTTGTATGCTTTCAACCGCTGGTAGTTTCTTTTCCATAGCTCGTCATATTTCCTGAGTTGAAGCTTCCAGGCTTCCTTATTCCAAACAAATCCCGTGTCTTCCAGTTTTTTCTTTTTCACCGGGTCAAGTTTCCCTTTCTTTGCCAGTGTTCGTTGAGTACTTACCCAGGTACCCAGCGAAGGGTTCTTCTTCCAGTTTACAGGCACCTGACAATCACCGTATTGCCTTTTATATTCTTCGAGCTGATCAAATTTTTCCTGCCAGTATTCTTCCTGTAAAACAGTGCAATCCCAAATAAAGCCAATTTCGTTAAGTTTCTGTTCCCGGCTTACAGGCAGCCTGCCGTTTGTTTTTAACGTTCGCTGGCGATCCACCCATCCTGCCAAATGCTGATCAGGATAGGTCACAGGAACTTTACAATGGCCATATTTATTTTTAAAGGCGACAAGCCGATCAAATTTACTTTCCCATCGGTTTTCATACACCTCTCTGAAATCCCAAATGAACCCCATCGCGTCCAGCTTGTCCTTGCGGTTTCTCTTCATATTCCCTTCGGCAACTCTGCGTCGCTGAACAGACACCCAGGAGCTCAGTTGTTTGTTTACCTTCCATTTCTGCGGTACGTTGCAATGCCCTCGTTCCTGATAAAAATCTTTTAGCTGAATATACATATCGTGCCATCTCCAATCGCGAACATCTTTAAACTCCCAATGCACACCCAAGGAATCAAGCTTGGCTCTTTGATCCTCGCTTAAGGCGTTCTTATTTCTGACCTGGGTGATCAGCCATTCATGGAGCGACGCATACTGAGGATCTGTGGCAGGCACATGTGCATGTCCGTATTTTGCAAAAAAACGATCTAAATTCTCAAACTGCTCATACCAGTAATAGATATGATCAATAGAAAAATCAAAGTCTATCGCCTTTAATTTGTCCTTGAATTCCTTTGGTAACTGGTGTTTTGCTCTTTTCTGGATCAGCATCCATTTCACCAGTTCCCGAGTCTCCTTGTTATCGGGCAGAACGTTACAATGACCATGCACGTCCCGAAAATGGGTTAATTTATTATAAAAATAGCGCCATTGAACTATTGCTTCTTTTGACAAAACCATCACTATTCATGTGAAATCGTTATTTAAAAATAATTTGTATCAAAATTATCAAATAAACATACATGCAATTTAGTTTTTCAGAATTTTAACATATCGTGACAGAATTTTAAAGCGATAATCCTTCGCAGTTTTGAGAGTAAACATGTCTCCGGCAGTTATTCGGAGACATGTTTCATTTTGAATTTGGTATTCAGACTCTATTGTTATGACATCATAAAATTATTCCGGATATACCTGGATGCGGCGATCGCTGAGAAAGTAATTTTCTATATTTGAGGCGTATGCCAATCCGTGCGTCCAATGTCTGAAGATAGCCATATATGGGAAAAATTTAAAAATGCAGAAGACTCTGCCTTGTCCATGATATACAGTCAGCATGTCGACTTTTTGTTCGGATATGGTAGAAAATTCTCAGATGATGAGGATTTTATTTTCGACACCATTCAGGATCTTTTTTATTACCTGATTACCAACCGGAAAAATCTCGGCGAGGTAAAAAATATCAAGCTCTATTTGTTAAAATCACTCCAGCGAAGGCTCATTCTGGAACTGGAGAAAAAGCAAAAACAGACAAAGCGGAACAACGATTATCACACAGAACCGGAAATTGTGTTCCCCGCTGAGGAAAACCTGATCAGAGATGAAGAAGAACAAGCGCAACTGGAGCTTATCCGGCAAGGAATGCAACAACTCAATTCAAAACAACGCGAAGCTTTATATTATAAGTATACCTGTGGGTTCAGCTACCAGCAGATCTGTGAGATCATGTCGGTTTCGTACGATACAGCGAGGCAGTTAGTCTCGCGTGCGGTAGGTTCTTTGAAAAAAACGCTCGGGAGAGATTTCCTCACCCTTTTCTTTATCTTAAAAAAAGAGGCTTTTTTATTCTGATTTTGAATTTCCCTTGTCACAAAGCTTTCATTTTACTCTCTTATATATATTAGGAAGTTAAAAAATGAAACTAAAACCATACATCAACTGCTCCGTTGAGGATCTGATCGAAGACGACGAGTTTATTGATCTTGTCAAACGGTTGCATGGTACACCGAAATGGGAGCTTTTTCTGGATGACCACTCATCGTCGAAACAGAAAATGATCGAGGCAAAAAAGATCATCATGCTGTTTGTCACCAATGAGCCTGTTCCGTCATACGAGAAAAAACTGGACGTATGGACTTCACTCGACCGCTTTGAGAAAGGTCGTTCCCGTGATAACGGCAGAACCTTGAAAATCGGTCTCAGTTCGGCGGCTGCCGTTCTTATCCTGCTTGCGCTGGGAAGCCTGGTATACCTTAATTTTAATCGAAACGACGCAACATTTCTTTTCTCATCTTCTCCGGATCCCGACCATCCGGTATTAGTGTTGCCAAACGGAAACCAGATCGATCTGGGTGAAAATGATGCGAAAGTCGCTGTGTTAAAGGGACAGAACGCCATCCAGGTCAATGACGACAGTATTATCGGAAGTAGTGTAGAAACTCCTGATCATGCCCGGTTAAATGAAGTGATCGTTCCTTTTGCAAGAAAGTCATCGATGGTATTGGCCGACGGCACCAAAGTCTGGCTGAATGCCGGGAGCCGGTTCGCTTTTCCAACGAAATTTGAGGGGAATAAACGGGAAGTATTCCTTGAAGGCGAAGGCTATTTTGAGGTTACGGAAAATCCGGATCACCCTTTTATTATCCATACACAAGACATCGAGGTTAAAGTGTTGGGAACAATATTTGGCCTGAGTGCATACGCTGCCGATGACTTCGTAGAAACCGTTCTGCTCGAAGGACGTGTTCAGATGCAGGAAAAGAAGAATTTATTTGGAGAAAAAGTAATCATGACTCCAAGCCAGAAGGCCATTTACAACAAAACGCGCAAGGAAATCGACGTGCTCGCCGAAGCACATCCTGAAGCACCCGTGGCGTGGGTGAAAGGCTGGTATCAGTTCTCAAATGAAAGTCCGGAGAAGGTAATAAAAAAACTGGAACGCTATTACAACGTTAAATTCGATTATCATCCGGGAGCGCTTTCATCTTCCCTGCCAATAAGCGGGAAACTGGATTTAAAGGAATCACTTGACGAAGTGATGGCCATCGTAGCCAAAGTCACAAAATTGAACTATGAAATAAAAGAAGATCATGTAGTATTATCAGGAAAACAACAATAAAACAAGAATAAAAGGGAAACCGGGAAGATTAGGCCCTCCTCCGGCTCCCCTGAATAATGACTTTAATATCATTACTGACTTATAAAAATATGAAAAAAAGAAGAAAGGTGTGCTGCCGGTTCGGCAGCATTGGAAATCTTTTACTGAAAATGAAATTACTTACATTCCTGATTTTTGTTTCAATAGTCTCGGTAACAGCGAGTAGCTATTCACAGCAGGTAAAATTCAGCATGGATTTTGAAAATGCTCCCGTGCAGCATGTTTTACAGGAAATTGAAAACAGGAGCGGGTTCATCCTGGTTTACAGCGAAAAATCGGTCGACCTTGAGCGCAGGATCAATATCAAAGCCCGGAATGAAACGGTCAGTTCCATCCTGGAGGAGGTATTTGCCGGTACCGACAACTATTATGAGATCTATGACCGCCAGATCGTGATCCTTTCAAAGGAAAGACAGTCCACAGAAAATCTGTCCGGTTTGAAGTCTGCCTCCGCTCAGCAAGCCAGGATCATTACGGGCAAAGTGACTGACAGCCATGGTGCTCCAATTCCGGGTGTGAATATTATCTTGAAAGACACCCGACGAGGCGTGGTTTCTGATTCCGAAGGAAATTACCAGATCAAGGCTGGCTATGCCGAAAAGGAATATCTGGTGTTTTCATTCATCGGGATGAAACAGGAAGAAGTATTAATCGGCTTGCAGGAAAGGATTGATATCGCCATGCAACCGGAAGAACAATTGGTTGACGACGTTGTCATTTTAGGCGCATACGGTACTGCTCAAACCAGAAGCGACATGGTGGGAAGCGCGTTCCAGATCTCTTCAAAACAAATTGAGAACCTGCCGGCAAATCGGGTCGATTTACTTCTCGACGGACTTGTTCCCGGCGTTAAAATCGATCCAAACACCGATTCACCCGACAATACCCGAAGCCGGTATAATATCCGGATAAGGGGAGAAGCCTCGCTGGATGCCTCAAACGAACCGTTGTGGATCGTCGACGGGACTCCGGTCTATACCGGCGACCGGACGAATCAAATCCCCGGGATGAGCGCCGCCATCAGCCCCTTGTCTTTTTTTAATCCGGAGGACATCGAATCGATCACCGTCCTGAAAGATGCCTCGGCAACCTCCATATACGGCGCGAACGGGGCGAACGGGGTCATCCTGATCACGACGAAAAAGGGTCGGGCAGGCAAAACAACCTTCCAGGTTTCAACCCGATACGGTATCTCCAGGATCAACGAATCGACCAGATTTAAGGTGCTGAACGCGAAACAGTATATGGAATTGGCCCGGGAAGCCTATATTAATGCAGGCCTGGACATGGCTTACTTCCCTTTCCAGGATAACGAAATGAATCGTTACAGTACCACTTCAACCGATTGGTATGATGTCTTTTACGGCATTGGGAGCAACACCGACACTGATTTTTCACTTTCGGGAGGAAATGAGCGATCCAGCTTTTATGTGTCGGGTTCTTATTTCAAAGGCAACCAGACGGTTAAGGGGAATACCCAGGAACGTTATTCGGTCCGGGCAAATACCGATCTGAAATTAAATGAGCGGTTAACGACATCGTTCAATCTTTTTGCATCGTACAACATCAACACGCTTTTCAACCCCGGACATGATTATTATGAATTCCTGCCGATCTACTCACCATATAACCCGGATGGCACTTTCAGGCTTTACAACGCCTATGTCGATGGCAGAGACCTGAACGGAAATCCCAACTGGAAAACCAGTAAATTTTATAATTCTGTTGCTGAAAGAGAAGAGAACGATAACCGGCAGCGGGCTTATACTTCCAATTCGAATGTTCAGTTAAATTATGCCATTGCGAATGGGATCCGGTTCACCACACAAATAGGGGCTGATTATCAGAGTGACTTTGAAGATACTTATGGAGCCAGAACCAATTGGTCGGGGATGGCAACAGATGGCACACCTCAGGGAATAGCCACCCGCGCTCATGTCAATTTTCTGACGTGGACCAATATTGACCGTTTGAATTTCGACCGGGAGTTCGGTAACCATTCGGTCAGCGGCGTAGCGGGTTTCGAGATCATGTCGAAGGAATATCATACCGTAAGCGCTTCCGGATCTGGCTTTGTAAACGACCACATCAGGGAAGTTTCATATGCAGTAAGTCAGGATGGATCAAGCAGCGCAAAAACCGACCATTCCATGTCGTACTTCATCCAGGGAAGCTATTCGTATGATAAACGCCACTACCTGACCCTGAATGTCAGGAGAGACGGGAATTCCAGTTTCGGCAAGGATGTCCGCTGGGCTAATTTCGGCTCGGTCGCTTATTCCTGGAACATCCATCATGAAGATTTCTTTAAGAGCAAGACCATCAATATCCTGAAACTCAAAGCAAGTTTTGGAAGCAACGGAAATTCAAGACTTGGGTCACAGGAAGCCCAGGGAGCATATTCTTACAGTGATTCCGACAATTACATTGATGAGGCGGGCGGCTCCATGTCGGCCAGTCCCAATCCGGGCTTAAGCTGGGAAACGACTTATATGACCAATATCGGGTTACGAATTAAATTATTTGACCGTCTGGATATCGATGCCGAATGGTATAACAACAAAACAGTCGACCTGCTCAGCAATATCGATGTCTCCAGAACAACCGGCGACACCAGGGTCTACCGGAATATCGGCTCGATCTGTAACCGTGGAATTGAAGCGACCATTACTTCCGATAATATTGTCAACGAACGCTTTCAGTGGAGAACCACTCTCAATTTATCACGTAATAAAAATAAGCTGCTGGAACTGTACAATGGCATATCGAAGGCAATGGGAAATCAGATCTGGCGGGAAGGATATGACCTCAACACCTATTACCTGATCCGCTGGGCCGGGGTCGATCCCCGCGACGGGATGCCGATGTGGTATGATAAAAACGGCAATATTACCCGTACGTTTAGTTATGACGACCGGGTGCCGGGAAAAACATCAACTCCAGATCTGACAGGGGGCATGCTCAATACCTTCACCTACGGGGACCTGGAACTCCGGGTGCTTCTAAATTATACGATCGGCGGCTATGCATTTACAACGTCCAACAGGAGAACCTCTTCAGACGGACTGAACATTATGTCAGAGAATCAATCGGTCAATCAGTTGGACCGCTGGCAGAAACCCGGTGATCAGGCGCTTTCCCCTAAGCTGCTCTGGGGGATTTCCACGAGTTCGACCATGAATTCCACGCGCTATTTGTATAACAAAACCAACGTTCGGCTGCAGAACATTTCGCTTTCCTACAGAGTCCCAAAAAAAATGACCGATAAAGTCAGCATTACCAGTTGCAGGCTAAACCTCATCGCCGACAACCCTGGCCTGTGGACGCTTTATGGCAAGAAAAACAGAAATTCTTACCGCCAGTCGATGAGCGGATATCCCATGGAGTCGCTCTGGTCTGTTGGCATTGATGTGATGTTTTAACTTTTAATTCCAAAACTTTCTGAACGATGACACTCATCCGAAAATACCTGATTATTTCTTTTTTACTGGCAGCTGCTACAGGATGCAATTTCCTTGAAGTAGACCCGATCGGGAAAACGACCATACCGGTTTTCTTTTCCGACATGGAAGGGATACGTGCTGCTCTTCCCGGCGCTTACAGCGCTGTTTACGATTATTACGATTCAGAATTCCTGGAATATCCGGAAGTGGCCGGGAATATGGGCTATCTGAATATCGTCCGCAACAGTACCGACATGATTAAACAGTATAATTTCACGTCCGATCCCGATGATGAAACAGAAGCCGTTGGCCTGATCTGGAGTAATATCCTGGCAGCAATGGCCAACATTAATAATATTATCCAGTACCAGCCCGACTTGCTGGCCAGGTTTCCGCAAAACAAAGAAGAACTGAACCGGATCCTGGCCGAATCCCTCTTTCTAAGAGCACTGGCTCATTTCGATCTTTGCAGGGTCTACGCCCAACCTTTCAACTATACTGCCGATGCCTCCCATTTGGGTATTCCGGTGTTATTAAAAACTCCCGGTGCGAATGATAATTTATCCAGGAACACGGTCGGAGAGGTCTATATGCAAATCATCAGTGATCTGGAAAAATCAATTACGCTTTTCGGGGATATTCAGCCGAAGGGACCCTATTACGCGTCCAAAAATGCTGCTTATGCGCTTCTTTCACGTATATATCTTTACATGGAAGACTGGGACAAGACCATCTCATTTTCAACGAAACTGATCAGCGAGATCCCGCTTTCAAAAGGCCAGGGATATGTTGCGATGTATCAGTCTCTTGACGCGGGCGATGAAGCCATCCTCAGGTTAAATGGGAAAAATAAATCATCTTCGCTGGCAAAATTTTTCTCACCCGCCGCACCCGTATTGATTCCTGCCGACACCCTAACCCGATTGTTCGACCCCGGCGATATCCGGCTGCAGTTGCTGAAAGAAAGCAATGGTACCCGCGTCTGTAAAAAATATTACATCACGGCAGCCATTCCCGAAATTGATAAACATTATGACCCGTTTGTGCTGCGCGTAACCGAAATGTACCTCAACAGGGCCGAAGCGTATCTGAATACAAACAAGCTAAGTGAAGCCGCCGCCGACCTGAAGGCTATTATTGCCCGCGGACTGAATAAAGAAATTTCGGAGATCACGGTCAATGAATCCAATAAAACAGCGCTGGCGCGTTTGATTGAAAAAGAGCGAACGAGGGAATTCTGCTTTGAAGGGCACCAGTTCTACGACATTACCCGTAAAAAGCAGGACCTTGTACGTGAAACCTCAACCAACTCGGCGGTCAAACGGATGAATTACCCGAGCGATTATTTTGTCCTTCCAATTTCGCAAAAAGAACTGGAGGCGAATCCAAACATGCAGCCAAACCCCACTGTAAATTAAACATCATGACTACAATCAGGAAAACAATAAAAAGGACTTTCTTTCTGGCCTCGTCCATATGCCTCCTTTTTTCATGCGGAACCGATGAGTTTGAACCCTACCGTCAACCCTTTATCCATATTATGAAAGGAGAAATATCGGAACTGACCGTCTCATCTGAAGCAAAAGTGCTGAACGAGTACAAAATCTATCTCAGCTCAGCCCCGCTAAGCGAAACACTGAATGTGGAGTTCTCCATTATGCCGGGCGATGGTTTGACGGAGGGTGTCGACTATGAAATCGTCACGGCGGGTCATATACTGGATTTCCTGCCGGGGATTTATGATATGCCCTTACGGGTCAGATGGTTGCCACACCGGGTAGACCCCGCGAAAGATAATTCGCTGATCATCCGGATCGAAAATAACAGCATGAACCTGCCCATGGGGCTTCCCGGAAGTGACCAAAAACAACGGGAACTGAAAATAACAAAAACGAATTAGCACTCCTTTTAAATGAATCTTGTTAAAATATTTATCGTTGCATGCGTGCCCTTTTTATGTAGTACTACGCTTCATTCAAAGGATCTGAAACAATCTTCCAAACTGGTCAAAGGGCGATTAGAGAATGGTTTGACCTATTATATTTATCCGAACGACTATCCAAAGGGAGAGGCCGTATACCGGCTCTTTATAAAATCGGGCTCGTTATTCGAAAATGAAGACCAGCGAGGCCTGGCACACTTTCTGGAACACATGGCTTTTAACGGCACAGCTCATTTCCCCGGAAATACGCTGATCAAATACCTTGAATCGAAGGGTGCCAAGTTCGGGACCGATTTTAACGCGCACACGTCCATGAACGAAACTGTGTATAAACTGCAATTGTCTTCCTCTGACGTGTCGTTTGTAGATACCACCCTGATGATCCTTAGCGAATGGGCAGGAGGTCTCACGCTCGACAGCCTTCAAATTGAGGAAGAACGGGGCGTTATCCTGTCTGAATGGCTATTACAGACAGGCCCCAAATATGAAGCGCAGAATGCCTTTCTCATGGAACTGCTGAATAATTCCAGGTATTCCCAAAGGAAAACGATCGGAGATACCGCTGTAATCAGGCATTTTACACATACCCAATTACGGGATTACTATAAAAATTGGTACGATCCGGCGTTAATGGCTGTGGCTGTTGCAGGCGATGTGGATCCGCAAAAGACAGAACAACTCATTGCCAAACGATTTTCCGGGTTAAAATCTTCCCTGAAGGCACCTGTTCCCGATTATAAAATCGAAAACTATTCGGACGTCCGGGTGAAAAAGATCAGCCATGAAACACTCGACAAAATTGAACTGAGCGTAATTCAACTCCTTGATCTTCCAGCTCCTGTCAAAACGGAAAAGGATTACCCGCCTTACCTGGAACGCCTGTTACTAAACCGGCTGACTAAGGAGCGATTCGCATCGCTCTCTTTCGAAAATCCTCCTTACAGCAACGCCGGTTATTCTTATTCCAGCTTTCTCAACGCGAAGAAAATCTTAATGGGCTCGCTGGAACTCGTCCCGGGAAAAATTATCCCCGGCATCATAAACTACGCCACTGAAGCCGAACGTCTTTTCCGCTATGGATTTGTGCCCTCCGAGATCGAAAAAGTGAAGCTGAAGTATCTGAACGAACTGAAACGCGCCGTTGAATCGGGAACACCCCGGGAATCATCGGTTTTTATCAGCGAGATCTATGCTGACTTCTATGCCGGGAACAGGTTTGTTGACCTGAAAGATGAATATAAACTGGCAAAAAAATACATGGGCCGGATTGACTCTGTTTCGTTGGTGCAAGTACTCCATACCCTCAGGCAACCCGGGAAAACGCATTATCTGCTGACTTCCTTCAACCGGGTGGCGGAGGAGTTGCCTTCGGAAAAACAACTAATTATGATCTTTGACAGCATCCATTCGGCAGAAATCAAACCTTACGTCAGGAACATGGATCTGCCCGAAACGCTTTTGGAAAAGGAACCGGCGGCCGGGAAAATTATCAATAAGAAAAGGATAGCCGCTCTTGAAGCCGACAGCCTGGTGCTTTCGAACGGGGCCCGGGTAATATTCAAGTACTCTGACCGGGATAAGGACCGGATCCTGTTAAGCGGGTTCCGGAAAGGAGGACTCTACGCACTCGACAGCATGGATTATGTCAGCGGGTTGTATGCCGGATCAGTGATCTCATTGAGTGGGGCCGGAAACTTCACAAGAGATGAACTTAGTCACTTTCTTGCCGGAAAATCAATATCCATGCGAATGCTGATCGAAAAAACAAGATCGGGAATTGTGGGCGGATCCAATAAAGAAGATATGGAAGAAATGTTCAGGCTTTTATACCTGAAATGGACACAGCCCAAAGCCGACAGCGCCGTATTTAAACAGACGAAGGAAAAATCGATTGAAAGTTACCTCACAGCCAATAAAACAGAAACCGATCAGTACTACAGGGAACTGGAACAGTTGCTCAACGGAAATGATTACACAAAAAGGGAACTGACTGACACCGTTCTTCAAACCGAACTCCGGTATGAGAGGCTGCTGCCTGCTTTTCATTCGGCCTTTGGCACTGCTGCCGGTTTTGATTTTCTGATCATAGGCGATTGTACACTGGAAGAAATAAAGCCGTTTATTGAAAAGTACCTCGGCGGATTGCCCGGCGGAAATAGTAAGACTTCCTACAGTTACCAGGGAGGGCATCCCTCGTACAAAGAAGCGGCTTTTGAACGGAATGCCGGCGACAATCCCAAATCGACAGTCTCGCTCATTTTTCAGGACGAAAGCCGGCCTGATAACCTGAGCGCCTGTAAACTCAGGGAAGAGATCGCGCAGGAAATTATCCGCAACCGCTTGCTGAAAACCTTACGGGAAGAAATGGGAATGGTGTACAGCGTGAGCGTATCGGTTAGTTCGACCCAATATCCGGTTTACCTTCGCCGTGGTTTGATCCGGTTTTCGTGCAAGCCTGAAGACGCAGATACGCTCGTCAACCGAACTTTAAGCGAATTAAGGATCATGGCCGGAAAGCCGTCCGACCTTGATACCGAATTGGCAGATGCCAGGCTGAACATGATCAAGAAATGGGAAGTGAACACACAAAAAAATACCTATTGGAGTAACGCTATCAGGAACCACGTTTACAACATGGAATCAGACTGGAATGAAATCATCGCATATGATGCTTTGATGAATGCGGTCACAAGTGACGAGATTGCAGCTGTCATTAAAAAGGAATTTCTTGAGACACCGATGGTCAAAGCCGTCTTAAATCCAAAGAATACCGGAAATCATGATTTTTTGGGAAATTAAATACTTAATCAACATTAAAAAAATGAAAAGACTAATTACGAATCTGTTTTGCGTTTTTGCGCTGTCTGGTATACTGGCATCCTGCAGTAAGGATAGCGAAGATGAACCCGTGTATGGCGAAGCTACCCTGAAGAGCTTTGGATTCTATGCTGAAGATAATGAAGGGATCCTTTTTAACGATTATGTGGCTACTGCCATTACACCCGAGATCTCCATTCTGCTTCCCGATTATGTCGATAAAAGTGCCTTAATCGCTCGCTTTGAAGTGACTGATGATGATGTGGTCAAAGTAGGCCAAACACAGCAAACCAGCGGGGTTACCGCGAACAACTACACGGTGCCGGTCGATTTCATTGTATCGGAAGGAACCAATAACACCAAATATACGATCAATGTAGGAGATCTTCCCGCAGCAGTTTGGTCGCGTGTAGCAACCACTTCTGCTTCGTTAAGAGAGTTTGTCATGAAAGTGAATCCCTCGTCGAATATCCCATATCTGGCCTATGTATTGAGCAGTGACGTATCAGAGAACCAGAGGGCTGGAGTCTTTAAACTTGATGCCGGTCAACTGGTATCGGTCGGAGCCGAAACGTTTTCGGAAGGCAAGGCGGCCAATATCCGTATGGCATTCACTACCGAAGGAACTCCCTATATTGCATTTGCCGATTATACTAATATCAATCTCACCACCCCCACTGCAACAACAAACCGGGCATCCGTGATGTACCTGAACGGAACAGCCTGGAGCTACGTCGGAGCCAAGGGTGTGACCGATGTCAAGATTACGTATAACGATATCGTGCTGAAGCCGGACAACCAGCCGATGCTCTTCTGCATGAACGATGCTGCAGGAGCACTGGCGAAGCGTGAGTTGAATATCTCTGATTTCAACGGAACAGGCTGGACAACTTCAATTAAAATGCCGGGACGCCCTGCTTCTCAATACGCATACAATATCACCGCCAGGTTGTCCAATAACGTCATTTACCTGGCCGTTTATAATGCCGAGAGCTCAACGTTCTCGCTTTATAAAAATAGCGCCGGCACGTGGACAACCATAGCTGATAAATATCTGGATCAGGGAGCAACAAAAGCAAACCTTCGTGACTTCGACATGGATGTCGATGCAAACGGCAACATTTATATTGCCTATGCTGACGACCAGGGCACAACAGGTCTGTACCGGCCAAAGGTTAAAAAGTATGATGCAGGAACCGGAACCTGGAGTACAATAGGCTCGATACTGGAACTTGACATTGACGACACCCGGGAATTCAGCCTGGCTCTGTCTCCGTCAGGTATTCCTTACCTCCTCTATCGAAACGCCAGTTTGTTCCCCGAAGTAATCTTCCTCGACAACGAAACGAAACAATGGACAACACCGGTCGTACTCGATCCCGCCAAAGCTGATAACCTTTATATCGATTTTACTTCGAACGGTATTGGCTATGCCGCTTTCACCAATATCGATACCGACGCAACCCTGGTTTACAAGCTGGATATTCCCCAGGCACAATAAATCCGGTTATCAGATAAATTGCGGATACCCCCAAAGGAGTATCCGCATCTGATTTTCCTGACAGTATACAAAAAACTATGTTGCCTAATAACTTCTTGATTATGAAGAGATTTCCGGTACAGCATCTCACAATCATTAACAACATACTGCTTTCGCATGAATAGAAAACTGCTTACTGTTTTTGCATTGACTGTTTGGCTGCTTTCCGCCTTTGCCCAGAATCCTGATGTAAAACTCAGGGGACTGGTTTTCCTGGATAAAAATAAAAACGGTTTAAAAGATCAGGGTGAAAAAGGAATCAAAGGCGTACCGGTGTCGAATGGCGACACCATTGTTCTCTCCGGCGGAACGGGCTTGTTTTCTATAAGTGCAACGCCCGGTAACAGTATATTCCCGATTCTTCCGTCAGGCTTTCGGATAAGCAATTCTCCGGTTCAAAATGCCCGATTCTTCTCCGTACCAGGCGGTCAGCATCCGGCTCAGCCGGTCTGCTTCCCCTTGACTAAGGATCTGCAAACCGATCATTTTAAAATCGGGGCAGTCGGAGATCTCCAGGTCAGCGATCAGGAAGAAGTCAGCTATGCCTGCCAGACAGTCATCCCTGAGTTATCTGATCGTAAAGACCTTCATTTCAATATCTTTCTTGGTGATCTTGTCAACGAGCGTATGGACCTGCTAAAAGATGTAAGTGTAATGCTCAGTGGTCTTCCCCGTAATACCTGGACTGTATTTGGCAATCACGACCGTGATGTACATGCAACCAACCAGGACAGCACGTTCAATGCTTTTTTTGGTGCAACACATTATGCCTTTAATTATGGAAAAGTCCATTTCATCGTTTTGAATAACATCTGCTCTGATGGTGGAAGGCAATACGAAGGGCGGTTAAGCGACAGGCAGCTCCGCTTCATTCAGAATGATCTCTCGCTGGTTCCTTCCAACAGGCTGGTGGTGATCTGTCAGCATATTCCTCTCGTTCACCTGAAAAATAAAGACCAACTGATCGCTCTGCTTCAAAACAGAAAACAGGTTCTGGCACTCTCCGGGCATACCCACCAGGTTAGCCGTCATTTCCCCGCCCAAAATGTGACCGAACTGGTGGCAGGTGCTTCGTGCGGAAACTGGTGGCTCGGGGAGAAAGACTGGCAAGGTATTCCCTCGGCATTGATGCAATGTGGGTCACCCCGGAACTATTTCGTGATCGAATTTAAAGGTGCTGAATTTCAATTCTCGTTTAAAGGCATTGGGCTGGATGAAAGCAGGCAAATGGATATCCTGGTCAATGGGCCGGATACGATTGACCACGAAGCTGATGGTTTGAACGGGATGGAAGAACATGCAGTTGTCGCAAATATTTACGGGGGATCTGACAGCACGATGGTCCGAATGCAGGTAAATGAAGGGAGGTGGACTGAAATGAAAAAAGCATCATTGATTTCGCCCAATGTCAGCCGGTTGATCGCTCTAAACAAAATAAAAGCTTACCCCACCAAATTCAGTAAAAGAGCAGCATTACGAAAAACACCCTCACCTCATATTTGGATCGGAAACCTTCCTGCTGACTTACAAAAAGGTATCCATCAAATAAAAATTGAAGCCAGCGACAGATATGGATTCAGCACATCGGGAAGCAGACTAATCAGTTTCTAGCGTAATAATCATTCACCTGGGATATAGCCGCCTTTGATTTAAGTATTTAGTTGACTAAATTAGTTTGACTAAATCTTTAAAACTTAAATTCATGGCAATCAAAAAAATTTTACTTGCAGGCCTTGCAGGAGGAATAATTTACTTCTTCCTCGGGTGGTTTTTCTATGGAACTCTCCTGATGAACTTTATGACTGAAAATGCCGGATCGGCTACCGGCGTGGCCAAAGAACCCATGCTCATGTGGGCTCTTGCACTGGGCGATCTTTCCTGGGGATTCCTTTTGGCGGTTATTTTTGGCCATTGGACCAGTATCCGGACATGGCTTGCGGGAGCAAAAGCCGGAGCCACTATTGGTTTATTGATGGGGGCGGGTATCGACCTCATTATGTATGGTACCAGTAATTTATATAATTTCACAGCTTTGGTTGTCGACGTTATTGTCGTGATTGTGATGACCGCGATCAGCGGAGCCGTGGTTGCAGTAATCCTGGGAACGGAAAACAAAATAAAAGCAGAGGAATAAGAGTAAAAGTGGCAGGTTCAGGCCTGCCACTTTTACTCTTCGGCCGGCGCTACCGGGATTGTGGAAAGCAAACGGATATCCTGAAGATTCGAATAATCGTACAGGTAAAAACCTCCTGAGCCGATCATAAAGAGGTAGTTGTCCAGCGGGATCACATCTTTGGCGTGAATGCCGGGAAAGCTGGCGATCCGGCGCTGTGCGATCAGTAACGGGTCGGAGGCATTGTAGACCTTTAGCCCGGCCTCACCATCGCAGATAAACAGGATATCCCCGTCAATTCCCAGCCCGTGCGGATTGGCCATTGAATGAGATGCAACCAGGTTTATCTTCGTGTAATTATCCTTCATTTCAAGCACATCGAGCCTGTTGACCGCGCTGCCGCAAAACCCGCCGTCGCGCAGGGTGACGTAGGCGATGTCGTTCTGCACCACAACCGGATCGCAGCTCGTAATATGGGTATAGCGGCTTACATACGAAGGGTTCTGCTCTACTTCAAGATTGTAAACCAGCATCCCTGTGGTTGTACCGAAAAACAGATGCTGATTGTAAATGAACAAAGTTTCAATGTCCCACCCGATATTTTTTGTTCCCAGACTGACTGGGTTGTCAACATGGGCAACATTAAAAGTATATAAGTTGCTCCGGTCAACCACATAGAGGAAATCGCCGTACAGGCCAAAGCGGGCCATAGAACCGCCTACCCCGAACGTTGTCCCGCCGCCGCCTCCAACCCCGCCTGTGGCGGCCGTAAAGTTCAGCATATCCAGTGATGCTTTTTCCGAAAACGTATTGTAGTAATAAACGGGGTAGTCGATCCGTTTAAATTCCTGCCTGATCTCTTTCAGTTCCCACTCCACTACCACTCCCTTTTCCTTGTCCACCTCCGCAACACGGTACTCCTGATCATAAGGAGGCAGAATATAGGGAAAGATGTCTTCACTTCGGGCCACCTCCTTAATCTGATCCAGGTCCGATATATCGATAGCCACCAGGTCCACGTAACTGTCGGCATAAAGCACATTCTCCTTTACGGCGATGTCTACATTCCCCGGGATGCTGATAAATGCAACCTTTTCAGGATCGGAGGGATCGTGCACATCCAGCACATGAACCCCCTTCATCGTTTCGTTTACGAACAGGTAATTATCTTTAAAATAGATCTTTCCCGGATTTTTAATATCCCGCGGATTTTCCTGCTTTACGGCCGCACGCAGATCTTCATAGGTCATATACACCGGCGAATTAGCCTGAAATGTCTCGTAGATCTTATCCTGGCATCCGGCGGTCACCAATACGATTGCCAGCGCCCATATTTTATTCATAAGCTGTCGTTCCATGTTTGTGCTGTTTTAATTGAAGATGATGCCGATTTTTACCGAAAAGCGGTTATAGGTCGTTTCCAGTTCATATTTGTTCTCTCCTTCAAAAATTACTTCCTGAAAACGGTAACCAAACGACAGCGACCAGCCCAGATTTCGGTTAATATGGGTAATCATGCCGAATGAAGGAGTAAACATAAGTCCTCCCTTGTTATCAAGGGTCTGTATGGCCGGCTGCGGATACCAGGTGGAAGACCAGTAAATCGGAATATCATTATAATACCCGTTCCGGATATCGACTTCGTTATCGGCCGGGAATGCATAACCTCCCTGAAAACCGATGAAAGGGGTAACCCGCGACTTTCGAAAATGATACTCCAGGTTCAGGAATGCGGGCAGGTACGTTTCTTCCAAAAAGTCTATACCTCCTCCCAAACCGGCGTAAAAGCCCGAAATAAGCCTGACATTACAGGACGCATCAAACGAGAATGGCGTGGCTTTATTATTGTCGGAACTGCTGGCCAGCACGCCTGCCGCAGCTTTAAAGAAGAAATTCTTTATTCCCGGCTCAGTATTGACCACAGCGACGCCGGGCGGCGAAACAGGCAGCTTCTTCACGACAATCGTATCGATTTCCGAATTGCTGAAAACCCAGGTATTCCGGTCAGCATGCACAACGGTTTTTTGCTCGTCGACAGGCACAACCTGCCCTTTAATGACAGACCCGTTTTTCAGATAAACAACCTCTTTCCTTACTTTTTGAGCAAAAACACCGACTGCCAGCAAAAGAAGAATCCCCGGTACAATAATTTTTTTCATAACGTGAAAAGGATTAGTGGTATTCCGGAGACGGATCTAATGCACAAATGGTTGCGTAGCGCAAGTATTTTTATGACTGCTGGCGCCGCTGGATTTCTGTTTTTATCTGTTGAATCAGGTCTTCTACACGGAAGTCACCCCGCTTGCTGATCATATCCAGTGTAGCAATATTCCCCATGGTCTTAAAAATAATCGGGTTATTGAGCTGGCTGAATTTTGGCGAAAGCGATATCAGAAAGTCCTTCAAAAAAGGGTACTTTTTGATCATCGGCCCGACAATGGTAGTTGGGTTTATATCCGGCTCTTCGTTCGGTCCGGCTGAAGACTCCGTATTCCCGGGCACAGTTTCATCGCCGGCAGTTTTATTTTCCCAGGTAAGCAACCGGCGGTTACCGGTCAGGCTGCGAATGTGGGTAACATCCTGCATCATTTCCAGCACTCCCCGATAATTGCCTGCTTCGTCGCGTACCGCATTGTAGACAATATAAATGAACTTGTCGCCCTTGTCAAGCCAGAACTCGGCTTCATCCTGTTCTCCCTTACGGAAGGCATCGATAATCTCCTCGACCATATAAACGCTCTCCCGCGGATGACAATTTTGCACTTTCCGCCCAATAACACCGGCGCTCCGGGGAAAAACGCGGTGTTTGGTATCGGTATAAAACACAACCTGATCATTTTCATCGACATACGAGAGATCAACCTGCTGATGCCTGAATATTAAGTTGATCTGATCCAGCGTCAGCTTACCCGTGCTGACGTCCAGAATTTCATCTTGCCTGCCCGGTGTACTGAGGCCATGCTTCTCAAGCACTGCCTGCAAATCACTGATCAGACTGCCTGATCCGGTGTTGTCGGCCCTGGCTGTTATCTCCCGGTTGCCGGCCGAAAGCCTCGGCGGCTTTTCAATCAGACAGTATCCGATTTCATCATCTCCCGGCTGCATGGCCGAAAACTCCTCTTCGGTCAGTAATTTCAGTGAAGTCGGGTAAAGAATGTCGCGCTCCTTTTTCAGGATATCGCGAACCAGATAGAATACATTGGGCTGAGCCTCGATAAAAGCAATATCCTGGTCGCCGACCAGCAAATCCCAGGAAGCCTTAATGGCATCGCGTACCGCATTATCGAATGTCCACATCACCTTCGACGGCCGGTCGAATCCCTTTTTCTCAAGAGCGGAAAAAAGCTGGTGCTGCTTGCGGCTGAAATGAATGTTGATCCGATTAAGCTTTTCATACAACTCCAGCCATTCATTTTTTATAAACTTATCCTTTAGCTTCCTTTCCATTTTAAGCAACAGCCGTTCAAGGGCGGCAGCCTCGTCAGCATAGCTCTGAATCGGGTGCCCCGTTGGCAAATCCAACTTCTCCGACACCAAAACATCCTGGAACACATCCAGGATGTCGTCCATTCCTTCCGCCATAATTTCGTCGGTTATGCCCTGTTTCATCAGGTGCTGCTCACCGTATGCGAACTCTTCGGCGGTAACATGATCAAAGGTTTCATTAACTAATTTCCGGGCATCGGCGGGCGTAAGTTCCCGGTTAAACACTTTGAACTTGATATCAAGCATCTTTTTGATCCGTTCATGGTCAATAGTGAGATATTTTTTCATTTCGAGATCGCCCATCTCTTCTTTTTGCTCTTTCCTCTCCATGTCCTTACTTTAGGTCGTATTTAATTACTTCAACCGGACAGCTTTCTGCCGCCTCTTTTATGCCGTCCTCGTTGGCATCGAGATCAGCTTCTGCTTTAACAACAGCCTGATCGGGCATTTCAAACACATCGGGGCAGATGCTTTCACATAGTCCACATGAGATACACCCCTCAATGATCCACGTACTTTTTATCGCCATAGCTCATTTTTTTTGATTGTTTCAGCGTTTTGAGACTCTTTGGAAACAAAGAGAATCCTCCGATACCTATACAAACGAAAACAAGGGCAAGTTTGTTCTTATAAAAGGACATCGATATCCTCGTTTTTTATAGCTGCTGTAACAAAACGTTGATTTTCTACTTTATAGGGCGTAACTTTAAACTGGTGCAGGAGGGAATTGTTACCCGGTATCTCCCCACATCCATCCTCCGACCGCCCAGGTTCCAAAAGTAGTTGCCGAAACCCGGCTCCTTCAGATATCAAACCAGGTCGATCACGGTGATCTCAGGAAGGATTCCGAAACGCCCCTGGTAGCCGATAAAACCAAAACCACGGTTGACATATAAATACTGGCTTCCCTCCTGATATAAACCCGCCCACTGTTTATACAGATACTGCACCGGACTCCATTTCAGTCCGGGCATTTCAATTCCAAACTGCATTCCATGGGTATGTCCGCTCAGGGTAAGGGCAATATCCGGAAAGGCCTGTCTGACTTCCGCATCCCAGTGCGACGGATCGTGGCTCATCAGGATTTTAAAAGCAACACCAGAATCCTCCAGACCTGCCGTCGCCTTCCGCAAATCGCCGTATTTGGTAAATCCTCGTGCTCCCCAGTTTTCAACGCCGATAAGAGCGATTTGCGCCTGGTTTCGCCGCAGGAGCACATGTTCGTTCAGCAGCAGGCGCCAGCCCATTGCTGCCTGATGTTTTTTTAACTGTTCCAGATTCCTCCTTTTCTCATCCGGGGAAAGCCACTCCACGTAATCGCCGTAATCATGATTTCCTAACACGGAGTAAACACCTAAAGGGGCTGTCAGTCGCTTAAAAACTTCCAGATAAGGAGATATCTCCTCCGATCTGTTGTTTACCAAATCACCGGTAACCAGGATCAGATCGGGTTTCTCCCGCATAACAGCGTCAACTCCGGCCGATACCGCTTCAAGGTCGTCAAAGCTGCCTGAATGAATATCCGATATCTGGGCAATCCTGATCCCTCTGAATTCATCCGGCAATTTTTCAGCAGGCACCTGAACCCAATGCAATTTATAACGATACCGGTTCGTCATGCCATAAGCCAGCGCAGATATTAACAGACCTCCTAATACCAGGGCAGTCTGCGAAATGAACCTGGACCGGCTGATCAGATTCCTTCCCTGTTCGGATAATTCGCTCTTCACCGACACGAGTGCAAACAGATAATTGACAATTAACCTGCCCAACACAAAGATATCGCCTATTAACATAATGATTGACACCAACAGTTTCCCCAGAAAAACACCCACGAAGAAATTGACGGTCAGCTTTATCGCAGCCGAAGACCAGACATCAGACCTCCAGTGAAAAAACGAATAAATACTGGCCACAACGCCCAATGTAAGCAATACATATCCAACAATCAGCGATATCTGTAAGTTATGATTTAAATTTCGAATGACCGTTTTTAAAGCGATAAAAGAATAATATTCTATTACCAGGATAATTGTCAGTAAAAAAATTAATTGCCTCATTGGCATATGTTTTAGCTGTCTTTTATATCGTGAATGCCCGCAGGCTAACGATACCTGCAGAGACTTCAAAATGAATCAGCCTGCAAACTATTAGCTAAAAACGGGATCCTTCCTTTAACGTGACCGACTATGAATTTGTTTATCTGTTCCGCCACAGAGTTATTTGTTTCACTTTAGCTATCTTTGGTGAAAAATATCCATAACCGTTTTTATCTAAAGTACATGCGGGAATTTATTATAACATGTGTTCTATTTATGGCAATGATTGCTTCAGGAATTGCACAGGATAAAATTGTAACGGTGAAAAACGACACGATCGATTGTGAAATCACCCGGAACAATACCCGTTTTATTTATTTCCGGATTTTAAAAGACGGCATGAGCGCAAGCGGCAAGATCAGCCGGTCTGAAGTAAAGCAGCTAATTCTAAGCAAAATACAGTCAACCAACCAAAAATATCACCACTGGCGGATGACTGTTTCAGGAGGCGCAGCTTTTCGCCTGACAGATACCCGCAAAATGACGGAATCGGCAGTGGCGACTGGTTTCCGCCGGGAGGATACAGATCATTATTATGAGCAGCTTTCACGGGGCTGGCAAATAAACGCAGGCATTGCTTATTTTCTAAACCGCAAGTTTGCGGCAGGCTTGAATTACCGGTTTTCTCAGGCACAGGCAAGCAGCTGGCTGATACAGGAACCACCTTTGGATACCCATAACTATTACGGTAAGATGGCAGAAACCACGTGTATGAATTACGGAGGCATTTCGTTGTTGTTCCGGCAGCCCGTTGCCCAGGGGGAAAAATTTTTTATTAGCGCGGCTGTCTCAGGAGGTCTCGTCGCATACCGAAACGAGGCTTCCGTGCTGGGATCAAACTCGCTGTTCACAGCGAACGCTCCCGGAATGACTGCTGAAGCGGGTTTGGAATATTTACTCGCAAAGGACCTTACCATCAGCCTGAGCGCAGGATTCTTTGGTGCGAAAATAGAAAAGATTAACCGGGATAACGGACAGACCAGCACAGAAACAGAACCTGAAGCGGAAAATCAGAAACAATTGAACAGTTTGGACCTCTCTGCAGGCTTGAGGTTTTATTTTTAAAAGTTAAAGATATGGCTATAAAATCTCCTGTATTGATTCTCGTCGCGCTCATTGCAATCTCTTTATCCTGCAGCGATGATTTTTTAAATGATAACGAAAAAACTCGTTATACGGCCACCGATCCCCTCATCATTTCAACAAAAAGTGCAGAGAATATCATAAACCTGAGTATTCCGGCGGGAAAAAATCGAAATTTCCATATCAGTACCTACCCCCGGTGGCTTCAGTTCGAATCGTTGCAGGGAACATTTCAGGAAGGCACAGCCAGCTTGCTTTTTACTTTCGTTCATCCCGGATATGAACCGGAAGCGGGTTACTTCGCTGCCGATCTCGTCGTAACGATCGAAAACGCCGGGCTTTTCTGTATCAAAGTTATATGCGGAAATTTTGGGTCGGTTGGCGATAAGATAATCGGGAATGTGACCGGTATAGCGGGCACAGTGACCGATGCGGCTTATCATAAAGCATCGGACCAACTGATACTGGCTACCGAATCGCCCAATCAGTTGATCTTTTTCGATGCGGTGAGCGAAAAGAAAACCACCGTCACGCTTGAAAAAAGACCGAAATGTATCGACATTTCAGAAAGCGAAAACCTGGTTGCCATTGGATTTTCGGTTGCAGAACTGGCTCTTTACGGCCTTGAAACACGCGCATTGATCCGGTCTTTCCCGCTCGATTGCATCCCCCACGACCTGGCGCTCGGCTCAAACGGCTGGTGCTACATTTCACCGGCCGGCCAGGGAAATCAGGCCCTGCGCAGCCTGCGACTCTCAAACGGAGCTATCAGTAAACGGGAACCCGTTAATTCGCACTTTTATTCAAACTCGCTTGTACGCAAGGTGACAGCCAAGCCGCTCCTGATGATTACCCGAACAACCGTAATCCCTTCCGGTCTCCTGCTGTACGATATCACCGGCGGGGTCCCGAACGATACAATCAATTACTGGCCCGACGATTTGTATGACCTATGGCCGGCCAATGAAGGCAACCGGTTTATTACCGGAACCGGGAAAGTCTGCCAGATGCCCGCTTACACTCCGGTTGTCAGCGCTCCTGCCGATCTGGGTGTTTACGGCGATCTGCAACCGCATCAGCCATTTGTTAATCATGTTGATGAGAGCGTTGTGAAAAATTGCTTTTTTGTATCAGAACGCAATACCTTGTACCTCAGCCAAAACCAAAATTCTCCCGGAATTATCGAGCAGTTCGATCGAAACAGCCTGAGTGTGCAAAACTCCTGGCAACCTTCTTCGTCAGTCATCAGCAACAATAGTACCCTGATTGTAGCTTTTAATGCCGTGAACTATGCGTTTGCAAACAGAACGGGAACTAAACTGCTGGCGGTTCGCTCAATTGCTCCCGATTTTGGGATCAATCAATGGTCGGTCGAAATTTTTAAGATCGATTAACCCAAATTTTAAGAAGAATTCAAGCACTCGGGCATAGTTTTTGATAATTTAAATGTTGAACACACCAGCCTCCGGCGCCTCATTTAAAATATTCCGATCAGAAAATTTGGGTATTATTGATAATAAGACAAAATGTACGTGCAATGAAAACCATACTGCCGGTCATGTTTTTCTGCCTGTTCACGGTTTATGCCATAGCCCAGCCCGATAATCAAGGCGGGAACAAGTCATCTTCAAGAAAATCGGGACCTCAGGACCTGATGCTGCGGATACCTTCGACTGAAATCCCCGGTGATTCTTTGAAATACAGAAAGCAGCCGCATTTCAGGTTACCGGAACGTCGTCCTGGTCAACTCCTGGCAGAAAAGGAAAAGCCTGCTGACAATATGCCTATTGTCGGATCGCCAAAAGGGCATTTCCCTCAAATGCCGGTTTATAAGCCCGACACGACCGTTCATTATACCTTAAAGATCAAAAAGATTCAAGGTGGTAAGCGACCGGCCTGGTCCGCGTCTCCAAAAATTGAATGACCGATCATGAAATCATACAACAAGTCCTGTCGGGTAATCCCGACCGGTTCAGTTTGCTCGTTGAACGCTACCAGCCGGTCGTTTTCCGGACATGTATGGGGTTTGTGCATGATCAGGATGACGCTGACGATCTCAGCCAGGAAATTTTTATCCAGGCTTACTTGTCGTTATCAAGTTTTAAGGGAGAGTCAGCATTCCCGACATGGATTTACCGCATTGCCGTAAACGCAGCCCTCAACAAATCTCGTAAAACCGCTAAAAATTTCCTGACACTCAGGCTCAACAAAATGTTGGGAGTGGGAAAACGCGAGCTAATCGACGCAGCGTCCGGTGAAAGTCCCGAAGACCTGTTTATTCGTGAGGAACATCGCCAATGGGTACAGGATGCACTCGACAGTCTGCCAAAAAATCAACACACCGCCATTGTATTGAGTAAATATGATGACCTCCCGCAAAAAGAAATTGCAGCAATCATGGGTATCTCGGAAGGTGCTGTCGAAGCCCTGATCCAACGGGCCAAGGCCGGTTTACGGGAAGAACTATCGGCCGCCGCAAAAAAAAACAAGAAAAACCGTAGGAAAAATTAAGGTTTTGTTTCTAATCATAAAAGCGAATTAAAGTGAATTGCCAGTTATGTCAAAACCAGTTGGAGACCTGCCTCGACGGTCAGTTGGCCGAGGATATCAGGATACAGGTTGAAGAACATGCAAAAGCCTGTCCGTCCTGTGCCGAAAGCTACCACTACACGCGTATCGCCGCCCGGGTAATCGCTGAGGAAAAAAGTCGGTCATTCAATCCCTGGCTGAGCACACGGGTCGTCGCTCAAATAAAGAAGATCGAATCGTCGCGAAATTCAGCAGAGCACGTCTCTGTATTCAGCAGGCTGATCAGGCCGGTATTGGCCACAGTCTCGGTGGCTGCCGCCATCCTGGCCGGAGTAATGATTGGAAGTCTCTATAAACCGCACGATAATACCGTGAATGAACTGCCGGTTGAATTGGGATACATAAATGATGCTGATCTGGAATCGTTTTATTTGTTCTCGGAAGATTAAGCGAAGTACTATGAAGCAAGAAAACAAATATTCCGTAATGGCCTGGGCCATTGTTATCCTGGCCGTTTTGAACGGGACAACACTGGCGACTATTCTCTTTCATGCGTACGGGAAAGATGACAAAGCCCCCGTATCCGCACAGCAAAGCAATGCCGCAACGGAATCACTCAGCGGATGTTATTTTCGCGATCAGCTTGATCTGGACAGCATGCAAATGAACCGGTTTCGCGCATTTAACCATGGATTCAGGGTCCAGGCAAAGAACACAGCACTCGAAATTGAGGAAAAACGAAACAGGATGTTTGTCCTGATGACAGGTACTGAACCCGACACCGCCGCCCTGAATATGCTGTCTGATTCGATCGGCTATCTCCACAGCCGGCTGAAAAAGCTCACCTATGGTTATTATATGGATATGAAAGCAATGTGTTTGCCGGAACAGCAACAACAACTGGAGCAAATTTTCCGGAGAGTCTTTACGACCGATCAGCCCATGGGCCCGGGCAGACAGGGACGGGGAGGCCCGAACCGCGGAAGGATGTTTCAATAGATTTTTTAGATGAACATTTTAAATAACACACGTTTTAATTTTTATGATTATGAAGCTACGGATTTTACTTTCAGGATTAGCCTTAATGGCTGCAACAACATTGGTTAGTGCACAAACCAATAACAATACAAATGTACCCAAAGATACCCCCGTGAAGGGGCAGGCATTTGTAGACAACAATAACGACGGCGTATGCGACAATTACCAGGCAGTAAAAGCCGGGCAGGGCATTTGCAACGGGAAAAGGCAAGGTGCCTGCAAAGGACAAGCTGCGTGTAAGGGACAAGGACAAGGCCTTGCACAAGGGAACGGACAAGGTAAAGGCGTTTGCACCGGACAAGGCAAACCTCAGGGCAAAGGCCGGAATTTCGCAGATGCTGACAAAGACGGCGTTTGCGATAACTTCAAGGAACCCGTAAAGAAATAAACAAAATCAGGGCTGTATCGGAAACCGGATGTTACCCTTGTTCTGATACAGCCCTTTCTTTTAGTTTTCAGCGATTCGAAGCACTCTCGTTTTCCGGTCGATGGAATAGGCAGCGAAAAAGCCCCAGGCTTTGCGTGGACCAGTGATATTGGTCGGGATGTTTGCCGGATTACCTCCAAAAGGATCAGAACCCCAGTACTCCCAAAGGGCATCATTCAAAAACCGATAGTACGCATAAGGAATATGCGAATACTCGAGCATAATCAGATCACCATCCTTGACTTTATACTGCTCAATTTCCTGATCCAGATAAATCACCGGTTCATCTTCCGCCGGTTGTCCATTGAAAAGCTTATCGTCTGTAAAACTCCATTCGTCCAGCGAATCGGTCACCATCACATTATTTACGCTTGCCCGGAAAAGATAGGCATCGCCGGGAGTCGGATCCTCAGGTTTTGCAAAATAGCTTATCTGCAACACATCGGTGTAGAATTTATGCACCACCGCCACCCGGATTGAATCGGCCAGCGTCGTTGCCGGCATAGTGCTTTGCGCGGTATAGGTTTCAGTTTCGCCGTCTTCATCAGAGTCGATTCCGGTTATGGAAAGACTGTAGGTCTTTCCCGGAAGGCCGTAGAAATCAGGATCCGTTTTAAAAAGACCTCTTTCCTGGTTA
Organism: Prolixibacteraceae bacterium; assembly: GCA_038562555.1. GTDB lineage: Bacteria > Bacteroidota > Bacteroidia > Bacteroidales > Prolixibacteraceae > JBCFBK01. The sequence goes on along the minus strand of JBCFBK010000031.1, from coordinate 38,408 downwards.
TCCTCGGTCAGGACGAAAGTATTAGTCCCGTCCGACAGGCTCACTGCAGCATTTTCAACAAGCTCAGTTCCTGTTTCATAGTAATCGGATGTATAGCTCAGTCTGACCTGGTGAGCGGTGGTATCGCTGGTAATCTGCCCTTCCACAACAAGCATGCGGGTTCCGTGGCTTTTCAGGTTAAGATCAATATCTTCCTTGCAGGCCACAGTAAACAGCAACGCGAAAATGTATATTATCTGCTTTCTCATGGGTAATCAGAATTTAAGGTTATAAGTAATTGAGGGGACAAAGGTGAACAGGTAATGGTTTTTCGCCTTCATCACACGGGGATCGTTTTCGTCTTCTTCAAACTGAATAGCCCAGGTGTTACGGCGTCCGTAGGCATTATACAGCGAAAAGCTGAGGTCTCTTTCCACCTTTCCCCAGTTACGCAGTTTGTGCGTATACGACAAATCGAGCCGGTGATAGGCCGGGAAGCGTTCTGAATTCCGGTCGGAATAGATGGGAAGCACAACATTGCCGTACTGCATACGCCCCACCGGGAAAGTGGCAGGTTGTCCTGTCGCATAAACCCAGTTTAATCCGAAGCTGTTCTTTTTATTATGTTGGTAATTAAGGACAATATTGACGCCATGCGGCTTTTCAAAAGGCGAGGTAAACCAGTCACCGTCGGCAATCTGGTCAATTTTGCGTTCGGAATGCGTATAGGTATAACTGACCCACCCGTTAAGTCTTTTGAAATTGAGCATCGCCATCAGCTCAGCTCCGTAAGCATAACTTTTCCCGTAACGCAGTTCCCCTTCCAGTTTACGGTTGAAATAGAGCTCCGGATGATCTTTAAAGTCGATCGTGTTCTGCATATGCTTGTAATATAATTCGGCTGAAAGCTCAATTTTTTGATTGTAGAGAAACCGGTTGTATCCCACCGACCACTGATCCGAGATCTGAGGCTTCACGTTCGGACTTGCAGTAAACCAGAGGTCAAGCGGGGTTCCGGATGTCGAGTTTGTGGCGATCTGGTAATACTGCCGGGAGCGGGCATAGCTGGCCTTAAGCGATGAGACGCTGTTTAGCAAAAAAGACATGCCAAATCGCGGTTCCAGCCCGTTTTGCCAGTTAAACCAGTCACCGTCTTTGTAAGTCTTCACGCCGGTTTCTTCATACTGATTGTTATACACATAAACAGTGTCAACCCCCCGGTTGGCAAAAAGTGACCAGCGAATTCCATACCGCAGGATCAGCTTTTCGCCTATTTTTTGTTCTGCCTGCAGATAGCCTGCACCTTCGGCCGATTTTTTCGTCTGAAGAATATAGGGTTCGAAGTTATTTCCTGTCGACGAAACCTCCCCGGGATGCATGGTATGGAAAGCCCACTGGAAGCCGGATTTCAACTCAAAGCGCGAAGATATCAGAAAGCCAAGGTCGTATTTGAACCCCGCATCGTCCATATCATATTTCCAGATATAGTCGTTGCTCTCGGTCGAAGAGAAATCAAGTTTATAGTCATACTTACTGTACATCAGGCTCAGGTTCGAGAATATCTTATGGCTGAACAGGTGATTCCAGCGGGTTGTAAAGGTCCGGTTCCCAAAAGCCATCCCGGCAAAATCATTATCATAGACGTCCCTGCCCGAGTAGCCCGAAAAATACAACCGGTCTTTCTCGCCCAGGGTGAAATTTACTTTTCCGTTCAGGTCGTAAAAGTAAAGTTTTGTATCCTTGATGTCCTCATCGCTTGACAGGGCCGTAAACAGATCAAAGTAAGAGCGCCGTCCGGAGAGAATAAACGAGCTTTTGTCTTTTTGGATCGGTCCCTCCAGTGTCAGGCGGCTGGAGAGTAACCCGATCCCTCCGGATGCCCCGAAGCGTTTGTTATTGCCCTCTTTCATTCTTATGTCGAGCAGTGAAGCCAGACGGCCCCCGGCCCACACCGGGATGTCTCCCTTATAGATCTTAACCGAGTTGATTGCGTCATTATTAAAAACCGAGAAAAAGCCCATCAGGTGAGAAGCATTATAAACGGTTGCCTCATCGAGAAGGATCAGGTTCTGATCGCCCGATCCTCCCCGCACGCTGAAAGAGGACGAGCCTTCGCTGGTAGGCTGGACGCCGGGAAGCAACTGGATTGCTTTGATCAGGTCAACTTCACCCATAATGGCTGGTATCTGCCGGATGGTCTTCATCGGCAGGGTTGCCGAGCCCATTTCGGGTTTTCGCAGATCCACACCCTGCTTGTTCGCCACAACTTCGAATTCTTCCAGTTCCTGGGCCTCCGGTGAAAGATCGATGTTGACCGTAAGATCTGTTTGCAGGTTTACCCGGTGTATTTCAGTTTTGTACCCGATGTAGCCAAATTGAAAATCATATTCCCCTGTTTCAAAACTCAGGGAGTAAAAACCATACGCATTGGTTGCAGTTCCCGCCGATTTTCCCGGAACAAAAACCGTCGCGCCGATCAGGGCTTCACCATTTGAAGCATCCCTGACATAACCGCTGATGGTTATTCGCTTCTTTTCAAGCGAGTCTGCCTGGACATGGAAGCTTAAAATAAGGATTAGAAAGAGGCATACCTGCCTCATCATGGTTGTTCGCATTGTTCAATTGTTTCAGTTTTCGGCGGCGAAGCTACTTAAACTTGTTATACAAATGTTCAAAAATTCGGTGAACAGCAGTTTTTCGGGGGATGAACGGGATATTTGGCCGGCTCAGGTCATACTCTGCCGCAAATAAGTACATAGTAAACAACAGGAACACTGTGGACGAGAATAGGAAAAAGAGACAGATTCCGGGTGAACCTACCTTTTTTACCGATGGTTAAGGTGGACCGGGTAAGTCTTCCTGGAACGATTCACGAAGGCAACCAGCGACAGCATCACCGGCACTTCAACCAAAACACCCACCACGGTAACTAAAGCTGCCGGCGATTGCAGTCCAAACAGGGCAATGGCAACCGCTACAGCGAGTTCAAAAAAGTTGCTGGCACCAATCAATGCAGCCGGGGAACAAACCGCATAAGGGAGCTTCATAAACCGGCCGGCAAACCATGAAATAAAAAAGATAAAATAAGTCTGCAGGATCAGGGGTATCGCGACCAGCAGAATAATCATGGGGTTATTGGTGATATTGCCGCCCTGAAAGGCAAACAGTAAGACCAGCGTGGTTAAAAGGGCGATGACCGATACCGGTTTGAAACGGGGCAGGAACTTCTGTTTAAACCACGCCTCGCCTTTCGTCCGTAAAAGTATCCGTTGCGTCAGGTATCCTGCACCGAGCGGTATCACCACAAAGATAAGCACACTGGCGATCAGCGTTTCATAGGGGATTTCCACGTTCGTGATACCGAGAAGCAACCCTACAATGGGAACAAAGGCCACTAAAATGATCAGGTCGTTCACCGATACCTGTACGAGCGTATAATTAGGGTCTCCATCGGTTAAATAGCTCCATACAAAAACCATAGCCGTACAGGGCGCCGCACCGAGCAAAATTGCTCCTGCAATATATTCACCGGCCATTTCCGGTGAAATAAAGGCTGAATAGATCTTTGAAAAAAAGATCCAGGCAAAGAAAGCCATGGTAAAAGGCTTGATGAGCCAGTTCACTACAATCGTCAGGATCAGGCCCTTTGGCCGCCTGCCCACATTTCTGACACTGGAAAAATCGATCTGGAGCATCATGGGGTAGATCATCAGCCATACTAAAATGGCTACAGGAATATTGACCCGGAAAACCTCCATACTGCTTAATAGCTGAACGGAATCACCAGCCAGATAGCCGATAGCAATACCGCCGGCAATACACAGCGCCACCCATAAGCTCAGGTATTTGTCGAAAAAACCAATTTTCTTTTGCATATCCTCCTTGTTTTTGACCGCCAATACGATACCGGCGACGGCCTATCCTTTCTTATTTGCCGTGACAGTAATGCTGTAAATCCCGGCACCGGAACGGATAAATGACTCCGTTTCCGCTTCTGTCAGGTAGCTCTTCAATACCGCTTCCGGAAGAACAATCCTTTTTTGTTTATGCACGGTAACATCGGCAAAACCTTTTTCCCGGATCAATTCCAGGTAGGATTCTTTCCCGATTGCACCAGAAACGCAGCCGGCGTATAATTCGGCAGCCTCTTTCAGTTTGCCGGGCAGATCGCCGTCAAGAACCACATCCGATACACAAAAATGTCCTTCGCCCTTAAGCACCCGGTATATTTCGCTAAAAGCTTTGCGCTTGTCAGGTACCAGATTAAGTACACAGTTGCTGATCACCACATCGAACGATGTATCCGGAAGCGGCATTTCTTCGATGTCGCCCTTCACAAAGCTAACGTTGGTATAGCCCAGCTTTTCGTTATTTCTGCGGGCCTTGTCCAGCATGGCGTCGGTAAAGTCAAGTCCTGTAACCTGTCCTTCGTCGCCCACCAGCGCCCGGGCCACGAAACAGTCATTTCCCGCTCCGCTGCCCAGGTCAAGTACCCGATGCCCTTTCTCAATTCCGGCAAATTCGGTTGGCAACCCGCATCCAAGTCCGAGATCTGCATCGGCAACATAACCTTTCTGCCCCGAATAATCGTCACTGAAAACAGAGTAATCCATTTCGCCGCAGCAAGCGGACGACCCGCAACAGGAATTCTGGTTCATCAATTTGCTTTGTCCGGCAATTTCACCGTATTTTTCCTGCACAACCAATTTTAGATCTTTTGTTTCCATAACTGTTATAATTGAGGCTTCATTTGTTCGATATAAAACTTATAAAACGATTCTTTGATCTGGTCTCTGACCCTGCGGAACTCACTCCATATAAAATCATCCGTGCCCGTAGCATGCGAAGGATCTTCAAAGCCCATATGCAGGCGGTGCCTGACTTTTCCTAAAAATGTCGGACAGGTTTCATTGGCACTGTCACAAACCGTGATCACATAATCCCATTCGTCCTTCAGATACTGATCGACCTGCCTGGGGTTATGCCCGCTTATATTAACTCCGGCTTCCTTCATGACCTGAACAGCTTTCGGATTAACCCGCTCTGCAGGTTCTGTTCCGGCCGAATGAACGTCCATGCGCGGGTCGAACGATTGCAAAAAGCCATGAGCCATCTGGCTGCGGCAACTATTGCCTGTACATAAAACAAGGATCTTCATAACTAATTCTTTAATTTAACTTAAATTCGTTCTGCGAAGGCAGGAACCTTTTTATACCTGCTCCTGAGACTCCTGCTTCCGCAGGAATGGATTAGCAACAAATATCCGGTTCGATTTGAATCCGGCTTAAAAACTTTGTGATATACTTATTCATTTCCTGCACGCCAAGCGGGTTGAGACAATAATTCACCCGCGCTCCTTCGACCTGCCCCCTGATCAGCCCTGCTTCCTTCAATTCCTTCAAATGCTGATTCACCGTTGTCCTGCTCAGGGGGAGTTCTTCTGAAATATCACCCGAAATACAGATCTTCGTTTCCGCGAGGAATAACAGGATCTGCAAACGTGCCGGATGTGACAAGACCCGGAAAAGGTCCGCTACTTCCTGAAGTTCAGGTTCAAATAAATCCTTTTTTGCTGTTACCATTTTTCCCGTATTATAATATGACGCAAATATACGTCATATTATAATACGGCGTATACATACGTCATATTTTTATACAAAAAAAATATATGATCCCTCAAAAATCAATTATTGTTTTTTAACCAGGCCGTCTTCTATTCCCATGTTCCTGTAGGTTTCCATTAAGGCATCCTGATCGTCGGTAATGATGAGCAGTTTATCATCTTCCTGCAATACCGTGTTTCCGGTTGGCACAAAATACTTATCGTTTCGTTTGACCATAACCACGAGTGTTTTGTCAGGCAACGGGATGTCCATCAACCGGTTTCCATTGGATAAGGTCTGACCGATCACTGCAATTTCGGTGGTTATCGTCTTGATCTCATCAGAAAATTCCAGGTCAAATTCTTCCAGCTTTTTATATTCCCTCGGCTTATCGGCCAGTTTATGCCACCTTGCAAAGGCTGTGAGGGTTGTTCCCTGGACGACCAGGGAAACAAGCGTGCAGAAAAAAACCAGGTTGAAAATAAATTGGGCGTGTGGCACTTGTTCTGCCAGCGGAATAATGGCAAAGATAATGGGGACAGCGCCTCTGAGTCCTACCCAGGATATAAATGATTTTTCCCGAAACGACATTTTCCGGAATGGCAGCAAACTGATAAAGACACTAAGTGGCCGGGTGATCAGGATCATGATCAGACTGATGATCAGTCCCGGTATGATAACAGGGATCAGCTCGTGCGGGTTTACGAGCAGACCGAGAGTAAGGAACATCAGAATCTGGCTGAGCCATGCAAGTCCGTCGAAAAAGTTCATAACCGAACGTTTATGAATGAATTTAGCATTCCCGATCACCAGCCCTCCTATATAAACTGCCAGATAGCCGTTTCCCTGGATGAAGTAGGTCAGGGAGAATATAAAAATACAGGAAGTCAGTACCAAAATCGGATAAAAAGCCGCGTTATCTATTTTAATATGATTGATAATCCGCACGGCCAGTTTACCCAGAAAGAACCCGGCTGCACCGCCAATAATCAACTGCATCAGTATTTTGCCCCCTGTCAGCCAGTAATTGGTATCGCCTCCCGATTGGATGATCCCGATCAGCGTGATGGTAAGCATGAAGGCCATCGGATCATTACTTCCGCTCTCAAGCTCAAGCAGCGGACGCAGGTTTTTCTTCAGGTGGATTCCTTTGGAACGGAGAATGGCGAACACCGAGGCCGAATCGGTAGAAGACATGATGGCCGCCAACAGCAGTGCGGAAAGCAATCCGGCACCTTCACTGATCCCGCTTTCCGTCACACTGAAGATCAGCCAGATCATCATTCCCGTAAAAAATGTGGTGAGTAATACCCCAATGGTAGCCAGCACAATCCCCTGCGGAATTACAGGACGGATATCAGCAATCTTCGTATCCATCCCCCCCGAAAACAGGATAATGCACAGCGCGATCGTTCCGATTGTTTGCGCCACCTCAAAATTCTCAAATTCGATGCCCAGTCCGTCGCTTCCGCTAAGCATCCCCACTGCCAGAAACAACAACAAAACAGGCACGCCAAACTTATAACCTGCTTTTCCTGCCAGCATACTCAAAAAAAACAGGACCGACATGACTAACAAAACCAATTCCACCGATATTCCCATCGTCTGCTATTTTGTTTTCGAATAATCTGACTATACGGGAAAGCCTTTAGCACACCCCGTTTCTCAAAGATACGCATTCACGACTGCTCCGCCAAGCTTTACGCTGGATTGACCAGCCTGATCAGGGGCATCTTTTTAGCGTGATGTAAAAGAGGAAAAGGAAGAAATCTGCTGATCTCTTCCCTTTCCTCTTTGGTCCCCCGATTAACTTACCGGCTGAACCAGATTTCCTGATCGTTTCTTCAGAATTTACTATGTAAAAAATCCAAAAAAAATTAAGAAAACGTAGCTGATGATTGTGGGGATTAAATTAAGCATTTTTTTTTTCATATGACAGGACTTTTTACTTTGCGTACGACTTTATTTTGACGTAATAACGAACAAAATCCCATGCCGCTCGTTTTCGCTATCGTTGTGCCTCCGGATTAAGAAATTGTTTAGAATGGTTCTGTACAGAAATTAAGATACAATTTGGCTTCATTTTTCGTTTTCTTTATGCATCAATCAAAACGTACACTAAAATGTGGGAATTCATTAAAGCGGTTATTCTTGGGTTCGTGGAAGGATTGACCGAATTTCTGCCTGTTTCTTCAACCGGTCATTTAATTCTGGTGAACGAATGGCTCGCTTTTTCTGACGAATTTACGGTCGTATTTGACGTATTCATACAAATGGGAGCTATTTTGGCGGTAATCATTTATTTCCGGCAAAAAATCTTTCCGCCGCGTCCAGCCTTGCTGGTCGAAACAGAATTTATTTTGTTTTGGTCGAAAATCCTGACTGCCTTTTTACCGGCAGCGTTCTTTGGCTTGCTATTCGCTGAATTTATAGAAGAGCATTTATTTGATCTGACAGTGGTTAGTGTCAGTTTGATCGTTGGCGGGATTTTGCTGATTATTCTCGACCGTAAAAACAAAGACGGTCATGTTTTTTCAGTGAGCGAAATGTCGTATAAAACCGCCTTGTTCATCGGGCTTTTCCAGTGCCTCGCCATGGTCCCGGGCACGTCGCGATCGGCAGCAACCATTATTGGTGCCCTGATGCTCGGCTGCTCGAGAAAACTGGCGGCTGAATTCTCTTTTTTCCTGGCCATTCCGACAATTCTCGCAGCCTCGGTTTATTCGCTGGTGAAAAGCCCGCTTAATTTCTCAACGCACGATTTCCTAATCCTTTCGTCAGGATTGCTGGTGTCCTTTATTGTTGCTGCAGGTGTAATCAAATTCCTGATGAATTTTATCAAGAAACATACTTTTGTGGCCTTTGGTTACTACCGGATCGTTTTGGGAATCATCGTCCTGCTTTGGCTTTACAGCAGCTAAGCCATATTAAACAATCGTTTTTCATGGTTCATCCGGCCCATGCTGTATAGAAAGGCCGGCAATTACAAATCACCGATAATAAACTTGATTCCAAAAGAGCCCATCCATGCGCTGAAGCTTGAGTCGCGGTCGTACTTGTGAAACTTCAGATCGATACTTTTCATATTTAGTTTCCATAAGTGGGCCCGGGTCATGATATCGGTATAGCTAATCCCGAAACCATATTGATTGGCCTTAAATTCAGACAGGTCATAGTCGGACGTATAATATTTTTCGGTCGATACATGAAGCTCGCGGGGTGCAAAATAATCCGCGGCCGTTTGGGTATAAAACCGGTAAGACGGATACAGGGTGAATTTACCTGATAGTTTGATCGGAATTTCGATGCTCGCCGTATGGGAACTGATTCCCCAGTCGTCTGCATAATATCGGTAATAGGTTCGCAGGGCAAGGGTTTCATTGATAAAATAATTCAGCCGTCCCCCAAGGGCTGCTTTAAGCCGGGTGTCGGGCAAACGTTCCACATCATCTGCCAGCTGAAAGTTTTCGATGAATGAGTTAGCGACGTCCGCAAAGTAAATCCGGTGGTAAGGTGTCGACAATAAGCCGTCCTGCACGACCAGATCCAGTGACAAGGAACCCTGCAACCTTTTGGACAGGATCTGTGAGAATACCATTCCTACGGAATATGAATTTCTGGAATCGTCCTTAAACGGGGTAAACGACGGATTATAATTAAGATTTCCGGTCATCAGTTCCCAGGGGACTCCTTCATCTTCATCGTCCTCTTCATCTTCTCCCGGTTCCTGTTCTTCGTCCTGTCCGGCCAGGTGTCGCAACTCCACCGGATAAAGCAGTTTCCATTTGTCCAGGTAAACGTTTCCGCTGATGTTGATTTCGGTATTCTTTTCGTTGAAAAGCCTGGTTAAGCTACCGCCAAATCCCAACGAACGATAATCAAACTCATTTGAAAAACTAAGCTTTGCCGACCAGATCTTATTGCGGTCGTCCGAGCTATGGCTGAATGAACCGGACACATTGGTGTAAAGATCAGCTCGCGAAGCCCCCGAAGAGGCCTGGAACGGATCAGCCTCCTGATCCCCGTCAAAAGGATTGATATTGCTTGAAGAGGCGGAAGTGTAAGAAGAAATGCCTGCATCAAGGGTCAGCACATCATCGTCATTGAGCGGAACCGACACCACAATCGTCGGAGTAAAGTCAGTCAGTTCTTCGGTCCCCATACCTCCTCCTACTGCAGCATTGTCACCTTCCTGTGAATAATAACTTGTTAAGATGTCAATTTCGGTACTTTCGAGCACCCGGCTTTTATAAGCAGTGGTGTCTGTATTTTTATTTTCTTCCTGTCCCAATCCGGTCAGAACGAAAAAAATCAGGCTGGTAATAATTGTTAATTTTTTCATGATACTTGTTTAGTTACATCCGCAACCACCACCTGTTTTTCCTCCGTTTGCCCCCGAAGCAGCTTCGCGGTATGCCTGAAAGTTCGTTTCAAACCGGTCTACTTTCTTTGTGGCCAGCGCCATATCGGGATCGTTCAGATTAACCTTCTCATATTCCTTAACCGCCGTGCATGAACCAAGCAACGCTGCGGAAAAGGCCAACAACATGATCTTCTTTCTCATATTTTCTGAATTTGTATATTTTTTGACGTATGTATCTTTCCCGCTTCATCAATGATGATGCATTCTACTCCCGGCAACTGACTGATCCGGTTCAGTCCAACTTCGACTCCCATGACAAATACCGAAGTTGCCAATGCATCGGCAAGTTCTGCTTTCGGGGCAAAAACCGAGACGCTGATAATGCCGGTGGCCGGATACCCTGTCTTCGGGTCGATGATGTGTGCGTAGCGTACTCCATTAAAACTGACGTATTTTTCGTAATCGCCGGAAGTGACTACGGCTCCTTCCTTAAGGGGCAAAACGGCAAAAACCTTGTGCTTATTCAGGGGATTGGTAATGGCTATTTTCCAGTCCTCCCCGTTTGGTTGTTTTCCCCAGGTGTTCATGTCGCCGGAGGCGTTGACGATTCCGGCGGGGACACCTTTCTTCATCAGCAACGCCTTAGCTTTGTCGGCAGCGTAACCTTTGCCGATAGCCCCAAAGCCGATTTTCATCCCCGGCAGTTTCAGGAAGACTGTTGAGCGTTCTCTGTCCACAACAATGTTTTGATAGCCGATTTTGGCCACCGATTCCCGGATCGCATCCTCCGAAGGCATTTGCGTCATACTCCCGTCAAATTTCCAGATCTTGTCCATCGAGGCATAGCTGATGTCAAAGGCTCCATCGGTAAGTTTGGATATGGCTATTGATCGTTCAATAAGACCGAGCAGTTCCGGGTCGACCTGAACAGGCGCAATTCCCGCCTGCTTATTAATTGCCGAGGTCTGTGAATCCGGATCCCACGAAGAAATCAGCCTTTCAATCCGGCTGATCTCATCCACGGCAACGTTTATCCAGGCGTTCCCCTGAATGGAATCGGCTGCAACGAGCGTAATGTCAAAGCGGCTTCCCATCAGCAGAAGCGTACGCTTGCAGACCTGCTGCGGAAATGCATTTGCAGTAAATAATAATGCCGCAATAAAAATTAAATATCTGATCATTTAAAGGATAAAAGATGCGTGATATATTCGTTGGGAGCCATTTTCTTATACCCCGTTTCCCCCCGTTTATTTCCTTGCGCATCAAGCACAACAACAAAAGGGAAAAACCCCTTTTTATTATAGCTTTCGGCAAGTTTGTTGTTTTTTTTCTGCTGTTCCGGCGCCAGGGCATTGGCCTTTTTGCGCGGAAAATCAACTTTCAGCATGACAAAATGATCTTTGGCATACGTTTTAAATTCGTCAGAACTCCAGATTTCCTGGTCCAGCTTAATACAAGGCGCACACCAGTCGGAACCCTGGAAAACCATAATGATCTCCCGGTTTTCTTTTGCTGCAATCGCTTTTGCTGCTTCAAAATCTGTCTGCCAATCCTGGGCGCGGGCAATCATCGCCGAAATGATGAAAACAATACTGAAAATGGCTATTCGCTTCATCTCTCTGTTTAATTTTATTTCTGATTCTATATCTTAATCCTGCGTATTCATACGAACATGCAACTTTACGCTCCGTTCAGTGTTTAATGAACTTACTTACAGAGTTTAAAAGACAGTTGTATTCTTTAAAAGGTTTGTTGCCACCGGCAATTTTAAGCCAATCTTAAGAATGAATGTCAGCAGTTGAAAGTTCTCTCATGGGGATTCTCCCATTTTCCATGATTGGCATGGACTGAAGGTTTTTGTTTATTAACTTAGACGTATTGAAAATACAGAGGCATCATATGAGGTTATTGATAATTGAAGACGAATCAGGCATCCGCTCGTTCGGGACCCTTCGCGGAGTTGGTTATGTGATCAGTGCAAAATGAAGGAAAATAGTTACAGCAACAGGATCGCCCTAAATTTTCTGACAGCGACGGCAGTGTTGATTGTGATTATTTTTTCGCTGATCTATCTCATGGTATATCAGACCATGTACAGTCGTCTGAATACCATTCTGGATAAAGAATGTAACGAAGTTGCGGGTGGCATTACGCTCACCGGTAATCATTTTCTTTTCAATGATCAGGCTGAATGGAGCGAATGGGAGCATATTCAGATGGAAGTCAATCCCATTTTTATCCAGATAGCCGATCACACCGGTGAGATTGTAAAAAGCTCGGCAAACTTAATGGGGACAAAACTTGGCCTTGTTAAAGACGAAAGTTCTAAAATTTTTCTGAATGCCATGCTTTCGACAGGAAAGATACGTCTGGTTCAAACAACGTTGACTAATACCTCAGGAGAAACGGCGGGTTATCTTACGATCGCAGTGCCCCTGGAAGAGACACAGCAGGTTTTGGAAAACTTATTGATGGTTCTGCTTCTTACATTCCCGATTGCGTTAGCAGTTCTTTACTACATCACGCGCTTTATCGCCCAACGAAGTATTTTACCGGTTAAATTACTAACCGAAAGCGCGGCAAAAATTACTGGAAAAAATCTGAACAGGCGGATTACACTTCCCCGGCAGAAAGATGAACTATATACGCTCACCGATACGATCAACAGCCTGCTGGATCGTGTTGAAGATACGATGGCTCGTGAAAAACAGTTCTCATCGGATGCTTCACATGAGTTACGCACACCTTTGTCTGCGCTGAAGGGCACCCTGGAACTAATGGTCAGAAAGCCACGGGATCTTGCTTATTACCACGAAAAAACAGGAACCTGTCTGGCAGAAGTAAACCGCATGTCGGTCCTGGTCGACCAGCTTTTGTTACTCGCCAGATATGAAAGCAGCGTCACCAATTTTGATCTGACCACGGTGAATTTAAAGAATATAGTACTGGACATTATTGCCCGGCAAGCAGATATACTCGAACAAAAAGGAATCGAGCTCGGACTGAGTATAGGGAGCGGATCTGCTGTATTGACAAATGCCTTCATGCTTGAGCAAATTATTGAAAACATCCTCACAAATGCCGTGAAGTATTCCCATACGAATGGCATAATCCGGATCTCCGCAACCTTAATCAACGAACACACAGCTTTAACCATCCGTGATGCCGGAATTGGCATGACCGGCCAGGAGATTTCAAAAATATTCGACCGCTTTTACCGGGCTGATGAATCGCGTAGCTTTCAGGGCAGGGGATATGGTCTGGGACTTTCCATTGTCAAAAAATTTGCCGATCTCCTTCAAATAACCATTCGTGTTGAGAGCCAACCGCAAAAAGGATCTTCATTCACCTTAACGTTCCCCGTTACTCCTCCTGTGTAAGCTTGCAGAAGAGGAGAATCGGTGCCGGAAAGAGAATTTTCTTTACAACGCCAAACTTGTTTTTAAACTATCTTGTTCTTACTTTACAACACTGATTATGGAGTATGAAGCAATGAAAAAGCAATTACGGATTCACTATTTCCAGCACGAAGCCTTTGAGGGACCAGGATGTATTGCGGATTGGGCAGGCAGCAGGCATCATCTTCTGACCGGCACCCGCCTGTATAACCGGGAAGTTCCGCCCGATCTTTCGCAAATTGACTGGCTGATCGTTATGGGTGGCTCGATGGGAGTTTACGACGAAGCTGAATATCCCTGGCTGCATCGGGAGAAAAACTGCATCCGCGAAGCCGTCGCCGCAGGCAAAGTGATTGTGGGTATCTGCCTGGGAGCGCAGTTGCTGGCCGAGGCGCTTGGTGCGCAGGTGAAACGGGCTTCCCATAAGGAGATTGGCTGGTTTCCCGTCAGAAAAACGCCTGCCACAAAAACATCATCCTTACTTGAAGAAATGCCTGAGCGTCTAACGGTGTTTCACTGGCACGGCGATCAGTTCGACATTCCTCCGGGCTGCTTTTCACTGGCGGAAAGCGATGCCTGTCCGAACCAGGCCTTCCAGTACGGGCAACGGGTAATCGGACTTCAGTTCCACTTTGAGGCAACTGCCGGAACAATCAGCAGTATGCTTGAAGGTGCCGGAGAGGAGCTGGAAGAACCGGGTCCCTGGGTTCAGACGAAATCGGCCGTTTTAAGCGGCCTGCATCATGCCGGCCAAAATAATGCCATCATGTTTTCGTTGCTGGATAAACTGGGTAAAAGCTGACCGGAATATTTTTCCGGGTTCTGCAGACATAACCAAGCGCGCTGATTATATTTGTGTAAACTAATTCCGGAACGTATGAACGAAAATGCGAATTGGCTTGTTTCAAAGCTTCAGCTCAAATACCAGCCGGTGGGTATGATGTTTGCCGACAGCATACCGGAAGAGGCCGTCTATCTGAAAAAGAGCGGGACGGCCTGCATTGCTCCGCTCATCTTTTCGGCAGCCAAAGGCAAAACCGTTGCCATCGACAAAAATTCGACGGGCTATGGCTGCTCTGCGTTTTATCTGGGCTACGCCGACTGGATTTTCGATGGCATTGAATATTTTCTCTCAAACGGTCCGGTTCCAACCGACCGTGAATGTGAACGCTTTATCAAGACTCCGGCCCTGGCGAAAGAATTTGTCGAGTCGTACATCCCGAAACAACAAACCAGCAAGACTTATATTTTCAAGCCGCTCCTCTCGTTCAAAGAAGACGAAACACCCGAGACCGTTCTTTTTTTTGCCAATCCCGACCAGTTAAGCGCACTCGTGTTTTTGATCCAGCATAATCATCCGCTCGACTTTGACCGCATAAAAACCGGCTTTGCCTCAGCTTGTATGGCCATGGCGACCATTCCGCTTAAATATGCCCGCAACGGCGAGAGCAAGGCTTTCTGGGGCCTCCATGATCTGGCGGTGCGGATGCACCTGCCCAAAGACATTATGTCGATGGCCATGCCCTATGCTCTCTTTGAAGAAATCTGCGCTCTTGCTCCCGACAGTTTCCTGGTCACCGAAACATGGAAACAAATTGAAGGGCGGCTCGGAGTTTAATGCTTTGCCGATGAATCGAAATGCATGAGTTTATCGGTATAGGCCAGGATAACTGCCGATATCAGGAATACCAGATGAATACCCATTTGAAGAAGGGCATCCTGCAACGGAACATTGTGAATGTCAATGAAGGTTTTCAGGAGATGTACCCCCGAAATGCTGACGAGTGAAATAATCAGTTTTATTTTCAGGGTGCTGGCATTGATCTTGGTCAGCCAATCCGGTTTATCCACATGACTGCCGAATTCGATTTTGCTGACGAAGGTCCAGTAACCGCCAATGATCACTACTACCAGCAAATTGATCACCATCGAAATATCAATGAGCCCCAATACCGACAACATGATCGTATTTTCGGTAGTGGCCGGAAAGGAAGTGATCAGATGCCATAACTCGATCATAAATTTCGCTGCATAAAGCAGGGAAGCCAGAATGAGCCCTACATACACCGGCATCTGGATCCATCGGCTAAAAAAAATAAACCTTTCCAGGTTCTTCTCCAACATTTGCATAGCTAAAAGACTAAGTTATCAATACACAGTTTCATGCCGGTAATTAACGCCAAACAGAAACGTTTGTTTGCGGCAAGGTATCGTTTCCCCGGGAAAATGATCTCATTCCTGTTCATTTCTCCCGAATAAAATTGATTGTGACGAAGGTATGACTATTCCGGTGTTTTCATTGCGCCCCTGCAGGATATAGCGCGGATTGGCGCTGCCCTCCTGCTGCTGCGCCAGCGAACACAATTCCCCGATCCTGCCGCCTTTACCCCGGTCCCAGATCAGTGATAACTTCATTTCCGGAAATTCGGTCGACATTTCGTAGTCCCCGTCACTGTCGGCCGCCGAGAATAACGGATCCCAACTACGTCCCAATCCGGTTTTGATGATCCGGTTAATGGCTTCAACCTTTCCGTGCGCATAAGTCTTCACCCAACCATCCTTATATTGGGGAAGAATCCTGCCATCCGGGCCGGTATTAAGTTCCATGGCAATCACATGACCGGGAGGAACATTATAGCCAAACGCACCAATCCCGGAAAACACCTCCACAACCGGTTTGAAGCTGGCCGAGACAATAAAAACATCAATCCCGCGATCCTTAAACGTGGCGATCAGATCCTGCATTTCAGGAAAGACGCGTAAACCCGATTTATACGAGTGGCTTACCACCCCTGCTTTTGTGTTCATTCCGGAAGGCGATTGCAATGTTTCTTCGGCAATACGATTGCTTATTTCGTACGATATCGCTTTCCTGGCCAGTGTTTTCACCTCTTCCATCGTATGCCCCGCCAACAAGTACAGCACCCAGGGGTATCCGTAATCATCGCCAATGCCAGGTGTATCGCAATAGCCTGCGTACAGAAATGGCAACTTTGCCACAAAATCCCGGTATGCCGGAGTGTTCCGGATTTCTTCCTCTGTCATGTCTGCCTGAGTACCGATGTAATGATCGTATAAAAAGCTGTAATCGCAGATCAGGTCCTGATGAATGTCGGCCAGCAAAATGCGGTCAAACTCTTCCGAAAAACGACTCACGCCATTAATCTCATTCTTGAACAAGGCTCCAAACTGCTCCTTCGTCATCTTATACCGGAGATGAAACATCTGATACCGCATCAGCGCCTCTTCAACGTCAAAATGAGCACAGGTCTGATCCCAGTCCAGAACCGCATAAGGAGTCCGGTTCGCATCATAAAACTGTCCGCCGGTTCCGTAATCATCGATTAATTGATTTAAAACCTGATAATTCTTCTCAGACCAGTTCAACCTGTTCAATGCATCGGGATGAACACCTTCATCTTTATCGGCACACGACGAAAACAAAAGAAATAAACCAACTGGGAAAAGCACGTTACACCTCATAAATCATTAATAAACGATATGAGGTATAAATATAAAAAATAATCGGCGCTGTCCCGGCCGGAAATTCGGAAGATCAGGAGAAAAAAATCCGGGAAGAGGGTCTTCCCGGATTAAGGTCGCTCACGACTCTGGCTCCTGATCTAATTATATCCGGGGTTTTGAGTCAGTTTCGGATTCAGATTCATTTGATTTGAAGGAACCGGGAATAGTTGACGATACGATTCACTTACATTGGGCCGGAACAGTCTTGGTTCATGGAACTTTCCGAACCGGATTAAGTCGGTCCTCCTGTGCGCCTCATGCTGAAATTCGCGGGCGTATTCATCCAGGAGTTCATCGAGGGTCAGTTGACCCTGCGTGTACAAGGCGGCATGTGCCCTTGCCCGTACCTGATTGATGAGCGAGAGCGGCGTATCGCCGCCGGTAGGAGTACCTCCGCGCATAATCGCTTCCGCTTTGCCCATAATCACCTCTGCCAGACGGAAGAACGGGAAATCGTGATTTTCGTATCGCGGCGTGGGATTCCAGTTTGGGTCGGGGTAAAACTTGACAGAACGGGCACCCATGAATTGCGAAGTCAGGTCGTTGGCACAATCCATTTTTGCCGGGTCGCCCCGCAGCCAGATCTCTTTTGAAAAAGATAAATGCCAGGTGGTATCCTTCGCGGGTGTTGGACCGTTGTACTCCTCATTCAGTTTTGAGTAGGTCGTCTTGATCAGGATCGGATTGCCCTTCGAATCATATTGCGGGCCGATTAAGATGGTTTGATTCCGCACGTCCTGAGTGGTACAGATCCACTGCCCGCCGGTATTTTTCTCCCAGTCGAATTTTTCAAACATCTCCGGTTGCATCCGGTGAGCGTTACTCACCGACCGGGTTCCCATTCCGTATTTCAAATTTGATAATTCGGATGAAATGCTGTACCGCGAATAGATACCACCTTCGGTTTGAAAAGCGTCAACGACAACGGCAAAGATAAACTCCCTGATCTGCGGCCCGTTATCGGGTTTAAACATCGACAGAAAATCGGCATCAAGTGCGAATTTACCGGAATTAATAACGAAGTCGGCCTGCTGAATAGCCTCATTCCACTTCGCCTGCCCGGTGTATACCTGCGCATTGAGGTACATCCGGTGCAGCAGGGCATGGGCCATCCATTTGGTCGGCCTACCGTAGGTTTCAACATTTACATCTTCCGGAAGATTTGGAATAACCGCAAGAACTTCGCTCTCGATAAAGTTGAAAACTTCTGCACGCGGCGAAGTTGCCGGATCTTCATCAAACGTTTTCATGATGGGTACATTTCCAAAAATATCCATCATGATGTAGTAGAAAAACGCGCGCATCATCCGTATTTCAGCAAACTGAGCATCTTTTAACGGCCCCTCCGGCTGATCCGCGAACAGGGAAAGAAGCTGATTACAGGCCGTAATACCACTGAACCCAAAACTCCAGGTATTGTCTGCCCAAACATGATCAACGGTCCAGGTGTGCCGGTGCGCTTCCCTGAACTGTCCGCCGTCGTCCCAGTTTCCTGCGCGGGCAGGCAAAACATGATCATCGGTTGTCAAAGTTTGTATTCTCCAGTACGATCCCGACGAGATATCACTTGCCAGGCGCCCATAGATCGGCCCTTTTGCTGCATCGTAATGCGCTGCTTCAGTAGGAAAGTTTTCAGGAACAAGTTCCGATTCCACCGGAACCTCCAGGTCTGTGCAGGCAACCAGCAACAGGAATGAAACAAAAACTGCTGCAAGACTGAGGTTTTTTATATTTATATTCTTAATTTCCATAGCTATTGTGTTTTATTCGTATTAACGGCGCTTAAAAATTGACATTCAGACCTAACATGAATGAACGGGTCTTCGGATAAATACCTGCCGTGTCAATTCCCGGATTGACCCCACCCATATTGACTTCGGGATCCACGCCACGGTATTTGGTAATCACAAAAAGATTACTCCCGGTCACATAAACCCGGGCACTTTTAATTCCGAGTTTACGCACATCGATCGAGTATCCCAGGGTTGCATTATCCAGCCGCAGGTACGATCCGCTCTCTATATAGCGGTCAGAAAGGAAGAATGAGTTGTAGTCATCAATAGGTTCACTTAAGGTAAAAACAGGTACATTGAAACGGGTTGCACTTTGCGGATTGTTCAGGGCGGCCAGGGTTGAATTCAATACATCATTGCCATAAACTCCCCTGATAAAGAAACTCAGATCGAAATTTCGGTAAGTGAATTCATTACTCCATCCATACATCAGTTTCGGCTGCGCTGAGCCTGCAAAATAAAAGTCGTCGCGGGTCACCGTATATTGTTTTACGCCCTCAGCATCGTAAAACATCGAAACGCCGTTTTCATCCCTTCCGGCCCACTTGCGGGTGAAAAAGCTTCCCAGAGGCTTTCCCTCCATGATGTTCTGAGTCGGGTCGCCCGACTGGCCCACGCCACCGACACTGCCCGTATAGATGCCCTTTTCCGGGGTCTCAAAGAAATCGTTCGAAAGCGAAACGACTTCATTCTTGTTGTGTGAAACATTGAAAGAAGTCTGCCATTTGAAATGATCTGTTTTTATTACCGTCGCATTCAACTGAAACTCAATCCCCTTATTGCTGAATTCACCGACGTTGGCCAGCAGGGAACCATACATATAGGGTGGGGTTCTGACCGGATAGCTGTCGATCATATCCGTGGTCTTCTTGTTGTAAACTTCAATAGTCCCCGCGATCCGGTTATCCAGAAATCCGAAATCCACGCCCAGGTTGACAACCGATGTCGTTTCCCATTTTAAATCAGGATTGGCGTTTTGCGTGACACCGACAGACTGGATCAGTTGTCCGCCAACAAAGGTAACACCTGTGATCCCGTATTTCAAACGGGCGATCATGGGATCGAAACCAAGCGAGTTTCCGCTTTCACCGTAACCGGCACGAAGCTTTAAGTCGCTGAAGAGTCGCTGGTCACCCATAAACCCTTCGTTGGTGAGCCTCCAGGCTGCCGAAACCGAAGGGAAAGTACCCCACTGGTTATTCGCACCAAAGGCTGAAGAACCGTCGCGGCGGATGGTGGCCTGCAGCAGGTAGCGGTTATCGTAGTTATAGTTAATGCGGGAGTAGACCGAGATCATCCGCAGTTTTGAAACCAGTGTATCTCCGTAACGGTCGGTCATACTCAACTTGTCGGGCGACGAGCCCAGCCCCATATTATTCCAGGCCAGGTCATCGGTCACAAAGTTGCTGTTGGCGCTTCTGATCCCGTCGCCAAAGGTGTTTTCCTGCCAGGAATAGCCTAAAAGCAGTTTCAGGTTATGCTTTTGCGCGAAGGCTTTTTCATAGCTAAAATAATTCTCAAACTGCTTAAAGCTGTCAGCATAAATATCACGGATTGCAACGCCGTTCATCCCGGGTGTCATCGCGGAAGCCCGTCCGTGGAACGTCCGGTTTTCAGTACTGGTGCGTTGATAGGCAATACTTGCGTCATAGGTCAACCCCTTAAAAATATCCACTTTCAAGGTGACATTTGTCAGGACGTTTCTTGTACTTCTCTCCAGTTTGTCGTTCGTGATCAGGCCTACAGGGTTTTGATACATACTGTACTGCAGATTTTCAAAGAAAGTGCCGTCTTCGTTGTAAATCGGCTGAGTGGGCAGGTAGTCCAGCATGTTTTCAAACAACTCGTTAAAAACCCGTGCATCTTCCGTTTCGGTGTACGACAAATTAAATCCCAGCACCGCTCTGTCGTTTAGTGTTTGATGTTCAACACTCAGTCGCCCGGTCAGACGTTCCCTGGCCGTAGTTTTAACGATCCCGTTGTTATCAAAATAGTTCACACTGGCGCTGTACCTGCTTTTTTTCATGGCCCCGCCCAGCGAGACATTGTGGTTTTGCGAAATGCCGTCTCTCAGCACTTCATCCTGCCAGTCAATATTCGATACGCCGTCGTCATTTTCAGGGACGCGGTCAATTTGGGCAAGGTATGTACGCAACTGGTCTCCGGTCAGCATATCCCAGCTGTTCGCAATTGTTTCAACGGCTGCATATCCGCTATAGGAGATGTAAGATTCTCCGGCGCCAGGCCGTCTGGTCGTAACCATGATGACCCCGTTGGCCGCACGCGAACCGTAAATCGCTGTGGAAGAAGCGTCCCGGAGTACGTCGATCCTGACGATGTCATCGGGAGAAATGGCGTCAATGGATGCGCCCGGAACACCGTCTATGACGTAGAACGGTTCCATGGCTGCACCTTTGCGCATGGTGGAAGGACCGCGTAAGGTAATCGCAGGACTTTCGGTAGGATCGCCGCTTTTGGTGATATTCAGACCGGGAACCTTTCCCTGGAGCATTTCCATGGGGGACGACTGAACACCCCGCTTCATGTCTTTCGCTTCAACCACCGTAGCCGCGCCTGTCAGATCGCTTTTCTTCATCGTTCCATATCCGATGGCTACAATCTCTTCTATACCAATCGCTTCTTCATTCATCACAACGCGGATAACCGATTGATTACCCACTTCAACTTCCTTTGTTTTCATCCCCACGAACGAAAAGATCAGGGTGGCATCGGCCGGAATACCTTTTAGCGAATATCTTCCGTCACCATCGGTTATGACACCAACATTAGTGCCTTTTACTACGATTGAGACTCCCGGAAGCGGGCCTCCGAACGAATCGGTAACCGTCCCGCTTACAGTTCTTTCCTGCTGTGACACCTGCCGGTTAACGGTAGCACGAATGTTTGTCAGAATAATCTGCCGGTCCGCAATTTCAAATTCAATTCCCGTGTTCTGCAGAACCTGCTCCAGAATACGGTCAATCGTTGCATCCGAAAGATCGACTGAAACTTTCTTATCCAGTATAATCTCGTCGTTATAAAAAAACCTGAATTTACTCTGATCTTCTATTCTGCCCAATACTTCCTCAATCCTGGCGTTCTCCATGCGGATGGTCAGTTTTGTGGATTGAGAATACGAATCAGCAGCAATACTGCTAAACAGCGTCAGCAACAATAATAGTACGGTCAGCTTCATCTTTTTTAGAATTTGATTACCAAATGGCATAAAGCCATCGTAACACCGATTTTTTTTCATAAATTTGTGTTTTGATTTAATACTCAATGTGCGTTAAATCAGGATTTTAAAAAGGCAGAATGAGCAAGATTCTGCCTTTTCCCCTGAATAGTCATACAGATCATTCCTGTCGTATCGTTAAAATTTTCTGTTTTTCCTCATAGCTGTATTGAATCGGTTTTGTCATGTTGATATATTCCATCACATCGGTCAGACTTTCATTTTCGATATTGCCCGTAAAACGAATATCTTCCAGCGTACTGTCCTGTAATTCAATCTTAACCGCAAAATGACGTTCAAGCCTTTTGATCACTTCGCGCAGGGGTTCTTTCTTAAAAATAAGAACGCCGTCTTTCCAGGATGTAAAGAGGTCAGTTTTTACGTTCCTGACGTCCATGCCGTCAACCCCGGACGAGGTCACCTGCTGGCCCGGTGAAAGAATAACCTGCCGGTTGTTTTTTTCATTGGAGTATCTGATCACCCCGTCGACAAGTGTTGCCTGAAACTCGGTGTTAGAATACGCCTGTACATTGAAACTTGTTCCTAACGCCACGACCTCACCGTATTCGGTCGAAACCACAAACTGGTTTTCACCTTTGCGTACCTGGAAGTAAGCCTCCCCTTTCAGCATAATCCGGCGTGTCTGATCCTGAAAACCAGTTGAAAACGACATCCGCGTATCCGAATTGACCCATGCATGGGATCCATCGGGCAAATTCACCTCAGCAACCTGTCCGGGAGGGATGATGATCTCCGTCAGTCCCGTCTTGTCATCCCCCAGCCGGTTAACAAACATACCCCCCAAAAAAACGATCAGCAGGATGGCGGCATATTTCAGAAACGAAAGGAGTTTGCGGGTGATGTCCGGCTTTTGGTTATTGATCTTTAGCTCCTGTGTTAAATACGCCCGTTCAAGTTTCGATTCGGACATACCGGCCTCGGGGGAAGACAAAGCCCAGGCATTTTTCAGAGAGCGATACTCTTTATAAAGCAGCGAATCCTTCCTGATCTCCGTCAAAAGTTCATTTTTCTGATCTTCAGGTACATTACCGGTAATAACTGCTATGATTTTTTCAATTTCCATATATTTATGACGATTCTCCTATCCGTATAATCCGCAAATGAAGTTTTACCCCACTCGTGAAAATCACTTTTTTCTGCTTTCCCGAAAAAAATTCTTACTGCTGCCGGTCGTTCAAGGAGCCGGGCAGCTATGAAATGAATAAATGGGTCACCAGCGGAAGGTAATCCTTCAGCGTCTTTTTAAAGACTTTCAGCGCTTTTGTTATCTGATTTTCAACGGCCTTCACCGAAATCCCGAGTTCCTGTGCAATTTCCCTGTTCTTTTTATTTTCAAAGCGGCTTAACTGAAATATTTTCCGGCATTGAGGAGGCAAGCCGTTTAGTGTATGCTCAACGATCCGTTCAATTTCACGAAACGTAAGGCCGGAAGTGTCGACGTCGGCCAGAGCTTCCATATTCATCTCAAGTTCCATTTCGCTCAGTTGAGCAACTATGCCGGATTGTTTGGTTTTCCTGCCGCGCATTTTTTTCAGGCAGTTGTTCCGGGCCACGGTATACAGCCAGGCATTGATATTGCTGTCGTGTTTCAGATACCCTCGTTTCCGCCATAAGGTAAAAAAAGTATCCTGAACGATATTTTCGGCCAGATCATCGTTTGGAATATACGCATGAATAAAGTAGTATAGCCGGGGATAAAAAAAATTGAAGATGAGTTTAAACGAATGCTCATCTCCTTCAATAAACCGAACCACTGTATCGTTACTAAGCTCTGGCATGAACGGATCATTGGGCTTTAGGCAAAGCTAAGCAATTTTTTTTAAGCGGGCCATGAAAGCCATAGCTTTCGCCCAGGCCAGTTTATTTACCAGGCCTTATTGTCCAGACGAAAAATCCCAAACGGCATGTGGGCAAAAATTGTCCCAACCGGGATCTTTCCGGCCGAGCTCACCCATTTACCGGAAAAAAGATGGCGCCATTCGCCGATCCCGGGGGCAGGCAGGTTGATCGTGGTATCGAGCCAGTCGAAAGCGGACAGGCTCTGAAAATCTCCTGCCACTGAAGCCAGAGACAAAGGCACAGCAATCAGATAACATCCTTCTTTATGGTGCCTTAAAAAGGCAAGCACATAGCGGCGGTAGATTCCTGTCACTTCGAGCGGAATGTAGCCGGCATCCAGGAACAGATGGGGATAGCAATTCCTTTCTTCCAGCAACCAGGTAGTGACGGCAAGTTTGATCTTCCCGGTTTGCCAGTCGCCGATCAATTCTTCAAAAAGCACCGCACGCCTTTCCCTGCTTTCCTGAATTTCCTCCAGCCATTTTTCGCGCTTATCGTAATCGACCGGCCGGCGATTATCGGGGTCTACCATGCTAAAATCCCAAAGTTCGCAACCCTGATACGTGTCGGGAATCCCGGGGCAGGTGTGCTTCAGAATAAGCTGACTCAGCGAGTTTATCATGCCAAACCCGGCAATGCTGTTCAAAAACTGCCTGAAACGGCTATAAAAATCTGCCTCAGGATCGAGCAACTGTCCGATAAATGAAAGGGTGCCCTGTTCATACTCCTCATTAGGCGCTGTCCAGGCGGAGTTTTCCTTGGCCTCACGAAGCGCCTTGATGATAAAGGAGTTGAACCGCTCCTGAAAACTCCCTTCTTCTTCCTCGTCCACAGGAAAGGCTCCGATGAGTGACTGATAAATGAAATATTCATCATTCGGAACCGGGACCCTTTTTCCCTTTACCCGGATTTTCTTTTCCCGGTTAAGCGCTTTCCATTCTATAACAGCCTCCCGCCACCTATGCGGGATATCGCCAAGCACCAGCAAACGGGCGCGGGCATCCTCTCCCCTTTTCGTGTCGTGGGTAGAGGTGGCATTCATGGTATAAGGATAATACCTGAAGCGTTCCCCGATCCGCTCGTGAAATGCCGATGCGCTTATTCCAAAATGCCGGGGCGAGTCACCTACCTCATTATGTGCAATAAAACGGGCGTAGGTGTAGAAACCCGTATCTTCCACTCCCTTGGCCATAACCGGGCCGGTAAATTGCATACAGCGGCGAAAGAAAAATTCAATCTCCGCTTCTTTTACTTCTGCTCCCGGTACACTTAAGCTAAACAGATCCTCCAGAAAAGAAATCGCCGGCTCCTGTCGGGGTATCCGGAGCCGCATTTCTTCAAAAATCGTTTTCAGCATCAGCCCTTGTCTGTCTTTGATCGGAAAAGTCTCGGGATAAATTTTATAGACCGGACAAAGCACCAGAAATTCGGTCAAAACGGATTCAATCTGATCGTGCGTGACCGGTTTAAGCGCCAGCGACAATTCGAAGAACAAATGGACGAGGTTATCCAGGTCGCCATACATCCGTTCCAATAAGATAAACTTCTTTTTCTGATAGATTAGCTCGTCAAAGTCAGTCCCAACTGCGCCAAAAAGTTGGTAAATCTCTTCAAACGCCTGTTCGCTGCTTTCGTTCGTAAGCAGATTATTTACCAGTGAAAGAAAATCGTATCCCGAGGTACCCTCAACCGGCCAGGAACGGGGGAGCTTTTCTTCGGCCTCCAGAATTTTCTCCGTGATCACGTAGCAGTCGGGCCCCACCAGTTGCCTCAACTGCCTGAGGTATGCCCGCGGAGAAAACAATCCATCGGCATGGTCGATACGCAGACCCTGGAAAACGCCTTCCCGAGTCAGCTTTTTGACTTCCGAATGGTAATCCTCAAAAACAACCGGGTTTTCCATCCGGAGGCAAATCAAATCATTTATAGTGAAAAACCTCCGGTAATTCAGCCGTTTATTGGTATCCATCCAGTGGCTCAGCCTGTAGTACTGCTTCTGAAGCAGGGCGCTCTTCCGTTCGGGATCCCGGTTAATATGAACAACCACCGAATCAACATACTGACTGACCAACCGCTCGTTATGATATAACGTGTTCAGTTGTTCCCTGCAGGAAGGCCAGGTCGCGATCTGCCTTTCCTCTATGACCCTGAAGAGCAAATTCATGAACGGAACCAGCTTTTCGGGCTGCCTTTGAACGCTGTTCCTTAAGAGGTCGGGATAGCTCTTTATGCTAAGCGGAAACGAGCGATTGAAATAGGTAAAATAAAATCCGCCTTCCTTAAAGTCGAGCGAAATTTCATCGGTTCTGATCGCCTGTTCCGGATTTCTGCCGAGCACCGGCAGGATGACTTTCCCCTTCAAATCAGGATCGTGATGATTCCAGTTAATATCAAAATAATGATAGTAGGGCGAATCCGCTCCCCATTCAAAAAGTTCAAAAATCCAGGGATTTTCGGGGCTGTAAGCCATATGGTTTGGAACAATATCCTGCAACCATCCCATTCCCAGGCTGCTTACCCGGGCCGAAACCTTCCTGAATTGCTTCAGGTTACCTATTTCTTCATTGATCGTGTGCGGATCGAGCCCGTCGTAGCCATGGGCACTTCCCGCAACTGATCTGAACAGCGGGGAGGCGTAGACCGTGCCAATCCCCAGCCGGTGAAGGTAGTGCACCCGGCGATCGAACTCGCTAAGCGTAAATCCGGACGAAAACTGAATCCTATAGGTTGATTGGGGTATTGTCATATGAAATGGTTTATCAATTTTTATACTTCGACTGACGGGTCCGGCCAGGAACTGTAAACCAACAAGCTCTCCTTTGAAACTGTCAGGTTGACTTTTCCTTCGATCGCCCCGGGGAACTCCATTCCTTCCGTGTCCGGCCCGGAATGGATTAGCAGGTACAACCGCAGGGGAATCTCATACTCCACTTCGACAGGTATGTTATTCAGATTGACAAAAGCCAAAAGCTGATCCTGGCCTTTCCATCGCCGGATGATCAGGGTCTTGTTCGTTCCGTCGACCTGTACCGCACAATTCCGCCGGTCGGTTGAAATCAATGCCGGATGCAGTTTCCTAAGCGAAATAAGTCTTTTGTAAAAATCAAGCATATCCTGCTGCGATGGGTGGTTCAACTCACTCCAGTCAAGCTTCGACCGGTGGAAGGTGTCTTCGCTGTCCGGGTTCGGAGCGGGATCGTAATCGCCGGCATACAGCTCTTCAAATTCCTTTTGGCGCCCTTCCCTCACCTGCATGTTCAGTTGCCCGTCATGATGACTGACAAAATACAGGAAGGGTGTCCGGGCATTAAATTCCTCACCCATAAAAAGCATGGGAACGTTGGGTGTCAGAAAAAGAATACCGCAGGCCGCTTTCTGCATGTCGGCAGAAACGAGATGTCCGAGCCTTTCCCCGTTCTTCCTGTTACCCGTGTGATCATGGTTCTGAATGAAAATAACAAACTGATTGCCATGCAGATCATCGGTATGGCTGCCGAAGGTGCGCTTCCGGAATATGGAATATACGCCATCCAGAACGAAGGTATTTTTGATGGCTTTTGCCAGGTCCTCAACCGAACTGTAGTCTGCGTAGTAACTGCCTTGTTCGCCGGTAACGCAACTATGCACGGCATGATGGAAATCATCGTTCCACTGGGCATCCAGCCCATAACCGCCTTTTTCAACCGGATGAAGATAGCGGACATCGTTCAGGTTGCTTTCGGCAATCAGGACATATTTGCGACCGGTAAGCTCTGATAATTTCCGAACCTCCGTACTGATTTGTTTCATGATATGGTCAGCGCTGAAATCATAGATGGCGTGCACCGCATCCAGCCGCAAGCCGTCAAGATGGAGATCGCGCAGCCAGTATCTGACGTTTTGAAGAATAAAATTGATCATCCCGTCAGCGTACCGGTCATCCACATTAACGGCCTTTCCCCAGGGCGTCTTATACCGATCGGAAAAATAAGGCCCAAAGTCTTCGAAATAGTTGCCTTCAGGTCCAAGATGATTATAAACCACATCCAGGATCACAGCCATCCCGTTCCGGTGGCAGGCGTCAACGAGCTTCGCGAGGCCTGCGGGACCACCGTAACTGTTCTGAACCGCAAACGGAAAAACACCATCATATCCCCAGTTCCGGTGACCGGGGAATTGAGCGACCGGCATTAACTCAATGGTGTTAACCCCCAATTCCTGCAAATAGGGAAGCTTATCTGAAAGTCCATCGAAATTTCCGGAAGGGGAAAAAATTCCCGTATGTAATTCATACTGGATCATCCTCCCGAGCGGTATACTTTTCCAGTCATTGTCGGTCCAGGTATAACTTTGGGGATTAATAATTTCGCTGGGTCCGTGTACCCCCTCGGGCTGAAAGCGTGAGGCCGGGTCGGGTAATCGCCCCTTGCCATCAAGTATGTAAAAATATCTGTCGCCTGCTCCGACATTGGCGTCTTCGGCTTTCCAGTATCCATACATCATTTTTGTTGCTTCGATCCTCCGGTTGTGCTGCGTGACAATCTCCAGCTCTACACTTGTTGCAAACGGAGCCCATACCGAAAACACGCAATATTTTTCCTGCTGGAGATTAGCCCCTAAGGCATAATTTAATATCATAACTGGTCGAGTTTAAAATGCTGAAACCAAACTTTATTCCCAATGTGCCAAACCCAGGCCTGGTTTCATTTTAAATCGCTAATTATAAAATAAATGGGCTGTGAAGACCAGGCGGTGTTCGTTCGGTAAAATGCAATTATGTCAATAAAAACTGCGGAAATCTCACCCCATCCGGGGATTATTTTTCCTGTCCCGCAGCAATCTGATTTGCTAAACCAAAAGAATAATACCTTGCATTTCAACCCGTTGATCAGGTTTCGGGTAATACGGGTTTCGCTGTGGTGAATGAAAAGAAGACTGGCATGGTTTTGACGATAAAGTCAGAACAAAAATTCAAAAAAACATGCTATGGAAAAATATTCAGGGCCGATCTGGCCAGGTTACCCTTACCCGCTGGGTGCAACCTGGGACGGAAAAGGAACAAATTTCGCGCTTTTCAGCGAAACCGCCACGCAGGTCATGCTTTGCCTTTTCAACGCCGCTAACGAAAAAGAATACACCACGATACCTGTCAGCGAAGTAACCGACTATGTTTGGCACATCTACCTCCCCGGCATTGGCCCCGGCCAATTATATGGTTACCGGGTTGATGGCCCATGGAATCCGGAAAACGGACAGCGGTTCAACCCCGCCAAACTGCTCATTGACCCATACTCGCGGGCAATAGCGGGCAGAACGGTCATCCATGAAAGCATGTTCGGATATCCTGTGATGAGTCAGGCCAAAAACAAACATCTTGAAAAAGACGATACCGACAGCGCACCCTTTATTACCAAATCGGTCGTGACCGATCAGTCGTTCGACTGGGAAGGAGTGGAAGGACCCGGAACGCCCATGCACGATACAATCATCTACGAACTGCATGTAAAAGGTTTTACAGCCCTCCATCCGGAAGTGCCCAAAGAATTGCGGGGAACCTATAAAGGACTCTGTTCTCCGCCGGTGATCAGCTATTTAAAAAAACTGGGCATTACGGCTGTGGAACTGATGCCCGTCCATCATTTTATTCAAAGCAAATTCTTAATTGACAAAGGTTTATCAAATTATTGGGGATATAATTCGATCGGCTTTTTTGCTCCCCACTCCGATTATTCCGCTTCCGGAATTGAAGGGCAGCAGGTTTTTGAGTTCAAGGAAATGGTGAAAGAATTTCACAAGGCCGGCATTGAAGTCATCCTGGATGTGGTCTACAATCATACCGGCGAAGGGAACCATCTGGGCCCCACGCTGAGCTTCAGAGGAATTGACAATGAGAACTACTATCGCCTTGTTGACGACGACCGGCAGTACTACATGGATTACACAGGCACGGGCAATACGCTGAACATGCTGAATGCACGAACGTTGCAACTGGTCATGGACAGCTTACGCTACTGGGCGCTCGAAATGCATGTTGACGGATTTCGTTTCGATCTGGCCTCTGCCCTGGCCCGCGGACTTTTCGATGTCGGAAAACTTTCTACCTTCCTGGATACGATTCATCAGGACCCCGTCATTTCGCAGCGAAAACTGATCGCCGAACCCTGGGATATCGGGGCAGGGGGTTATCAGGTAGGTAATTTTCCCGTGCTGTGGGCGGAATGGAACGGCAAATACAGGGACAGCGTGAGGCGGTTCTGGAAAGGCGACGACAGCCAGCTCTCGGAACTGGCCTACCGCTTCAGCGGCAGCAGCGACCTTTATCAGGACAACGGCCGGCAGCCCTATGCGAGCATTAACTTCATCACAGCCCACGACGGTTTCACCCTGAACGACCTGGTCAGTTACAATGACAAACACAATGATGCGAACCAGGAAGGCAACACCGACGGCGACAACAGCAACCATAGCTGGAATCATGGTGCCGAAGGAGAAACCGACGACCCGGGGATCACCGAACTGCGCGAACGTCAGAAACGAAACTTCCTGGCAACGCTTTTCTTTAGCCAGGGGGTACCGATGATCAGCCATGGAGATGAGTATGGAAGAACTCAGCATGGTAACAACAATGCCTATTGCCAGGACAATGAAATTTCCTGGATGCACTGGGACTGGAACGAACGTCAGCAACAGCTTTTTGAAACTGTCTGCTCCCTGATCGACATGCGGAAGAAGCATCCGATCATGCACCGCCGCCGGTATTTCAAGGGGCGGGAAATCCACGGAGAACAGGTAAAAGACATCCGCTGGCTGAATGCAAACGGAACCGACCTCTCCGATGAAGAGTGGCAAACCGCCCATATCCGTGCAATGGCGATCCTCCTTGACGGGCAGGTGATGCATGAAATTAATCAGCGTGGGGAAATTATCCGCGACGACCGGCTGCTGATCCTGGTTAACAGTCACTGGGAATCGGTTGAATTCACCCTTCCCCTCATTACAGAACAAGGCCGATGGAAAGTACTTTTTGATAGTTTTTCGGGCGGAGGACAAGACGATCTCCCCGCAGGCACCTATACCGTCTACGGGAACAGTCTGGTACTGCTTTGCGAACTGCGCCCCGCTACCGAACCGTCTGTCCCCGACCTTTAACTACCTTTCCTCCTGTAAAGATTCATAGAGAATAACGCTTAGCGGACGGCAAACGATCCGATCGTTCGAAACGGCACTGTCGGGATGAATACCGGTTACGTCGTTGTCGGACCTTGTTACCCATTTTCCGTCGCGCGAGTCCAGCAGTTTCACCCACCGGTAAGCCCGGTACGGGAATGTAAAGGCAACTGTTTCATCCGAAAGGTTAAAGAAGGCCACAAGATGCAGCAGACCATTATCCGTTTGCCGGTGAAGTGTAAACCCCGATTGCCCGGTCACGGACACCCGGACGTTATTTTTCTTATAACTGTTCAGAACAGGGTGCGTCTTGCGCAGGGTGATCAGCGCTTTATGCCATTCCAGCATCGCGCGATATTGCCGCCCGGTGCGTTTGTGCCAGTGTATTTTGGAACGGTAAAAGGTATCCTCATCCTGCGGGTCGGGCGGCTCGACGTCCCAATGAAAGTCTTTAAATTCTTTTTTCCGGCCTTCGCGGACGGCTTCGATCAGCTTGTCCTCAGAGTGACTTACAAAATAGCAGAAGGGGTTATCTTCACTGTATTCTTCACCCATAAACAGCATCGGAACATACGGAGAAAGCAGGAGCGCTGCGGCCGCCAATTGCGCCTGTTCAAAATTAACAAGAGCACTCAGCCTTTTCGATAACGGATGGTTCCCTACCAGGTCGTGATTCTGAATAAAGGCGACGAATTTATCGCCGTCGATCCCGGCCGACGATCTTCCGTGTTTGCGTTTACGAAATTTCACATATTCACCGCTGTGAACAAAGCCGTCGGTGTATGCTTTTGCCAGTTGCTCCACCTGCCCGAAGTCGACATAATTCTTTC
>JBCFBK010000031.1:0-6666 GCA_038562555.1 Prolixibacteraceae bacterium | reverse complement strand
CCGTTCTTGTCAAGCAAAACGTAGAGGGCATGGTGAAAATCGTCGAGCCACTGGGCCGTAAATCCATAGCCACCCGTTTCGGGACTGTTAATCACTTTTGGGTTGTTCAGATCACTTTCGGCAATCAGGTATAACGGGCGGCCAAGCTTTTGTTGCAGCGCGTTGACTTTCCCGGTGGTCAGCTCCCAAAAATTTACAGCGCCCGAGTCGAATACCGCATGAACAGCGTCGCACCGGAGCCCGTCGATGTGATAATGTTCAAACCAGTGCAGGGCATTGTCCGCGAAATATTCCCGGACCCCCTCCGACCACTCGCCGTCAAAGTTCAAAGCTCTCCCCCATGGCGTGATGTACTTGTCGGAGAAATATGGGCCAAAATGCTGAAAATAGTTTCCTTCAGGCCCGAGGTGATTATAAATTACGTCCAGAAATACAGCGATACCGGTCCGGTGGCAGGCATCAACCAGTCTCTTCAGGCCCCCGGGACCGCCGTATGAATTCTGGACTGCATACGGAAAGGTTTGATCATAACCCCAGTTGCGGTTTCCCGGGAATTGTCCCACCGGCATAAGTTCCAGGGCATTTATTCCAACTTCGGCAAGTTCTTCAAGCAAAGGAATAACTGCTTCAAAAGTCCCTTCTTCGGTAAATGTCCCCACATGGAGTTCATACAGGATCAGCTCTTTAAAAGGGATCCCTTTCCAGCGCTGGTCCTGCCATTGAAATGCCGGATGGTCGACGAGTTCAGAAGGTCCGTGAACACCTTCGGGCTGAAAATGAGAAGCCGGATCAGGATAATCTGCCTCACCATCGGGTTTAAAATAGTATCGGGCACCCGTTGGTACATCTACGTCAACGACGAAGTATCCGTCGTCATCCCGTTGCATCCCGATCGTCTGCTCATTGGGATATACCAGGTGCAACTGCATGCTGTTTTTTTTGGGGGCCCATACCTTAAAAACGTGCTCACGTCTCCCATTACGGTCTGTTTGTGATTGGCTCATTTGCTTTTTTAATCGTTTTTCTGTCAAGCCGGATAATCATTGCTTCGTCTCCGCCCAGATTAATACTTCCTTCAACCCGCATCCCTTCCATATCGGGCACCGTTGCAACCTCCACCACACCCTTCAGGCAGATTTTCGACGTCTTAAAATAACACGGGCGGTGCGTCAAATTCAGGATAATCAGAAACTCCGATTCCCCATCGAACCTCCTGCAGTAAGCCAGCATTTGCCGGTCGGCAAAAACCGGAAAATAAGCGCCGAAGGTAAGCGAGCTTTCTCTTCGCCGCAAATCGATTAATCGCCGGTAGAGTGAAAGCATGGAATAGGGATCGTTTTTCTGCGCTTCAACGTTTTCACGCGGATAGGCTTTATTAATCCTTAACCAGGGTCTCCCGCCGGTAAAGCCCGCATGCTCCTCACTGCTCCATTGCATGGGTGTGCGGTAAGGATCGCGGCTCAGGTTCTTGCCGGGCATGTTAAGGCCCTGCGGATCCACGATTTCCTCGGGCGGAATCGGAACATCACGCATGCCGATTTCCTCGCCATAATAGATGGTGGGCGTGCCTCTTAACGTAAGCAGCATGATGGCGGCTACTTTTGCCTGCTCTACTCCGATCCTGCTCGTAATGCGCGGGTTATCGTGGTTTCCCAGCACCCAGTTGGGCCAGCCGTTCGCCGGCAGGGCGCCTTCGTATTCATCGATGGTTGCAGCAATTTCCTGGGCATCCCACGGCCGGAAAAGCAGTTGAAAGTTAAATGGCAGGTTGGCACCTTTGTTGTCTGCGCCGTAGTATCTCACGAGGTTGGTAACGGGAAGATAAATCTCGCCGATCATCATCCGTTCGTCGTATTCATCCAGTACCTTCCGCATTTTTTTGATGATGCTGTGTACCTCGGGCTGGTCGGATGAATAAACCGGTCTAAGCTGTTCATAGGTATTCATGTACGGCTGGTAATCCGGGTTGGGCGGATTATCGCGAAACTGCTCATCCTTGATCATATGCCACATCACATCGACCCGGAAGCCGTCCACGCCCCTGTCGAGCCAGTACCGCATCACGTTCAGCATAGCTTCCTGAACCCCCGGATTCCTCCAGTTCAGATCGGGTTGCTCTTTCAGGAAGGCGTGATAATAATACTGTCCGGTCTTCTCATCCCATTCCCAGCCGCTTCCACCGAACGCACTCAGCCAGTTGTTTGGGGGTCCGCCGTCATTGCGGACGTCACGCCAGATATACCAGTTGCGTTTCGGATTATTGCGCGATGAACGCGACTCGATAAACCAGGGATGCTGGTCGGAAGTATGGTTAGGAACCAGATCCAGAATCAGCTTCATTCCCCTGGCATGTACTTCGGCAATCAGCCTGTCCATGTCGTCCATCGTGCCAAACAACGGATGAATGCCAAGATAATCAGAGATATCGTAGCCAAAATCTGCCATCGGCGAGGGATAAACCGGCGATACCCAAACGGCGTCAACTCCCAGCCACTGTAAATAATCGATCCGCTTCAAAATGCCCGGCAAATCGCCGACGCCATCTCCGTTGCTGTCCTGAAACGACCGCGGATAAATCTGATAAAAGATCCCTTTGTGCCACCAAACGAAATTATTCCTTGTTTCCATTTCAAACGCCGTAATATCGAATGACTAATGGCCTACAAAGAACATGCTGAAGTCGCTGAACATTTCCGGGACCGCA
Source organism: Prolixibacteraceae bacterium (assembly GCA_038562555.1). Lineage (GTDB taxonomy): Bacteria > Bacteroidota > Bacteroidia > Bacteroidales > Prolixibacteraceae > JBCFBK01. Next base: position 3,962 of record JBCFBK010000031.1, on the reverse strand, counting down.
GCAGAACCCTTGTTCAGCGTACCCGGGCAAAGCCGGAACTAATTCGGATTGTAGAATTATAACCTCACATGGGGAAGCAACGGACGCAACAGGCTTTACGGATCTACAGCCTGAACTTACGACCATATAAACGTACAACCGGAGTATCACTAGCACTGCGGCGGGCTCTTCTTTTCCGGGAAGGAACCCGGGTTAGTTTTCTCTTTTCCAGGTTCCTGCTGCAGCCCTACTCAATACCTATTTACCCTGGACACAAGGCCAGTTAATCCGGTTATTTATCGTAAACGCCATTCACTTCGTTTCCAATCACCATAATTTTATTGAAATCGGGAAGATGGACAATCTCCGGACTTATGGTTGTGCCAAAATCGATGTAAACCAGTTTTTCACTGTCCGATTCATTTTTCATGACATGGGCGCCTTTTTCGCCGGTTGGAAATCCAATGACATCTCCGGCTTTTACCTGGATATCGCCATCAAGGGTCCGGATTACCCCGGTTCCGCTAATGATGTAAAACACCTCTTCGTTCGCCTCGTGGTAATGATACCCATAGGCAAAATTTCCTGGCTCCAGTTCCACGAAACTTGCGCGGCATTTTGAAGTCTCGTTGTCGGGAATTACTTTTTTCACCGTAAACTCGTTCCCGTCGCGGTTGATTTTTTCACCCTGCAGGGTGTTGACATTTCTGACGATTAAATTTTGCATGATTCTGTTACATTTAAAGAGTTTCCCCAAAGGTCGGCCATGTTTCGGGTTTGTGCAAATGGGTTAGTAACCTGCGCTGTTGGTTAGAATTGCTATAAAACAAGACGTTATGTGTTGAAAAAGTTAATCTCCTGCAAAACAACTACACGCTTACAGGAATCTTACTCTCCAAAAGAGATTATTTATTAAGTTTGAACTCATAAAAACGGAACTTTATGCTGTATTTAGATCCCTTACATCCGACGTGCCCGATCCGGAATATTTTAAGCCGGATGAGCGATAAATGGTCGTTATTAATTCTGAGTACCTTAAACAGGAACGATGTTATGCGTTACAAGGATTTATGCGCAGCCATCCCTGATATTTCGCAAAAAATGTTGTCGAATACTTTAAAGCGTCTGGAAGAAAATAAACTGATTAACCGGAAAATGTACCCTGAAATTCCTCCCCGTGTCGAATATTCACTGACAGAAACCGGTAAAGAATTAATGCCGGCAGTCGCGATGATGGTTAGCTGGGCCCTGGAGCACTTTGAAGAAATCACCCAGGGAGTCATTTCAGGTGCCTCTCCCGCGGTCACACACGGGCACCCCTGACCTTCACCCAACGATCAGCGAAGGAGCAGCGAACGATCGGCGAAGGCTCCCACCATTCTCCGGGGTTGTCTTTTGCTTCCCACCTTCGTGATATTCTAAGAAATACGTAATTTTGAATAAAACCCTTGTATGAGGCGGTTGGCAGTTATAACTGGTATTCTTTCCGGGTGTCTGTTTGGCGTGGCTACCCCTTTCAGTAAGCTGCTGTTGAACGGCTTAAACTCGTTTCAACTCGCCGGCTTACTCTATTTGGGCGCTGCTTTGGCCATGCTGCCTTACATTTTCAGGAAAAACAATAACCTGAAGTTGCTGTTTCAACCGGGCAGCCGGGCAAAAACCACCGGTATCATTTTCTTTGGCGGGTTTGCAGGTCCTCTGCTCCTGTTGGCCGGCCTGAAAACAGCCAATGCAGCTTCTGTTTCCATTTGGCTGAATATGGAATTGGTGGCAACCGCGGTTCTGGGTGTTCTGATCTTCCGCGATACGCTTGAGCGGAACACATGGGTTGCAGTTTTCTTAACTGTTTTGGCCGGTATATTCACCAGCCTGGGCGAAGGAGCAAGCGGCATCACCCCGGGCTTGCTGATCACCGCGGCATGCGCCTGCTGGGCCGTTGATAACCAACTAACTGCCATTTCAGACGGCGCTTCTCCTCAAACCGTCACTTTCGTGAAGGGACTGGCAGCCGGTTCGGTCAATTTAGCGATCGGATGCATCGTTGCGGGTCAGGTCGTCACGTTGCGAGACGCAATACCTGCCGTTGTAACAGGAATTTTCGCTTATGGGATCAGCATTGTACTTTATGTAGTTTCAGCGCAAAATATCGGGGCAACCCGAAGTCAGATCCTGTTTTCCACGGCACCCGTCTGGGGTGTGATCCTGTCGTATTTAATTGTTCACGAACCCTTCCAATGGGTTCACGCTGTTTCCATTGTACTTCTGGCTCTGGCCGTGATGGTTACCAACAGGTCTGCCCATAAACACCGGCACACCCATACGGTTATGCAGCACGTTCATTACCATCAGCATTCAGACGGGCATCATACCCATAGCCACAATGCACAAACAGCCTCTCCCCGGAAATGGCATTCGCATCTCCATACCCATCAGGCGATCACCCACGAGCATCCCCACGATCCGGATCTGCACCACCGGCATGAGCATGAATAAACCTTTTTCGAGATATTGTTGGGAACACCGAACTTTTTTCAATTACGAATAGAGTGTATTCGCAATTGAGCCGAAACCGGGCAAACGAGTGATACGCCTGGATTGATTCCATACAAAAGAAAAGAGAGCTACAAAACGTTTGTAACTCTCTGACTACGACCGTGGGCCCAACTGGGCTTGAACCAGTGACTCCCTGATTATGAGTCAGGTGCTCTAACCAACTGAGCTATGGGCCCTGAATATCTTTTATCAATTTTTTTTCGCCCTTTCCCGATGCGGCTGCAGATGGTTTGCAAGGCCTGTTTTCGGGATTGCAAGTTTACGACATTGCCGCAAAATACACAAGTAAAAAATTAAAAATTACTGCACGCTCAGGCTTCTGTCTTCCCCTCCTGCTCCTCCTGTCCGGCAGCTGCTTCTTCTTTCTTTTGATCCAAATGACTGAAAAACTTCCAGTAAAACAAGATGATACTGAAAATACCAATTGTGATCGAAGAGTCGGCGATATTGAACACTGGTCTGAAAAACAGAAATTCATTGCCGCCTATGCCCGGGATCCATTTCGGATAATAGCCCGAAACCAGCGGGAAATAAAGCATGTCAACTACTTTCCCGTGCAGGAAAGACGAATAACCGCCTCCCTCAGGAAACAAGGTGGCAACCTGCCCGTAGCTCTCATTAAAGATCATTCCGTAAAAGGCACTGTCGATAATGTTGCCGATGGCCCCCGCCAGGATCAGCGAAACACAAACGACAAAACCCATAGGGACGTTTTCCTTTTTTACCAGCTTTACCAGGTACCACCCAATGGCGGTTACCGCGATGATGCGGAAAACACTCAGAAAAATTTTGCCGTATTCGCCTGCAAATTCAAATCCGAAGGCCATCCCGTTATTTTCGACAAAATGGATCAGAAACCAATCGCCTATAACCGGAAATTCTTCTCCCAGATACATATTTGTCTTAATCCAGATCTTGAAAACCTGATCGGCTAACAGAATTAAAAAAACGATTAAAAACGATTTTTGAAGTTTTGACATACTGACGATTCCTAAAAAAAATGACCGGAAACAGTCCTTCCAATCATCTCTCTTTATAGATTATGCTCCTATTTCTGGTTATTCTTCGCATCAATGCTCAGGGTAGCGTGAGGCACAGCCCGTAAACGTTCTTTCGAAATCAGTTTACCTGTCTCACGACAGATCCCGTAAGTCTTGTTTTCGATACGAATCAAAGCAGCCTGTAAATGCTGAATAAACTTTTGCTGGCGTTGAGCCAGCTTGCCTGCTTCTTCCTTGGAAAGCGTTGCGGCACCTTCTTCCAACACTTTAAATGTCGGAGAGGTGTCCTGCGTGTCATTTCCATCGCTCTGCGTAAGTGAATTCTTGTATAGTTCATAATCCTTCTGGGCTTTTTCAAGCTTCGACAGGATCAGTTGTTTGAATTCCTCGAGCTCCGCATCCGAATATCTGGTCTTTTCTGCCATAACC
>JBCFBK010000030.1:0-69552 GCA_038562555.1 Prolixibacteraceae bacterium | reverse complement strand
ACTCGGCTCCCGACGCCGTGGAGACTTATAAAAAGCTGTTGGCCGCCCAACCCGATAACAGCGTCACCATCATTACCGTCGGGCATCCGCATGTTTTAGTTTACCTGATGAATGATGAAAACGGGATGAAGCTGATCAGGCGAAAAGTGCTGAAATGGGTAGCCATGGCGCATACGCGTGAAACACCAAACATTGGCTGGAACTTTGGGCGCAATGGAGCGGCAGCATACGTTGGCGATGTTTTGAAGCGCTGGCCCAAAGATGCTGTTTTTTCAGGCCTGGGAAGCGATATTATAACAGGAAATATAAAACTTCCGGGAACCCCTGATGAGAATCCGGTAAAAGAAGCATATACCCGTTGGAACGGCGCGATAGAAAAAGGACGCCCCAGCTGGGACCAGGTGGCTGTATTGGTAGCCATTCGACCCGGGTATTTTACCTTTGAAAAACAGGGAAGTCTGGTTCAGCTTGATGAAGGGAAAACTTATTGGGATAAGTCCGTTGATAAACTCAACCATAGTCGTGTGGCACTGAAAATCGGGAAGAACGAGCTGGAATCCGTCCTTGAAGACCTGATGAGTGAACCGCCCGGAAATGATTAACAAACACAAGGACCATGAAAAAAATTACTCACAACCCGGGATCAATTGTTTTTAGTCTTTTTCTTGCAGCCCTGATGCTGGCGCCCGGCTTTACGAACAAATTAACTGCGTTACCACCTGAAGACCTCCCCAAACCTTCTACTCTTCAAGTGGACTGGCAAAAGTTGGAAACCATAGCCTTTATTCACTTTAGCGTCAATACATTTACAGACAGCGAGTGGGGCTACGGTAATGAATCACCGGAGTTGTTCGATCCAACCCAACTGGACTGTCGGCAGTGGGTGAAAATTTGCAAGGACGCCGGCTTGAAAGGCGTTATTCTCACGGCAAAACATCATGACGGTTTTTGCTTGTGGCCTTCAAAATATACCGGACACAGCGTGAAAAATTCGCCATGGAAACACGGTGAGGGCGACGTGGTCCGTGAATTTTCGGACGCGTGCAAAGAATTGGGATTAAAAATAGGTCTGTACCTTTCTCCCTGGGATTGCAATCATGCTGAATACGGAAAACCGGGCTACAATGAGTATTTTAAAAGTCAACTAAGAGAACTGCTGACTAATTACGGGGAAATTTTCGAGATCTGGTTTGATGGGGCCAATGGCGGCAGAGGTTACTACGGGACTGATTCACTGCATGTCCGAAAAATTCCCGGCGACTATTATGACTGGGATGGTATCGGGAAAATCGTCAAGGAACTTCAACCCAACTGTATCATTCACGGCGGGGCGCTTGCTGAAATCCGCTGGGTCGGGAACGAAGAGGGTTACGCCGGCGAAACACACTGGAGCATGTTCCGTCCCTGGGATCAGCTCGACAAAAACATCAGCAGCCGGATCCAGATGAATACCGGACACGAAGACGGCTCGTTCTGGCTTCCTTCCGAGACAGATGTCTCCGTTCGTCCCGGCTGGTATTACCATGCTTCCGAAGACCACCAGGTAAAGTCGCTTCCACAGCTTATGGATATCTATTACGAAAGCGTGGGTAGAAACAGCCTGTTGCTGCTTAATCTCAGCCCTGATAAACGAGGGCTTATTCATCCGCTTGATTCGGCCCGGGTGCTGGCGTGGAGGGAAGAGTTGGATCGTGACTTTGAGAAAAACCTGGTCAACGATTCCTGTAGGTTCTCTTCCGGTAACGGAACGCATGCCCGGGATGCATTTGACAGTAACTTTGACTCCTATTGGCAGGCCTCAGGTAATTTTGGTCAGCTGGAAGTTGATTTTGGAAAGGAACAGGAAATTAACCGGCTGCTTTTGCAGGAATTTATCCCCGAAGGACAAAAAGTAAGATCATTCGCGGCCGATTATTGGAACGGTTCTGGCTGGAAAGAGTTTCAAAAGGGAACTACAATTGGTTACAAGCGGATCTTACGGTTTCAGGCTGTAAAAGCTACTAAAATGCGGATCAGGATTGAAGACGCGCTTGCTCCGCCGATGATCTCGACCGTGGAGGTTTACCATGCGCCGATACTACCCGTTCCTCCTGGAATCACAAGGGAGCAGCACGGACTTGTACGGATCATTTCGCCCGATAAAGACGCTGATGTTTATTATACCACCGATGGCAGTGTTCCTTCGCAAACGGCAAAGAAATACGCTGGTCCTTTCATGATGGACGGAAAAGTTACCATTAAAGCTGTGATGATCAGCTCCTCCGGCGCCCAGGGTGAAATGGCCGAAAAACAATTTGTTTTTTCAAAAGCGGATTGGAGAGTCGGGGGTGAGACCGTTGAAATAACAAAATTGCTCGACGGCAATCAGGCAACGAGCTGGTTCGGCGGAGGAGACCAAAAGGAAGTGGTGATTGACTTCGGAAAGCCGCTTTCCTTCTCAGGGATCAGTATGTTGCCCGACCAATCTCGACATCCAAAAGGGATTCCGCTTAATTATGCGGTTTTGATCAGCAATGACGGGAAAACCTGGGAGAAAGTCGTCAGTGGGGAGTTCCAAAATATCATGAATAACCCGAACTGGAGAAAGATCATGTTCTTCCAACCAGTCAATAGCAGATTCCTTAAATTTGAAGCAACATCCCTGGTTAACGGCCAGAAGCAACTCGGCCTGGCTGAACTGGAATTGACGGATTAATTACGCTCCTGAGATTTTAACTACGGTTTTAATTTCATCACAACCGCTAGAGATGTTTTAACCGCGTTAAGATCTCGTCTTTCCGGCGGCGGGATACCGGAATCAGGGTGCCGTCGGACAATTGCAGGTAGCCGCCGTCATTTTTGTGAAAGGAACGGATAAACAGGCTATTGACCAGGTGCGCTTTGTGGGTCCGGATAAAGCCGTAACCTTCAAGGATCTCTTCGAAATCGTTCAGCGTTTTTGTTACCAGCAGGGCCGGTCCTTCGGTGAAGTAAAAATTGGTATAATTCCCGTCGCTTTGGCACCGGATAATCTGTCCGATGCTGCGGAATTCTATTTTATTGCCGCTGGCCAGCGCCAGCTTTTTTTCGGCCAGTTCAGAATGGGCATTGTGCAGAAATTGATTCAACAGACGTCGTTCTTTCTTTTTGCGGTGCCCGGTCCGGTCAACAGCCGCACGAAGCTCCAGGATGTTGATGGGTTTCAGAATATAATCGAGCGCTGAAAAACGGATCGCCTGGATGGCATACTGATCATAGGCGGTGACGAAAATGACATCAAAATCGGGTTCGCTGAAAAACTCAAGGATTTTGAATCCTTTTCCCTCGGGCATCTCAATATCAAGGAAAACCAGATCCGGGGCATGCTGCTGAATAGCTTCGATGCCGGTCAACACCGAGTTGGCTTCTGTAACAACCGATACTTCGGGACAGTACTTTTCGAGCGTACGGTGAAGATTCTCCCGGCCGTTTTGCTCATCATCGACGATAATTGCCCTGATCTTATCCATAAATTTTAGTCCTCTTCAGTAAAGCTGATTGAAACACGGGTTCCGCCTGGATCCCCGTTATTGTCAAACAAGTCTGTTATCTGCAGATCGTAGCGGATCCCGGTCTTCTCAGTAAGCAGCGCCAGCCGGTTTTGGCTTAACAGGATACCCTGCCCGTTTCCTTCCGACCGGACTGCGGCCTGTCGTCCCACACCATTGTCTTCAACGATCAGTTCCACCCGGTTCTGGTTTTTAAAAATACGGATTTCAAGCTTGCGGTCAGTTTTTTTTGCACTTAATCCGTGCAGAATGGCATTTTCAACGAAAGGCTGAAGCAGCATCGGCGGAACAAAGATGTTGTCCGGATTGATTTCATCGCCGGTTTCAAGTTTGAATTCAAAGCTGAAGCGCAGTTGTTCCAGTCCGATATATTCGCGGATTGATTCCAGCTCTTTGCTGAGCGGTATTTCACTCTTTTTGCTGTTATTGAGCACCTGTCTGACGAGGGAAGCAAACCGGGATAGATACAGATGTGCGTCATCGTTCTGATTTTTGTACAGCAGATTCTGGATCGAATTGAGGCAGTTATACATGAAGTGGGGGTTCATTTGCGTGCGGATCACACTCAGTTCGAGTTCCCTCATTTTGCGGATAAGCTCAGCCTTTCGAAGCCTGCGTTTTGTGATCTGACGATACAATAAAAACGTCAGGCCAATGCTGAAGATCACACTTAAAAGAACGATCACCATGATCTTTAGGGTTGATTCCCGGTTCCGGGCCTCCGAGAAGGGATTTTTCTGTTCTTTAATTGCTTGTTGTAACGCTGAGTAGCCAGGCGCCTGGTCAAACAGGATCATCCCTTTTCTTCCCAGCACGAAGGGACGGTTTCGTTTCAGATTAACGGGTTGGCCATAAGCCCAGTAGAGTTCATCATAACTTGTTAAAGCATAGTGAACTCCTCCTGTGGTGTCCAGCGAAGGCTTTATTTTCTCAAGCTGTTCCCCGGTTCCAATGAGCAACTGAACCGGAACGATGTCTTCCAATAGTGTTGCATATTGCGTTTTATAATTTTGCCAGGGAAATCGGGATATCTGCCGATCCTTGTTGTTAATGATGTACCTGAGATCTTTTATCATGAGGATCATCACCTTGTCTTTAATGCTGCTGAAATCGATTTTTGTGCCGCTGATATCGGTCAGCGATTCGATGGGGAAGGGCCTGCCGGGGGCGAGAAGCTCATTTTGACGGTAGATCCGTTCGGTCTGTTTAAATCGTTCGGTATTGGAATATGCCGCTTGATGACGATCGTAAAGGATTTTAGCACTTTCCCAATCTCCAAAATTTAAAAGCAGCTCAACTTCCCAGGCCAAAAATTCGCTCAGTACAGGCTCAGGAAGCGTAATCTGAGCGAAGCTATAAAATTTTTCATAATCACGAAGAGTTCCCTTTTTGTCGAAAGAGAAATTCGTTGCTTTTTGAATAAAGGAGATAATATACTTGTTCAGGAAAAACAGATATACGTCGTTTTTTGTGGCAAGGGTATTCACAACGGGAATGGCGTACTTTTGTACCGTATCGGCTGTGTTCTGACCGGCCAGATGCATGGAGTAAATCAATGTATTGCGTTTGTACAGGTAGAAATCGGGATGGAGGGTACTTCTTTCACGGTTCAGGATATGAAGAATGCTGTCTCTGAATGGGACCAACGGGTGACCATTAAAAGAGTTTAATCTCAGCTTACTGAAGAATTCAATTTTCCGGATGGTCTGAAGGGCCTGGTTTTCATCTGCTCCGATACCATTGAAGGCAAACCGTTCAGGATCGCCGGACTTTTTTATTTCGACGCTGAGGTCATCACCCGGACTTAAGTAGAGATCCTCTTCGGCCATGTTTCGCGGCAGTGTTGGGCTGGGGTGAAGATATATTTCCTGTGGACTATCCAACTGCTGTTGAAATTTGAAGACGCCATTTTCATCTTTTTCAAGCCTGAATGTTTTCAGCGAATTTTCCGGTTGATTCATATAGCTCAGATAGAGATAGCGGGAATAACCGGCTGAATCGGGAGCAATAATACGAAGTGTCGTGTTCGGATTTTGTATTTGAACGTTATCATAGGTAGACAGGCCAGTTCTTTGCATGATCTCGAACGGCTCTGAAGACTCAACAATTAGTCTTTGATGGCGGGTAATGAATTTATTTTGTTCGTAAGGTACAGGGGTTGCTCTGCCGGATCGGCTGCCCTGCCGTGGGTAACCCAGAAGCTGGGGGTTGCTGTATTTCCAGATAAAGCTGAGCTTATCCTGAATGATCAGACCTGTTGCATTGTCCAGGAAAACCTGCCGATGGTATTGGTGAAAAGAACTCCTGGCGTCGGGAACATATTCGTTTGGTTCGGTAATCAGAACTTCCGTAGTCAGTTCATTTTGTCGGATGATCTTATAGTTGGAGCGGACGTCCATTTGGTGAGTCCAGTCAGACCTCGTTATATGCGGATTGAAGAACAAGGCAGCAATTTCCGATTCGAGTGATTTTTTATCCCATTCTCCCATGTTAATCATGTGTCCTTCGGGAGTTTTGTTCGATCCAAAGTTAATCCGCTCAAAAGAAATGATCTTTCCATCTTGCGTAAGTTTGAACCCGACGGGTACCCGGAACATATTTAGATACACCACCGGGCTACGATAGGTGGTCGGAAAGCCGGTTTCATACACCTCGTCTTCTATCCATTCCTGACCCTTTTGTGTTTGAGCGACATGTAAAAAATAGCTGATCACCAGGCTGATGTCGTATGTTTTTTCATGAAGATCGTATGAGACAACTTCAAACTCAAATTTCTTTTTATCATAACGAGTCCGGAGGTTAACCCGACTGGTGTCTTCATGGTAAACCGTTTCAATGATGTATTTCCTTCTCATTTGGAGATTGAGTTTCGGAAGATCACGGGCCTGCAGGAAAATGGACGCCAACAGGAACAGCAACAGGATGACTGGTTTTTTCATAACAGGTGATTTAGTGATTTGACTCACTAAAGTTGGTCATTACAAGTATACTGATTATTGCCGAACTATTGAACGGCAGCTCCGGCATATTGAACGGGCGGATTATCCCATATAAAACGAAAAGGACGGCGCGCTGCCATCCTTTTCTCCTGATATTATTGGGTTAACGAATTAAAATCCCGCATGCCATTTCCAGTCGCTGACTTCGGGCATGTCGTGACCATGCTCGTAGATGTACTCCCGGTGTGCGGCACGTTTTTCGTCCATCAGTTGGGTGAGTTTCTGCCCTTCTTCGCCCGGCTGGGGGATGCGGTTAATGACATCCTGCACCAGGTGGAACCGGTCCATATCGTTTAAAACGGTCATGTCGAAATAGGTGGTGATGGTGCCTTCTTCCTTATAACCGCGAACGTGCAGATTGACATGGTTGGTGCGCCGGTAGGTGAGACGGTGGATCAGCCACGGGTAGCCATGAAAAGCAAACACGACGGGTTTGTCTTTCGTAAACAGCGCATCGAAATCGGCATCTGTCAATCCGTGCGGGTGTTCGGTATCCGGTTGCAGCTTCATGAGATCGACCACGTTGATCACCCTGATCTTCAGCGCCGGCATATGCTCCCGCAGAATGGAAACGGCAGCCAGGGTTTCGAGCGTAGGCACATCGCCGCAACAGGCCATCACGACATCGGGTTCTGCTCCCTGGTCGTTGCTTGCCCAATCCCAGATGCTGATCCCCCGGGTACAGTGTTCAATCGCCTGGTCCATGTTCAGCCACTGAGGTGCCTGGTATTTACCGGCCACAACCACGTTGACGTAGTGACGGCTTGCCAGGCAATGATCCCAAACCGAGAGCAGGCAGTTGGCATCGGGGGGAAGATAAACCCGCACTACAGACGCCTTCTTGTTGACCACATGATCGATGAAGCCGGGGTCCTGGTGGGTAAAGCCATTGTGAGCCTGCTGCCAGACGTGCGAAGCAAGCAGGTAGTTCAGTGAAGCGATGTTCTTCCGCCAGGGCAGCTCAGCACTTACTTTCAGCCATTTGGCATGTTGATTGAACATCGAGTCGATGATATGGATGAACCCTTCGTAACAGTTAAACAGGCCATGCCTGCCGGTGAGAAGATAACCTTCGAGCCACCCTTCACACTGGTGCTCACTGAGCACTTCCATGACCCGGCCATCGGTGGCCAGGAACTCATCATTCTTTTTCATTTTGGCTCCCCACTGGCGGTTGGTAGCCTCGAACACACCGTGTAACCGGTTGGAAAGGGTCTCGTCGGGACCAAAGATCCGGAAATTACGCTGTTCCTCATTCAGGATGATCACTTCGCGGAGGTACTTCCCGAGTTCGTGAGTGTCGGCCGTCCGGACCGATCCAGGAGAGGGGACATCGATGGCGAATGCTTTAAAATCGGGTAAATTCAGATCGCGCAGGAGCAACCCGCCGTTGGCATTTGGGTTGGCTCCCATCCGGCGGTCGCCTTTGGGTGCGAGTTCTGAAAGGTCGGGTAAAAGCCGGCCCTGCTCATCGAACAATTCTTCCGGTTTATAGCTTTTCAGCCAGCTTTCGAGCAGCGCCAGGTGATCGGGATGCGCGGCATCGGGAAGCAACGGGATCTGGTGGGAGTGAAAGCTGCCTTCGTTCTGAACGCCGTCTACTTCCTTCGGACCTGTCCAGCCTTTGGGCGAGCGGAGTACGATCATCGGCCAGCGGGGGCGTGTAGCGTCGTTTTTACGCCGTGCTTTCCGCTGGATCTTCCTGATTGCGGCGATGGCCTTATCAAGCGCCGCAGCCATAGCCTGATGCATGGGTTTGGGTTTGTCGCCTTCAACAAAATAGGGCTCCCAGCCACAGCCTTGCAACAGTTGCTCCAGTTCCTTGCGCGGGATCCGGTCCAGTAAGGCGGGATTGGCAATTTTGTAGCCGTTGAGGTGAAGAATCGGTAACACGGCACCATCGTGTACCGGGTTCAGGAACTTATTGGAGTGCCACGCCGTGGCCAGCGGACCTGTTTCCGCTTCGCCGTCGCCGATAACACAGGCAACGACCAGATCGGGATTGTCGAACACGGCTCCGAACGCATGGCTCAGCGAATAGCCCAATTCGCCTCCCTCATGGATCGATCCGGGGCATTCGGGGGAAACATGGCTTGGAATTCCCCCGGGAAAGGAGAATCGCTTAAACAGTTTTTTCAGTCCGTCTTCGTCCTGCGTGATGTCGGGATAGACCTCACTGTAAGTACCTTCCAGATAGGTATTGCCAACCAGTGCCGGTCCGCCATGGCCGGGGCCGGAAATGTAAATCATATTCAGGTCGTACTCCTGAATGACGCGGTTCAGGTGCGCATAGATAAAGTTCTGCCCCGGTGTGGTGCCCCAGTGTCCGAGAAGCACTGATTTAACATGCGCAAGTTCCAGTGGTTCCCAAAGCAGCGGATTATCGCGAAGATAAAGCTGCCCGACCGACAGGTAATTGGCGGCCCGCCAGTAGGCGTGTATCCTTTTCAAAAGTTCCTTTGAGAGCGGTTTCTTTTTAGTTGCCTTCTCTTCTTTTTTGCTGACCTTTTTCTGTTTTGATGCCTTTTTCATATGATTATAAATTTGTCTTTTAGTTGCCATATGGAACTCGCCAGAATAATCATGCTCCTGTGTGGGAAGTATGGCTCTCATGGCTCGTTTCATGTGATTGTGTCTTTATTACCTAAGTTATCGAATTTGTTTATACCGCCATGACAACGGACTGATGTGAACTGGTTGCTATTACTAAACGGAAAGCGTCGGGCAATAGTTTAACCTGATGGTGCAGCAGGTCGGCCTTTTATTCGCCTTTCTGCGGTTATCCCGTTAATGAAGGCCTTTCCAACTGATCATGAAATAAAAATTTCGTCCGGGACGATTATAATTTCCCCAGTCGAGATGTTCCGAATAAGCTTTGTCGAGCAGGTTTTCCACGCCGGCATTCAGGTTGACGACCGATTTTCCTGTTCGGATCTTATAGCCCGTGCGCAAATGCAACAGCGTGAATTGCGGGGTTTTCGTTTCGCCATAACCGGCATTGATGCGGTTTTGCGGTGCCGAATATTCATTTTCGATCTGAAGCTGGTAATTCCGTTTCTCAAAATGAATCGAGAACAGGTTCTTCAGGGGCGGCATCAACGGAAGCGGTTCGTTATCATTCGTTTCACCGCGATTGTATTTCAGCACGTTGAAAAATTCCAGTTCGGGCAGGAGCTTCCAAAACAGTTGGAACTGGGTTGAAAATGTCCGTGCGCCACCAATATTCTCATACTGCTTTGTTCCGGCGGCGTAAAGGTTCAGCGCCTCATAGTCCGGAACCGTCACGCCCAGAATATAGTCGCTGATGTGATTATACCGGGCGTCAGCTGAAACCTTAAATGCCGGCCGGGTATAGCTGAGCTTGCCGAAAACATTGAGTGATTTCTCGGTTCTGATTTCCGGATTGCCGATGTAATCATAGCCATCGTAGGCATTGAAAAGATAAAATCCAAACTGCTCCGACAGCGTGGGCAGGCGTTCGCCCCGGCCAAACCCGGCTTTAACCTGCCAGGTATCGCCGGGCGTATAGGCCATGGTGAAATTGGCCGAGTGGACAAACGCGTGACACGGCTTGTCCACGTCGTAGCCCAGCGAGCTGAATTGCTGCTTGCCCTGCTCCGACAATACCTTCGAAGCACTGTAATCGGCGCGCAGGTCAATCGCCAGCACCACTTTCCGGCTCAGCACATAGTCGTTCCGAAGGAAAATGCCACTAACCTGACGCCGGTGTTCCGGCCAGGTTTGGGCAAACATGGGCGGCTCGCCCGGATTCGAAAGATTATTCATAAACATTGTCATTTCGGCTTTTTGCCAGTTGCGGTAGCTTTCGAGCTTAAATGACAGCAGGTTACTTTCCGACCAGCGGGCTTTTCCCTCGGCAAAAGCTCCCCAGGTGCGGCTCCATCCGGGCATATCCATTTTCATATAAACACTGTCGGGCTTGCCGGTTTGCGAATTTTCAACCAGGTACAGGCTGTCGCGCCGGGAATCGTCCATCAGATGGTATACCGTATTGTAATAGACCCGACTGTTGAAGTCCGAAAGGCGCAAAAACTTTTCGGGTACATACTTCAGGCTGTAAATCCGACCCTTGGCGCGGCTCACGTCCATGGGCAAAGCCGGGTAGCCGACAGCGAAAGCGTCGTCGATGAGCCAGTCGAAGGTCAGATCGTGCCCTGCCGCCGGACTGAAAAGCACCGACTGGAGCAGGTTTACCTTTTCATATTGTGTAAACGGCACCTTGCGCCCGTTTCCGTCGGTGTAAGGTGAATAGTGTTTATAAACCCCGCTGATGCGGTAAGCCCATCGTTCTTTTCCGAAGTTGGAAAGGAAGAAGACTGTTTTCCCTTTGGAGGCGGTTTCGTAATTCGTGCCGGCTTCAACCGTGAAAGCTGATTTTTCGGGCGGTTGCAGTTCCATATCGAAGGTGCCGCCAATGGTGCTTCCGTTTTTATTGCCGGTGGAGCCTTCGTTTATCCGGATGCTTTTCAGATTGACCGGTTCGACGTAGGAAGTGACCGGGTCCATTTTGTCGGTACAGGCGCCAAACATTTTCATGCCGCCAATGGTCACGTTAATTTGTCCGGAAGAAAAGCCGTTTAATACCGGTTCTTTGGCATAGGCCCCCCGGCTGATCAGCGACATACTCCCCAGCCGTTCGTTGATTTTGTCAATCCCCGAACTGTAAAATGACTGGTAGTGCTTAACGGCGTTTTCATCGCTCAGCACAATCTGTTGCGTAACAACCACTTCTTTGATCTGAATGGTGTCTTTGGCCATATTTCCGGCCGCTTGTTGCGCCTGCAGATTACTGCCGAAGGCGGTCAGCAGGAACAACACAGGCAATGGAGACCTCCGGATCATCAGAACGTGATGTCGAATGACAGATCTTCTCCGATGGCTTGCCCGTCTTTGGAAACTTCGATATTCACGCGCCACCAGCCGGTCATGGTGAAGTTCACTTTACCTTTGTAATGTCCGTTCCCGGTGTGTACCGGATTGACATTATTGGGCGATCCGTGGTCCATCGACGGCATTTCCGGTTCAATGGTAACCGCAAGGTCCCCGGCAGCCGGGAAACTCATCATGTTTTCGCGGTAGTGAATGGTAAATTCAATGTCGTTCAGGCCGACTTTAGGCTTTGAAGGTTCCACGAGCGAAATGAAATAAGTCTTTCCCGTGGCTTCCGAAGCCACGTTGAATTCGCGGGCTTCTTCAATACTTTTCACCTCCGGGATCGTGAGATCGACCGTGTCTTTTTGCCCTCCGGCGTCGATGGCCACTTCCAGGGTCCAGCCTTCATCGGGATTGGAAGGCATGACAAACACTACCGCGCCTTCGAAATAACCGTTATCGTTGGGTGTTGCTCCCGGATTTTCAAGCGGGGCAGCATGGGTTATCGTGGTCATATGCATCAGCGGCCTCAGTTTTACTGATGCCTGCGCGATACGGCTGTCGTCTGAACTTTTCCTGATAT
Source organism: Prolixibacteraceae bacterium (assembly GCA_038562555.1). GTDB lineage: Bacteria > Bacteroidota > Bacteroidia > Bacteroidales > Prolixibacteraceae > JBCFBK01. Next base: position 57,550 of record JBCFBK010000030.1, on the reverse strand, counting down.
CGAGGTATAGCTTGTTGTACCCCTGGAACAGGGCCTCTCCGGCCAATAGCTCCACGTGAAAATAGCCTGCTTCGGTGTTGGCTTTTGCTATGGATTGCAGGCTTGTTTCTTCAGGAATATTTTCTTCATCTTTCTCGCAGGCTGCAAAGAAAAGGGTAAGTGCGAACAAAAAAAGGATATGTTTCATTTGTAATGTCTTATGAATGAGTTGATAAAAAACACGTAATTCACCAGAGGAATGCGTACGACTTCGTTGACCCGGACTGGTGTTCGGGTACTCGCAGACCTTTAGCCTGTTTCCATTTCAGGAAACCACGTAAAAACAATTTAAAAAGGACATGTTTATTTATCTTCCCTGCGGCGGCTGAAAGATGGTTTTGGAAAAAGCGGCGCTATACAGCGGATTGAGGTATCCGAATTCAACCTGCAATGCGGCAACGCAGAAGCAGGGATTGTTTTTAACGGGAAGATTATATTCGATCCGTTTCAGATGATCGGCCGCCGGATTTTGTTTTTCCGGGTTATTATCGGGCGTACTCTCTTCCACCCGCTTTTCGAGATAGCATTTCCCTTCACAGCACGATTGCGGATTCTCCCGGTTGACGCACAGATTCTCTGCGATGTATTCCCGGAAGGTGTAATACTCGATAAACGGCAGTACCGGATGCAAAACGAGGATCGCCGAAAACAACAATAATATGGTTGTATTCCTGATAATCACATCAAAAGAACACGACGGCTAAACGAATGTTCATCCGCAACGCTTGGTTGGCCAAAATCAGTTAAATCGTGTTAATGGAAACGAAATCAATCACTTTGGAACAGGATTTGTGTAATACTCTTAGTATTAATCGAAAGGAGGCAGCGATGAAACGGACAATAATATTTTTCATCCTCGTCATTTTTGCGAATTTCGCTTTTGCCGGCGGGCAACAGGATCAATCGCAAATGACTAAAAAAGAGCAACGAAAAGCTGAAGCCGAAAAGGCGTATCAATTGACGAAGCAAATGCTTGAAAATAAAGATTTCGTACTGGAATCGGATTTTTTGCAGGATAAATACGGCAACCGGATCGTGGTGAGTCCGATGATCAACTTTGTTGCTGTCGATTCCTCCGTCGCGGTAATCCAGATTGGCTCAAACCGTGGATTGGGTTATAACGGTGTCGGCGGCATTACCGCAAAAGGAACAATCACCGACTGGAAGCTGAAGGAGGACGAAAAGCGCAACAGCTTTACGCTTTCGATGAACGTGATGACCAATCTGGGCATGTACGACCTCCATTTTAACATTGGCTCGTCCGGTAACGCAACAGCCCGTTTAACCGGCTTGCGGCCCGGACAACTGACCTTTGACGGCGACCTGGTTCCCATTGCGGAATCGATGGTCTATGAGGGTCGGTCTTTATAATCTGTTTAATTGTTTTCAAAGGACGGGCCGGATGAATTTCATTCGGCCCGTTTCTGTTTACGACGAAAACATTTATCAGCTAATCTGCGTTTTAAATTGAAATCAGCAATTAGGAGGACGCCAATGCATGGGTAATTTTTTGACGATCGAAGAATTTTATGATGCCGGGATTAACGGGAGTCCGGGTGGCAAAAAAGAGGCGGGGTTTTTTCATGTTTTCGATCTGGCTGATTTTTTATGCAATATAGGTAAGCAGATCCCTTACAGTCAGAAGAATTATTACAAGATCAGCCTGGTCATCGGACGTAACAACATTAATTATGCCGATAAGACATACCGGAGCGACAAAGCGGTTTTGTTGTTCTCGAACCCCTTAATTCCCTACAACTGGGAGGCGCTGGACGATGACCAGCAAGGTTATTTCTGTATTTTTACAGCCGAATTTTTCAGCCATTTCGGCAACATCCGCGAGTTTCCTGTTTTTCAACCGGGAGGAAATGCTGTTTTTATGCTTTCTGAGGATGAAGTAAAAGACATTAGCGATGTTTTCAGGGAAATGATGGCGGAGATGAAATCTGACTATGAATTCAAGGAAGGCTTGTTGCGAAACCTGGTATTTTCGATCATTCATAAAGTACTGAAGCTGCATCCTGCACCAAGCGTCCCCAACAGAGGGACCAACGCTTCACAACGGATCGTCTCCCTCTTTATGGAATTGCTGGGACGGCAGTATCCAATCGAATCGCCTCAACAGCGGATTCGACTGGATACACCTAAAGATTTTGCCGACCACATGTCCATCCACACCAATCATTTAAACCGGAGCCTGAAAATGATTACCGGAAAAACGACCAGTCAGCTAATTTCGGAACGCCTGGTCATGGAAGCGAAGTCTTTGCTCAAAAACACCAACTGGAATATTTCGGAGATCGCCTATGCTTTGGGTTTTGAAGAATCGTCCCATTTCACCAACGCGTTCAAGAAATTTGTGCAGATCACTCCGAAAGCGTTTCGGGAACTCCAGGAGCAAAGTCTGTAGCCGTTGCCAGCGACCTGATCTGTTCCATATCCTTTTTTACCAGTTCAATTTTCGCTTCTGCCAACTGATAGGCATCCTGTCCAAGGAACAGATGCAGTAAAGGTTCTTCCTGTTCAGCCACTGCAATCAGCACGCCGGCCGCTTTATCAGGATCGCCCGGCTGATTGCCGTCAATCTGATTTTCATGCATCGACTGGACTTCCCTGACCCGTGCATAGTCGTTGATCGGATTGGCAGGAACGCTCAGAGACGAGCTACTCAGGAAGCTTGTGCGAAAATAACCCGGCGAAACAATGGTGACTTTGATTCCAAAGGGCTTTACCTCCTCCGTCAGCGACTCAGACAGACCTTCGACCGCAAATTTCGAAGCGCAGTAGATCCCGAAGCCTGGGAATACGCCGTTAAATCCGCCGATCGACGACAGGTTAAACACGTGCCCCGACTTTTGTTTGCGCATCTGCGGCATCACCTGGCGGATTACATTAAGCGTCCCGAATACATTCACATCAAAATTCTTCCGCGATTCCGCATCGCTTAATTCTTCAAGTGCCCCGACCAGTCCGTAACCGGCATTGTTCACCAGGACGTCGATGGTCCCGAAATGACCAGTTGTTTTTTGAACAGCTTTCGCCACATCACCCTCGTCGAGCAGGTTCATGCTCAATGGAAGGAATTGCTCATTTGTAGCTCCGATTTCTTTTTCCAGATCGCTGATGTTCCTTGAAGTGGCCGCCACGCGGTACCCTTCTTTCAGCAGGCGCTGTGCCAGCGAGAGTCCCAATCCTTTGGAAGCTCCCGTGATAAACCAAACTTTCTTGTTCATGACTTTCTTGTTTTTAGTTTCCGGTACAAAGTTACCCCACCGGAGAGCGGCAGGGTTAACGGTGCGCAAACCAAAAATTGCACAATTCAAACAATCGTGACTTTTTTGGTCAGATCGTACCGCGTTTTGATTCTGTGTGTTTTGGAATGGTGCTTGCGGAATAAAAGAGGGCAAGCGTGGAATAGCCCGGAAAACAGGGTTATTTCGTTTGGGATCTGTAGAAAGCTGTGGAAAGTTGAGGGCTGGTTTCCTCACAATGAGTCGATTACAAACATAAAATGAAAAGAGATGAGAACAAAAGGAATAAATAAGGTTTTGATGGGCGCTGTTGTCAGCGCAGCGGGTGCGGCGGCCTTAAGGATGGCTGTCCGCTCTTTAAACTGGTATAATCTGAAAGATCAGGTGGTCCTGGTAACCGGAGGGTCGCGCGGATTGGGACTGATCATGGCCCGCCAACTGGCGGAAAAAAAAGCTAAAGTCGTGATCTGTGCCCGCGATCAGGAGGAACTGGATAACGCATCGGGCGAACTGTCGCAAACCGGAGCCGAGGTGTTGGCCGTTCCCTGTGATATTACCGATAAGGAACAGGTAGACCGGATGATCGGCGAGATTGAAATGAAAATGGGGCCCGTGAATGCGGTTATTAACAATGCCGGAAAGATCCGTGTAGGTCCGATGGAAACCTTCAGCGAGGAAGATTATGAGGCCGCCATGAAGGTCTATTTCTGGGGACCGTTTCATATCATCAACCGCGTTTTGCCCGGGATGAAAGAACGGCGTCAGGGAAGGATTGTGAATATTATTTCGGTGGGCGCCCTGGTCAGTTTTCCGCACTTGCTGCCCTATAATGTCAGCAAATTTGCGTTATCCGGCTTTTCGGAAGGTCTGACGGCCGAGCTGGAACACCACAATATAAAAGTAACGAGTGTGTACCCGGGGCTGATGTCGACCGGCAGCCACCGGCATATTGATGTGAAGGGGAAATATGAGAAAGAGTATGAGTGGTTCTCGGCAGCGGCCACCAACCCCTTGATTACAATGAGTGCTGAGCGTGCAGCCCGTAAAATTATCTGCGGCATGCAGGGGGGCGACAAAACACTGACCCTGTCTTTCCCGGCAAAACTTGGAAAGCTGGTTCATGCGCTGTTCCCTGATCTGGTTATTTCGATTTTCGATCTGATCAACCGGTTCCTGCCCGATTATACCGGCACGGGACATCAACCCGTGAAGGGGTATGATGTTAAACCCGAAGCATCGTTCTGATCAGGATATACTTCAATGAAAAAAGGATGGCTCACCCCATCCTTTCTCCTTAACCAACTCTAAAACTATGAAAAAAAACTCCTGCTTATGATTCATTACTTACACAACAAAGATACAACCCTTAATCGTTAAGCGCCGTCAAACAAGGTTAATAAAAGTTAACAATGGTTTGATTTTTACTTATTTGGCCGGATGGACTCAATTGGCTCCAACAAAAAAGGATGGCTCTCCAACCATCCTTCTCCCTTTAACCAACTCAAATCTATGAAAAAAAATCTATGAAAAAAATATGCTTCTGTTTTATATTGCTCTGACACAAAGATAGAGCAGGAAATCGTTAAGTGGCGTCAAACAAGGTTAACGAACGTTAAGATTTTAAGGAGTGGCATAGATCAGGAGCCAGCGGAGTGCCGCTGCAATATTTAAAGCAATTTGTGTACATTTGGGAGCCTAAACAAAAATGTCCACTTATTTGAAAACCGACCGGGAATATATTACGGAGCTGAAAGGCGGCGATTATGCGGCTTTTGACAATCTTTTTAAGCGCTATGCCCAAAGTATATTTGCTTTTGTTTTCAGTATTTCCAAAGATGCGTTTACGGCAGAGGAAGTTACACAGACCATTTTTGTGAAGATTTGGGAAAAGCGGATGCAGATTGAGGAGCATTTTTCATTTAAAGCGTTTTTGTTCCGGATTACGTATAACGAGACCATTTCCTACCTGAGAAAGGAGAAGGCCGAGAAGAAAAGAATCGAATTGTTCACCTCTTCAAAGTCATATGCTTCAAACGAGACCGAATACTTCGTTGAGTTTAAAAGTCAGGAATCAGCGGCACGGGCAATCATTGACAACTTTCCGGAACGAAGGAGACAGATTTTTAAGCTCAGCAGGGAACAGGGCCTGACCAACAAGGAGATCGCAATCCAAATGCAGATTTCGGTGAAGACAGTTGAAAATCAGATGAATTCGGCACTGAAAGAGCTGAGGGAGAAGCTTGGCGCTTCCGGTATTTCTGGCCTGATATACTTTTTTATCACATTCCCGAAAAAAAAATTTATCCGGTGAATAGGTGCCGGGACGCCTCAGCTTCGTATTGTGTGCAAAGAGAAGCTGAACGGATGGACCTTGAAACCATATATAACTACCTAAAGCAAAAAGCCGGCACACCGGATCGCAGGCATATAAAGGAATGGCTTACTGATCCTGAAAATGAACTTCAGGTAAGGGGAATGCTTGGTTCTGTCTGGGCTGATAACCGGATATCCCTGAAAGAAGGCTCTCCCGATTTTGACCGGATGCTGGGTCAGGTTCATCGCCGGATTAACATGGGAAAGAAAGAATCGGCTTTATTTCACGGTGCACAGGGTAAACGGCAGGTGCCGCTGTTTTATCGTGTTGCCGCGATCCTGTTGCTACCTTTGTTGATTGCTTCCACCATTCTTTTTGTTTCGGTTTATCAAAAGGGCACACAGGGCAAGTTTGCAGAAAAAGAATTAATTACGAAACCCGGAACGCGTGTAAAGATTCAGTTGGCCGATGGCACCACAGTCTGGCTTAACGATGGCACGTTGATCAGGTACCCGGAAAAATTTGCAAAGCATGAACGTCACGTGTTTATTGACGGTGAAGCCTATTTCGAAGTAGTATCCGATCCTGAAAAGCCGTTTATTGTTGAAAACCCGATGATCAATACGGTCGTTACGGGCACCTCGTTTAACTTAAGGGCATACAGCAGCGACCGGTATTTTGAGGCGACGCTCTCGGAGGGGGCGATCAGGCTGGAAAAGGATGACCGGCAAATCATTATGAAACCGGGAGAACAGATTCAGTATAACGTTCCGGACAATGAGATCGTTTCAAGAAAAGTTAATCCTGCCATTTACTTTTCATGGATTAACGGTAAGCTTATCCTGAAAGACGAGCCGTTCCGGATGGCCATGTTAAAGCTGAGCCGGTGGTATAATGCAGAAATTGTTATTCAGGATCCTGAATTAAACAAATTCCTGTTGACAGCCACGCTTGAGGGGGAAAAAATAGAACAAACGCTTGAACATATTGCTTTTGCCTTGCCTGTTAAATACAGGATACAGAAAATGCCGGAACGGGAAACAACGAAAACCACAATTTATATGATGAAAAAATAAAAAGAAGAGCCGGCGGGAATCTTGCACATTCGCCACCAGCTCAATAATTAGAGTAAATAAATCTAACGGTTTAAAAGTATGAAAAAAAAGTCAGAATTGACCAAAACGGAGACATTCTCTCCGTGGTGGAGAAAAACACTATTTTACATGAAACTAACTAATCTGTTGTTGTTGATAAGCGCTTTTCAGACGCTCGCGGCTGTTTCCTGGTCGCAAACAGCCACGCTTTCCTTAAAAATTCAGAATGCTGCGATAAAAGATGTTTTGCAGAAAATAGAGGACCAGTCGGACTATTATTTTCTTTACAGCAGCAAAGTGATTGATGTTGAGCGGAAGGTGAATGTGAATATGGAAAATGTGAACATTGAAAAGATCCTTTCCGGAATTTTCATGGGAACGACTATTTCCTATAAAATTGACGGACGACTCATTGTTCTTCAGGATTCACAGAGTGATCTTCCGGGTTTGTCTCTTCAGAACCTGACGATTACCGGATCAGTGAAAAACTCGTCAGGCGAATCTTTGCCCGGGGTTACCATTGCGGTAAAAGGTGCATCAAAGGGAACCGTCAGCGACAGTAACGGTAATTTCAACCTGACCAATGTTGCCGATGATGCTACTCTTGTCTTATCGTTCGTGGGGATGAGAACACAGGAAATTAAAATTGATGGCCGTACCAGTATTCAGGTCGTTCTTGAAGAAGAGACGATCGGACTGGAGGAAGTTGTCGCTATTGGATATGGTACGCAGAAAAAATCAACGTTGACAGGTTCAGTGAGTACTGTAAAACCTGAAGAAATTAAATCGATCCCGGCAACCAATATGTCGCAGTTGGTCACCGGAAGACTGGCAGGCGTCATCACCCGTCAACCGAGCGGAAATCCAGGGAAAGATCAGGCTGAAATACGGATTCGTGGTGCAAGCGGAGCCCTTGTGGTCGTAGACGGTATTATTGGCAGGGACTTTAATTCGATAGATCCGAATGATATTGAGTCATTAAGTGTTTTGAAAGATGCATCGGCAACCGCCGTATATGGCGCCCGGGCTCAAAACGGTGTCATACTTGTCACTACAAAAAGAGGACAAAGGAAGGATTTGGAACTCAATTATAACGCCTATGTTGGATTTCAAAAGCCTACAAGAGAACCGGATTTTTTTGATATAAAAGAAAAATGGATCAGAGACAGGCGTTATAGTACGGCACTTGGCATTCCTGATACCTGGAATCAGGATTATTTCGATAAAATCGGTACTGATCCTGATGGGCTGACCGATCAAGTGATCACGGGCCGCAACTGGGGAAATGAAAATTACAGGCAACAGTTATTGAAGAATGCCGCCATGCAGACTCAACATAATCTTTCTGTCTCCGGAGGCAATCAGCGGTCCAGTTTTTACGCTTCTTTCGGGTACTTCAATCAGGAAGGAATGTTTAAAACTTCGATTACGAAGTATAATCGGTATAGCCTGAGATCTAATTTCGATACTTGGTTTCTCGACGAAAACCTGAAAGTTTCATTTGACATGTTTGGCCAGTATGGCGATGGAAACTATCCTTCATCCGGAGATGCAGAGATTTGGGAACGGTTATACGATGCGATCAGCACCAGACCATTGATGTTTTCAAACGGGAAATATACCTCTCAAAGCGGAAATGATAATGTAAAAGCAGAACTGGATCCTGCCCATGGCTATTTAAGGGAAGACAGAAGAAGATTTAATTCAAGCTTGCAGTTCGATTTAAAAATACCTTTTATTAAAGGACTGTCCGTTAAAGCACTTGCTGCATACGATTATTATAACAATTTTGATAAATACTGGAATGTTGATCTTCCCCTATATGATTTGTATGATGATACTGAAGGGAATGTTTTTTCTAAGCCAGAGTTGAGACAGACCAACAACTCCGGCTACTCACTTAATTTTGAAACGCATGTGCAGTACCTGAGATCATTTGGTGTTCACAATTTTTCGGCTTTGATGGTATACTCCCAGAACGAAAGTAACCGACAATGGTTTGATGCCTATAAGAAAAACTATATTACCCCTGCACTGGATCAGTTATTCATGGGCGAAAATTCAGGTCAATCCAATACCGGATATGAGTACGATGAAGCCAGACAGGGAATAGTTGGCAGGTTGACCTACGATTACAAAGGGAAATATTTGCTGGAAACCAATTTTCGTTATGACGGGTCCATGAATTTTCCCAAAGGAGATCGTTGGGGATTCTTCCCCTCCATCGCGGTCGGTTATCGTATTTCTGAAGAACCTTTCTTCCAGTCATTCATTTCTTCCGATATTGTCAATAATTTGAAAATAAGGCTTTCGTACGGAAAGATCGGAAATGATAACGTGGGAGTCAGTTTCCCGTATCTGGCTACCTATACGCTTAGTGATGCCTATGTGCTGGGTAGCAGTCAGACGATTGTGAAGGGCGCAAGGGAGAATGAACTTCCGAGCTTTGATATTACCTGGGAGGAGACAAAATCGTTTAACGGCGGGATGGAAGCAGGATTGTTTCAGAATAAATTATTAATGGAGATCGACTTTTTCTACAATAAAACAACCGGGATCTTGTTGTCCAGATCCGATCAGTCTTCTACACTTCTGGGTAAAAGCTTTCCTAAGGAAAATATAGGAATTCAAAGAAGAGGAGGATTCGATTATAAGTTAAGCTATTTCCTGAAAAAAAGAAATTTCGATCTGGAATTAGGTCATACATTCTCTTATTGGTCTTCTCTGTGGGAATATATGGATGAAAATACAGGACAGCTTGAAATACCTAACTGGCGGGAAACTCAGGCATCCCCAAGTTATGGTGTAATTTGGTCTGCCGATGGTTACTATCAGTCGTATGAAGAGGTTATGAATTCGCCAAGAAATATGTCTTATAACCTTCTTGACCCCGGGTATATTAAGTATAAGGATATGAACGGCGACGGAAAAATCGATAGTTATGATAAAAAAAGATTAGGAAAGCCTACATTTCCTCAGATTCAGGTGGGACTTACATTTCGGGCTGGATACAAAGGGTTCGAATTTAGTGGATTATTTGTGGGCGCGACCATGTACAACAAAATGCTCTCGGAACGATTGCGTGCAGGAATGCATGGTATTACGTATAAAGAACATGATAATCTATGGACTCCCGAAACTCCAAATGCAAAATACCCCCGGCAGGGAGAATACCGTACGGGTAATAATTACGAGACCTCCAACTTTTGGTTGAGAGATGCTTCTTATCTGAGACTAAAAAATCTGGAATTCGGTTACGACTTTAGGCATAAACTAATTAAATCGAGAAATATTCAGGCCTTTCGAATGTATCTGAGCGGAACAAACCTTTTTACAATTACAAATTTAGAAATCATTGATCCTGAGCTAGGATCAGACCAAGGTTCAGGATACCCGTTAATGCAAGTCTATTCTTTAGGATTAAATGTAATCTTTTAAAAAAACATAAATAATATGAAAAAGAGAATCTTGATATATTTTATGCTGACGCTGGCGCTACCGATACTTTTTGCATGTGACGATTATCTTGAAAAGGAACCGCATGACAAGGTGACGGATGCGGCTGTCTGGACCGATGAATCACTGATTGAAGCATACATTAATGGACTTTATAGATATTTGAGTATTCCCGGGGGAAGAAATAATATCGTAACAGGAGTCACTGAAAGACTAACCGAGGAATGCTGGTCGGATAATGCCCAGCATTGTGCAGGCTTTTTCATGGACATTCATAACATCACTTTGGGAAACTTTACCAGTGCCGATAATTTTGGATTTACATTTGGAGATATTCGCCATGCCAACGTGGCCATTAAGAATATTCCCGAATCAACAACAATTGATGAAAGCAAGAAAGAGCTGTTTCTCGCGCAGGCTTATTTTTTCAGGGCTTATTTCTATTCTCAGAAGGTAAAGTACTTTGGTGGTTTACCCATTATTGACAAACCGTTAACGCAGAATGATGAACTCAATCTTCCCCGGAATACAGTAGAAGAATGCTATGACTTTATCATTGCCGATCTGAAAAAGGCAGCAGATGCCCTGCCTGTTGAATGGCCGGCAGGTGAGCTGGGACGGGTAACAAAAGGTGCCGCGTTATGCCTGAAGTCAAGAGTGGAACTCTATGCGGAAAGATACGGGGAGGCAATTGAAACCTGCGAGCAAGCTATGAGTTTAGGATATGATCTGCATCCTGATTATGATGAATTATTTAACAAAAGAGAACCATATAAGACAAGTAAAGAAGTTTTAATGGTGATGCAGTTTAAAGACCCGGAACGGGCCCACCGTCTGGAACTACACCAGAATCCGAACAGGGGGTTACAGATTTACGGATGGGGCGCTGCATGTCCGACGCAGGATCTTGTTGACGAATATTTCGTCGTAGACAATGATGGCGTAGCCAGAAGATGGCAGGAATCCAAAACATTCACGGATAATTTTCCGGTAATGGGTACGTATGCCATGTGGCTGAACAGGGATAAACGATTTTATGCGACTGTGTTATATGATTCGACTTATATTGAATATCCGGGGGCAAAGCAATGCCTGATTATGACTGTTGGCCATCCGCTGGGTTATCTGGCCACGAACGATGGGCAGCATCTCTCCCAAACCGGTTATTATCCGGGCAAGTTTAGGTATATGAAAGATCAGGCCACCAAAATTCCAAATGATGCATCCGGTCCCACAGATGTACACTGGATCATGTTCCGGTATGCCGAAGTATTACTGAATTACGCCGAAGCATTGATCTATTCAGGAAGAGAAAGCGAAGCGCTCGCTCCGCTCAACAAAATCAGAGACCGGGCGGGATTACCTCCTTTAACAACCACGGCCAATATTGAGGCAGACTATAAAAGAGAACGTCGTTTGGAGCTGGCCTTCGAGTGTCACAGGTATTGGGACCTTGTTCGCTGGGCCAGAAAGGATAAAGCGGGGATTCCGGAACTGAACAGACCTAAAAAACGGATAAGGATTGCCATGAACAGAATGTCCTACACGATAGAGCTCTCTCCTCAGGCGCATTATCAGGATAATTTTCAGACACCGAAACGGTACTGGTTTCCGATACCTTTTGATGAGATCATTAAGAATCCAAAATTAACCCAGAACCCCGGGTGGGAATAAAAAGAATCTAATAACTCTTAAATCTTTGACAGAATGAAAACATATAAAATGATCATCCTGCTCCTTTTAGGTTCATTGTTTATAAGTTCCTGCAGGATGGGCCTCGACGATTTGGCAAGCAATGAAGAATGCGATATTATCGATTTTAATTTTGAAAAGAGAGTACTGATTAAAGAAGAAAGGATTGTTCGCGATGCCGATGGAAATGAAATTAAGTATACGGTAGACCGGGTGGAATTTACACCTGATCTTAAGGCGGTCATTGACGTAAACAAGGACCAGAACCGTGTTGATATTCATGTCAAGACGATCGCTGATATTTCAAACATGGCCGGATATGCGGTAATCTCACCCGGAGCAAGAATTGAACCCGTTGACGGGGCACCGGTTTTAGGTGTCCTTGGCGATTTCTCAACAACGAGAAAATACAAGGTCACTGCAGCTAATGAAATTGATTCGAAAATTTGGGAAGTCAATGTAGCCAGGCTTGAAGAAGACTGATTTGTCTCTTCACTTTCCTGAGAACTATGGAGGTGCTGATTTACCGTTGGCGCCTCCATAGTATTATAACCACCTAATCAAAATTAACAGAAGATGAAAATCAGGATAGTTGGATTAATTATCATTCTTTTATCACTCGATATTGGCTTGTATTCCCAGATTAAATACACTGTTCCGAATGAACCGTGGGAAGAAAAGTATGGAAATCACCGCACTGTCATCACCGTTGAAAAACCTGCTGATGCTGTGCGTCTGAATTATTTGTGGCGAAGACACGATACGGATCAGGAATCCAGACATCTGATGATATTCAATGAAACTACCGGCGAAAAGGTAAAAAATCTGTACCGGATAAAAGTAAGCGGGGAGGAATGCGATATTGTTTTTGGTCCCGTAAAACAACCCGGAAAATATTGCTTTTATTATCTGCCGTATGAACCAGTATTGAATAATTACTATGCAGGGTCTTATTGGTCCGGAGAAGATGCCCCGGATGAAGGATGGTTGCAACGGAACGGGTTGACCAACGATCAATCGACTCCGGACCTTTCGCACCTGCAACAATGTCAGGTTGAAGAAATCCAGGCAAGAACAGAATTTCATTCTTTCTACCCGATGGAAGTGATTGCAACAAAAGCAGAGGTATCGGAATACCTGGATAAGTGGAACAATGATTATCTGGTATTTCCCGAAGACCGGTCCCGACCTATCAGAATGTCCGATGCACTGCCCGCTGTCTGGTTGCAAAAGGGCCCTTCTTCCGAGTTCAAAGGCGTGGCTTTGCGAAATGAATATTATGCGTTTCAGCTGGGAGTGTTTGCATCGAAAGTTACCCTGAAAAATGTAAATATTCATTTTTCAGGATTGGCCAATGCAAAAGGAACTAAAATCTCCCCGGCGCAATTTACCTGTTTTAACACGCATGGTGTTGATATAGATGGTAACCCTTTTGTTGTAAAAGTTGACGTAGCTAAAGGAAAAGTTCAGCCGATGTGGATTGGTATTGATGTTCCTTCCAACATTGAGCCGGGAGAATATACCGGATTCGTATCTGTTGCAGCCGAAAATGTAAAAACAAAAGAAATTAAAATTGTACTGACCATTGAAGACCGGTTACTGGCCGACCGGGGAGACGGGGAACCCTGGAGACACTCCCGGTTGCGGTGGTTGAATTCAACAATTGGCATCAACGATGAGCCGGTCAGGCCTTATACAAACATCCAGGTTCGGGATAAGCTGATTTCCCTGTTGGGACGGGATATTGTTCTCAATGATTACGGATTTCCGTCAGGTATAACAGCCTGGGAAAATGAAATTCTGGCGGCGCCGGTAAAATTTGCGTTTGAATCGGACAACAGGTTGCTGGCGTTAAAACCGATTAAATTCAGTTATACAAAAAAGAAAAATGGAATTGTCGCCTGGCAAGCGGTTTCAGAAAATGAAGCATTGACGCTTACCTGTAACGGAGAAATTGAGTTCGACGGAAGGATGAGCTATTCCTGCCAGGTGAGCGCAAAGGAAAAGATCCATCTGCAGGATATCCGGCTCGAATTACCCTATAAAAGAGAAATGGCCACGTATATGATCGGAATGGGAAGAATGGGAGGCTTTACGCCCGAATTCCACAAATCACGGTGGATAAGAGAGGAAGACAGCTTTTGGCTGGGGAACACGAAAGGAGGGATCCAGTGCGAATTGCGCGGAGGCTCCTACCATGGTCCGTTGCTGAACCTGTATCAACCTGCTCATCCTGAAGCGTGGTTTAACGGTGTGAACGGTGGCTTCAGGATCGATACGGAAAACGGCGTCACCACAGCCTCGGCGTACAGTGGGTACAGGCCGATGTCTCCCGGCGATCATGTCACCTTCGAGTTTGCGCTTATCATCACACCTGTCAGGGAATACCATGCAAACGATCAGTTTAATTACCGGTATGTCCATACCCCAAATCCGGACGCCAATGCGGTGAACAGCGGCGCTAACGTGATGAATATCCATCATGCCAATGAATTTAATCCTTATATCAATTATCCTTTTATTGCCAATGATAAACTAAAGGGACTTGCGGATCAATGGCATGCAAGAGGCTGTAAGGTCAAAATTTATTATACGGTCAGGGAACTCAGCAATCATTTGACGGAAATCTGGGCATTGCGCAGCCTCGGAACAGAGGTGCTGGCCGATGGGAACGGAGGCGGATACCAGTGGCTGCAGGAGCATCTGGTTAACCGGTATCAGCCGCAATGGTATACTCACCTGGGAGACGGTGTGGTGGATGCAGCGATCCTGAATTCAGGAGAATCCAGGTGGTATAACTATTATCTCGAAGGACTTGCTTGGCTTTTGAAAGAAATAGACATTGACGGGCTGTACCTCGACGATTTCTCATACGACAGGCGGATATTAAAGCGGATGAGACGGATCATGGAAGAGATCAAACCCGGTGAATGTCAGATCGACGTGCATTCCAATAATGCATTCACGCGCGGACCGGCGAACCAGTACATTGAGATCTACCCCTATATTGACAGGACCTGGTACGGGGAAGGATTTAACTTTGATCTGATGCCGGAAGATTTCTGGCTTTCTGAAGTCAGCGGGGTCCCTTTCGGGATGGTTAACGAGTTGTTGCTTCACCGGAGTATCAACAAAGGAAGGGGGATGATTTATGCCATGGTTCCGCGGGGAGATTGGGGCATGTGGAATTTATGGAAGGAATTTGACATTACAAAGTCAAAAATGATCGGCTACTGGGAAAATCATGCTCCTGTGAGAACAAATAATAACCATGTGTTTGTAACTTCGTACGTGAAAGATGACGCGGCGCTTCTGGTCATCGGGAACTGGCTGAGTGAGCCCGTTAAAGTCAATCTGGAAATCGATTGGGAAAAGCTCGGACTGAAAGAAAAAGAGGTTCATGTCAGGATTCCTGAAATTGCAGGTTATCAGGAGGAAGGATCTCTGCAGATCAATAATCCTGTTGCGGTTGAGGCGAAGGGAGTGAAATTGATCTGGATATCCGGCCCGCGAAGCAAAAAGCCTGTTACGGAATAAATCAGGAAGGATTGATTTTGTTTAAGAATACCCATCGCCTGGTCAATCCCATGCGACTACTAAAAACAAACATATGAAGAAAACGGCAGTTTTACTTGCATTTTTCAGTTTCCCGGCGCTGCTTGCATACGCGCAGCCGGGTTCTATGATAAACGAATTTGAAAAACAGATCAAAACGTATCCGTATACTGATCCGGATCCCATTCCCCAACCGGACAGCTATTTTTATCCGTATTTCAGGTTCGACGAGTTTTCTCAACAAGGCGTTGACCAGCCATGGAAGGTCATTGAACTTGAAAATAAGTATATCAAGGTGTCGGTTTTTCCTCAAATCGGAGGTAAAATATGGGGAGCCATTGAAAAGTCAACGGGAAATGAATTTATTTACAGCAATTCAGTGGTCAAATTCAGGGATATTGCCATGCGTGGTCCGTGGACTTCGGGGGGTATCGAGATGAACTTCGGTATTATCGGGCATGCTCCTACCACTTCTTCACCTGTCGATTACTGCTTCCTGACCAAAGATGACGGAAGTGTGAGTTGCTATTTAAGCGCCACGGACCTTTTAACCCGGACACGTTGGGAAACGGAAGTCAATCTGCAGAAAGACAAGGCTTTTTTTACGACCACGACTACCTGGCATAATCCCAACCCGCTGGTGCAACCCTATTACCAATGGATGAACAGCGCCTACCAGGCCCGTGAGGATCTTGAATTCTGTTTCCCGGGCAACTCCTGGATCGGACACGACGGGCAGGTCCATCAATGGCCTGTCGATGAGCAGGGAAGGGTGCTGTCCAGGTATCGTGAAAATAAGTTCGGTGATGCAAAGTCCTATCATATCGTGGGGAATGCCGGCGATTTTTATGCCGCTTACTGGCATGACCTTCAATTTGGATCGGGGCATTATGCCCCTTACGGAGAAAAGCTGGGAATGAAGATTTTTCTGTGGGACCAGTCACGGGCCGGAGCGATTTGGGAAGGTCTGCTGACCGATACCGACGGGCAGTATGTGGAACTTCAGTCAGGAAGGTTGTTCAATCAGGCTGTCCCTGCCAGTACCGCGACACCGTTCAAGCATCACGGTTTCGATCCTTATGCCACAGATGTATTTAAAGAATACTGGTTCCCCGTGCGCAATACCGGCGGTGTGGTCAAAGCAAACCCGTGGGGCGTGCTGAATGTGATCAGGACCGGGCAGAATACGGAAATCCGGTTTTGTCCCCTGCAGGAAATCAATGACAAGATCACGATTTGTTGCGGCGATAGTCTGGTTTACGGAAAAGCGATCAGATTGAATGTCCTTGAAACCTGGTCGGAACAACTGCGGGGAAGTCTGTCAGGCCCGTTAAAGATTATCCTGGGGGATCAGAAAATGGTCTATTCTGAACGGCCGGAGGACAATGATTCCAAACGTCCGCTCGAATCCCCCGTAAAGTTTGACTGGGAATCGGCTTACGGTCTGTATCTCAGCGGGCTGAACTGGACCTGGCAGCGGAAGTACGATCCTGCAGAGGAGCGCTTTTTGAAATGTATTGAAAAAGAACCGTACTACGTGCCTGCTTTGAATGAATTGGCTGTTTTGTCATACCGGAAAGGTGATTTGAAGGCGGCCCTCGGGTATGCCCGGAAATCCTTGTCGGTAAACGCCTATGACCCGGAAGCCAATTTTATCTACGGACTGATCAACCGGGAAACCGGAAATTACCTGAGTGCAAAAGACGGATTTGCGGTGGCTTCATTGTCGCCTGCCTGCAGAAACGCGGCATGGATCGAGCTGTCAAGGCTCTTTTTGCTTCAGCACGATCTCAGCACTGCGGAGTTTTACGCACAAAAGGTGCTTCAAACAAACAGTACCGATATTGAAGCAGGGAAATTAATGGCTGTCATTTACAGGAAAGAAGGAAATATCCAACTGGCTCAGCGATCTGTCAACAAGATCAGGGAGTCTGTGCTGTTAAATCCTGTTGTTAACTTCGAGGCCATGCTTTTGCAGAACGACAAGAGCGCGGAAAAGAAATTCCAGGATCAGATCAAAAGCGAGCTTCGGCACGAAACCTACCTGGAAATGGCCGGCTGGTACGAAGACATCGGATGTGTGGACGAGGCTCTCCGGGTTTTGGAAATGGCAGATCCTCATCCTCTTGTGAGGCTCCGTCAGGCTTATCTGAGTTCTCTGGCAGGTGACGGGTCCCGCGCTGCAGAATACCTGGACAAAGCGCTTCAGTTGTCGCCTGATTTTGTTTTTCCATTCCGGACAGAAGACAAGACCTTACTGGAGTGGGCGATGACTCGGTCAGATCATTGGGCCCTCAACTACTACAGCGCCCTTCTTAACCAGAGCCTGGGCAACGCGGAGGCCGCCCGGGAACTTTTCCGGAAGTGCGGCAGCTCGCCGGACTACCCTTATTTCTATCTGGCCAGATCATCGGCATTGAGCGGTGAGCCCGGTTATAACGCGGAGGAGGATCTCCTGAGCGCAAAAGCGCTGGCGGAAAATGACTGGCGGATTGCCGAACGGCTCATCAGCTATTATCTTTCGTGCAACAGGTCTGCAGAGGCGCTTACGCTTGTCCAAGCGTCGGTCGCCAGGTTCCCTTCGAACAATACGCTGAAATATGACTATGCCAAATGTCTGATGGCTGTCGGAGAATATGCCCGGGCCAGGGAAATGCTGGCAAAAACAGTCATTCTTCCCAGCGAAGGAGCACGGTTTGGAAGGACAACCTATCGTCAGGCCTGTATCATGGAGGGTATCCGTTCCTGTGAAAAAAGAAAATATAATGATGCGGTCAGACTCGCCGAACTGGCCCGCCTGTGGCCCGAGAACCTGGGTGCAGGAAAGCCTTATGATGCCGACGAGCGGATCGAAGATTTCCTGGAAGCTTTTTGCCGGGAGAAGAAGGGAGATAAAAAGAAGGCCGGGGAATTGTTTCAACGCGTGGCCGATGCAGTAAAAGGCCAGCAGCCAGGGTTCAACGCCTCCGACTGTTTGACCCTGATGGCGTTGCGTCATTTGGGAAGAAGCGATGAATTTGCCGCATACAAGGACCTGTGGGAAAACGCGGTACCGGACAGTCCGCTGCTGGATTGGTTCGGTTTAATGATTGGCCATCGGTTTGATGATGCTGCTCAGGCGGAAAAGCTGATCAATATCCGTCCGGGCGGAACGCCCTGGGATCCTCAGTATGCCGACCCGGAATTTGAACTGGTCAAAGAACTCATTCAATTAACAACCAACGAACTATGAAACCATATATTCCTTTGATTTGCCTGTTCTTTTTATTGCAAAGCTGTATCTCAGATCCCTCGCATAATGACAGTGAAAGTCAGTATGTATCGTTTGCGCCCGACGGTATCCCGTTTTCAGTGGCTGATTCAGCATGGAACGTGGATATGCGGGGAAATCACAGGGCTGTTGTCCACGTGGAGCAGGTATACCGGAACGCCGTAAAGGTCGTCTTGCCGTGGCGACGTCCGGATTTGCGTCCTGAAACAAAAAAGATCATTGTTACCGACGCTGTAACCGGAAGCGAAATCGGCAATGTCGCTGTCCTTGATTTTTCCCCGGAATCAGGCACCATCGTTTTTCAGCCCAAAACAGTACCGGGCGATTATTACGTTTACTATTTGCCTTACAAGTTTCGGAAGGGCTGGGATGATGCCCGTTACGGGAAACCCTGGAACGATTACCTTCCTCCTGAATATGAAGCCCGGCAGAGTTGGACCGACAGCGTGAAAAGTGATCCTGATCCGATCCCTTCGGCAACGGTACGCCGCTTTGAGAGCCGCTCGCGGTTTGACTTTTTTACACCCATGGGGCTTATTGCCACTCAGAAGGAAATCGAAAATATGAAGGCGAAAGCGCCGGCTGATTTTTTGACTTTCCCCGAAGACAGGGCATTCCCCATCCGGTTGAACACGATTCCGGTCAGGTGGGTTGAAAAAGGCCCTTCATCCGAATTTGAAGGAGAGGCCCGACCGAATGAATATTATACCTGGCAAACGGGAATATGGGCCGTTAACAAAGATCTGCAGAATATCTCCTGGTCGTGCAGCGACTTTATCCATGAATCCGGAAAGGTAACGATCGGTAAAAAAGAGGTGACCTGTTTTAATATGGAAGGGACGAACTGGGACGGGAAACCAGTTATTTTTGATGTCAACGTTCCCCGGGGAAAAGTTCAGGCGCTGTGGTTCGGGATGCAAATCCCGGAAAATGCCAAGCCGGGACAATATGAAGGCGAGATCACCCTTGCTCCCAAAAACTGTCCTCCTGCAAGCGTGAAGGTGAAGGTCCGTGTGGGGGGAGAAAAACTTGGCGACAAAGGCGACGGCGATCTGTGGCGGCATAGTCGCCTGAGATGGCTGAACTCGACCCTTGGAATCGACAGTTTGCCGGTTGCGCCTTATCAGAAAATGCAACTGAACGATTCCGTGATCATTGCTACAGGCAAGGAAGTCCTAGTGGGCCAGAACGGGTTAATCCGTTCTGTAAAGATAAACGGGAAAGAAATTTTTGCACAACCTGTTGAATTTATTTTGGTGACCGATAAAGGGCAGGTCAGATTGACTTCACCGAACAGGACGATCCGGCAGGATGCAGACGGACTGGTCAGCTGGCATTCGGAAGGAATTTCCGGGGAGGGAATCCGATTTGATTGTGATGCCTACATGGAATATGATGGTTATATTCATTACAGCATCAGGGTTCATTCGGAGAAAACGGTTGCTGTCCGGGATATCAAACTGGTAAGCCGGTTAACTCCTGAGGCATCAAAATATTTTATGGGGGCAGGCTACAAGGGAGGTTTACGTCCGGAAAATTATACCTGGGACTGGAAAGGACCGTGGGACAGCTACTGGATAGGCGGTGACCTGGCAGGCATACACGTGGAACTGAGAGGAGGGGCTTACCATGGTCCGTTACTGAATGATTATAAACCGGCTCCTCCGGCATCATGGGCAAATGAAGGTGAAGGCAGAATAAACGTAAAAGGAGGATCAAAGGAGAGAGCAGTTGTTGAGGTTTCAACAGGAAAGAGAATCTTGTCTCCCACTGCTGCTGATTTTGAATTTGCCTTTCTGATCACACCGGTAAAACCGGTCGACACCCGCGGCCATTTTTCTCAACGGTATTATCATGCTGATCCGGGAGGGTTTGCCAAAGCAGCCGGTGAAGGTGCCAACATTGCCAATATTCATCATTCCCAAAGCCTGAATCCGGTGATCAATTATCCGTTTATCGTGAGAGATTCACTGATCAGTTATATTCAGGAGCAACATGCAAATAACAGAAAAGTAAAGTTATATTACACCATCCGTGAATTATCCGATTATACCACGGAAATCTTTGCCCTGAAAAGTCTGAATCATGAGATCTTTGTTTCGGGTGTGGGTTATGGTCTTCCCTGGCATTGCGAGCATCTGATCGATGATTACAAGCCGGCCTGGTATACCGAATTGCCCGGGCAAAATGCAGATGCAGCCCTAGTGCTGAATGGTTTCTCCAGGTGGATCAATTACTATCTGGAAGGCTTGAGGTGGATGTTTGAAAATTATCAGATTGACGGGATCTATATGGACGACGTGTCGTTCGACCGTCCGGTAATGAAACGTGTGCGCAAGATCATGGCGGCTTACAGACCCGGCTCGCTCATTGATCTGCATTCCAACACCGGATATTCCATTGGTCCGGCAAATCAGTACACCGGCTTTTTCCCGTATGTTGACCGGTTGTGGTTTGGCGAGAGTTTTAAATATAACCAGATGATGCCCGACGAATGGTTCGTCACTTTTTCCGGGATCCCGTTCGGGATGATGAGCGAGATGCTGCAGGACGGGGGTAATCGTTTTCTTGGGATGGTATATGGCGCAACCGCCCGGCATTCCTACGGCGCATTTTCTCCGGCTCCGGTATGGGCGTTATGGAACAGATTTGGTATTGCTGATGCAAAAATGGAAGGCTATTGGTCAGACGATTGTCCCGTTCAGACGAACCATTCGAATGTAAAGGCCACTGCATTCATGAAGAAAGACAGCATACTCATCGCTTTGGGGAACTTCGATCCGGCAGACCGGCAGGTGAAACTGACATTTAACTGGACGGCATTGGGAATGGATCCCGCGAAAGCCATCCTCGAGGCCCCTGAGGTTGAGAACTTCCAGGCAAAGCATGTCTGGTCAGTGAACGAAGCTATTCCTGTGAAGAGTAAAGAAGGACTGTTATTCATTTTGAAAGAAAAATAAACGTATGAAAATCTCTTGTGCAATAATTCTTTTACTGAGCCTGCAATGGGGGTTTCTATCCTGTTGTCGGGAGAACGCGGAAAGCAGGATTGCTGCCGGTAATCTGCAGTTTCAAAAGCCGGCTACCGTTTGGGATGAAGCGATTCCGCTGGGGAACGGGATGCTGGGAGCGCTGGTCTGGCAGAAAGACAGTAACCTGCGATTTTCGCTTGATCGGGCCGATCTGTGGGACCTGCGTCCGATGGATAACCTTTCCCGTCCGGAGTTCAGCTACCGGTGGGTACAGGAGCAACTTGACAAAAATAACTATAAAGCGGTTCAGGAACTGTTCGATGTTCCTTACGACCAGATGCCGGCGCCGTCAAAAATACCGGGCGCGGCGCTGGAATTTGACATCAGCAGCCTGGGAAAAATAAAGCGGGTGGAACTGGACATCGTCAGCGCATTATGCCGGGTGGAGTGGGAAAACAAAACCCGGCTCGAAACTTTTGTTCAGGCAGATCGTCAGTCCGGTTGGTTCAGATTTACAAATATTCAGGGGGATCTAACTCCTCAGGTGATCCCTCCCGCGTATGGAAGCGGAAAAGATTCGGTTGGCGGAAATCCGGTTGCCGGGCTCGATCTGCAACGGCTGGGTTACGAGCAGGGGAACGTGGTCGCAACGCCTGAGAAACAGATTTACAGGCAAAAGGGATGGAATGGTTTTGAATACGAGGTGGCGGTGGCCTGGAAGTCGGCAGCGAATACCCTGACCGGGGTCTGGAGCATAAGCTCATCCTTTTCGGAGGGAGCCGGCGGGGAAAAGGCCGGTTCTCTGGTGGCTGACCTGCTTCACGGAACCGGTTTTGAAACAGCTTTCGATGCCCACTGTGGCTGGTGGAAAAACTTCTGGTCGAAATCGTCTGTTTCCCTTCCCGATCCGGTACTGGAAAAACAGTATTACCTGGAATGCTATAAATTCGGTTCAGTGGCCCGGCCGGACTCGCCTCCCATTTCACTCCAGGCGGTATGGACGGCCGATAACGGGAAATTGCCACCATGGAAGGGCGATTTTCATCATGACCTGAATACGCAGTTGAGCTACTGGCCTGCCTATGCCGGGAATTATCTTGATCTTGAATCTGGTTTTACAAACTGGTTATGGAAATACAGGGACACCTTTAAGAAATATACGAAAGCCTATTTCGATACCGAGGGCTTGAACGTTCCCGGGGTAACCACGCTGACCGGCGAACCTATGGGGGGATGGATCCAGTATTCCCTGGGACCGACGGTAGCCGCCTGGCTGGCTCATCACTTTTACCTGCATTGGGTTTATTCACAGGATGAGACTTTTCTGAAAGAAAGGGCATACCCGTGGCTGAAAGACGTCGCACAGTATTTTGACGCGATTTCTGTAAAGGATCAAAGCGGTAAACGAAAGCTGCCTGTCAGTTCGAGTCCTGAGATTTTTAATAATTCACCGGAAGCATGGTTCCGTCAAACCACCAATTTCGATCTGGCGATGATCCGGTGGACTTTTGAAAAGGCTTCAGAACTGGCCGGAGAACTTGGTGAAACAAATGATTCGCTTAAATGGCGGACTATTTTGAATGAATGGCCTGAATTTGCCCTGGATGAAAAAGGAGGACTTGCATTTGCACCCGGTCAGGATTATACCGAATCGCACCGGCATTTTTCCCACCTGGTTGGCTGGCACCCGCTGGGAGTGATCGACTGGTCAAACGGAAAAGAAGATCAAGAGATCATCCGGTCAACACTGAAGAACCTGGAACAAAGAGGAACGGACTGGTGGTGCGGTTATTCCTTCAGTTGGCTGGGGAGTCTGTACGCGCGGGCATTTGAAGGGGAGAAGGCTGCCGAAACCCTTCGGATCTTTGCCGAAAATTTCACGCTTCCCAACAGTTTCCACGTGAACGGAGAACAACATGATCGCGGATACTCAAATTTTAAATACCGCCCGTTTACCCTTGAAGGTAATTTTGCCTTTGCTTCAGGTATCCAGGAGATGCTGCTGCAGAGTCACACCGGGGTAATCCATCTTTTCCCGGCAATACCCTCTTCCTGGAAAGATGTCTCATTCCACTCCCTGCGAGCTACCGGCGCTTTTCTTGTTTCGGCTTCGCGGGCGGAAGGTAAGATGCAAAAGGTGATCATTACTTCGGAGAAGGGAGGAATATGTAAACTGAAGAATCCGTTTATATCAGATGAGTTTAAGGTAAAAGGAGATCACGATCAGGAGGTCAATTCTGAAAATGATTTGCTGATCATCCGCTTGCTTCCCAACGGTACTGTTACGTTGTATTTGTAATTTGTCTGGTTCGTTATCATTAATACGATATCGCCATTTTATCTAAGTTGGGTTGTATTTTTAAAAAGTTGCCTCACAAGGGCAACTTTTTGAATCTATATTGCCTATATTCATTTGTTATTTAAACTAAGCTTGTAAAATTACCCGGCAACGAATGCGTACAGGTCTAAACCGCTCACCTTTACGACCAACGACCAGGCAAAGCCAGTATATTCGGAAAGATGCCGGGGCGAAATGAAATTCCCGGTTATCGTCAACGCCAATAATACCGTGGTGAAGGCCCATACGGCTCCTGAGGGGATCAAGGTGGAAATCCGTAATGAGCAGGGAGGCCTTGTCGATTCGTTAATCGTTCCCCTGAAGTAGAAAGAAAAACTGTAACGCTTTTTTAAAAAACACGTCTATACAAAAAATCAGAGTGTCGCGCTGATTTTGTACCTTTAGCAGATCGACAGCAAAACATCAACAGTCGCTTATGTTCCGGACCTTCGTTAAAATAAGTCTGGTTTTATTGCTTATTGTGGCTCTGCCGCTGGGTTTCTACCTGGTGAGGGAATATTCCGCCCTGAGCAAAAACGAAAAAATGGTGGAACGGGTGTTTTCCAAACAACTCGAATCGATCCTGTATGCCGTGAACCAGTATTCGGAAAATGTACTGAAACAATGGAGTCAGACGCTCGATCAGCCGGTTGAAACCGACGGTGAACTGATGCGTTCATTTATGATCAGCCTTTTTCAGAACAATCAGGCGCTTCGGGCGATTCGCTTCCTGGATCTGGGCAATAGAAAGGTGATTGCCGAGCATACCCGCGAGGGTGAGCCGGCAGGTTTTTCCGGTTGGCCCGATCCCCAAACGGTAGAGTTTATGCGCAATTTGTTGAAAGATAAGTATCAGAAGCTGCACTCGGAAAGCTCGGACGATCAAATCACCTATTGTTTTCTTCCGACCGATGGAAAGGGTAAAATTTGCTGTCAGTTTGTCGTCGATTTGAAAACTTTTGTTGATCTGAATCTGCGCCCGCAAATTCAGCAGATCTCGCAGGAAATTTTCTATATCAGGATCCGGAGCACCAAAGATAACCAGCTCATTTATGCAACTGATGACGGAGCTGAACCCGATTCCACCTTTCTGACGGCAAAAATGTGGTATTTACCTGATCACGAACTGGGCATCCGGATGAAATCGAAGAGTGTTTCTGAACTGGCAACGGAGCGCTCGCAGCGCGACAACCTGCTGTTGATCGGTTTAAGTTTGGTCGTGGTGCTCGGGTTTTTGTTTGTGATCGTAAACATTCGCAGGGAGATCAGGCTTGCCGGGATAAAAGCCGAGTTTGTTTCGAACGTATCGCACGAAATCCGAACGCCGCTGGCACTGATCAGTATGTATTCGGAAACATTGATGCTGAAACGACTTAAGACCGAACAGAAGCGTGAAGAATATCTGAAAGCGATCCACCGCGAAAGCCTGCGCCTCACAGAGATCGTTAACCGGATCCTCGATTTTTCACGGCTGGAGAAAAACCGCCGCATCTATCACTTCGAGCCATTGAAACTCGGCGAATTCATACCCCGTGTTATTCGCTCCGTCGATGCTCATCTCAAGAACGCACGCGTTAAATGTACCTTTACAACCGGGCAGGATGAGCTGACCATCCACGCCGATCCGGATTCCGTAAAAGATATCCTGGTCAACCTGATCGACAATGCCATTAAATACACCGATGCCACAGAGCCGACGATCGAAATCCGGCTTTTAAAACGACCGGGACAGATTGTGGTTGAGGTTGAAGATAACGGGATCGGCATCGCTGCACGCCATCAGAAATATATTTTTGACCAGTTCTACCGCGTAACTGAAGGTGATCTCGCTCACAAAGAAAAAGGTTCAGGCCTTGGTTTAAACCTGGTGAAACGAATGATGAAAGCGCACGGCGGTACGGTTTCCGTTCGCAGTAAGCCCGGCGAGGGCAGTACATTTATCCTGAAATTTCCTCTAAAAGAAAACCTCCATGTTTAAAGTACTGATCATTGAAGATGAGCAGGCCATGCTTACCGGTCTGCGCGACAACCTGGAATTCGAAGGCTATGAGGTCGAAACGGCTTCGCGAGGTGATGACGGGCTGAAACAGATGCAATCGAAACCGTATGACCTTGTTTTGCTCGATGTGATGCTTCCCGGAATGTCGGGTTTCGATGTCTGCAAAAAGGCCAGGGCAGCGGGCATTGAAACCCCCGTCATCCTGCTCACCGCACGTGGCGAAGAAATGGATAAGGTACTGGGACTGGAACTCGGTGCCGACGATTATATGACAAAACCTTTTAGTTTGCGCGAACTGCTGGCCCGGATCAAAGTCATCCTGCGGCGCACGACAGCCCGGAGCAAAGGCATTCAAAACGGACTGGTGACCATTGGAAATCTGAGCGTTTCGTTCGAAGCCTATGAGGCATTCTGCGACGGTATTCCCGTGAAAATGTCGCACCGGGAATATGAAATTCTTTACCTGCTGTACCGTCATGCCGGAAAGATCGTGGGACGCGACGATTTCCTGAATCAGGTATGGGGAATGGATTACCAGCCGTCGGCCCGCACCGTCGATAACTTTATTGTCAGTCTCCGGCAAAAGATCGATTGTCCGGGAGGAACACAGCATATTATAACCGTTCACGGGGTCGGGTATAAGCTGGTGCTGTAAACGGGGTTTCACTCCGGACCCCAATCACTTTTTTGTCTTGACACAAAAAAATAATCAAAAAAAGTCAAGGCTTAGGTTTCTCACCGACCCATTAAGGATTCAAGGATTAAAGGACGTTTCGATTAAGCGAGAGCAAAGCCAAACTTGTTTGAGCTTTGCCGAGCGTGAGAAACGTCTAATGTAAATGAAAAGGAACTCCTCCCTGTGGTCGTCAGACAGCCTTTTCTTTTCCTTCGGAACATCCTTTTGAATCCAAATGGGTACCCCGGCTCCGAAACCAAGGCCACTGGATCGCATAGCAAGAACTTTCCGTTCATCCTTATCCAGACCTTCACCATTCGTTTGCTATGCAGTCTTCGGTCCGCCTAAGCCTGGAGGCGTTAAAAATTTTGGTGAAGTGAAGCGCAAAAAAAGCAACGCTGTCTGACGACCGCAGGGAGGAGTTCGTTGCTTTTAGCGAAACGCAGCCCAAAATTTAGCCGACAAGGTTCAGCGGCGGCATTTTTGCTTACTTTTTTTGCTGAAGAAAAAAGTAAGTGCCGCCCGGCATAAGGGTCTGACAATTTATGACATTTCCCTGACATCATATGATACCGGTCTGACATGCAGCTTACATGTCTGCCCTAGCTTTGCATTGTATATAGGGAACAGATTATAAACAGAAAACAAAACAAAGTCATGAAAACAATTTTAATTTCTTTTTTGATGATTGCGCTCACATGTGGCGCTTACGCAGGGGAAACATCCATGGAAGAGGCAAGGAACGAGGCATCTCTGAAGCTGAAAAGAGCTTTTTCGGATGAGATGAACCAGTACCGGAACTATTTTTATGAACGTGACATCAGCACGATGAAAGAAAAAGTTGAACTTATCGTTCTTGTTAATGATAAAAATCAACTGGAATTCGTCCGGGCAAAATGCAGAAATTGTGATGCTACCGAATTTGTCCGGTATGTTCTTGCAGAAAACAAAATAAGGGTAGATGAGCAACTTGCGGGAAAAGTGTTGCGCGTTAATCTTGAATTACGCTATAAGGCATGGTAAGACTGAGAAGTTTGAGTAACTTGGTACGTGGTTTTAAAATCATTTTAAATGCATTTTTCATTCATAACCGTTAGATTTTTATTTGTAATGATGCCGGTCGTGCTGTCTTTTGGGCAACTAAAAGCGGCCGACTGGCTCTCTGTTGCCGATCTGCGGGGTTCCTGGGCCTTTACAGTCGGCGATGACCCGGCCTGGGCGGATCCTAAGCTGGAAACAACCGGCTGGGATTGGGTAACAGTTCCAGGCCGCTGGGAAAGCAACTACCCCGATTATAACGGTTATGCGTGGTACAAAAAAAAGTTCAATCTGCGCGTCCTTCCTGAAAAAGCCAATATTGTCCTTTTCCTGGGTTATATTGATGATGTGGATGAGGTATTTATTAACGGGCAACGCGTCGGGCAGACCGGAAAATTCTTTCCGTATTTTGAAACAGCACATACGGTGGAACGCCGCTATGTCGTTCCTGCATCGCTCCTGAAGAGAACAGGTAATGTGATAGCGGTCCGGGTTTTCGATGCCGCGATGGATGGCGGGATTGTTCGTGCGGGAAACTTTGGTTTGTTTTACGATCAGGAACAGAACATGCTGAGCGTTGATCTGAGCGGGGCCTGGAAATTTAGTACCGATAATTTTGGAGATATGCATTCGCCGGGTCTGAATGATGCTTCATGGAAAGAACTGTTTGTCCCAATGACCTGGGAAAACCAGGGATATGCCGATTATGACGGGGTTGCCTGGTACCGTAAGCGGTTTATCATGCCTGAATCGCTAAAAGGGAAGGAGTTATACCTGGTAATGGGAAAAATTGACGATCTTGATCAGGTTTACCTGAATGGCACACTTATTGGCCGGACAGAAGATATGCCGCAATATTCACGATTCAGACGCGACATGGCTTTCAGCCTGATGAGAATCTATAAAATACCGGTAAACCTGCTGAGAAGTAAAAACCTGCTTTCGGTGGAGGTAACTGATCATCATGGATTGGGCGGCATTTATGAAGGGCCGGTGGGAATCGTAACCCGTGATGCTGCGCTTAAGATAAGTGATAAACACCGGGCGGGCAGTGTAGGTGACTGGAATTTTTCGTTCTGGGATCTGCTTGACCTTTTTGATTAACGACAATGATTGAAAGGTATCTGTTAATCCGAAGCCGGTGGCAGTTATTGTTCCTGCTGCTGGCCGTATTTGCACCGATAGCTGTCACGGCTAACGGTTTTGTCCCGGAAGAAATCAGCCTGAAAGGTTTCTGGAAGTTCCGGATCGGCGATGATGAAAAATGGTCGGCTTCCGGTTATGATGATGCCGATTGGGCACAGATCAGGGTTCCTGCGCGGTGGGAGGACGTCGGTTACGAGGGATACGATGGGATTGCCTGGTATCGTACGGCAGTCACGATTCCGCCGGCTCTGAAAAATCATGCGTTGGTGCTTCGGTTGGGGTACATTGATGACGCTGATGAAGTATTTGTTAACGGGGTTAAGATAGGGCAGTCGGGCACATTCCCGCCAGATCATGTGACTGCCTATAACGCCCTGCGCTCTTATCAGATACCGAACGAACTGCTGAATTTTGGAGGTAAAAACATTATTGCGGTCCGGGTCTACGACTCCCATCTTGAAGGCGGGATCAAGTCGGGCGACGTCAAAATTTTTGTTGATACGAGCATTCCGCCCTTCGATATTAACCTGAGCGGTGAGTGGATGTTTAACAAAGGGCGCAGCTATGAAGCGGGGAATACCGTGAGTATTCATGTGCCCGGCGCCTGGGAAAACCAGGGCCTGTTTAATTACGATGGTTTCGCTGTATACAGCCGGAAAGTAAAAGTACCGGCCGCCCTGGCGAATCAGCGGCTGGTACTGATAGCCGGTATAATTGATGACGTTGACCAGCTTGTGATCAACGGGCAGGTTGTGGGACAGACCGGTGAATTTGGCTCGCATCGCCCTCAAACGATGTACCGGGAGCTTCGAAATTATTTTATTCCTCCGGGAGTGTTTAAGGCCGGAGTGGAGAACCTGATCGAAATCCGTATTCAGGATACCGGGGGAGAGGGAGGAATCGTGAAAGGTCCGGTCGGGATTATCACACAAGAGCGCTTCAGGCAATACTGGCGGACACGCAGGAAGTAAGATGCTGAAAAGAGTTAGCGTATTAATATTAATCTTTTGTTTGTATTTCATTTTGCTTGTTACTTATAAAAAAGCTGGTTCACGAAGATTTTTTATAAGTAAATGTCGGACAGTTTGTCCATAAACCTGACCTCAAAACGCGAAAATGTCTACATTTGCCAAAATGGGCCATTATTATCATTTTCTGCCATGGAGGAAGATAAGAAATATGTTCGTGCTTTGAGGGATGGAGATTATGGAGCGTTTGACTTCTTGTTTCGCAGGTACACTGAACGGATCTATGCATTTGCGTTAGGAATAACCAGGCAGAAATTCGCTTCTGAGGAGATTACGCAGATCGTTTTTTTGAAGGTTTGGGAAAACCGGCGCCGCATTGATGAGCACTTCTCCTTTAAGTCTTTTTTATTCTCGGTTACTTATCATGAAATCATTTCCTGGCTTCGCCGGGAAAAGTCGGAGAAGCGTAAACTTGAAAATTTTTGACCAATGCTGTCTGTTCGAGCCAGGAAACGGAGATCAGCATTGAATTTCGGAGCATGGAACAGGTCACTGACCAGATCATTGACAGATTTCCGGAAAAAAGAAGGGAAATTTTTAAACTTAGCCGGGAACACGGTCTTTCAAATAAAGAAATCGCTAACCAACTCAATATCTCCGTAAAAACGGTAGAAGGCCATATGACGGCTGCTCTGAAAGTCTTAAGGGAAAAGCTGGCCGGTTCAACATTACCGGGTTATCTCTTCTTTTCTGTCTTCCTGACACACCGGGAGGATCCCGCGCTGATTCCGGAAAAATAAAGCACGGAACTTAAATAAACTCAAAATAATCATCCTGCCACCAAGGGTCGGGAGGGTTCATTTTCGTATCACAGCTAAATACGAAATCTATGGGTCTTCCCGAATTGTTAAAATACTTCTACGGAAAAACGTCGGATGATGAAACGAAGCAGATCCTCGACTGGATGAAAGATCCGGAAAACGAACCGGAGGTCCGGGGTGTTCTGGGTAGCATCTGGACCCGCGCCGACATTGGATTAAAAGGAGAAAAACCCGACTTTGAGGGATTGCTTCAGACACTTCATCGAAAAATGAACAGCGGCGGCAATCGGCCTGTTCTTTCGTTGAAAAGTGCTTACCAGACGTTTTCCCGGATAGCGGCCGTCCTGATTATTCCTTTACTGTTGCTTACGGTCTATTTATATCGGAATAATAACAGCGAAAAGAATGCGCAGGAAGCTGTCGTCGTTCAGCAGGAGATTTACACCAAGCCGGGGACACGCTCAAAGATAACACTGGCCGACGGCACACTGGTCTGGTTGCATGACGGCACCACCCTGCGGTATCCGGCGCAGTTTGAAAAAGATCAGCGGCGCGTCTTCGTTGACGGCGAAGCGTATTTCGAAGTGGTCAGTGATCCTTCCCGTCCTTTTGTTGTCGGGAATTCAATGGCCACAACCGTGGTTACGGGTACCCGGTTCAATCTGAACGCATACTCATCCGATCGTTTCTTTGAA
Organism: Prolixibacteraceae bacterium; assembly: GCA_038562555.1. GTDB lineage: Bacteria > Bacteroidota > Bacteroidia > Bacteroidales > Prolixibacteraceae > JBCFBK01. The sequence goes on along the minus strand of JBCFBK010000030.1, from coordinate 26,225 downwards.
GCAACGCTGATTGAAGGAAAGATCCATGTCCGCGATGGACAGGACGATCACCGGTTAGAACCCGGACAACAAATGCAATTTGATGTTGAAGCAGGGAAAGTCTCCCGGCTGGACGTGAATCCTTATTTATCGATGGCCTGGATAAACGGGAAGCTGATCATGCAGGATGAACCGTTTTCCATTGCAGTAAGAAAAATCAGCCGGTGGTATAATGTGAAAATTGTTATTGACGACCCCGAACTGAAGAATTATTTTCTGACTGCTACGATTGAAAATGAGAAGCCGGAGCAAACCATGAAGCTGATCTCCATGGCGCTTCCTGTCGACTTTACCGTAACGGAGCGAAAAACGGAGGCGGGAACGGAACGGGTTTTCCGGCTGACAAAACGATGAAGACTTTTTTCTGCCGGATAGTTTCGGCAAATTTTGAGTTTGCAATATATAACCTGAAAAGTAAATAGACATGAGATACAAAATATAAAAAACCGGCGTGAATCTGGTCCATTCACCGCCGGTCTTAATAAGTAGTTTAACAACGTAAACAGCGTAAATCTATGAAAAAAAAGTTGAATTTCAATGTCCTCGGGCGGTTATCGCCAGGGATAAAAAAAACCATTGTGCGCATGAAATTAACCTGTATGATCCTCCTGCTGGCAATTTTCCAGTCGTTCGCGGGAATTTCCTATTCCCAGACAGCCAGCCTCTCGCTGAAACTGAATAACAGTTCGGTAAAAAACGTCTTGCTGACGATCGAAGATCAGACCGGGTACTACTTCCTTTACAGCAGTAAGATGATCGACACGAACAGGAAGGTCAGTATTGACGTGCAGGGAGCGAAAGTAAGTGAAATCCTGGATCTGCTTTTTAAAGGGACCAATGTGAGTTACAGCGTGGAAGGGAGACAGATTGTCCTGTCGTCAGACGATCAGGTGATCAGCGCTGTGACCGCGCAGCAGCGTGTCGTAACCGGGCTGGTCACCGATGCGTTGGGGCAACCGTTACCGGGCGCGTCGGTTGTAATAAAGGGCACGACAACCGGAACCGTTACGGATATGGACGGCCGGTTTAGTCTCCCGGTTCCCGCCGGCGGTCAGACGCTTGTATTCTCGTTCGTTGGGATGAAAACGGTTGAAGAGGCAATTGACGGAAGGACTAAAATCAGCGTGAAGCTGGAGGAAGAAACGGTGGGCATCGATGAAGTGGTGGCGATTGCTTACGGTACAGCCAAACGCAAAGACCTGACCGGCTCGATCAGCACGGTTGATGCCACCCTGATTGCAACGCAGGCAAATTCGACCGTAACACGCGCACTGGAAGGTGCGGTGCCCGGACTTCAGGTGTCATCGATAGACGGACAGCCAGGGCTGGATATGGGAATCCGGATCCGGGGGATGGGGTCGTCAAGCCAGAACAATTCAAATGCCCTGGTGGTTATTGACGGTGTTCCTGCGCAGCATGATAACCCGCTCTCAACAATTAATCCAAAAGATATTGCAGGCGTTACGGTGCTGAAGGACGCTGCATCTACAGCCTTGTACGGTTCGCGCGGGGCAAACGGAGTAATCCTGATCACAACGAAGAAGGGTTCGAAAGGGGAGACAAAGATTTCATTTGAAGGCCGGTGGGGCGTTAACCAGGTCGGACCTTATCAGTATGACAAAATATCGGATCCGAAAGATATTTATGAATACACCTGGCAGGCTATTTACAACTCAGCTCGGTTTGGCAATAGCAGCGGGCTTTCAGCCAATTATTCCACCAATGTGCAAAATCCAAACATGACGCATGAAGCTGCTGCCGAATTTGCCAGCGCTCACTTGTTTAATTATACGGGGTCGACAAGTACCTTTGCGCGTAACGCATTGGGTAATTGGATGTTGTATGATGTCCCGGGGGCTGTTTATACCCCTGACGGCAGCAGTGCGACATCAAGTGCCACCATGTCGGGAGCTTATCTGGTTAATCCCGATGGCAAGCTGAATCCGAATGCCCGCTTTCTTTATGATGATGATTATGATAAACATTTGTTAAAGAATAACTTCCGGCAGGAATACAATGTTTCTGCAAGTGGCGGAAGCGATAAAATGGATTATTTTTTCTCATTAGGTTACCTCGAAGATCCATCCTATATCCTTGGATCTGAGTTTGCCAGATACAATGGCAGGTCGAACCTGAATGCACAGTTGTATGACTGGTTGAGAATAGGGACCAACGTATCTTATTCTTACCGGGAAACCCAATCCCCCGCCACCCGCTACGGCCGTAACCCGGGATCGGCAACGGCTAATATTTTCCGTTATATTAACGGGCAGAACCAGTTGATCCAGTTGTATGCCCGAGATGAAAACGGCGATTATATTTATGAAAACGGCGAACGCAAGGTTCATGTCGCTGCCGGCGATACCTATTCACCGTTGGGAAAAACATCAACTTCGCTTTCTTCGACCAACGTGCTGACCATGCTGGAAAAGGATATGGATGTTAGGAAATCAAGTGATATCATTACCCGGTCCTACGCTGACATCCAATTAACGAAGAATCTGAAATTTACGACTAACCTGGGCTTTGAAAAGTATCATGAAACCCGAACGCGTTACTGGAACAGTGAAACCGGTCAGGCGGCAGGAACCGGAGCTTTCGGTAAGATTTATCAGAATGTAACGATCCTGAACACGCAGCAACTCCTGAATTATAGCCGTGCTTTTGGTAAGCATCATCTGGACGCTCTGGCGGGACATGAGTTTAACAAATACCATTTTGAGACCCTGTATTACAATTCTGCATATGAGTTGGTCGACGGCTTTGCTACGTTTGCTAATTTTGTTGGCCGTTATACCGGCGGAACATTTTCGTCGCCTGGCGGAAATGAATCAGAAACTGCCATGGAAAGTTATCTGACCCGTTTCAATTACGTGTTTGATGAAAAATACTATGCTGAGTTTTCTGCACGTCGCGACGGTTCGTCCAAATTTAAATACAATAAAGACCGCTGGGGAAATTTCTGGTCGGTCGGCGGAGGCTGGCGAATATCGGCGGAAAGCTTTATGAACAATACAAAAAACTGGCTGGACAACCTGAAAGTGCGCGCGAGTTACGGTCTTATCGGGAATCAGAGCGGCGTTGGCACCTATTCCGGTTATCAGACCTGGTCGTATGGCGCGACTTATACTTCAACAACCGGCGGGAACGGTATTCCTGCTTCGTATACCTTAAATCCGGGAGGTTATGTTATTGACAACCTGACCTGGGAAAAGACCAAAATTCTTGACGCCGGAATCGATTTTGGCTTTTTTAACCGGGTTCACGGAACCTTCGACATTTATAACAAACTGACCTATGATGCCTTCTTTGCTGAACCCATTGCCTATTCCACTTGGCCAGTCAACCATCACCCGGAACTCGGGTGAAATCCGGAACCGGGGATTTGAGGTTGAATTAAATGTCGACATCATCAAGAGTAAAGATCTTTTCTGGACCGTGTCGCTAAACGGAACGCATTCCTCGACGGTGCTGACTGATTTTCCTGATAATATCGCCTCGGACGTGCTCGACGGAAATTATACCGCAACGACCGACGCCTGGAGTGCGGCAGGAGGCGGAACGTCTTCGGGTATTACTTACCTGCGTGGTGAGGGGAAGGATTTTTACAATCTTTACCTGTATAAATATGCCGGCGTGGATCAAAGTACCGGACTTCCCCTCTTTTATCACAAAGTGACCGCAGGCGACAGTAATTTTCCGGATGCGGAAGTTGGGACTGATGTGAAGACAACCAATTACTCTCTGGCCAGCCGTTACGAAGTAGGTGATGCCATTCCGGATTGGATTGGAGGTTTCAGTACAACGCTCCGTTTCAGGAACTTTGACTTTACCGGCATGCTGGCTTATCAGATCGGCGGAAAGTTCTACAGCACCGAATATGGGAATAACCTGTATCGCAGCGGGAATATTGGTGCCCCCAAGTCGGCCGAACTGATCGGGAATACCTGGACTCCGGAAAATACCGATGCTAAATTTCCCATGGCCCTCTATGGCGATTCCTATGCCGACGGATCTACCTTCGGGAGTTGGCTGTACACCGATATGGCCTTGTTTGACGCTACTTATCTGAACCTGAAGAATATTACCCTGGGCTATACCGTCCCGAAGAAAGCTTTGCAGAAATACCGGATCAATAACATGAGGCTGTATGTTTCGGCCGATAACCTCCTGATGGTCACTTCCCACTCGGGTATCGATCCGCGTATGTCGCTGGTTGGCGGTTTTGAAGTAGGTGCTTATACCTATCCTTCCATGCGCACTATTTCATTTGGCGTTAACCTGGATTTATAAACGTTTAAAAAGTCTGTAAAATATGAAGAATTATATAATCGGAATAGTATTTCTTGCAGGTTTGGTCCTGTTATCATGTGGAGACCAGTTGGAACTGGAACCTGCCAACAGCATCACGGAAGAACAGATCAAAGAAATCCTGGCTTCAGGTGACGAGGCTGCAATCGACATCATCATGTCGGGTATGGCAAACGCAATGCCGAAACAATTCAATGCCAGCGGTATCAGCGGAGGAGGAACGGCGGATGGTCGTTATCGTTCCTGTCAGGGGCTGGATTATATGAGGAGCCTCGAGGGAAATGATATAATTTTTGGCAATCAAACGTTGGGTATATTTGGTGCAGACGAATACTACCTGCGCGATTTTACATCGCAGTCGGTCGACAAGAATGGCTATTATTGGCATCACATGTGGTCAATCATTACCACCGCCAACAAAATGCTGAACTACCTGGACGACGAAACCGTGGGGACTACAAAAAAGTTAATGGAATACAAAGCCAGGGGTCTGGTGGTTCGCGCTTATGCTTATGCTTACCTGATGGAGAATTATCAGGATGCTTATCTGCAGGGCGGAAGTGACAAATCCGGCCTGATGTTGTATGATTATTATTCACCTGTTCAGGCATATAAGGCCCGCTCTACATCCGCCGAAACCTACAATTTCATTAAGAATGACCTGAACAAGGCGATTCAATTGTTTGAAGGAGCAGAAAAAGGGTATACGACAACGACGCTGACCGATATTGATCTCTCTGTTGCCAAGTTCATCCTCGCAAGGGTATCGCTGATCACGGGCGACTGGGACACAGCAGTCTCTGCCTGCGACGATATTTTAGCAAAATATCCGACATTAATGGGACAAAGCGTCTATGGCGGGGTGAACAACGTAGGCACGGCGACTAACCCCGAGATCCGCCCTGAGACCAATGGTTTTCTCTATAATAATGTGAATCCGGAGGTGATCCTGGGATGGCCCATAGGAGAGGCGCTGACAGCTCATAACAGCTGGACGAACCCGTTTGGAGAAGGATATGGGGGCCTGAGTAAAGGCTATGCCAGAATTGATAACCGCTTATATGAAAAAATAGATCCCAGCGATTATCGTAAGGACTGCTTCATGGCGACGGCCTTTGGCGATTATACCTATCCTACCAACAGCGTAGTGGAATATATTCCGGCATATACGAATCTGAAATTTGCGGCCACGCATGGCATCGGAAATAATGATAAAAAGCAGGTGGGGACCGTTACCTGTTTTTATATGCGTACTTCTGAGGTGTTGCTGATGAAAGCCGAAGCGCTGGCGCAGGATAATAATCCGACCGGAGCCAAAACAACCCTGAATATCTTATTGGCGGCCCGCACCCGAACGGGCGCTACGCCTTTAACCTGCGACACATATCCGTCGATGAACGGAATGACCGCGCTGCAAATGGTTCAGCTACAAACCCGTATTGAGTTATGGGGTGAAAACGGCCGCGAATTCTTCAACAACAAACGTTGGGGAATTGCAGTCGACCGTGCCGGTTCCGCGAACCATGTCAACAAAACCGCCTACGGCGTTGCTGACATGACGCTGAAAATACCTGACGAAGAGATGCTGTACAATCCGTTATGTGAACAGAACAATTAATAAATTGCAATAAACGGAAGGGCGGAGCATTGTGCCCCGCCCTTTTTTTGATCGCCGCTTCCGGGAACCGGATACAGCGACCTCAAAATTTAACAGGCGGATTGCGTATACGGTGCCTGTATCGTAAATTTTCCAGCAAAGCGCATGGAGTATGGGATAAAGATTACTGTACATCAGGCGCTGTGCTCTATGCTCCGCGCAACTTGATCTTGTTTTGAAATTTGATACTAAAATAGATGAACCGACGAAACTTTATACTTCAAAGCGCCGTGCTTTCGGCCGGATGCTTTGCCGCAGGAACAGTTCCTGTATTAGGGAAAACGGCTCTAAGGCCGGGTGACTTAAGTGTTGACACTGACCGCTACCGGGTTTTCAGGGATCCTGACCCCGTTTATCATCCGTTTGTCCGGTGGTGGTGGAACGGCGACAAGATTGAAGCTGCTGAGCTGATCAGGGAACTGCGGCTGTTGAAGGATGCCGGTATCGGAGGAGTGGAGATCAACCCGATCGAGTTTCCTTCAAGTGGCGATGACCTGGGTAAAAAATCGCTGCAGTGGTTGAGTGATGAATGGATCAACATGTTACAGGTCACCTTTAGCGAAGCAAAGAAGCTGGGCCTGACCTGCGACCTGATCGTCGGTTCGGGCTGGCCTTTTGGATCAGAGACCCTTGAACGCGACGAGCGGGCCAAGGTGCTGATCATCAATGCCGAGAAAATTGAGGGTCCGCTGGATTACGAAATCTCGCAATACCATATCTCCAATGCTGTGAATCCCGGTGTGTCGGTCACTTATCCGGGACGCACCTATGAGATCATCTCCCTGAAACTGGTTCCCGATCCGATGGGCAGCCTGGAACAAGTCATTGATCTTTCGGAGCAGTGCAAGGATGAAATTATCCGGGTAAAAATACCTGAAGGAAAGCATGTGCTGTACGCCCTGGTCCGGATCGATTCCTTTGCCAGTGTAATCAACGGGGCGCCGGGGGCAGCCGGTCCGATCCTCAATCATATGGATCAAAAGGCAGTCCGCAAATACCTGGATCATATGTCCAATACCATTCAGCAGAAAACAGGACCGCTTGCTGATCATCTCCGGGCATTTTTCACCGACTCGATGGAATTGGAGGGATGTAACTGGAATGATGATCTGGCAGAGGAATTTAAGAAACGCAGGGGATATGACGTCATGCCATATCTGCCGTTCACGATGTTTAAGGTAGGCCGCCTCGGAGCAGTGGTCGACGAAAAGTACGGGGTGACCAAAACGCCCGAATTTACCGAAATCATCAAACGCGTGCGGTTTGACTTTGAACTGACCAAGGCCGAACTGTTGTATGAGCGTTTCACCCAAACCCATCTGCAGTGGTGCCGAGACCAGCAGGTAAAATCGCGTGCACAGGCCTATGGACGAGGGTTTTTCCCACTCGAAACCAGCCTGGGATATGACATTCCCGAAGGCGAATCATGGACTACAAACTGGCTGAAGCACCGTCTTGGTGAGGAAATGTCGGACGAAGACTATCGCCGCGGAAGAGGGTATACCATGATCAACAAATACGTATCGTCGGCTGCCCACCTCACGGGGAAAAGGATTGTGAGCTGCGAGGAGATGACAAACACTTACCTGGTATTTAATACCACCCTGGAGTTGCTCAAGATTGGCTCCGACCAAAGCCTGATGTCGGGCATCACGCATTCCATCTGGCATGGATTTAACTATTCGCCGGCTGAAGCGCCCTTCCCCGGCTGGGTTCAGTACGGTTCCTATTACAATGAGAAAAACAACTGGTGGCCGTATTTCAGGTACCTGAACCAATACAAGGCCCGTATTTCGTCGCTGTTGCAGCATGCCGACATGTACACCGATATGGCCATTCTCCCGGCCAACTATGACATGTGGGGCGAGATGGGCGTGCAGACCGATCCTTTCCCGGAAAAACTGAATGTACCCTATACGTCAATCATCTGGGAATCGATCAATAAAACAGGAGGCGCCGCCGACTATGTGACGGAGATCATTCTGAAAGACGCCACCGTGAAAGAAGGAAAACTGTGCTGCGGGCCCAGGAAGTATGGTGTGCTGTTTTTGTGTGAAGTGACCGGCACGAGCCCGGAAACACTGGCCAAACTCCATGAATTTGTGTCGGGAGGAGGCCGCGTGTTCTGCATCGAAAAATACCCGGAAAAATCACTGGGATTGCTCAACTACCAGCAGCGTGATGCCGAAATTCAGGAATGGGTCAGAAAACTGCAGGCCTTCCCCGATCGCTTTGTCCTGCTCCGCAAACCGGAAGACAACCGCTTCCTCGAATGGTATCAGGAGCTTATGCTGAAGTACAACCTGCCGCATTACCTGACCATTGAAAATCCGGACCGGTTCGTGATGCAAACCCGCTATCAGGACGACAAAAAGAACGAGATTTTCTTTTTTGCCAATGCACATATGCACCAGGCACACCAAACCCGGATCACGTTCCCGGAAGAGATTACCAGGAAGCGGTATGGGTGGATCTGGAATGCAGAAAGCGGCGACCGGTTCCGGATCAATCTGCAGGACGGGCAGTTCGACCTCGATCTGGGGCCGGCAGAGTCGCGGATCATCCTGTTTGACCGGGATAAAAAGGGTCCGGAGTGGAAACCGGTCCCGGTGTCGGGTCCGGGTAACAGTGTATTGAAAAACTGGCAGGTGGAGCTTCGACACAGTCTTGAAAATCAGGTGAAGACTATGCAAATGGATGAACTAAAAGATCTGAAAGACACGGAACATGTCAATTTCACGGGAACCGCGGTTTATAAATGCACCATTGAAGCGCCGGCAAACCAGCCAGGCTGGCTTAATCTGGGTAAAGTATGGGGCGTATCGGAACTGTTCGTGAACGGCAAGTCGTGCGGCGTGAAATGGTATGGCAACCGGATTTATCCAGTCGGAGCACTGCTGCAGGCCGGGCAAAATCAGATCGAAGTTCATGTGACCACCATCATGGGTAACTACATGCGGACGATGACCGATAACAAGGTCGTTCAGCGGTTCATTAACCGGAAAAGCGGTCCGCAGGAAATCCAGTCAATGGGGCTCGTCGGACCGGTAACGCTTTTTTAACCATCACTAAAATCCATCAAAAGATGAACAGATTCATAATTACCTTATTGATGCTTGCTCTTTCCGGTCCGTTACAGCTTGCCGCGAAAGATTATAACGCTTCGCTGTTTGGAATCAAATCGAACGGAACAACGCTGAATACCACGGCCATTCAAAAGGCGATCGATTACATCCACGAAAACGGGGGCGGGCAGCTCGTGTTTTTCGTGGGCCGATATCTGACGGGGTCGCTGGAACTGAAATCGAATGTCACCATTCATTTAAAGGAGGGCGCCATCCTGGTGGGCTCGACCAACATTTACGATTACAACATTGAGTCACCCTGGAATGCGCTGGTGTATGCCCTGAAAGCCGACAGCATCGGGATCACCGGGAAAGGGGTGATCGACGGGCAGGGGCGCGAAGTGGCTTATAATTTAATCGATCAGGTTCATAAAGGGATCCTGCACGATGAAATGAAGCTGGACCGGCCCGCCAAACGCCGGCCCAAAGCAATCTGTTTCAGGGAATGCACAAACGTGAACATCTCCGGAATCCTGATCAAAAATGCAGCCGACTGGGTGCAACTATATGATCAATGCGAAAACCTGGTGATTGACGGGATCACGGTCGACAGCAAAGCCTTTTGGAATAACGACGGATTGGATGTGGTCGACTGCCGGAATGTCAAAATTACCAATTCATTTTTCGATGCCAGCGATGATGCCATCTGTTTTAAATCGCACGATGCCACAAAGATGTGTGAGAATGTGGAAGTGCGGAACTGTGTGGCCCGGTCGAGCGCCAATGGCATCAAATTTGGCACGGTAAGCTCGGGAGGATACCGCAATTTCAAAATCATTAATAATAAAGTGTACGACACCTTCCGGTCGGCCATCACCATTGCCACGCCCGACGGCGGACTGGTGGAGAATATCCTGGTCGACAGTCTGAATGCATACAACACGGGGAATGCCATTTTTCTCCGTATCGGTGCCCGCTGGAATAAAGGGCGAACGGGCAGCATGAACAACATCACCATTCAAAATCTGTATGCGGAAATTCCGGCCGGAAAACCCGATGCCGGTTATGAATATGAAGGGCCGGTCGAAGATCTGCCGCGCAATCTTTCTCCGGCAGCCATCGTCGGGCTTCCCGGCCAGGATATTACCGGGGTTACGCTGAAGAACATTCAGATCGTGTATGGAGCCGGAGGCAACCCGAACTATGCCTGCCGGGGAATCCGGCCTGCCGACCTGGACAGCATTCCCGAAATGGCTGCCTCCTATCCTGAGTTCTCCCAGTTTAAGGAGCTCCCGGCATGGGGATTCTATGTGCGCCACGCCAAAGATCTCACGCTTGAGCATGTGACGCTGACCGTAAAGTCACCCGATTACCGTCCGGCCATTGTGCTTGACGATGTGAAGGGCGCCACATTCATCAACGTTAAATACCAGGAGCCTGGACGAGGGAAAAAGCAGCTGCATACGTACCGGTCGAGCGGAATTACAAAGAAGGAGTATTAATCGAAAGGAGCAGGGTATGATCAGAATAAAACATATTTTACAGATCTTTTTAGTGTTTCTGGCCTTTGACGGTCTGGCCAGGGATTATAAGGCAGCCGATTTCGGGGCAAAAGCCGATGGCGTGACACTCAATACCAGGAGTATTCAGGCTGCCATCGACTATATCAGTGCGAATGGAGGCGGCCGCCTCGTTTTTGATCCGGGAAACTGGGTAACGGGAAGCATTTATCTCAAGTCGGATGTGACCCTCCATTTAAACTACGGGGCTACGCTGATGGGTTCGGTCAATCCGTTCGATTATGTGAAAGACAAAAAAATTGGCTGGATGTCGATGATTTTCGCCGTGAATCAGCAAAACATCGGCATCACCGGCAAAGGCACCATCAACGGGCGCGGGTTTATCACCGCCAATAACATGGTGAGCTACATTCACCGGGGTATTTACGAAGATCCCCTTAAGCTGGATCGCCCCAATGAGACCAACCGTCCGCAGAACGTGTATTTCCGCGAGTGCGAAAATGTGACCATCACCGGGATTACCCTGCGCGATCCGGCGAGCTGGAACCAGACCTACGACCAATGTAAAAATCTCTATGTCGACGGTATTTATGTTGACAGCAAAGCCTACTGGAACAACGACGGCATCGACGTGGTCGACTGCGACGGGGTGGTGATCAAAAACTCGTACTTCGATGCGGCCGACGATGTGATCTGCTTTAAATCGCACGATGCGACAAAGATTTGCCGGAATGTGGTCGTGGAAAACTGCGTGGGCCGGTCGAGCGCCAACGGACTGAAATTCGGTACCGTTTCGCGCGGTGGTTTCAAAAATTTTAAGGTGAAGAACCTGACCATCTTCGACACCTTCCGCTCGGCCATCACTTTTGCAGCCGTCGACGGGGGTGAGATCGAGAACATCGTGATCGACAGCGTCCGCTCCATCAATACCGGGAATGTGATCTTTTTGCGGATTGGTGACCGCTGGAGCAAGGGCAAGAAGCCCTACATGAAGAACATTGTGATCTCGAACGTTTATGCCGAGGTGCCTTTTGGTAAGCCCGACGCCGGATACAGTTATGAAGGACCCGTTGAAGACCTGCCCCGGAATATTTCTCCGGCCAGCATCATCGGACTGCCGGACTACAAAATTCAGGATGTAACCCTGAAAAATATCGAAATTATATATCCGGGGGCAGGCAATCCCTACTACGCGAGGCGCGGCCTTACACCCGCCGAGCTCGACAGCATTCCCGAAATGCGGACGGCTTATCCCGAGTTCTCGCAGTTCAAGGAGCTGCCTGCCTGGGGCTTTTATATCCGCCATGCCGAAGGAATCAGCTTTGAGAATGTGAAACTGACGGCCCTGAAAAAAGACTATCGCCCGGCGATCGTGATTGATGACGTGAAGCGTGCGGTATTTAAAGGTACCTTGTTCAATGAACCGGAAGGCCGGGATAAAGAACAGATTTTTCAACACCGGTCGGAACAGGTAGAGATTAAACAAGATTAAACATGCAAATCATGATAAAAAAGAAAATATATGCGGTCGTGCTTTTGGTTTGTTGTACGCTCACCATGGCCGCGAAGGATTACAAAGCCTCCTTGTTTGGCGTGAAGTCGGACGGTGTTACGCTGAACACCGGATCGATCCGGAAAGCTGTCGATCTGATCAGCTCGAAGGGGGGAGGACGCCTGGTGTTCTCGGTTGGTCGTTACCTGACCGGAAGTATTCAGCTTCGTTCGAATGTGACCATCCATCTTGAAGAAGGTGCGGTGCTGGTAGCTGCCCCGTCTGTATATGAATATGATGCCGTTGACGGCGTGAAAGCGCTGATTGTGGCGGAAGCCTGCGACAGCATTGGCATCACCGGGAAAGGTGTCATTGAAGGACAGGGCAGTGCAGTGCTGGATCATATCCGCACACAGGTCCAGGAGGGATACCTGCAGGACGCGTCTGCTCAGATCAGGCCGGCTTTGATTGCCATGAACGGATGCTCGGCGGTGATCATCGAGGGGATCAACCTCTTTGACGCCTGCGGCGATGTGCAATCGTACCGGAATTGCACCGGCTTAACCATCCGGGCCATCCATGTAAAGAGTTTGGCCACTGACGGCAGCCGCGGGCTGGCCTTATCCGCTTGCCGGAATGTCGGGCTAAACAATTCGTTCTTCAATACCTCGGGCCGGGAAATCAGTTCTGTGGCACCATCGGGCGACATCAGGACTGCCGGTTGTGTCAACGAAGAGGGGAGAAGGCTTCATTTCTGAAGTGAAGTCCCCTTTGGATTAAGAATGACGGAATCAATTAAACCAGACACATGCGAAAATTAAGCTTTCTGATCATCGTCCTGATGCTGACTTCCGGATTCACGGGTGCACAAAAAGCAGATGCCGGCCGCCTCGACTGGTGGCACGAGGCCAAATTCGGGATGTTTATTCATTGGGGCGTGTATTCTCTTTACGGAGGCGTTTACCAGGGACACCGCCAGGCCCGGGGCGATGCAGCCTGGATCCTGAACCGCTGCAAAATACCGGTTGCCGAGTATCGTGAAAAGGGCAAAGAATTTAATCCGCAGGCATATGACCCCGATGCCTGGGCAAAAATGGCCCATGACGCCGGCATGAAGTACCTGATTGTCGGGGCAAAGCACCATGATGGCTTTGCACTTTTTGACAGCAAGGCAACCGACTGGGATGTGGTGGACGCCACGCCTTACGGTAAGGATTTGCTGAAACCGCTGGCTGACGCCTGTAAGAAGTACGGCATCAGGCTGGGTTTTTATTATTCACAGGCGGTCGACTGGACTCATCCCGGTGGGTCTGCTGCACGGCGGCTGATGCGTGAAGGCTGGCCCAATCCCGATTCGACGCGCATCGACCAATACACCAAAGAGCACGACGGGCATTGGGATCCCATTCAACTGACGGCTACCTTCGATGAATATGTGGACCGGATTGCCGTACCGCAGATAAGAGAATTGCTGACCAACTATGGTGAAGTATCGGTCCTGTGGTGGGACTATGCCACACAGATGAAAAGCGCTGAAGGAGCCGCCAAACTTGAAAAACTGCTGATGCTTCAGCCCGGCATTATCACCAACGACCGGCTGCATCCGGACTTCCCGGGCGACACGAAAACACCCGAACAGGCCATCCCCGACCGGAAGACCGTGAACGGACAGAACTGGGAAACCTGCATGACCATGAACGGATCATGGGGATATAAGGAGTTTGACCATGGGTGGAAATCGTCTGAAATGCTGATCCGCAACCTGGTCCGCATCGCATCGCGGGGAGGCAATTATTTGCTCAATATCGGCCCCAGACCCGATGGCACCTTTCCGGAGGAAAGCGTAAAGCGGCTGGAAGAGATCGGGAAATGGATGAAGTTGAACGGCGAAGCGATCTACGGAACGGAAGCTGGTCCTTTGGGCGACCTGCCGTGGGGAGAATCTACAAAAAAGAGCTCCGGAAACAAAACTGTTTTGTATCTTTCGGTCTTTAACTGGCCTGCTGACGGAAAAATCAGCATTCCGCATGCGAATGCCCGGTTGCTTTCCGCTTCTTTGCTGGCAACAGGCAAGCGGCTTCGATTCGGTCAGGAGGCAGGCCAGTGGGAAATTGCAGTCCCGGCAAACGCTCCCGATCCGGTTGCCTCGGTGATCCGGCTGGAGTTCAGGGGAAAAGTTGAGAGCACCGCTACGCGGGACCTGTCCGGACCGATGCAGAGCGGAGCCATTGATTGAGCAACGAGAGACAAAAAAACCAGATAAACCAATTTTTATGACACCACGTGAACGCGTGTTGAAAGCTTTTAGACGACTGCCCGGGCTACCTGACCGGGTGCCTGTTCAGTTTGAGCTTTGCCGGCAACTCGCCGACCATTTCGCAAAGGAAACGGGTATCCCGGCACATTACACTGAAAATCTTTATGAGGACGTGACCTACCGGATCAGCGCCAACGAACTTCGTGTGGCCATGGGCAGCGATGTGGTGGTCACTGGCGCTTCTGTTTCGGACAACTATAAGGTGGTTAAACATGCAGACGGAACCTGGCTCAATGAGTACGGCATGCGGATGCGCCAGGGAAGCATTTATGTGGAGGTGGCAGCATATCCTCTGGCACATGCCGAAACACAGGCCGATATTGAAGTATTCCGGTTTCCCGATCCCTATGCCCCGGGCCGGTACCGCGATGCCGAGGCATTAATAAAAAAGTATAAAGATCAGTACCTCATTATCGGTGATATTGAAGTAACCGTGTTTTCACTGGCACATCAGTTGGCCGGAATGGAAAAGCTGCTCATCGACATGATGATGGAGGCGGAATATGTCATCCCGTTGTTCGAGGCCTGTGCTGCTTTCCAGACAAAGGTAGGACTGGAACTGATCCGCCGGGGCGTGGATGCTATCTGGTTTGGCGATGACTTTGGTACGCAGACCAGCCTGATCCTTCCGCCGGAAATTTTCCGCCAGCAACTCAAGCCCATTTACAAGAAAATGGTCGACATCTTTAAGGCTGCCAACCCTGCTGTCATTCCGATCCTGCATTGTGACGGGGCCGTAAGTGAACTCCTGGACGATATCCGGGAAATTGGCTTTGAAGTGTTCAATCCGGTCCAGCCAGGCGTTCCGGGGCATTCACCCGAAGAGATGAAGAGCGCATTTGGCGGGCAGTTTGCCTTTTGGGGGGCTATCGACCAGCAGGATTTGCTTCCGAACGGCAGTGATGAAGAGCTTGAGCGGGATATCATTGAAAAAATAACAGTGCTCGGGAAGGAAGGTGGTTATATGATCGCGCCGGCGCATATCCTCCAACATGATGTGACTCCCGAACGGGTGAAAAAATTTGTAAGTCTTTGCCTCCGGCATGGTACAATTTATTGAAAATGCCGGTAATTTTGGATTATTAGCAGCAAACAGACGGCTGGTTGTCATGACCGGCCGCCTGTTCATTTACAGGCTGCGCAATGCAGCGCTTTTTTTTGACGTTTAACTCTCAAAAGAAAACAGATGAAGGTAGCGATAGCGGGGATGTTGTTATTCACAGCTGGTTTGCATTTGGCGGCCCAACCGCAGGAGGATCTGACGCGTTATGTGGATCCGATGATCGGGACAAAGGAGATGGGGCATGTTTTTCCGGGGGCATGTGTCCCTTTCGGGATGGTGCAGCTGAGTCCGGATACTGATACGATTCCCTATGCGGTTAATGGCCGGTATAATCCGGAGGTATACCGGTACTGCGCCGGTTACCAGTACAACGACAAAACCATCGTGGGATTCAGCCATACCCATTTCAGCGGGACCGGGCATTCGGATCTCTCCGATTTCCTTGTGATGCCTACCGTCGGAAAACTGCAACTGAATCCCGGAACGGCCGAACATCCAGAAAGTGGTTACCGCTCCCGTTTCAGCCATAAAACGGAAAAAGCCGAACCGGGTTATTATCAGGTGATGCTCGATGATTACGGGATCAAAGCGGAGCTGACAGCAACAGCCCGCACCGGTGTTCACCGCTATACCTTTCCCAAAAGCGATGAGGCCCATATTTTATTGGACCTGGATCATGCCATTTATAATTATGACGGGAAGGTTTTATGGTCGTACGTCAGGGTTGAAAACGATACGCTGATCACCGGCTACCGGATTACCCGGGGATGGGCCCGGACAAACTACCTGTATTTTGCTATGGCATTTTCAAAACCTTTTAAAAGTTACGGCTGCAAGAATGATGAGAAACTGATCTATAAAGGTTTCTGGCGGCGGTTTGACGAAGGGCATAATTTTCCGGAGATGGCGGGAAAGAAGCTGCGGACACATTTTGATTTTGCAACTGACGAAGGGGAGCAGATCGGTATCAAACTGGCGCTTTCGGCGGTAAGTACGGAGGGAGCTGTCAAAAACCTGCAGGCCGAAGCGCCCGATTTCAACTTTGACCGGATCCGGGCACAGGCAAAGGAGCAGTGGCAGAAGGAGCTTAGCAGGATTGTAATCGATGCTTCACCGGAAAAAAAGACGACCTTCTATACGGCGCTTTACCACACGGCGATCAATCCGGTGCAATATATGGATGTGGACGGCAAATACCGGGGACTGGATCATAACATCCACCAGACCGAAGGATTTGTGAATTATACCGTGTTTTCCCTTTGGGATACTTACCGGGCCCTTCATCCGCTGTTTACGCTGATCCAGCCGGAGCGTACCTCTGATATGATCAACTCGATGCTCGCCCATTATGATCAGAGCGTGCATCACATTCTGCCGGTGTGGAGCCACTTTGGCAATGAAAACTGGTGCATGATCGGTTACCATGCCGTGCCGGTGATCGCCGATGCCTGGATGAACGGCATCCGCGGGTTTGACGGGAAGCGGGCGCTGGCAGCCTGCGTTGCCTCGGCCAGCCACCGGCCCTATGCCAACATAGGCGACTACATGGACCTGGGCTACGTTCCTTACGACAAAAATATTGTAGGATCTTCAATCACCCTCGAATATGCTTACGACGACTGGACCGTTGCCCGAATGGCCAAGTCACTGGGCGAAACATCCATTGCGGCGGAGTTTGAAAAGCGTGCTGAAAACTGGAAAAATCTGTTTGATGACGGGAAAGGTTTTGTGCGGGCAAAAGACAGCAAAGGGAACTGGAAAGAACCTTTCGACCCGATGCACACGGCCAATGAAGGGTTCATCGAAGGAAATTCCTGGAATTATTCACTCTATGTTCCGCACGATATCCCCGGACTGATCGGCAAGATGGGCGGGAACGACCGCTTTTGCGAACACCTCGACTCGCTTTTCACCATGTACATGCCCGACAAGTATTTTGCCGAAACGGAAGATATCACCCGCGAAGGTTTGATTGGCTGCTATGTGCACGGGAATGAGCCCAGCCACCATGTTGCCTACATGTACAATTGGGCGGGGAAACCCTGGAAAACCCAGGAAAGGATTCACCAGATCGTGAACACGATGTACCTGAACAAGCCTGACGGACTTTGCGGTAACGACGACTGCGGACAAATGTCGGCCTGGTATATTTTCTCCTCGCTTGGATTTTATCCGGTTTGTCCGGGATCGGGCGAATATGCCGTCGGCTCGCCTTCAGTAAAGCAGGCTGTCATTCAGCTTGGAGCGGGTAAAACACTCCGCGTGAAAGCCAACAACCTGTCTGATAAAAATAGCTATATCCGGTCCGCAAGCCTGAACGGGAAACCTTTCAATTCGGTGACGCTGTTGCAGAAAGATATTGCCGGCGGAGGCGAGCTGATCTTTGAGATGAGCGCCAAACCCAATAAGAAATGGGGAAGGTAGACGGAGACCGGAAACAGGAAACCGGAGACCGAAACAAGGAGAACGGGTGGAGGGTGAAAAGGTTATAGGGTAAATGGTCAGGATGCTTACTTCCGCTATGTCCTATCCTCTGTGCTCCATGCCATTTTACCTTGAGGCCCTGTCATCTTGCCACCCTGCTGCCTTCTTGTGTCTTGATACTTGTGTCTTGTGTCTGTTTCTTCCTGATCCCGATCACGTTCGGAATTTCCCAAAAGTGGTCATTATCGTCGTTGGCGCGCGTATTGGAAATATAGCTGCCGTATTTGGTGATGACCGTATCTCCGGTGTTAATGTAAAGGCTTGCTTCCGGACCTCCTTCCAGATAAACGGTTGTGCGGATACCCGGAAGCAACTGCTGCAGGTAGCCGATCATAGTGCGATGGGTGTAAGGGGAACGGGTAAAAACAAGATAGAGATTTCTGAGGGTGTCGGTTGCCGCCACGACCATGCTGCACGACTGGTCGGGCCGTTTGCTGAATGCCATGGCTTCCCCTTCGCAGCTGATCATGCGCATGCCCTGGCAAAACGAATGGTACAAATGCCGGATGGAGTCCCATTTTTGGCAGGTGATATCGTAAATCTCAAATGGAGGTTTGGTCTTATCTTTGGGATGCATGGCCAGCATGACATTGTTATTCAGTGTTTTATGCGGGTTATTCAGATGGTTGTAGTTTTTCATGTAGCCTTTATTGGTGTGGCTGCGGTTATAGTTATACATGCCGGCATTCACAATGATGTGCTGGCCGAACTCAGCGGCCCAGTCAGGCGCTGCGCGCATGCGCCGGCCATGTTCCGACGCGGTGAGGAATTGAAATTCGAGTTGCCGGGTATCGATTTTCAGGATTGTTAATTTTGAATCATTGACGACCGATTTATCCGGAGCATCGACTTCTGCGTAGTACACGCCCTCCATCAGATTTTTCCAGGGAATATCGCTGACCCGCGCGACTTGTGCAGTTGCCCCGAAACTGATCAGGGAAAAAAGGAAGACCTTGCAAATGAACCTGATGGGCGCACATTTACGCATCTTCAAAATCAAATTTGGCATTTTTAAAAGGGAAGAGGTCGAATAATTCGCCCGAATAATAAAATTCATAGGCTACCGAGCCGAACGAATATCGTTTCCCCTTGATATCAATGCCGGAGCCGCCAACAACCGGCTCCTTTTTGGGGACAGATACTTCATAGCCAATGTTGAATAAGGTGGCCAGAATTTCAGGACGATCACTGATGGAATAGCCCGAACGCTCCCATTGCACTTTCATCTGCTTGACATTGAGTGCAGCATAAAGATAGGAATAGAAATGATTTTTATAGGAGGTTAGCCGCTCAAAGCGTTCCTGTTCAATATTTGCCGTTTTGAAGTCGAGCAGATTCTCGTACGGCTTTCCCAGATAAAAAATTGACGTGCTGTCTTTCAGGTTCCTTTCAATTTGCTGTGCCGTGGGAACCTTGATACCGGTAACGCCGAGGGAAAAAGTCGTTTCGACGGACAAAATTTTCAATGGCCCGATCCATTTCTTATAAGCTTCACGGTCTGAATTGAATAACCGGATCTGCTCGCCAACCAGCACGGCAACGATCAGACGGGGTTCAACACCGGTCACGCGGGCCACCGAGTCGATCAGGTGCTTGTCTTTTGCAACAGCAACCTTGAAATCCTGCCATTCCGGGATGTTCATCCATTCGAAAACACTTTTTGTCTGAATGCCGGCTTGCCCGTTTCTGACCTGATCGCTGAAACGGCTCACTTCTGCGTGATAGGCGGCGTTATCCTGCATGTGAAGGTTAACTGCTTCCAACATCCGCTGAACTTCCCTGATATTGTGGCTCCTGTACCAGGCATTCCGGATGTACCAGGCATTGGCAGGGTAATATTTTTCCAACACGGAGAGCTGGTAAAGCAGCCGGGCCTCAGCATAATCCATGCTGTCGGCATTTTCCGGCGAAGTCTTTCCGTACTTATCCCGGATCTCCTGAAAATACCGGTCGTTGACATCGACCACGCCGGGGTCGTCGGTCAGGTGAAGTTTAACGGCGAAAAAAGCACTGGTTAACCCAAACCCGGTCAGGGCAAAAATGCCAATGACGACGTACGCTGTAATCGTGAAAAATCGGTGTAAACCTAAGTTTTTCATTGTCTGGAATATCCCTCCTTAAAAAGTGACGCAAAAGTATAAAAAGGTGAACATGCTTGTCAAAAAACCGATATTTTTTTACAAAGAATGCGGAAATAAATAACGAAAAAGTTAACTTCGTAACCGTGTTAAAATTTTAGACAAAAAGAAAGCCAAATTTGAGGATTATGATGTGTCGTTTTTTTATACTGCTGACCAGCATGCTGATGTATGCCAATTTGCATGCCCAGCCCCGGTTAACAGATAATATTTGTACCAATTCACATCAGCTCGAAATTTGTTCTTTTCTGAGTTTTCTAGAGGATTTGCCGATCGATTCGCTAAGGCCTGAACTGGACGATTTTTATAAAAACAACTGGAATTCAACACAGCTTCGTTATTCCCAGCAAATCCTTCCGCCAAGGGGCGAGACGATTGAAATGACGCTTGTGGGGGCTTATCACAACCCTTTTGTTATTCCCGTGAGAGGAAAAGTTATCTCGAAGTTTGGCCGGCGCGGCGGTCGCCAGCATACCGGAACCGATATCAAACTCAATTCGGGCGATCCGGTTGTAAGTGCATTTGACGGCCGGGTAAGGGTAGCCAAACGTTTCAGCGGGTACGGAAATGTAGTTGTGGTGCGCCATACCAACGGCCTGGAAACGATTTATGCACATCTGAAGACCATCCGGGTAGCTGTGGATGATACGGTACGGGCAGGTGATCTGGTTGGCCTTGGAGGACGAACCGGCCGTGCTACCTGCGATCATCTTCATTTTGAAACGCGGTTTTTGGGTGAACCTTTTGATTCGGGCAAGTATATCGATTTTGAAACCGGTGCGCTTAGCTGCGATAAGATCTACTATAAGGACCGGCAGTTTGATACTGACCCGGCAGGATTTAAAAGTAGAACCAAAGTTCAGCCCGATCTGCTGGCCAGCACAGACGATGCATCGGAACATGTGGTACGCCGCGGCGATAACCTGTGGGTAATTGCCAAAAGATATCATACCACCGTCAAGAAAATCTGCGTTTCCAATAATATTCCCAGCAATAAGATCCTGAAAATAGGCGAGGTTCTCCAGGTCAATTAACCGGCCGGTTCAACGGGGTTTCTGTCATTCCGGATGTTTTGTTCCGGAGAAGGCTGATTTTTCCTATTTTTGCCGGAAATCTATTCTCATGGATAAATACCGTTTTCTCATCAGCCTGCTGCTCTGGCTGGCCGGCATTTCCGATATTTTTGCCTGCACCAACCTGATTGTGACCAAAGGCGCCAGCGCCGACGGTTCTGTAATCATCAGCTATGCGGCAGATTCGCATACCCGCTACGGTGCCATTGCCTTTTACCCTGCCGCCGATCATCCGCCGGGGACGCCATGTGAGATTTTTCATTACGAAAGCGGGAAGCGGCTGGGTACGATTCCTGAAGCGGCTCATACCTGGTCGGTTATTCAATTTATGAATGAGCACCAGGTGGCGGTGGGCGAAACTACTTTTGGCGGACTGGATTCGCTGAGCTCGCAACCGGGAGCGATCCTGGATTACGGATCGCTGATGCGGGTGGGACTTCAGCGCTCAAAGACTGCCCGTGAAATGATCCGGGTAATGACGGAGCTGGTTTCACAGTATGGATATGCTTCCGGGGGAGAGTCATTTTCCATTTCCGATCCTCAGGAAGCCTGGATCATGGAAATGATCGGGAAAGGAAAACACGAAAAAGGAGCGGTGTGGGTGGCCCGACTTATTCCCGATGGCTATGTCAGCGGACACGCCAATCAGGCCCGCATCACGACATTCCCGTTTCAAAAGAAGAATAACTGGGACGATTCGAAACAGACGGTTTATCATTCGTCCGATGTGATTAGCTTTGCAAAAAAATACGGGTTTTATAAAGGAAAAGACGAGGCCTTCAGTTTTTCGGATGTTTATAATCCGTTGAATTTCGGCGGCGCCCGCTACTGTGATGCCCGGGTATGGTCCTTTTTCAGGAAGATCAGCCGGGAGATCAGGGAGAATGAAACATACACGCGATATGTCCTGGGACAGTTCAGTTATGATGACAGGTTTGGTGATAACAGCGGGAATCCAAACGGCTATGTGACAAACCGCTTGCCTTTATGGGTCAAGCCCGATTCGTCCGTCAGCCTGCAGCAGGTGATGGCTGCCATGCGCGACCATTATGAAGATACGCCGCTCGACATGCGGAATGACCCGGGTGCCGGGCCCTTTAAACTGCCATACCGCTGGCGGCCTATGGAATTTGAAGTCGACAGTGCAACCTATCTCTGTGAGCGGGCGGTGGCCACCCAGCAAACCGGATACAGTTTTGTAACGCAATCGCGAAGCTGGCTGCCTTCGCCGGTCGGCGGCATTTTTTGGTTTGGTGTGGACGATGCCGATGGTTGTGTATACGCTCCGATGTACTGCGGAATTAAAAAAATACCCGAAAGCTATGCCTGGGGAAACGGATCTATGATCAGTTGGTCGGAAACGTCGGCTTTCTGGACCTTTAACCAGGTGAATAACTGGGCTTATACGCGATATGACATGATCCATCCCGAAATTGAGGCATATCAGGAAAAGCTGGAAAAGCGATTTCTTGACGAGGTCACTGCAACAGACAGGCAGGCGGCTTTGCTCTATGCCGACGACGCAGAAAAAGCGCGGGATTACCTCACGGCATATTCGGTGAATGCAGGAAATAACCTGGTTGCTGAATGGAAGGAGTTTTACCGGTATCTGTTCATGCGCTACATGGATGGAAACCTGAAGGCTGCAGAAAACCGGAAACTGCCCGACAACGGGAACGGAAAGAACATTCCCAAAAGACCTGCTCATCCGGGGTACGGTAAGGACTGGGAACGCATCATGATTCAGGGTACAGGCGACCGGCTGAAAGTTCCTTCCGGCAATAAGTAAGTGCTCCGGAGCATCAAGTTTATCACCCTGTTACCTTGTCACCTTTAACCCTTTAACCCTGTTTTATGAAGCGTTTTCGCCCCGACTGGTTTATAATCGGCATTATTGTGATGATTCTGCTGGCCTACCTGTTTCCGGGTATCGGCGACCAGGACAGCCGCATTGAACTGAAAACTCTCGTGCACTACGGCATCATGCTGCTTTTCTTTTTCTACGGGTTGAAGTTAAGTCCGGAGGAAATGAGCAGAGACCTCAGCAACTGGAGGCTGCATGTTCTTATTCAATCCATCACGTTTGTCCTTTTTCCCCTGGTGGTCCTCCTTTTCAGGCCGCTGTTGCGCGATACCCCTTACGAAATGCTTTGGCTGGCCGTTTTTTTCATGGCTGCGCTGCCGTCGACAGTTTCGTCGGCTGTGGTGATGGTGTCCATTGCAAAAGGAAATATCCCGACGGCCATTTTTAATGCGAGTATTTCAGGAGTAATCGGGATCCTGGTCACTCCTGCCTGGATGGGGCTTTTTCTTGAAAACCAAAGCGTGGCTTTTTCGTTTGCAGAGGCTCTCGGCGATCTGTTTATCCAGATCCTTCTGCCGGTCATTGCCGGAATCACCATGCATCGGTTTCTGGGCAAATGGGCCCGCCGGAACAACCGGTATATTGGTTTATTCGACCGTTCCGTGATCCTGACGATCGTTTACAACAGCTTCAGTGATTCTTTTACCGGAGGCATCTTTGGCAGTATAGGTGTCAGGGAACTGCTGGTGCTGGGCATATGTGTGACCGGGCTTTTCTTCCTGATCTATGAGGTGACCGGGCTTTTGATCAGACTCATGCACTTTAACCGGGAGGACGGGATTACCGTCTTGTTCTGCTCTTCCAAGAAGTCGCTGATCCATGGTTCCGTTTTTTCGAGTGTTCTCCTGTCAGGGACTTCCTACGCCAGCCTCTTCCTTGTTCCAATTATGATTTACCACGCTTTCCAGTTATTTTATATCAGTATTGTGGCCCAGCGGCTGGGGCTGCAGCAACCGGGAAGAAAAATTTAGAAAAAGAAAAAATACTGCTGACATACTGTTGTCACTTTCCCGCATTTTCTTTGTCGGTATAAACTGAAGTTATGGACAGAAACAAGGGAAAACAGCTGATTTCAGAGACAGGAGGTGTCGCCATGGCCAGTAAGATGAGCCGGGAGAATCTGATTGAAGATGCAGAAGGGATCCCTGGTACGGTCCTCCCGTTTCAAGGGCAGCAAATCTGGGTCTATAATCAGAACGACGAGCTTAAGGAGCCCGTACTGCTGTCAATGATCCGTTCGGTAAGGGACGGTGATGTGTCTGTTATGCAGCAATGGGCGGGACTTCGGATGATCATTTCCGAATACAAGGGCATTTGGTCGGGCTTTGGCATCCGGTATACCACGATGTTGCTCCGTACAAAGGCGAAAGACTATACCTTTAAAGTGGTCAGATTCAGGAATACTTTTTTGATGCTTCTGAAAGCCGGCTGATTTTATCACAGGTTGCAGAAACAACAAGTTGCTATCTTCGTTAGTTAATTATACCGACTTTTGGAGTTTATGATGAACCGGATAGAGCGATTAAATGCGATCATGATCCATCTTCAGAGCAAGAGGGTGGTAAGAGCTTCCGAACTTGCCGACCGGTTCGGGATCAGTCTGCGTACCATTTACCGGGATGTGAGGGCACTGGAGAAAGCAGGTGTTCCCATTGGTGCCGAGGCGGGCACCGGTTACTTTCTTACGGATAATTTTCACCTTAATCCCGTCAGTTTTACGCTTCAGGAAGCTTCTGCCCTGCTGATGGGCGAAAAGCTGATGGATGTGATGTCGGACGCTGAAACCTGCGGACATTACCGCTCGGCAGTTTTTAAAATACGGGCTGTACTGAAACAGGTCGAAAAGGACTATCTTGAATCCTTATCCGATTCCATTTCTTTTCAGCACTGGACAAATCAGTCGCCGGGCGCCGGAAGGCTTTTTCTTTCGGAAATCCAGGATGCCATCGCCCTCCGCCGGGTGGTGGAGCTGGTCTACAATGCACGATATACCAACGAAATTACCACCCGTAAAGTAGAGCCGATCGGCCTGTGGAATTATGATTCGCGCTGGCACCTCATTGCCTGGTGCAGGCTTCGCCAGGGCTATCGCGATTTCCGCCTCGACCGCGTGGAAACATTGCTCCTGACAGGTGAAAACTTCACCGATAAAAAACATATCAGCATGAGTGAATACTTCTCCGAGTAATTCTTTTCTTTCGGGTGATGTCAATATTATGCTTCTGGCGAACGCCGGGCAATACAAGCTGCTCGATGAGGGTAAATCATGGTACGGTTTCCGGGAAGAGCAGGAGCTTCCCGGAGGAACGATCCGGCTGAGCTTCACGAATAATGACCTGCACGGGTTTGCACGCTGGCTTGTGGCGGCAGGTGCGGAGGTTGACGTTGTTTTCCCTGGTGAACTGAAGGAAATACTGGTTGAACGGGTGAAGAAGCTATCCAATTACCTTCGTTAATGTCACATTTCTGATAAGATGGCAGGGTTCCGTCGCCTGTTACCTGACTTCTACTGTTTTCCCTGTGAACTTTCCAAATTCTGAGGCGGAGGCGCTGACTCCTTCTTTAACATTGCGGCTGAGTGGCTTAAACGGAGTGATCTCCACGATAATTTTGTCTTTTTGGATCGTTCGTTTCCATAACCCCTCCACTTTTCCGTTCACGACGATTACCGGGTAAAAAATGCCGTTCACGGAGATCACGTGTTTTGTCAGGTGCTTGTCCAGCAGGGCACTCCTGTCGCGGTAAGCAATTATGTATTCGTCGAAAGCCGGAAGCAGCCACGCGGATTTGTTCAGCGCATTGATACCGGAAGGCATTTGCCTGGTCATATAGTAAGATTGACCATCGATATCCTCCCGGTGTAAATACTGTTTTGCAGCTTCGAGCCCATTGCGGGCGTCAGTAACGGGGAGTCCTGACCACCAAACAAAATCGTTCAATGTTGCCGGTCCACGACTTTGAAAATACCGTTTGGCCAGTTCTGCCAATGCTTCCTCCCTGTTTTTTTTCGATTCGGTCGAAGGTACCGCGTCATCAAGCAAGGTAAACGTAAATTGTTTTTGCCGCCGGGGGCCAAAACAAACGAGCTGCTCCATAGCAGCGCGATGAACGAGGTGGCCAGCGTGCCGTAGATCATCACCAGGCCGCCGTAGTCGTTCTGCACCGGATCCCACACGCTGCGGGCCAGGAACGTCACGCCGTA
>JBCFBK010000029.1:0-69794 GCA_038562555.1 Prolixibacteraceae bacterium | reverse complement strand
ATGAAAATGATGTCGTGTATAAATACCTCCAAACGGGACTGTACGAACCCCGAAAATCGGTCCCGACCATTGCCAATGCCATGGATGTAGGCGACCCCAGCAACTTTGCCCGGATACTCGACCTGTATCATCATTCCCATGAAGCGATGCGGCAGGACATTCAGGGCTTCCGTTATTCAGACAAGGAAATCCGCAAGGTCGTGAAAGAAGTTTATTCCGAAAGCGGCTACCTGCTCGATCCGCACGGCGCCACTGCTTATCAGGCGCTGATCGAAGGCCTCCAACCTGGTGAAAGCGGCGTTTTTCTTGAAACGGCTCATCCTGCAAAATTCCTGGGTCCCATGGAAAAAATTGTCGGCGAAGGAAACGTGCCCATTCCCGATAAACTGTCCGGATTTCTGGAAGGGGAAAAGCAGTCGGTTCCCCTGAGTAAGGAATTTGATGATTTTAAAGCATTCCTGATGAATAGTCGTGATTAGTAAGTAGTTAGTCCTGAGTCCTCAGTCCGGACTCCTGACTCGCTATTCACGACTTCTTTTCGCTTCCAGGTATTTTTGGACAATCCTGATTTCGGAGTAGCTGTACATGTCGCCGAGCGCAGCTTTTGCAGCGCCGGATGACCCGTGCTGCATTTCAAAGTAGTTCAGGATGGCCGCTGCTTTTTCGGGATCAATGATCCGGTTGAGCGGCAATTCGCCTGTGCCCGCGAAATACGCCAGATGTCCTTCGATGGTTGCTGGTGACAATTCGCGTTCCAGGGCGATGTCACGCACTGTTTTGCCGGTTTTGAACAGGGCGTAACTCAGGTGTTTGGTGTCGGGCATTGTCATGGCGGCTTCCTTTTCAGCATTCAGCGGAAGCTCCATCCCCTTTTCCCGGCGGAAGGCGATGGTCATTTCCAGGATTTGCCGGCCATACTGCTGCATTTTTTTACCTCCCATTCCCTTTATTTGCTTCAGTTCCATCAGGCTAGCCGGCAGCGTTTCCGCAATGGCCAGCATGGTTTTCTGGGCGAGGACCTTTGATATTCCCAGTCCGGCCGCCTTTGCCGCTGATGCACGCCAGCTTTGCAGTTTCCGGAAAAAATCAGGATGTTTGGATATGGCGGCTGCGCCTGTTCCTTCAGAAGAGGCAAGATCCGGTTCATCAATGGCTGCCAGGGCCCTTGCCTGAAGGTATTCTTTCATTTTAAAGCCATTCAGACAACTTTCAAGCCCTTCTTTTTTTATAGCGATTTCTCGATTGAGGTTTTCAAAGGCCTGCCGGAACGTTTTGCGTACGGCTTTGTTGTCGGTTTCATATCCGGTTTCGCGCAGCGGAACGATGAGCAGCGTATCGAGTTTTTCAACAAAATACCGGCTTCCTTTTATGATCCGCTCCTGTAATTGCTCATTTTGCCCAGCATCGGGATTCGTGTGAAGCAACTGCCTGATCTGCCCCTCAAAACGGACGGCTACCCCGGCTATTTCGGACTCTGCCAGCGGAAGGATCGACCGGAGGGTAGTACTCAGGTTGCCCAGCAACAAAGCCTCATGTTCGCGACACAGCTTTAAAAGGTATCTGACCCTGTTCACGACCGGAGTCATGTCGAACAACTCGGAAAGCAATTGCTGCTGATACATTTCCCGGGCATGCAGGAGGTCATCTTTTCCGGGTTTTTGTCTTTCTGCCTGTCCCGAGAAAGAAGCAACCGCGGTGTCGTTCCTGATGCTCGCCGGTTCGATAGGGGTGCTTAAAACCAGGCCTTCCAGTGATGTGCAGCGGCTTAAGGCAACATATACCTGTCCGTGGGCAAACGAACTCCGGGCATTGATAACAGCTCTTTCAAAAGTCAGCCCCTGGCTTTTATGGATGGTAATAGCCCACGCCAGTTTAAGCGGAAACTGTTCGAAGGTGCCGATGATGTTTTCTTCGATTTCGTGTGTCTCCGGATTCAGGGTGTAAGTGGTGTTTTCCCACTTCACCCGTTCGGCCCTGACCGGTTCTTCGTCGTCCCGGCCCTGAACCTCGATATAGTCGCGCGTGAGGTTGATTATTTTCCCGATTTTCCCGTTAAAGTATCGTCTGGGAGAGGCGCTGTCGTTTTTGACAAACATCACCTGAGAGCCGGTTTTCAGAACGAGTTCATTTTCTGTGGGGAAGATATATTCCGGAAATTCGCCTTCGGTGCGGGCCTTAAAACTGTGAGCTTTTGATTTCAGCGCGTTTAATTTGGAGTCATTAATTTCGCGTGCCTGGTAATTGTGGGTGGTCAGGGTGATGTACTCATCTTCATCGTTGGGCTGAAAACCTGGAATATACCGCTTGTTAAGTTCGGCAATGGCCGTTGCTCCGGCGCGGTTTTCACGTATTTCATTCAGCAGGCCGATAAAGTGTTCATCCCGCTGCCGGTAAATATGCTTTAATTCGATGGTGATCAGTTTTGTCTGGCGTAATGCACGACTGCTGAAAAAGTAGCAGGTATCGTACCATGGCTTCAGCAGTGCCCACTCATCATCTTTAATAACCGGCGCAAGTTGCTGCAGATCGCCAATCATCAGCAACTGAACACCGCCGAAAGGTTTGCGCCTGTCCCTGAACCGCCGCAAGGTTTCGTCAATACCGTCGAGCACATCGGCCCGCACCATACTGATTTCGTCGATAATCAGTAAGTCGAGGCTTCGGATAATGTTGATCTTTTCTTTGCTGAAGCGTTTAATTCCCTGCTGTCTGGAGTCGGTTAAAGGGTCAGTGCTGCCGGCACCCGTGGTTTCAGCCGGAATCTGCGGGCCGAATGACATCTGGAAGAACGAGTGGATGGTCACGCCGCCGGCATTCATGGCGGCTACCCCGGTAGGCGCTACGACGATCATCCGTTTGGGCGAAGTATGTCTTAGACTGCGCAGGAAAGTTGTTTTACCCGTACCTGCTTTCCCTGTCAGAAACAGATGCTGATTGGTATACCTGACAAAATCGAAAGCCAACTGCAGTTCCGGGTTGTCCAGATCATTCATGCTGAATGCGTTGTTTAATGAAACGATCTGTAAAGTTAAGAATTTTCCGTGGTTTTGCCGGTTACACGATCTTTTTCCCGTGAAATTCGCAGGCGCGGATGAGGCGGCTGAGTTCCGGCAGGTTTTCGGCGGTTACTCTACCGGCGGCGACGAGAATGATCCGTCCGTTTGCCTGTTCGGTAAGCTGGTTCAACAGGGGAGCCCCTTCACGGGCGGTTGGTTTTGCGCCCGAGGTCAGGATCCGGTCGACGCCCAGGCGGATCAGGGTTTCGAGGCCTTCGGAAGGGTCGGGCAGTTCGTCGAAAGCCTTATGAAAGGTGACCTGCATAGGGCGGGCCAGGGTGATGAGGCGTGCCGTGTGGGCTTCATCAATTTGCCCGTCAGGAGTAAGCAGTCCTAAAACGACCGCCGGAACACCTAATTGTTTGCAGACGACGATGTCGGTTTCCATGATCGCGATTTCCTGTGCGGAATAGCAGAAGTCACCGCCCCTGGGCCGTATCATCACAAAAGCCGGAATCCTTAATTTTTCGACACAGGCTTTGATCGTCCCGTAGGATGGTGTGGTTCCGCCTACGGCGAGATTTTCGCACAGCTCGACGCGGTCGGCGCCCGCCAGTTGAGCGGATAAGGCCGCTGAAAAGCTTTCGATGCAGGCTTCCTTGATCATGATTATCGGTGTTTGCAACCGGCTACCGGACAACTTCCGGTAGCCGGTTGTCTGAAGCAGTTTGTTTATGCGGAATAACTATCGATACCGGCAGTTTCGGCGTTCTTGTCGACTTTCTTAATTAAGCCCTGCAGCACTTTTCCAGGACCAATTTCCGTGAAAAGGGTGGCGCCGTCTTTCAGCATATTCTCTATGGTCTGGGTCCATCTCACCGGAGCGGTTAACTGGGCGATCAGGTTTTCCCGGATTTTGTCGGGCGCGGTTACGGGGAGCGCGTTCACATTCTGGTATACAGGACAAACGGGTTTGTGGAAATTGGTTGCCTTGATGGCAGCAGCCAGTTCTTCGCGGGCCGGCTCCATGAGCGGGGAATGGAAAGCGCCTCCCACTACCAGTTTTAAAGCTCTCTTGGCCCCTTTGGCAGTAAGCAGTTCACAGGCTTTGTCAATACCTGCCACTGAGCCGGAAATAACAAGCTGTCCGGGACAGTTGTAGTTGGCGGGAACCACGACATCGTTTACCGAAGTGCAAATTTCTTCAACGGTTTTGTCGTCAAGGCCCACAATGGCAGCCATGGTTGAGGGCTCAAGTTCGCAGGCCTTTTGCATCGCCATGGCACGCTTATAAACCAGCATCAGTCCGTCTTCGAAGTTGATGGCATTGGCGGCTACCAACGCTGAAAATTCTCCGAGCGAATGCCCGGCAACCATTTGCGGTTTGAATTCGGGCAACGTTTTTGCCAGCAGCACGGAATGAAGAAAAATGGCAGGTTGCGTTACGCGCGTCTGTTTCAGGTCGTCTACCGTACCTTCGAACATGATCTCGGTGAGCTTAAAGCCCAGCAGGATATTGGCCTGGTTGAATAACTCCCTGGCAAAGCTTGAATTCTCATACAGGTCTTTGCCCATGCCCGGGAATTGAGCACCCTGTCCGGGGAACACATATGCCTTCATTTGTTTATGTTTTAATTTCGGGGCAAAGATATAAAAAAGCTGAAGAAGCTGTGAGTCCTTAGCTATTCGCTGTTGGCCTTTATGTCGGGTAATCTGATAATTTCAAGATTACTGTTTGGTTGTCAGGTTATTATATCCTATGATTGCATTTCTTCTACTAATGGCTAATAGCTCAAAGCTAATAGCTAAACGATGTTTCGTATGTTTTTTTATTTCCTTTGGCGTCGGCGACTATGAGTTTCAGGCGCTGTATTTTTCCGGGGCTGACGCGGGTGGTATCGAAATAATATTCGATCAGGTTATTTTTAGCATCGTATTCGAAAAGGATCCACTTACCATTCAGCTCTCCCCGGTAGGAATTGATCCCGGAGAGCTCGTCGCGTATTTTAAAGCTGATCTTGCTTCTATTGCTGAGCGTGTTGTTTTGGATATTCAGGGGAGTGATGGTCGGGGCAATGGTATCGACAGTTACGGCAAAGTGCCCGAGTTGCCGGACGTTGGCCTCAATCCATCCAAAGCTGTACCCGCCGCCGAGCGACCATTTTTGGCCTGTTTTCGGGTCCACTGCTGCAATCAGCGCTTTCTCGCGGAGATGTGACGGGAGATTGACCGGCTTAATTTTCAGTTCATAATATTGATGAACCGGGACCTGGTCATGATGCAGTTTAAACAGCGGTGAGTAAAACGATGCCGATGACGGTAATTTTTTAAAGTCGAAGCTGAAATCGGCGTAAAATGTTCCCGACTCGAATTCCGCTTCAATGCCTTCTTCATCAATGCTGAATGTTTTGTTATAAAATACAGGAATGCCGGCCTCTTTTGGCCGGGTAACCGGCATGGGTTTGGACGTGACGTTGAATGCCAGCCGACTTTCATTGCCATAGACATCTTTGATCAGGTACTTGATTTCGTGCACCTTTCCATCCGAAAGATTTATTCTTCCGTTATGCTCGCGCACCGGGTAATTGCTTAAGCGGTTACCCGGTTCAATCCAGCTTTTATGCAGCCGCCGGTTATATTTCCGGTAATGGGCGTAATCTATATGACTGTTAATATAGCGTGTTTCTTCAAAACGAAGCTGATCCACCCGGAACACCGTAACCGGCTTATTGTCGGCCAGCAAGTTAATTTCGTAAACACCGCATTTGTTCCAGCTCCCGGTCAGGTAGTCGAGCGCCTGGACGCCAAAGCCAATCTCGCCGTAGACATTCAGCACCGGGTCGCTCTTAAGGTGATAAACACCATTGACGAGGACGGCATCAATGCGCTGGGGATAAGATTTGCCCGAAACATGCGCATTATCTGACAACGGGTAGAGCATGACCGACTGGATTGTGGGAGGCAGGACATCTTTTACCCCAAAATTCCAGAGCAGCGGGTTCAGGGGTTTTTCCGTATCGGTGTCCCTGATTTCAAAATGCACATGAGGCCCGCCGGAACTGCCGCTGTTACCGCTGTACGCGATCAGGTCTCCCTTTTTGAAGACAAACTTACCCCGGGGTACGGAAAGATCGACAGCAAACGATTCATCGTCATACTGGGCTTCCCTCAGATATGCCTGCAGATCATCGCGTAATTTCAGCAGGTGGCCGTAAACCGTAGTTGTTCCATTAGGATGCTCGATGTAAAGCGCCAGCCCGAACCCGCCCGGCGAGACGAAGATCCGGGATAAAAACCCTTCCGCCGCGCTGTAAACCGGAAGCCCGGTTCTTCCCTGCGTCTTGATGTCGATTCCCGAATGGAAATGGTTGGATCGCAGCTCACCGAAATTGCCGGTCAGCAGCATCGGAATCTTTACGGGGGGCGCGAAATAGTCCGGATCTGAAACCTGAGCAATTGTTGAATTCAAAAGCAAAAGAAAAATAAGCGTTCCCAGGAAAGAACGGCGACTTAAAAACGTATCTGAAACGTGCATTTTTATTCTATCGGTTTTTTTCCACGCGGAACCTGCTGTCATCATCAGGTATCTGTGCAAGAGGTGAGATTCCCGTGGCTTGTGTTTAAGTAATTCAATGGCTCCCAGTTAACTGGAGAGCTAATTCTTTTTAGATTTGTTCAATACTAGAAGCTGTTCAACAAATAACGCTATCTTCGTGTGATCTATTGGGCAAAAATATTAATTTTGTGCAAGAAAACGTGCAGTAATGACTGAGCAGGATCAAATTTTACTTGATGACTTTAAAGCGAGACTCAGGCTTTTGATTCACCGGCATGATCATCTAAAGGCTGAAAAGCAACAACTGATGAACCGACTGGAATCATTGAATGCGGAGATTGTGGCTTTAAAAGCTGAAAACAAAGAGCTGCTCGCGAAGTACGATAATTTAAGAATAGCCCGTGTTTTATCTGTTTCAGATGACGAGAAACAACAGGCAAAACAACGGATCAATAAAATAGTGCGGGAAATTGATAAGTGTATTGCTCAGTTAAATGTGTAGCTAATACATGATATAAATGACAGACGAGCTTTCAATAAATATTAATATCAACGGGAGAATTTACCCTTTGAGAATTGACAGGAGGCAAGAGGAGAAGTATCGGAAAGCTGCTAAAATGATTAATGATATCGTTCTTGAATACAAGAAGAAGTACGTCAATCAGGATGCTCAGGATTTTTTAGCAATGGCTGCTTTTCAGCTTGTATTAAAAAACCTGGAAATTGAAGAAAGGGCAGACGAGACTCCGGTAATGGAAGAGTTGAAACTGCTGGACGAACAGTTGAGCGATTATTTGTCATTGAACGAATAAGTGATTTTATAACTATATCAACCCGCTTTTAACTCAGTTGCATGTAAAAGACAGTGACTAAGTTGAAATGCGGGTATTTTTATTCATTAAGTAACACTCAATAAACGATGGAAATATTATACGTGATTTCAGGCTTCCTTGGAGGCGGTGTCTTTTCCTACTTTTTGTGGGATAAGGCCATTCAGGGGAAGAAGAAGAAGATAATCAGTGAGGCTGAGACAGAAGGAGAAGTGATCAGGAAAGACAAGATTCTTCAGGCCAAGGAAAAATTTCTTCAGTTGAAGGCAGAACATGAAAAGTATATCAACGAGAAGAACAGCAAAATCCAGTCGATCGAGGCAAAAATTAATCAGAAGGAGGCAGCGCTGCTGCAACGCCGGGATGAATTACAGCGCAAGGCGAAGGAAATTGAAACTGAAAAAAAGGAAGTTGATGTGATCCGCGAAAATCTGGCCCTGCAAATGAACATGGTCCAGCAGAAAGAAGAAGAGTTGGAGAAAGCCCACAAGCAACATGTTGAGCAGCTCGAAGCCATCTCCGGATTATCGGCCGAAGAAGCCAGGAACCAATTGGTGGAATCCCTGAAAAATGAAGCCAAAACTGAGGCGATGTCCTATATCAATGAGATTATTGACGAGGCAAAACTTTCGGCAAATAAGGAGGCTAAAAAGATTGTTGTTAAAACCATCCAGCGCGTTGCTACTGAAACTGCCATTGAAAATGCCGTGACGATTTTCCATATTGAAAGTGACGAGATCAAAGGCCGTATCATTGGCCGCGAGGGACGTAACATCCGTGCCCTGGAAGCTGCTACCGGTATTGAAATTATTGTTGACGACACCCCCGAAGCGATTGTCCTGTCGGGCTTTGATCCGGTTCGTCGCGAAATTGCCCGCCTGGCCCTTCATCAACTGGTGACTGACGGCCGTATTCACCCGGCGCGTATCGAGGAAGTGGTCGCCAAGGTGAAAAAGCAGATTGAAGATGAAATTATTGAAACAGGAAAAAGGACCACGATCGACCTTGGCATTCATGGCCTGCATCCCGAATTGATCCGTCTGATTGGTAAAATGAAATACCGTTCATCGTACGGACAGAACCTTTTGCAGCATTCGCGCGAAGTAGCCAATCTATGTGCCATCATGGCATCGGAACTCGGATTAAATACCAAATATGCCAAACGGGCCGGACTGCTGCACGATATCGGTAAAGTGCCCGATGACGAGCCGGAATTGCCGCATGCTGTCCTGGGTATGAAGCTGGCCGAAAAATATAAGGAAAGACCGGAGATTTGCAATGCCATTGGCGCTCACCACGATGAAGTGGAGATGCAGACGCTGTTGGCGCCCATTGTTCAGGTTTGTGATGCCATTTCAGGCGCCCGTCCCGGAGCCCGGCGTGAGGTTGTTGAATCGTATATCAAACGTCTGAAAGCGCTCGAAGACTTGGCCTTGTCGTATCCGGGTGTGCTGAAAACCTATGCCATTCAGGCTGGCCGTGAACTGCGTGTAATCGTGGGAAGCGACAAGATCACCGATAAGGAAACCGAACAACTGTCGTATGACATTGCCAAACATATTCAGGATGAGATGACCTATCCCGGGCAGATCAAGATTACGGTGATCAGGGAACTGCGGGCGGTGAACTATGCGAAATAGCTATTAGCTGCCAGCTATTAGCTTTTAGTAAAAAGATCAGCCCCGGCATTTGCCGGGGCTGATCTTTTTAGTTACCCCAGTATTTCGCTGAGAAGGTCTTTACGGTTCAGGCGGGTCAGTTCTTCCCTGATCTGTTGCTGGTATTCGCGCTTGTACCAGAAAAAATACTTCCGCTGGCTTAGTTTTTCTTTTTTTGATTTTGCCGTGAACACTTCCTCCATGGTGTAAGGATGAAAGCCCGTATAGAAGATGACGGTAGCCAGGGTCATGGGCGTGGGAGTAAAATCCTGCACCTGTTCGAGCTTGAAATCAAGTTTCTTTGTCTGGGCTGCCAGATTGGCCATATCTTCGTTTTTGCAGCCCGGATGACTGGAAATAAAATACGGCACCAATTGCTGGTTCAGTCCCTCCTGCCGGTTGATTTCCTGAAAGACTTTATTCAATTTATAAAAAAGGCCGAACGAAGGTTTGCGCATCACCCGCAGTACGTCATCAGAGGTATGTTCGGGCGCTACTTTTAAGCGGCCCGACACGTGATGCTTAATGACCTCGCGCAGGTAATTCATGTTGTTTTTGTTGACCTGCCGGTCGCCAGTGTCATTCAGGATCATGTCATAGCGTATGCCGCTGCCGATAAAAGCCTTTTTCACCTTCGGATTTTTGCGGACCTCCCGGTACAGGTCGAGCATCGGCTGATGGTCGGTATTCAGGTTCTTGCAGACATTCGGAAAGATGCACGACGGCCTTTTGCATTTCATACAAATCTCCTCATGGATGCCTTTCATCTGGTACATGTTGGCCGACGGTCCTCCGAGGTCTGAAATGTAGCCCTTAAAGTCGGGCATTTGCGTGACCTGCTCCACTTCTTTCAGAATGGATTTCTGCGAACGGCTGGCAATGAATTTTCCCTGGTGTGCCGAAATGGTGCAAAAGGTGCAGCCACCGAAACATCCTCTGTGAATATTGATGGAATGCCTGATCATCTCGTAGGCCGGGATCACACCTTTATTTTTGTAGCGAGGATGAGGAAGGCGGGTAAAGGGATAATCATGAAACCGGTCGATTTCCTTTTCCGAGAGCGGGGGCCAGGGCGGATTAACAACGACCTGTTGCGTACCTACCCGCTGGATGATCTTATTGGCTTCGGCCTTGTTCGATTCTTCTTCGATATGCATGAAGTTCTTGGCGAATTTCTTTTTATCGGCCAGGCATTCTTCGTGCGAGTACAGTTCTATGGTGTTCCATTTCTTTTGGGTGGCATATGCTTCGTCCGTTCCCGTGAGGAAGGCGGTCTGCGGAATATTGGTCAGGCTCCGCGAGTCGACACCCCGCTGGACCAGTCGGGCATAGTCGATGAGCGATTTTTCGCCCATGCCGTAAAACAAGAGGTCGGCCCGGCAATCGGTCAGTATCGAAGGCCGTAACTCATCGCGCCAGTAGTCGAAGTGGGTTACCCGTCGCAACGACGCTTCAATACCTCCGGCTATCAGCGGTACCTCCGGGTATAATTCTTTCAGGATCCGGCAGTACACCGTGAGTGCGTAATCGGGCCTTTTGTCCGTCTGCCCGCCGGGCGTATAGGCGTCGGCCGAGCGTTTACGCTTATTGGCCGTGTAATGATTGACCATGGAATCCATATTACCAGCGGTGACCGCGAAAAACAGGCGGGGCTCGCCCAGCTTCTTAAAATCGCGGAGGTCGTCCTGCCAGTTCGGCTGGGGAACCAGAGCCACACGGAGGCCTTCTGCTTCGAGTACCCGGCCAATAACTGCCGCACCGAATGAAGGATGATCGACATAGGCATCGCCGGTAAACAGGATGACATCCAGTTCGTCCCAGCCGCGTTCTTCAACTTCCTTTTTTGTTGTTGGCAGCCAATCGGTCGTCTGATATCGCTGATACAGAAAATTCACACCTTCTCCTTTATCGTTCATCCGGCAAATGTATGACTGATTTATTGAATTATAAAGAGTTTTTTGTCTTTTTTAAGGAGACATTTTTGAATAAAACAGTACCTTTTAATAGGTAGATTGATCTTTCATTCCTACATTCGCATTACTAAATTGCTTGCAATGGAACTGGTAAAACCGAAAGATATTCTCCAGACAAACCCTTTCCTGGCCTATCTGGGAGGTGAGAGCCTGGCCAAATTCATTATGTATGTCCTGCGTTTCAGTAAGCTGAATAAGATATACGGGCAGATTGGCGACAAGCAGGGTATTGCATTTATCGATGCCCTGATCAACCTCCTGGAGATCAATTACGCCTTTGATGAAAATGAATTAAAAAAGGTTCCCAAAACCGGCCCGTTCATTGTTGTTTCGAACCATCCTTTCGGCGGACTCGACGGGATCCTGCTTATCAAAGTGCTGAGCCTGGTTCGTCCCGATATCAAAGTCATGGCCAATTTTCTGCTGAAGCGTGTCGAGCCTATCAGCGAGTTTTTTCTGGGTGTGAATCCCTTCGAGGACCGCAAGGGGATCAGGTCGAGCGTCGGCGGGGTTAAGAGTGCCATGGAACACCTGCAAAAAGGAGGAGGCCTTTGCATTTTCCCGGCCGGCGAGGTTTCCAGTTACGATGCAACCCATAAAATCACCGACCGGCAGTGGCAGTACCCGGCGCTGAAATTCATCAAGCGGGCGGGGGTACCGGTTGTTCCTGTGCATTTTAACGGCAAGAACAGCCGTCTGTTTCATCTGATCGGCCGGATCCATCCCAATTTGCGGACGGTGAAATTGCCTTCCGAGTTCCTGAATAAAAAGAAGAAGCCCGTTAAGATCAGGATTGGCTCGGCCATACCGGTAAAAGAACAGGAGGCCTTTACCGAGATTTTCCAGTACGGCAGGTTTCTCAGGGCCAAGACCTACAGTCTGAACAGCCGGATGGAAGTGAAGCGGTTTTTCAATTATTCGCTGTTGCCGCAACCGAAACCTGAACCGATTGCGTCCGCTATACCCGCTGAAAAAATAGCCGAAGAGGTTAAAAATCTGGAAAAAGATTATTTGTTGTTTAAGCTGAAAAATTTTGCTGTTTATTGTTCTCCTTCGAAGGCAATCCCTGCCGTGTTGAATGAGATCGGTCGTTTGCGGGAGATCACCTTCCGGGAAGTGGGCGAGGGCACCAACCGCGGCATCGACCTGGATGAGTTTGACCTGTATTACCAGCAGCTTTTTATCTGGGACGAAGAGGCCGGGCGGATCGTGGGTGCCTACCGCATCGGCAAAGGTGCCGATATCCTGCATGAATTCGGGCTGGGTGGATTCTATGTGCAGAGCCTTTTTCGCATGAAGGAAAGTTTTATGCCGATTCTGCAACAGTCGCTCGAACTGGGACGTTCGTTCGTGGTCAAAGAGTACCAGCGGCAACCCATGCCGCTTTTTTTGCTGTGGAAAGGCATTCTTTACTTCCTGCTGAAGAACCCGGATTACCGTTACCTCATTGGCCCGGTCAGTATCAGCAATAATTATTCGAATATATCGAAGGAACTGATCATCAAGTTTATCATGTCGCATCATTTTGACTGGAACATGGCGCGGCTCATTCTTCCGAAAAAAGCTTTTAAATTCAGGAGCCAGGATCCGAATATCAATGTGATCATGGAGAACATGAGCGACATCAACAAGCTCGATCAGTTTATCGGTGACGTGGATGAACTGAACACCGGTTTACCGGTGCTTCTCAAAAAGTATATCAAGCTGAATGCGAAGATTATCGGCTTCAACGTTGACCCGAAATTCAATAATTGCCTCGACGGACTGATTCTGCTGGATGTGTATGATGTCCCCAAGGGTATTATCGAGTCTTTATCGAAAGAGGTTAATGACGGGTCAATTTTAAACAGATTTTATTGGAATAGGGAGTAAGGGCGGGGTTTCCCCCGGACCCCAGTAACTCTTTTGCCTTGAAGCAAAAGAGTCACCAGAAAAATTCAAGGCTGTGTTTTCTCGCCGACCCATTAAGGATTCAAGGATTAAGGAAAAGGAACTCCTCCCTTCGGTCGTCAGACAGCCTTTTCCTTTCCTGCGGAACATCCTTTTGAATCCAAATGGGTGTCCCGGCTTCGAAAACAAGGCCGGGCTAACAGCTAACAGCTCATAGCTAATGGCTAAGATACAGATTGCTGTCGCCATAGCTGAGAAAGCGGTAATCGTGCTGAAGGGCGTGGTCATAGATCCGTTTCCAATCACTGCCCAGGTATGCCGAAATAAGGAGAAGCAGAGTGCTCTGCGGCTGGTGGAAGTTGGTGATCATGCCGTCGGCCAGTCTGAAGCGATAGCCCGGGACGATCATAATTTGGGTAGAAGCGGCAATGTTTTGTAGATCGAGGCGATTCATTACGTTTAAAATTGCACCCAGAGCTTCTTCTTTCGGTATTTCTATCTGGTCCTCATACGGGAGCCACTGCTCCACATGAAGCTCTGAAACGGGTTGAAACGGGTCATTGAGCAACTTTATTCCCAGCCAGTAAAGGCTTTCCAATGTCCGGACCGAGGTTGTACCCACTGCAATTGTTTTATCCTGCCTGTCCAGCAGTTTTTCAACCAGCGTCCGGCTCACAGAAATCTTTTCCGAGTGCATTTCATGGCCTGCCAGAGTCTCTGCCTTCACCGGTTTAAATGTTCCGGCACCCACATGAAGGGTCACTTCTTCCTGAGCGATCTGCTTTTCTTTCAGGCTGCGGAAAACCGCTTCGGTAAAATGCAGTCCTGCCGTGGGTGCTGCTACTGATCCCTTGATTTTCGAGTAAATCGTCTGGTAACGTTCCAGGTCGCTTACCTCCGTTTCGCGGTGGAGATAGGGCGGGATGGGAAGGATCCCGGCTGCCTCGATAACGGAGGCAAAGTCGTACGCAGGATTATCCCAGCTAAAGCAAACCCTGACTGTATCGTTGAGTTGCGCGGTTTTTTCGGCGCGAAAACAAATGGACTGTCCATTCATCAGGACCTCGCGGACCAGGATTTCATTTTTCCATTTCTTGAGGTTCCCGACCATGCAGTTCCACACGCATTGTGCGGTTTGCTGAAAAGCAAGCTGGTAATCGGATGGCTCGAGCGGGTCGAGGCAAAAGATCTCGATGTTTGCGCCGGTGCTCTTCTGAAAAAGCAGGCGGGCCCGGATTACTTTCGTGTTATTGAAAACGAGCAGGCTCTTTTCGGGCAAAAAGGCAGACAGTGACCGGAAAACAGCATCGGTGATTTTTCCGTTCCGCCACACCAGCAGTTTTGCCTGGTCCCGTTGCGGCAGGGGGTAACGGGCGATCTTTTTATCGGGTAACTGATAATCAAGCGCCTGTGCGCTCAGGCTGAAAACAGACGATTGGATATTTTCGGGCTTCATGGGCGGCAAAATTACGGAATAATCAGATGCGGTGAAAATGATTACTTTTGTAAAAAAGTTGTTATGTATAAACTTGGAGACCGTGTGAAGTTTTTGAATGATGTTGGCGGCGGTGTTGTCACCAAAATTATAAGTAAGAGTTTGGTTCATGTGGAGAACGAGGATGGATTTGAAATTCCGGTGGCAGTTTCCGAAATTATCATGGATAATACCGAAGTCATCCGCGGGCAAAAACCAACCGTTGCGCAATTTGTGAAGCAGGTGAAAGCTGAAGTGGTTCCTGAGGCGCCGCCGGCAGATGAACCGCCGGTGATCATCAAAGGCAACGACGAGCCGCAGTTTTATCTCGCTTTCGTGCCCGAAAACAGCGCGAATCCGCTCGAAGGACAAACGCAGCTCTACCTGGTCAACGACTGCAATTTTTACGTCCTGTTCCACTACAGCCATTTCAAAGACGGAGCTTATAAAACGATCGATGCCGGAAAGCTCGAACCCAATACGAAACTGCTGTTGGGAAACGTCAGTCAGTTAGACCTTTCCGGCCTGCCTGAGTTCAGTTTTCAACTCCTGTATTATAAAGATCAGTCGACTCGCCTGGAAAAGCCGGTCACGCGGAAAATCGGGGTGAATCCGGTAAAATTCTACAAGGCCGGGAGTTTTTCAAAGACCGGTTTTTTTAAGGGAAAGGCCATGTTGTTTAAGCTGAATGAAACAGAGATGGACAAAGTGCTGGAACAACTTACTGAAAAGGAAGTGAAAAAGGTGATCAAATTGAAAGAACCGGCCCGCCAGCCACAAAGCCTGCTAATGCCCGAACTGGTTGAGGTAGACCTGCATATGCATGAACTGGTCGACAGCACCGCCGGACTTTCGAACAAAGAGATGCTCGATTACCAGATGAAAAAATTTAAGGAGCAGATGGAAGCGGGTATAGCCAATCAGGCGGTGAAGAAAATTGTTTTTATCCACGGGCTTGGAAACGGCGTGCTCAAACAGGAATTACGCCGTGAACTAAGTAGCCGGTACAAGAAATATGCTTTTCAGGATGCCAGTTTTCAGGAGTACGGCTATGGTGCTACCATGGTTATTTTAAGGCAATAAAGTAGAAAAGGTCATCGGTAATATACAGAAGCGGTCTGTTTCCGGTATAAACAGATCGCTTCTGTATTGTTTTCGCTGTATAATTAAGATTCGGTATTCCCCTCATATAATACCTGTGTGATCTGTTTCATCTGGTCAAAACGCGTCTCCATGTCCTGCAGCAGTTTATACTGGGCGTGTGTTCGCACAAGATTGTGTTCCGGGTATTTGATCCGGTAGTAGGTGTCGCCATTGAGGTAGTCCATCAGAAACCGCAATACCTGTTCAAAAGTGATGAACCGGGCCGAAAAAGCCAGGTAATCCACTTCTGCTTTCGTCAGGAATGTTTTTGTTTCTGAAAGGTAACCTTCTGTAAACGCTCTGTATCGATCCATGTCGAAGGCCACCAGATTCAGGTCCTGTTCATCTTCCCGGCCAATATTGGCGTAGGATCGGATGGCATCGCCAAAATCGTTCAGCACGGGACTTTGGAGCATGGTGTCGAGATCGATCATGCACAGCACGTCACCGTTAAGGTCGAACAGGATATTACTGATTTTGGTATCGTTATGGGTCACTCTTTTGGGAATGATTCCGTCTTCGACCATTTTCCAGAACGACAGCATTTCGTTGCGGCGGTCTTCAATCCACCCGATTTCCGTTTTCATGGCTTTCTTTCTTCCGGCGGGGTCTCTTTGCAGAACGGCGTCCCATTGTTCGAAGCGGAAGCGCATATTATGGAAGCCTGGAAGAGTATCGACCAGGTTTTCATGGAAGTCGACCAGCAGGCTTTGAAACCGACCGATCCCTTTACCGCCTGAAAAAGCGATGCGTGGGGAGTCGACCTTTTCATAAACCAGGTGGTCTTCGATATACAGACATGCAGCCCAGTATTCATCTTCGTTGTCGAGAAAATAGAGCGCTCCTTCGCGGGTGGGCAGGATGGTCAGCGCTTCCCGTTCGGGGTCGCCGCCTTTTTGGATGATCTTTTTCTTTAGGTGGTCGGTCACCTTCAGGATATTTTCCATCATGCCCGGGATCTGAACAAATACTTTTTTGTTCTTTCGCTGAAGCAAATATTTTCGTCCGTTTTCCGCTTTGGGATAAATGATGAAGGTATCGTTAATAAAGCCTTCTCCGAGCGGAGACACACGTTCTATTTCATTTTCCGGAACAAATTGTCCGGCTACTTGCAGGATTTTTTCAGGGTTCATGTTTTGTCAGCATTTATTGTTTCTTGATGATCGTTTCAAGCCGTTAAGATACACAAAGCTTATTTGAATTTGAAATAATCGGGCATTTCCTGCGCATGTTTGTGGAGGCTTTCTGTAAACCGGAGGCGGTGAGGGAATATTTCGTGTAAGCGGGGAGAATATTTTTCGCGGAATGTGCTTGTTTTTTGAGAATTTTTATAGTTTTGCACTCACATTCAAAAACCATTGGTTTTGGATGCAGGAATGGAATAATTCGCCCAGATGGTGAAATTGGTAGACACGCCAGCTTGAGGGGCTGGTGCCGGTTTACGGCGTGCAAGTTCGAGTCTTGTTCTGGGCACTGATGTAAACATCAAATTGTATCAAAAGCGCTTAAATTCAACGATTTAAGCGCTTTTATTTTTGGCTAAAAAATCA
The DNA here is from genome assembly GCA_038562555.1 of Prolixibacteraceae bacterium. GTDB lineage: Bacteria > Bacteroidota > Bacteroidia > Bacteroidales > Prolixibacteraceae > JBCFBK01. The sequence continues at coordinate 52,724 of JBCFBK010000029.1, read as the reverse complement.
AAAAACTTCATATCTGGTCATGTTTTTAGGGACAAAATCGAGACCATGGTTTTCAAGTCTGTTTATGGTCGCGGCAAACTCTGCAACTAATTGAATACAAACATTTTATTTGATTCACTTTGACTCATTTTGGTGCTTTTTTAAAAGCCTTAAATGAGGTATTTTTAACGGTTGCTGAGACCATTTTTTAAATTATTGCAAAACAGATGAATTATGAAGATTATTATTAATTTCTCATTAAGAAAAAACAGGGAGTCTGCTGACGGTAAATCTCCAATCTATGTGAGATTTACTATCAAAAATAAAAGAGTCGATCTCTCAACCGGCATTTTTGTCCCTCAAGACCAATGGGATGAAAACAAACAACATGTAAAAGGAAAAATACCAGGAGCCAGAGTTTTGAATGAACGGCTAGATAAAATGAAAACTGAAATTCAGGATATTTATAATCAACTGAGGTCTTCCAGCGAAGTATTTGATGCAATCACGATTAAAAACAGATTACTTAATGCCGAAGAATCAAAAGGAGTATTGTTCGTTTTTGACTATTATCTGAATAGCATCCTTGCTAAACTGAACAAGGGATATTCAATGGAAACCTATAAACACTATAAATCTTCACGAAAACGGTTGGCGGAATTTATAAGTACTCAATTGAAAAAGACAGACATGCCAATTCAATCTATCAATTATAAATTTCTGGATTCATTTGATATTTATATCAAGAAGGATTTTAATAATCAGCAGAATACTGCTTGGAATTATCACAAACACCTCCGCCGTGTCTTAAATCTTGCAATTTCGCTAGATTACATCGATAAAAATCCATACTCTAAATTTAAAGTTGGATTGGATGAAACTCATCGGGAAATTCTTTCAATGGAAGAATTGCAACGGCTGGAGGATAAAAACATTCAGATCGAACGTTTAAGTGTTGTGCGCGACATTTTTATTTTTGCTTGCTATACAGGTCTTTCATTCTCTGATATTGCAAAATTAAGCCGAATTCATCTTCAACACGGTGCTGACGGAAAAGAATGGATTATTATTGACCGATCAAAAACCAACAATCGATGCCGGATTCCGGTTCTGCCGAAAGCCAAGGAAATATTAAATCGGTATGAGGATTATCCGAAGATTATTAATAAGGACATTCTACTTCCGGTTTTGACCAACCAGAAAATGAATAGCTACCTGAAGGAACTTGGAGATATTTGTGACATCAACAAAAACATAACCATGCACATTGCCCGTCATACATTTGCCACATCAGTAACGCTCAGCAACGGAGTTCCAATTGAAACCGTTTCCAAAATATTGGGACATACTTCATTGAAAACGACTCAAATCTATGCGAAGGTTCTTGACAAGAAAATTTCAGATGATATGGATTTGCTTCTTACTAAACTGTATAAAACTGAAATACAAACAGTCATAGTATAAGCAATTACAATAAACTTTTCACCGCTAACTAATCAGCAGAAAATTTAAAGACATTTTGGGGAAGGGGGATTTTCCTTCGGGGTTGTTTTTATCGCGCATTTAAATGTATGTTTTTTTTATTTCCATTCACCATTCCGGTACCTTTCCATACAGGCACGGTGGAACTTACGAAGTTCATTCAGTTCTTCTTGAGGAGTTTCATCAATCTGCCTGATTTGTTCCCGTTCATTTCTTAGTTCATAATATGGAAGGAAAGGACATTCGGCAATCGGGTTACCAAACGGACAAGCGGAGATTGGATTAATCAGGTCGGCATTTTGGCGGATTTTTTCTGTATTGATTGACATACAACTTGTTTTTTGGTGGTTAATTTATTCAAAAAGAGGCGCGAACCATCACTTACTGCCTCCCAGGGAACGCCAATCCCCCATGCAACAAATAAGAACAGCTCACGCCTGTGCGCGAGCGTCATACCTGTTATTCTTGTTGCATTTTTAAATTTGGCGTTTTTAAGGAAGCAAGAACAAAAAGCTAACGCTTTTTATTTATTCATTTTATCGAAACCCCTGTTCCGATAAAATTACTTAATCATACATCAACTTGACAAAGATATAAAACATCCTGTATTGGTTCATTTCGAATATGATTAGTTCGATCATTTTCTAAATTTTAATCCATCTTTGTCATCGATCATTCGCTGCAAGATTGCTATTAGTTGATTCAGAAACTTGATTTTCTCAATCTTTCTCTCTTGGATTTCCAGACGGTAACGATAAATATCTTCCTTTATCTCAACATTCAAGATTTGTTCAAAGGCTTCTGCCAAATCTATTATAGAGGCATTTCCATTGTTGACTGCTCCAGAATATAGTAGAGCATAAATAATCTCACCTAAATCGATTTTATGCGCGGTCCATTTGAGAGGCGATTTATAATAACTTTGATTGAATTCCACAGGTTTATCAAGCTTATCCAACTCTTTCCGGATATAAGCAATCAGCATTTCATTGGCCATGATGGTAGAAAAAGTATGGTCATGCCATGTGAAGAACTCCTCGTCCAACAAGTGATGGCTACTTCGAAGTTCCAGCGGTATTTCAGTCGTACCTCGGACAAAGTACTTTTCATCCAAGTGTGTATATTCGCATTTGAAGTACTGAACTTTCACTTGGCGTTCTTCCATGTACTCGTTGATCTTGTAAATCCTTTTTTGAAGATACCTCCTAATAACAGAGGAATCGGCTTTTTGACATTTACTTTCCAGATCAAATACAGCCCTATAGTATAATAATCTACTGTAGACTGTTGGTTTGATCTTTTTGAAAAAGTAGATTTCCGATTCTTGGTCGGGAAATCCTTGTTTAATTACCAATTCACGCATTCGATCCAATGCAATTTTACAATGGCCGATTGCATACTCCATTTGGTCCGAAATCTTATCGGACACATCTTTCATTTTGGAAAGATCACTTTCCAAATCCAGAATAATTTCACAGAATGTCCCCATAGCAAAAATTTAAACTATTAATACCTAAGCCACAATTTAAGGGTAGTTAATAAATTTCATCCACCACGAAATTCTATAACAGTTTAATTTTCCATTTTCACAAAATTATAAATATCAACACTTTACATTTTTATACATGCACCACCTTTCTTATAGAAAATAATTATTTGTATTACTAAGCTGCTTCAAAATCTAATTTGAAATTTTGTTCAAGCTTGGTTTAAGCTTCCTACCTTTAACCACATAATCGTATTGCTTGAAAAGTACCTCCTTTAAAAAAAAGGTCACGTTCACCAGTCCAATCATCACTGTCACTTCAACCAATGGGCCCATCATTGTTGCAAAGGCAGCCTATGAGTTGATTCCGAATACGGCTATAGAAACGGCATTAGCCAATTCAAAATCGTTACTACCTTCAGTAAAATTCATCATTTTATTTATATTAATTTAAGTACCACACCTTTCACTCGAAAAGGAAACCACTAAGTCATCATAGAATGAGAATATAATCTCATTCTTATAACATAATAAGTATATATAAATCATAATAATCAAACTAATTGATTATTAAACGTGAACTAACAATCTATTTTTTCATAAAAAGACACCAACCCTGTTTCAATATCATATAAACCACCAACAATAATTATCTTACCTTCTTTTTCCAAATTGTCAAGAATATTACTTTGTTTTCGAATTTGACTAATTGTTAAATTTACATTGATGGCACTTACATTATTGACAAAGGTTAGATTTTGACCATTTCTTTCAATTTTAGTTGTAGTTTCTTGATTAATCGCCGGGGTAATTTTATTGAGTAATCCCGTTAAGTGACCTGATTTTAAATTGTTACAAGCACTTATTACTGCTCCACATTGTGTATGCCCTAAAACAACAATTATTTTTGAATTTGCTATTCCGCAAGCATATTCCATGCTGCCTAATATGTCATCATTCAGGATTGTTCCGGCTATTCTGATGCTAAAAATATCTCCTAATCCTTGGTCAAATATCAATTCGGCTGATGTTCTTGAATCGATACAACTTAAAACTGTGGCAAAAGGGAACTGTCCGTCAGATGTTTGGTTGACTTGTTTTAACAAATTTCTATTAATCTTTAAATTGGTTAAAAACCGAATATTCCCTTCCTTTAAAAAATCAAGAGCCTGTTTTGGCGTTAGTTTTTCCAAACTTTCTTTTGTGTGAGCCCACATTAAAAATAGTTGTTTTGTTGATATTTATATGCTGCTTTCTTAACTCTGTCCATAATTGCAATACCTAAACCAACTTCAGGAATTGGTTCAATAAATATTTGTTTTATGTTGTCATCATCTTCCATTGCATGTAAAGCAGAGAACAAGTTTGCTGCAATTTCAAGATGATTGAAGGATTGCGAAGTGTATATATTTTTTTGAGCATTAAAAATTTGATCCTTTTTTCCATGAACAATAATACCGGATGATTCAGGCAAGTAAATTACTTGCTTATCTATGATATACAATGGCTTAACTGGTGAATAGTGGCTTTTCAATAAACCCGGTGCTATTAATTTATCGGGCTTTTCTGCATTGAAAACAAAAGTATTTGGTAAGGCATTTTCAATATCAGCAATTGTAATTACCCCGGGTCGTAGCAATGTGCATACATTTCCATCAATCGATACAATGGTCGATTCTATTCCTACTGTAGTATTTCCTCCATCTAAAATATAATCAACATTCGGGAGCTGTTTCCTGACATGTTCGGCGCTTACGGGGCTTAAATTCCCGAATTTATTGGCGCTGGGTGCTGCTATCGGGCAATTTGCTGCCCTGATAAGTTTTAGTGCAATATCATTGTCAGGCATTCGAATGCCTACCGTATTCAAGCCTGAAGTAACTATGTCGGGCACTATTTTGCTTTTAGGTAAAACAATCGTAAGAGGTCCCGGCCAAAACTTTTCGGCTAACCTGATAACATTCCTGTCAACGTTTCTGGTTAAAGTGCTCAAGTCGTCAACTGAAGCTATATGAACAATCAGAGGGTCAAAGGAGGGACGTTCTTTCAATTCAAAAATTTTAGCAACAGCTATTGGATTAAGTGCATTAGCACCTAATCCATAAACTGTTTCTGTCGGAAAAGCTACCAAACCGCCACTTTTGATGATTTGGGCTGCTATTTCTATCTGGTTTTCATTCATTTACCGCTCATTAAATTCTGGTCATCCTCTTCCAGTTCATTTCGCTTTCTCTCTTGAAATGCCGCAATTTTAACCCGAATTTCAGGGTTCGATAAGCCAAGAATTTTAGCTGCTGCAACTGCTGCATTTTCAGGACTAAGAATGGTTAATGGTGCCACACCCGATGGCATTCGGATGCTCGAAAAAAGGTCGGCACCTCCAAATTTGTCGCTGTATGGAGGACAGGCGATTACAGGGCAATGCGTTTGAGCATCAGTAAAACCACTTAAAGCATTGCTCATTCCGGCAATTGTAATAAACACTACATTTTCCTTCTCGTATTCCTTAATAAGGTTATAACATTTTAGAGGGACTTTATGCGCCGAAGCAATCCTTGAAACACACTCAATTTCAAAGCTTTCAAGAACTTTACTTATCTGATTAGCCCATTCAAGGTCAGCTTTAGAACCCATTATTATTACTACTCTGCTCATAATTTTCAATGCTATTGAATGAATATTCATATTCGTAACTCATCGGGATAATCTCGTTGTATTCTTCAATGCTTGCATTCGACAAACAAGCATCAATAATGCGCTTACCCGTATGCAACAAATCATCTTTTAAATATTTCTGCAATTCGGTTTTAAAAAACTCCTGCAATATTTCGGCTCCGGCATCGTAACCCTCATAGCCAACTTCAGGCTGGTTATAAACTTTCAAGAATCTCGATGGTATTTTTGATCCCTCAAGAGTCAGATAATTTAATTCGTAACCCAAAAGTGGGCAACGTGCAGGCTGATATTGATCGGTTTTCAAGCGGGCAGCACCTCTTCGTGTAAGATACTCGCGCATAAGCAACTGAGGCTTAAACGCAACGTCCCAAACACCAATATTCTGGTTAGGAACCAAGGTGAAAGTCGTACGTGGCGTATCAATTAATTGTTTGAGCATCATATTGGCATGTGGAACTCTTTTCCCTGTTGCAAAAGGCCAATACGAACCAACACCTTCGCTTTCCATTCCTCCCGAGCTAACTATACTTGGGTTGTTGTGTCCGCGCGGTGCTACCAACCGCCACAACCAGGCCAGTGATGGTGGCAAAACATGAAACAATCCAACAATGCCATACGATGGGTTTTCTTTTGTGCAAACGGGCGTACGAATCCCGAAACTCCTGATGTCAACCGAAACCGGTCTGTTAACCACATTGGGAACCGATTTTCTGGGTATAATTACCCTTGGATTTGGGCATGATTTCCCGGGTTCATCCTGAATATGATTCCATATTAAAGCGGTTGCTCCAGGTTGGGTTTCGATATTTAAAAATAGCAGCGGCTCCGATGGGTTAATGGTCGTCTTTTCGAGCGTTGGATCGTCACCATATTGTTTTACGCTGTCAACACGAACAAACCAGGCATTTTCAGCGTCAATAATACGAAGTTTTCCATCTTTTTTCTGAACCGAAGGGTGGCAAAAAGCCATATCGTCGGCAACCGAATTGAACGAACAGAACCGGGGAATGGTAATAAACCTTTCTTCCGAAGTTAATTTATTGCGACCTAAAAGCACTCGTCCGTCTTTTTCTCTGATAATGTGCTGGTGCATTTCGCTTTTTCCGCCACCACTGGCACCCTCGTGCATAAATGTGGTTAAATTGTCGTACGGACTGATTGATTGTACCGCCGAACAATGGGCTATAATCCAATCTTCTTTCTCTGCCTGGGTAAGCATTACCCCATAAAGCCCCTTTTTGGCACTTGGACCAGGATATAAATTATAGGAATAGAGTTCGTGAATCGATTCGGTGCGGTTATGAACAACAACCTGCTTGCCGTTAAAATGAGTATGCCTGAAAACCGGCGCTACAAAAATTACCGATTTCAAGGCAGAATCATTTTTCAAATCTTTTATGGCAACCATCTCTTGTAGCATCGACAAGCCCAAGGCAAAAAAAGCGGCATTGGCAGGAGCAATGGCAATTCCTAATGAACCAATGTTTTCTCTTCCGGCAAAGTAAAAGAAAACGGCCAAATCCTGATCTTTTAACCAATTGAAGGTTTCTGTTTGCAGCCCTGAGAATTCATAACCGTATTTGTCAACGAAGCGTTTTTTGTCCGTTGGCTGATTATCGGCAATGACCATAGTTCCGGGATCTCTGCGGCGCATGTATGCTTCGGTATAATTTGCCGAGATACCATTCTTAACCCGTTGCACAACTGCTTCCACATAGTTGCCTTTTCCTGGAACATCGTAGGCCACTTCAAACTCAGTGTTCTCTTTTCCGTTTGTGGCAGCATCAGAAAGCTCTTCGGTTGTATTGAATACGGTATAGCTGCTGCACCCGTTCAGCACATCCTTAATATTATCCGGAAGGATAATATTTTTCTCTTTTAATATTGTTAATAAATCGCTCATAATTTATTTTTTAAATTCTAACTATGCTCAATACAATCAATTCTTATAAAATACCTAATTCTTTAAGAACCCCATTCATATTACGAACGGCATCCGCACTTTTATCAAAAGCAGCTTGTTCTTCAGAATTCAGGTTATAATCAACAATAGTTTCAAATCCATTTTTGCCAATTACAACAGGCACACCAATACAGATATCGCTTTGTCCATATTCACCTCCCAGTGCAACACAACAAGGAAATACTTTCTTTTCATCGCGAACAATCGCTTCAACAAGTGCAGCTCCGGCAGCTCCGGGAGCATACCATGCAGATGTTCCGAGAAGTCCGGTAAGTGTTGCACCGCCTACCATGGTATCGGCAATCACTTTTTTTACTGTTTCGCCATCAAGTAAGGCAGCTACCGGCATGCCATTGTAAGTAGCAAAACGGGCAAGAGGTATCATAGTTGTATCGCCATGTCCGCCAATAACTGTACCTTGTAAATCAGTTGCAGGCACATTTAATGCCTGACTTAAATAGCATTTGAAACGTGCGCTATCAAGAATTCCACCCATTCCGATGACCCTGTTTTTTGGTAATCCGGTAGTTTTCAATGTCAGGTAAGTCATCGTGTCCATCGGATTGCTGATTACAATAAGGATAGCTTCCGGAGAATATTTTAAAATATTTTGTGCAACGTCTTTTACAATCCCTGCATTTATACCGATCAAATCTTCACGTGTCATTCCTGGTTTTCGCGGAATGCCGGAAGTTATAACTACCACTTCCGAACCAGCGGTTTTGCTGTAATCGGCAGTTACACCTGTAACACGTGTATCAAAACCCAACAAGGTTGCCGTTTGCATAATATCAAGTGCTTTACCTTCTGCAAAACCTTCTTTAATGTCGAGTATAACTATTTCGCTGGCCAATTCTTTTTGTGCCATTACGTTTGCACACGTTGCACCAACATTTCCTGCTCCTATTACTGTTATTTTCATCTTTTTAATTTATAAAGTTTATAATTTATGTTATTTAAAAGCGTCTTACATTACCACTTTATCGCCTTTGAAATCAAAAATGTCATCACTAATAATTGTACCTGGCCGACATGGCCCATGGGCTATATTTTTGGATGTTGTTAATTTTCAGCGTTTTTCCCTCTTCACTGGCCATTATTGCCACTGTAGTAGCAATGGCAGCTACCACTTTTTTGTCAATGCCGTTCTTTTCATTGGCAGCATGTTTTGTTGCCAGGGGTGCCTCTTTTTCATGGGAAGGGAAACCCATTTTTCGGGCTTTAAAGAATTTCTCTGCTACCTGGGGAAGCATTGCATATGAAAGGGCATCCTCTTCCTGTTCGGCATATTCTTTCACCGCTTCAATTGCTGATCCGAGTTCCGGGGCCAATAAATCGGCCGGACGACAGGTAATGCGTTCTTCATCACCCAGTATCTTGTGAATAATTTCATCTGAAATCACTCTGGGCGTTTTTCCGTATTCCCCTTTTACCAAAGCTTTCGATTCTTTTGGTATCATTTTGTACCTTTCGCCCATTAGTACGTTCAAAACTGCCTGCGTTCCAACAATCTGACTGGAGGGGGTCACCAGCGGAGGATAACCAAAATCTTCACGAACACGAGGCACTTCGCGCAATACTTCTTCGTATTTACTCTCGGCATTCGACTGTTTGAGCTGTGATATTAAATTAGACAACATTCCTCCGGGAACCTGGTATATCAAAGCATTCACATCCACTCCCAGCATTTTGGTGTCAAGCAATCCTGAGGCGATGTATTTTTCCCTTATTGGACGAAAATAATCCGCAATCTCACTCAGTTTGCCTAAATCAAGTCCGGAATCACGTTCTGTTCCCTTTAATGAAGCAACCAAAGACTCAGTAGGAGGCTGAGAAGTGCCCATTGACAAAGGTGAGATTGCACAGTCAATGATATCCACTCCCGCTTCAACAGCTTTCAGATAAGTCATAGAAGCTACCCCGCTGGTATAATGCGTATGCAGAGCGATGGGGATCTGAATGTTCTCTTTTAATTTGCTGATTAACTCAAAGGCCGAATAGGGCAGCAACAAACCAGCCATATCTTTGATACAAAGAGAGTCAGCTCCCATTGATTCCAATCGTTTGGCATCTTCAACAAATAAATCCAGGGTATGTACTGGGCTCGTTGTATAGGATACTGTTGCCTGGGCATGACCCCCTTCTTTCTTACATGCGTTTATGGAAGTTTCAACATTTCGCGGATCATTCAGAGCATCAAAAATCCGGATGATATTCATTCCGTTGGCTACCGACTTTTGAATAAAATATTCAACAACATCATCAGAATAGTGTTTGTAGCCCAACAAGTTTTGTCCACGCAGCAACATTTGAAGCGGTGTCTTTTTTGCCAGCTTTTTAATCTCTCTTAGTCTATGCCAAGGATCTTCATTTAAAAACCGCAGACAGCTGTCAAAAGTGGCACCTCCCCATGCTTCCAGGGAATGATATCCAATATCATCCAGCTTTTCAACAATCGGTAACATCTCTTCTAATGTCATCCGTGTGGCAACCAGCGACTGATGAGCATCCCGAAGAATCGTTTCTGTTATTTTTATTGGGTTCATACTGTTTTCAATTTTTATTCCAGAATAATAATAGTCTCACCTGAAGCAACTGCATCTCCAACATTTACATGGATGGAAGCTACACGTCCTGAAGCGGGTGCTCCAATTTCGTTTTCCATTTTCATGGCTTCCAAAAGAAACAACTTTTGTCCTTTTGAAACTTCATCGCCCGGATTTACAAAAATCTTCAAAATGTTTCCAGGCATGGGAGCATCAACCGTTGTAGTCCCCGTTTTGTGACGGTTTAAGGTCTCTGTTACATTTTGCCTGCGTTCTACGTTTCTAAGGGTATTTACTTTAGAAGAAGAGTACATTCTTTCAATAGAAACCTCTTCAACCTCCACCTCAAACTGCTCTCCTGTGACAGAAATAATAAATTTTCTCATGGCTTTTATATTTTAATTTTGAAATATTTTAAATGTTAATTTGCACATTTATAATCTTTTACTGATCCGATAAACCTTATCTGTTTGTCAACCTTTAGTGTCACTGTAGTATTCAGCACTCTTGGTTATGTCAGCGCCTTACTCAATAAGGAATTATTTCTTTATTATACTTTCCAAAAAAGCTTTCAATGGTTCTGATTTTTTCATGATGATTTATTTTAGTTTAGTACCCTGAATCGGTTAACCGCCGCAGCAACACGGCTGCATAAGAGCTCATGGAGGTATTTTGAACTATAATACTGCCGGGTAAAACAAGGTTTGCCGAAGTGAAATTCCAGATGGCTTTAATTCCACAGCTGACCAAATCATCGGCAACATTCTGTGCCGCATGGTTGGGTGTAGTTAAAATACCAATTTTTACATTAAGACGGCCGGAAAGCTGAGGTAATTTACTGTAATCCAGCACATTAATTCCACCTATGAGACGTCCTATTTTATTGGTGTCGACATCAAATGCCGCAATAATTTTCAGCCCCAGCGATTGATGCTCCTGGAAGGACATTAGCGCAGATCCGAGATTTCCGGCACCCATCAAAAAAGCCTCGTTGGTCCGGTTGAATCCCAGAAATTCCTCCAGTGCATGAATCAGTTCATATATATTGTAACCAACCTTTGGTCTTCCCTTTATTCCCGTAAAAGCCAAATCTTTCACAACCTGGGTAGAGTCGCAATTCAAACTCTTTCCTATAACAGGGGCTGAAATATTAAGTATTCCTTCTTCCTTTATTTTTTGTAGAAAAAATAAATAACCCGGAAGCCTTCGCAATGTTGGTTCCGGAACAGGGTTGTCTTTTCTATTGATTTCAGAATTGCTCATTTTTTTGCTGAAATTCTACATTTTATTTCAGTTCAAAGTTAGGTATTTTTTATATAAAGAATTAATTCTTTATATAAAAAATTGCAATTTTAACACAGAATTAACGTTTGATGTTCAAGCCAGGTTTAAGGGCAATTGAACCACCAGCTGCTTCGAACACTCTTCCATATCATTCCATGAATCCCCTCCACTGAGCACGGAAGCGATGGCTATAAACACTATGTCATCCAGAAGATGACGTTTGGTTCTTTTAAACCCTGATTAACTGAACCTTTCAGCATCTAGTTTAAAGAAATTATTTGCAAAAGAAAGCTGCCGGAGTGTGCCTGTTTTTTTGTTTTGATGTGTCTCCATTCGTTGAAGAATATTTAAAGCGTGTTTATGGTTTCCATTATGTAAGGGCCTTTATTGAGCATCACGCATTCGGCTCTCACCGACATAGATGCATCTGTAATGTGCACAAATGCTGGTATTTGAGTGGTGATATCGTAAAGTGTATGAATCTTGATACCTCCTTTTGTTTTGCGAAAATTGGCCCACCAGAATACACTCAGGCAAAGGTCTATAGTTGTTGAGTCGAAGGCGTAAACCTTACCTTTCACTTCAAAATCATCGTTCGAAAGTTTCTTTCTGGCAGTACAGATCAGGTAATAGGCAAGTTCCTCAAAAATGCGATAGTCACGTGATTCATTTGCCTTTGCAAGATTGCTTCGTGTGACACTTTTACCGAATCCAAGATGGTAACTTTTCTGACTGTGGGCATCCAACGAAATGATCAGTTCTCTGAGACTGTCCCGATTTGAAAGTTGTCCGAAGATCATCACCAACAGTTGGTTCCAGCATGTAAAATGCTTGACATATCTGTTGCCTATGTACTTCTCAACTATACCGTCAAAAAACCTACTTGGCAGAAATTCTATCAATTGTGCGAAAACATATTTGCCTTGTATCATCATTTTATTCTTGATTCGAGTAAAACTACCAATTCAAATCATCACGCACGAAAAAAGCTCGCAACTAATAGATATACAATGTTTTCAAAGAACGTTTACTAATTTTTAATGGACACTAATGATTTTCTATTATTTTAAAGTGTATTACATTCTGTCTTTCAGATGGATATAGTTTTGTTCCGGAAATACATTTTTGTATGCCGGACGAATAATCCGGCCAGCGTCAAAAGTCAGTTCCTCTAACCGATGCGAACACCATCCGGCAATGCGCGACATTGCAAACAACGGAGTATATAAAGGTTCTTTGATTCCTATGCAGTTATATACAAAACCTGAATAAAAATCGACATTTGCACAAACACGTTTTGCCACTTTATCGCCTTTGAAATCATAGAATATTTGAGGAGCAAGGCTTTCAATTAGTTCATAGAGTTCAAATTCTTCTAACCGGCCTTTTTCTATTGCCAGCTCACGAGCTTGTCTTTTAAGCAATATCGCACGAGGGTCAGAAATGGTGTAAACAGCATGGCCAATACCATAAATTTTACCTGAACCATCATAAGCCTTTTTGTTCAGCATTTTCATTAGGTAGTCAGTTACTTCCTGCTTATTATCCCATTGTTTCACATTTTCCTTAATGTTATCCATCATGCAAAGCACTTCGTGGTTTGCTCCGCCGTGCAAAGGTCCTTTTAGCGAAGCTATTGCAGAAGCTACAGCCGAATAAGTATCAGTGCCGGTAGAACTGGTTACACGAATTGTAAAGGTTGAGTTATTACCACCTCCGTGGTCGGCATGTAATATTAAGGCAAGGTCGAGAATATCGGCTTCGAGCCGGGTATATTTGCCTTCTCCTTTCAACATTAGTAAAAAGTTTTCAGCAGTACTAAGTGTTAGATCCGGATGACGGATTGACAATGTTTTGTGCTGAAAGTGGTGGCGCATGGAATGATACGAATACGCTATAATGGTTGGGAATTTTGCAATAAGATTCAAAGACTGATTTACAAGATTTTCAGGAGAAGTGTCTTCAGCATTTTTATCTAAGTTGTACAAACCTAAAACACTACGCGCCAACATATTCATTACATTCTGTCCTTTGTTTGCCAAAATCATGCTATTTGTAAAATCATCTGGCAGTTCACGCAACGACCCCATGTATTCCATGAAATCTGCAAGCTCCTGTTTGTTCGGAAGTTTGCCGGAAATTAGCAAATAGACTACTTCGTCAAATCCATGTCGTTTTTGGTCTATTGCCCCTTGTACAAGTTCTTCTACATCAATACCGCGGTAAATAAGTTTGCCATCGATGGGCGCAATGCCATCGCCTTCTTTTTTATAACCTACTACATCGCCAACGTTGGTAAGCCCAACCAAAACGCCCGAATGGTCGGCATTACGCAAGCCACGTTTTACGCTGTATTTTTCAAATAATTCAGGCTCTATCTTCGATGCCTTTACAACCGATTCTGAAAGGTGTTTTAAAATGGATGTCATATATGGGTTATTAATTATTTATGCTTGAAATTTATTTGGTGTCAAATAATAAGGCCTTCCTTTTCATTTGTCGAAATCAACACAAGCCTTATATATGTTTTCAACCAATTCTGGTAATTTTGATTGAGGAACTGCCGAAAAGGCCAAGCGAATAACATTGCCAAGTACAATAACTCCAGTACTGTATTTTTCGAGCAGGTGCTTGCGAACTTCATCAGCGACCAATCCTTTTTTCAATTCAATGCACATAAAATAACCTGAATTAAAAGGAAGTGGAGTAAAATACTCACCATAGCTGGGCTTTGAAAGTTCTTTGCGCAAAATCTGATAACGATTTTTTAAAATTTCAAACTTCTGCTTTTTCGACTCTTCGTAAGTTGGCGCTGAATAAACTTTGAACAATAGCGATTGTGACAATTGGCTGATATTAGATATGTTTCCACGTACAGCCCCGGCAGTCTTGTTTTCAAGAGCTTCATAAAGTTCTGCGTTACCACCTTTAATCGCATACGTCATAAAACCAACGCGAAATCCCCACACATAATCTTCTTTGGTAGGTCCATCTAGTTTTACAGCCAATACGTTTTCCGAAAGGTTGGCCAATTCAACAAAAATAGATTCCGTAAACACTTTTTCTTCGTAAGCCAGACCAAAATACGCATCGTCGATAAGTACAACAACCTTTTTCCCATTGTTGGCAACTTTCTTGATTTCGGCAACTATATCATTTATTTCGGCAGTTAAAGGAGTGTATCCAGCCGGATTATTAGGAAAATTTAGTAATGTAATAATTTTATTACCTTCAATTTCGTTCAGTTTCTTTGAGAAATCTGCTACATTAAATCCTCCGTTATCAAAAAGTTCGAAAGTTGAAACTTTAGCACCGTAACTGTTTTCTAATATTAGGTTGTAATTTTCCCAGTAATGGTTCGAAAGCAAAACCGTATCTCCTTCGTTGGCAAACATATATCCCGCCATGCTGATGCCATGGGTAAGTCCATTGGTAGCAATTGGGTTGCTTATTACAGTGTCCTTAAGTGATGGGTTTTTGCGATAGATTGATTCCTTCCAAAGTGCACGTAATTCAGGTTTGCCAAAACTGGGAGCGTAAGGAAAAGTATTTGCTGTGGGCATATTAACCAAAGAGTCAAACTCAGGAAGGTGCATAGATGTTCCATCATCTTCCACTGCTTCACCGATTGTTGCATTGATAGCTTTCCCTTTAGCCTGTGCAGATTGAGCTAAAATACCAAGTTTTGGAAAAAAAATGTTTTTGCCACGCTCCGAGAGCATTTCCAACACGTTTGAATTTAATTTTTCGATTGTGTTGTTTAATGAAAAGGCCTGATTATCCATACTTATATTGCATTTAAACGTTTATGATAGTGTTTGATTTATATGCCGATAAGATGTGTTTTGATGCCTCTGATAAATCTTTACATATTTTTAAATCAGCGTTCAATTCATTTCTATGTTTACGGCCATGTCCGCTTAACAAATAAATTGGCGTAACACCTGCATTTATTCCGCATTGAGTGTCTGATGGGTGGTCGCCTACCATAAATGACCTGGTTAAGTCAATATTGTATAATCTGGCAGCGTGGTGAATAAAATAGGGTTTTGGCTTTTTACATTCACAATTTTCTTCGCTTTTATGGGGACAATAAAAGACATCAAAAATTGTAATTCCTCTTTTTCTCAATTCTCCAACAATATGCCTGTTCACTTCTTTAACCTCATTTTCAGAAATTAATCTTTTTGAAACGCCAGGTTGGTTGGTAATAATAAAAAGCAAGAAATGCTCTTGTAAGTTTCGAAGTGCTTTAAAAGTATAGGCGTAAAACTCTATATTCGAAAGAATATTAATGTGTCCATTATCTACTATAATGGTTCCGTCCCTATCTAAAAAAATTGCAGGATGTTTTGCCATTTATTTATATTTTAATGGCAAATATAAACCTCGTGGCTTAATTTATGAAGTATTACTTAATTTAAGAAAGAAAATTAACAATTTAAAAATTTGGGGGTGATTGTATCCAAAGCAGTTCACTTACACCTTCATAATTATTAATGGCATCATGCGATGCCTTAGCGTTAAAGTAAATACTGTCACCTTGTTTGAGTAGGTAACTTTTTCCTTCCAAATCGAACCGTACTTCGCCGGAAAGTACATGACAAAAAATTTGTCCAAACGCATTGGTGAAAAAACCTTCAATGCCTGATGCTTTGGCGAAACGTACTAAATAAGTATCCATCTGTTTGTTTAAATCATGATTTGATAAAAGATAAATAATTGTCCCCGATTTGTTTTGGTCAATGTATTTAATATCCTTTTTGGAAACAACCGGATTATTACCTAATGATTCATTTTCACCAACCAGTTCACCAACTGTAGTATGAAGGTTCTCGGCGATCGATTTCAAGGTTAAAATGGAAGGAAATGATTTAGATTTTTCAATTTGCGAAAGGGCACTTGAGCTAATGCCAACTTTTTCAGCAAGTTCGTTAAGATGAAGGCTAAGAAGTTCCCTTTTCTTTTTTATTCTTTCTCCGATGCGATTCATAGAATTGTTGTATTTTTCTGCAAAAATAGTCATTAAATTATAAAGCAATACTTCATTATTTTAAAATTAACTGATCGTAGATATATCCGATTGGTTTTGATGAATCGATTCTAAACTGAATGATAGGCGGGAAAGTAATCTTAAATAAGGGTTGGAGATTGAATTCGATAAAGGTTCTTATGTTCGTTCAGCAAAAATCCGGTTTGTTAATATATCTAAAAGGTCTTTTTAATTAGGCCCAGAACAGTACTTTTGCTATGTGAGAACTTTCAGACAAATAGTGGTAATTGGACTTTCGGTTTTATTTTTCTTCCTATCAACCGGAATATTGCTATATCAAACTCATTGT
Organism: Prolixibacteraceae bacterium; assembly: GCA_038562555.1. Lineage (GTDB taxonomy): Bacteria > Bacteroidota > Bacteroidia > Bacteroidales > Prolixibacteraceae > JBCFBK01. Next base: position 35,966 of record JBCFBK010000029.1, on the reverse strand, counting down.
GAATGTTTGGGGAGTAGTAAAGTTTCATTGTTTGCAGCCCCCGAAATGAGCGACCATACAACCACTGAAGCCGATTGCTGTTCTACAGTATCGAAACCGGCCAACTACCAACTGGATACGATACAGCAAGCATGCGGATGTGATTTGCCAGTCCTCATTTACCTGAAATTATCCGGACATCTCGGCGAGGACTCAACTCCTGAGTATTCGTTGGCTAAAATAACCAACCTTCAGAATGTTGCTGTTATCGAAACAGTTGAACAATTACTTCCGGAAAAATCATTCGCTCACTTCACTTATTACGCACCACCCGATACTAAAAAGGTTGGACGTACATTAGTTAACTTCTTAAAACAGTATAAGATAGCCCTTTTCGCATAATCAGGTTTTAACAGTTCGTGTTTACAATCAGATTATAAATATTTCAATATTATTGAGATGAAAAGAGTTATTGTTTTGCTGTTAATATTCATAACAGCACATGGTTACGCCAATCCGATTAAAGGGAAGGTATTAGGGTTCGAAAACGGCGTCAAGAATATTTTGCCGGGCGCTAATATATATTGGGCTGGCACCAATTTGGGGACAACAGCCAATGAGAATGGCGAGTATAGTATTCAATCCATTCAGGATAACAATTTATTGGTTTTCAGTTTTGTGGGATTTAAAACTGACACTATTAAATGGAGCGGGCAAAAAGTAATTGATGCTGTCCTGGATATGAATATGGAACTGGACGAAGTTACTGTTGTTCAGAAGAAGAAAGGGACGCACATTTCCCGACTCAATCCCATTTACACAACACATATCAATGGGGCCGAATTGCACAAAGCAGCCTGTTGCAACCTTTCTGAGAGTTTTATGACCAATCCTTCGGTTGATGTTTCGTACAGCGATGCGATAACTGGCGCCAAACAGATTAAACTACTGGGCCTCGATGGCACGTATTCGCAATTGCAAACCGAAAATTTTCCGAATTTACGAGGTTTGGCTACTAATTACGGATTAACTTATATTCCGGGACCCTGGCTTGAATCCATTCAGGTTTCGAAAGGGGCTGCTTCAGTACTGAATGGTTATGAGTCGATTACAGGGCAGATAAATGCCAACTTTAAAAAACCTGATGGCATTGAGGCCTTTAATTTTAATGTATTTGCGTCAGCAGAAGGACGGACAGAAGTGAATTCTAACTTCGCTGTGAAACTTTCGGAAAAAACATCAACGGCATTTTTTGTTCATCATTTCAACTTTCAAAATCGGATTGACGAGAATATGGATAGTTTTCTGGATGAGCCGCTTATGAAACAAATCCACCTGTTTAACCAGTGGAAATATAATTCAGGAACTGGTTTTATGGTTCATTCAGGCATCCATTACCTGAACGAAGACCGGATTGGAGGACAGGTCAACTTCAGGAAAGATATGGAGCGGAATACTTTAAACCCATACGGGGTAAATGTGCAAAACGAACGATTTGAAGGGTACGTCAAGGGTGGTTACGATTTTAAAGGATTGAGGCACAGCCTTGCTTTTATTTCGAATTTTACGCACCATAAAATGGGCTCATACTATGGATTGAACACCTATTCAGGCAACGAATACACACTGTATGGGAATTTGGTCCATACTTTTTCGATTGACCCGATGAATGTACATTCATTAAATTCAGGAGCCAGTATAATTGTTGATCAGGCGGATGAAATCCTCAATCAGAATTCGATCAATACCAATGACTTTGTTCCAGGCGTATTTAGCGAATACACGTATAAACCGAACCTAAAGCTAACCCTGATGGTTGGTTTGCGCGCTGATTTTCACAACACGCTCGGCACATTTGTAACTCCCAGAGTCCATTTGCGATATGGGCCCAACGAGCTTCTGACCTTCCGGGCTTCTGCCGGAAAAGGTTACCGGTCGCCACGCATCATGGCCGAAAATAGTTTCCTGCTGGCCAATTCGCGTTCCCTTAACTTTACTGAGAATAAAATTTTGGAAGAAGCATGGAATTATGGTGCAAGCATCAACCTGAAAATTCCCTGGACTGAAAGGCCAATGAACCTGAATGCCGAATATTTCAGGACCGATTTTGCAAACCAGTTGGTGATAGATCGCGAAAGTTCGGCCAGTCAAATTTTATTGACTGCGTTAGATGGCCAATCGTTTGCCAACAGCTACCAACTGGAGCTTCAGTACGAGTTGCTTCCGCGGCTCGACATTACGGCTGCCTATCGTGTAAACGATGTCAGGCAAACCATTAATCATGAGTTGGTTCGCAAGCCACTGGTCAGCAAATACAAAGGGCTTATGACCCTTAATTATTCTGACCGGTTGAAAAAATGGATGTTCGATTATAATGCTCAGCTTAATGGTGGCGGGCGTTTGCCAATTGTAGCTGGCAGTCAATTAAACTCACCAACCGAATTCCCATCATATACTGTGATTAATGCCCAGGTTACCAGATATTTTCGTTATTGGAACCTTTATGCTGGAGCCGAAAATTTGTTGGATTACACACAAGATCATCCGGTTTTGGATGCCGAACGTCCTTTTGGGAATGAGTTTGATGCAACCCGAATCTGGGGTCCCGTGATGGGGCGTAGATTTTATGCAGGTATCAGAATAACATTAAATCATAAAACTAAATAAAATGAAAAAGACTATTCAATTGATTGTAATTTGCTTTATTGCAGTATTGTTTGCTTCTGAATTAAAGGCACAAGAACCGAAAAATGACTTAGTAACAGTTTGTTACAGAACGACAATGGACTGTAATGACTGTCAGGTAACCCTAACCAATTATCTGAAATTTGAAAAAGGGGTGAAAGATCTGAAAGTTGACCTGAAATCCAATACCATCAAAGTCGTTTACAAGTCGGAGAAAAATTCTCCTGAAAATTTGGCAAAGGGAATTAAAAAATTAGGGTATGAAGCCAATCCGATTACAGAAAAGGAGTATAAAACCTTAGTCGTCGAATCTCCCGGAAAATAGATTTTATTTTTGGGGCATACAAGTCTAACCATAGTCATAGATTATGGTTAGACTTATAATCGATTATTTTATCACAGGCAGAGTGAAATAGAATGTTGAGCCTTTTCCTAATACTGATTCAACCCAAATCCTCCCACCCATTAATTCGACAAGATTTCGCGTAATCGCTAAGCCAAGGCCATTACCACCATATTTCCGTGTATTTGCATCTTCCACCTGCCTAAACCGATCAAATATTTTATCATGATATTCTGCCTGAATACCAATGCCTGAATCTATGACGTAAAACTTCACAAAATTGTATTCTTGCTTGTAGCCAATTTCAAGACCACCACTTATAGTAAATTTAGTGGCATTATTAATCAGATTATTGAGAATCTGTCTAAGCCGGTCTTCATCAGCATTAATTACAATTTCATCGTTATCCTGATAGGTTACCCTAAATTCAAGCCCTTTCGCTTTGGTAAGGTAAGCAAACTGTTTCTCAATATTTGAGATAAAGTTTTGAACATTAATCAACTTCTTACAAATTTTTAATTCACCAGATTCTAGCATCGAAATATCCATAATATCGCTGATAATGGTTAGGAGGTTATTCCCGTTGGTGATGATTTGCTGAATGAAGAAATTTTTCTGAGCTTCATCAAAATCACTATCTGCAATCAACTCTGAAAACCCAACGATACTATTTAATGGCGTGCGTATTTCGTGCGACATATTGGCCAGAAATGCAGATTTTAAGCGGTCTGCTTCATGTAATTTTTTATTTTTTTCAATTAAGGTCTGGTCGTAATTGTTTCGTTCTATCTCGTGTGCTACCCTTACTGCTAAAATTTGAAGGATGGTTTTTATCTTAGCTGCATTATCGATAGGTTTGGTATCGAGTAATGCAATTAGTCCTATTGGTTTCCCTTTTGTGTCCCAAAGAGGAATGCCGATGTAGCTCTCAGCCATCATGTCAACCAACATTGCATCGTCAGGAAATAATGCCTGAATATTCCTGACGTAACAACAGAGGTTCCGCCCCATCACGTTTTCGCACGGGGTGTTTTTTAGCGGATAGAAAGCGTTAGATTTTACTTCATCGAACGCCACAAATGATAATGTCTCGGCTGCATTTTCTTCTGGAAGAAGTTTGTCAATAATAACGTAGGCAACATTAAGTTTTTTAGCTAAAAACAGTGAAAGGGAGTCGTAAAAAGCATGTTCATTTATTGTCCATCCCTTTTGAGCAATAAACAATAAAGTTTCCGTTAATAATTTGTCAACTTTCCCCATAGATTGTCACTTTTTCAGGAGCAATATAAAAATTGAAGCAATATATTCAGCCAAAGTAAAAAAAACATGATAGTATCCAATGAGTCAAGTAACATTGAGATTCATGATCGTACTAAAGTTTTTTGCTTACAAAAGGTGATTTAAAAGAATCTTTAAACCAATACCAACTAAAATGACCCCACCGATAATCTCCATTCTTTTTCCAAGTCTGCCACCAACTTTTTTGCCAAATAACATTCCTATCATCGATACTATAAACGTAACCGTTCCAATGATTAAGATTGACCAGTAGATATTCATGTCAATGAATGCAAAGCTAATACCAACAACCAAGGCATCAATACTTGTAGCAAGAGCCATACCAATCAGAATTAACGGGTCTAACGGGTTAAAGTTGCTATTTTCTTTTTCGTTGCTTAAGCTTTCATAAACCATTTTAACCCCAAGTAAAGCCAGAAGTACAAATGCAATCCAGTGATCGTAGTTACTGATCATACTTTCTACCTGCTTGCCAAAAATCCATCCAAGTAAAGGCATCAATGCTTGAAAAAATGCAAGTGTAAATGCAATTTTTACTCCATGCCAAAATTTGATATGCTTGATTGTTAGTCCTGTGGTAATAGATACTGCAAACGTGTCAAATGAAAGACCAATAGCAATTAGAAGAATTGTAATAAAATCCATAAATAGGTATTAAAATGAAGGCGGGAATGTGGATTCCCGCCCGCTAAAATAATCAATTAGTCAAATAAGTTCGACAACCAGCTTTTTTGTTTGTGATGTTCGTAATAGTCATTATTTCTTGGGTACTTATGATGGTCATCATCGTCGTGATGTTGATTAAACGATTGATTTGAACCATAAAACCTGCTCTGACCATCAGGTGTAGATCGCTCAATAATTTTATCTAGTTCTCCCCGATCGAGCCAAACTCCACGGCATTTGGGACAATAATCAATTTCAACGCCTTGTTTTTCTGACATAACAAGAGCAACATTACATACTGGACAGTTCATAGTTTTTAAATTTTAATTAATAAATTAGGTTAATGTTTTTGATGTGAAATTTTTTCTGTGAAAGCAAGCATAAGGGCTGAAAATAAAAATACTACATGTATTATAACTTGCCACATAACATGTTCAGATTCATGATTTTTAATATTTATAAAGGTTTGTAGCAAGTGAATACTTGATACGCCAACTAACGAACCTGCTAATTTTACTTTTAATGAACCTGCATCAATTTTTTGAAGCCATTCTGGTTTATCTTCGTGCTTATCGATATCAAGCCGACTAACAAAAGTTGAATAACCACCAACGATAACCATTATCAGAAGATTTGCTACCATAGTTATATCGACCAAAGTAAGTACCCCAAGCATCAATGCAGTCTCGCTAATTTCATTTATGCTTGTACAGAGGTGAATCAATTCAACCAAATATTTGTAGGTGTATAACATTCCACCTACAATAAGTCCTGCGTATAAAGGCGCTTGTATCCAACGACTTGAGAAAATCATTTTCTCAAGTACTATTTCAAATTTACTGCTCATAATTTTTCTATTCTAAATTTATTGTAACCCAACTTATTGCAAAATACAGTTAATGAAAATATTATTGAGTACCTTATTCCTCAAGGGCAAGAATATTTTTGATGTTATTCTTAAACATTACCGATGCCAATACTGATATTAGGAGTATTCCAAGTATTGTTAAAAGAGAGTAAATAATTGGGATTTTATAAAATCCAACGATGACCATTTTTATCCCAACAAAAACGAGAATTGCAGATAAGCCATATTTGAGGTAATGGAAATATTTGGTTATCCCGGCAAGGGCAAAATACAAGGCTCTTAAACCTAAAATGGCAAATACATTTGAGGTGAAAATAATAAACGTGTCATTTGATATTGCAAGAATCGCTGGAATGGAATCGACGGCAAAGATTAAATCAGTAAATTCCACAATCAGCAACACAACAAACAGTGGAGTGGCAAAGGTTTTTGAATTTATTTTCACGAAAAAATTCCCCTCATGCATCCGTTCCGAAACCGGAAAGAACTTTTTGAATAACCTAACCAGCGGATTTTTGTCCGGAGCTATTTCTTCGTCTTTGTGAAAGAGCATTTTAATGCCAGTAAAAACCAAAAATGCACCGAAAATATAGATGACCCAATGAAATTTACTTATGAGTGCAACACCAGCAAAAATAAAGATGGCACGCATAATTAAGGCGCCTAGAATACCCCAAAACAGAACTTTGTGTTGGTATTTGGGCTGAACATTGAAGTATGTAAAAAGCATAATGAATACAAACAAATTATCTACACTCAACGATTTTTCAATCAAATATCCGGTCAGGAATTCCAAGGCCTTCTCTTTTCCTAAGAATACATAAACGCCATAATTGAAAATTAGTGCCAGCGAAATCCATACAGCGCTCCAAATCAGGGCTTCCTTGATTTTTACTTCGTGCGATTTACGGTGAAAAATACCCAGATCGATGGCTAATAACAATATTACAAAAGCAATAAATCCAGCCCACACATATACATCAATAACCATAGTTCGAATTTTTAGGTTTAAGCTTGTGTTTTAAGTACTCTACAATCAAAGGGAGTATGGAAATGAATATTATTGCCAATACAACTACTGAAAAATTGTTTTTAACAAATGGTAAATTGCCAAAAAAATACCCGCCAAATGAGCAGATGAATACCCACAAAATACCTCCTATAATGTTGAACAAAATGAACCTCAAATAATTCATTGATCCCACACCAGCAATGAATGGGGCAAAAGTTCGGATTATAGGCACAAAACGGGCTATGATAATGGTCTTTCCGCCATGTTTTTCGTAAAATTCTTGAGTACGGTACAGATATTCTTTTTTGATTAACCGATAGTTTCTTTCGAATACTTTTCCCCCTAAAAACTTACCGAGTGAATAATTTACACTATCACCCAGAATCGCTGCGATGCACAAAAGCCCAACCAAAATCCAAATATTTAATATTCCCAGGGCTGCAATGGCCCCGGCAGCGAATAAGAGTGAATCACCTGGTAGAAATGGAGTTACAACTAAGCCTGTTTCGCAAAAAATAATACAAAACAAAATTAGATAAGTCCAATTCCTGTATTCAGTCACCAAACTGAACAAGTGCTTATCTAAATGAAGAAATACATCAAAAAAACTGTTTACTATTTCCATAAAACCTTAATTTTCTATTTTTTAACTCTATATTTATTATTTACTGATTTTATTATCCATTTTTCTAAGCTTATAATTGGAAATATAACAAATCCTGATATTACTGCTAAAGTTACTCCTCGCATGTCGAGTGTCGTTGTTCCGAACACATTTTGCATAAAAGGTGAATATATAAATAGAGCTTGTAGAAAAAGAATTGCACCAATACCATAGAAGATTGTGGTGTTACTGAAAATGCCAATTTTAAGTAATGAATCGTTCAGCGAACGGCAATTTAACATGTAAAATATCTGAAACATAACAACAAAGGTAACCGCTATGGTTTGTGATTTAGCCATGGCTTCTGGTGCAAGCATGCCACTGTTCAGCGAATTTGAATATTCCCAATTAAAGAGTAGAATGGTTCCTGCTGTCAATAAAATGGAAACAAAAAATACCCTGAATGTTACAAAACCATTAAACAGAGGTTCGTCAGGCTTACGTGGCGGCCGATTCATTACATTGGGTTCTTTAACCTCAAACGCCAGAGGTATTGCAAGTGCGATAGCCGCAACAAGGTTTATCCAGAGCAACTGGGTTGGGGGCATTGGCAGCAACAATTCTTTCGTTAATGGATCAAATGGGAAAAACATGATCCCATAAATAAGGATGAATGCCAGGCCCAAATTGGTAGGGAGTAAGAATGCAAGCGATTTAAGTAAGTTGTCGTAAACTCTTCTTCCTTCCTCAACTGCAGCGCTGATGCTTGAAAAGTTATCATCGACAAGCACAATGTCTGCCGATTCTTTTGAAACCGACGTGCCTGTAATACCCATAGCAACACCAATGTTTGATTGTTTTAATGAAGGAGCATCATTCACCCCGTCGCCAGTCATTGCAACAATATGATTGCTTTGCTGAAGCGCTTTCACCAACCGAAGTTTGTGCTCGGGTGCTACACGGGCAAATATGTTTGTATTTTTTACCGTTTCCATCAATGTAGCGTCATCCATTTTAGATAATTCTACACCTGTTACAACATCGCCTTTTTCAGATAGACCTATTTCCATGCCTATAGAACGAGCTGTAGCTCGGTGGTCGCCGGTTATCATCTTTACTACAATGCCTGCATTATGACATGCTTTGATTGCTTCAATCGCTTCAGTGCGAGGTGGGTCTATCATTCCAATAAGCCCAACAAATTGAAAGCCCTCCTGAACATCGGAATTAATTAATTCAAAGTTGTTGCTTTTAGTCCAATTTTTCTGGGCAACTGCAAGCACGCGCATTCCTTTTGAACCTAAATGTTCAATTTGAGAAATAATTTGGTGCGAATCTAAAAGAAACCCTCCGGAATGTTCCGAACAACGTTTCAAAACAACTTCAGGCGCACCTTTTAAGATAATATAATCATTTAGGGTAGCCATGTATTGCAGTTCAGAATCGAATGGAATAACATCTCTTCGTTGATGAATTTGACGTAGCTCATCAATATCAATTCCTGCTTTAGTTGCAGCCACAATTAATGCCACTTCGGTAGGGTCGCCGGAAAAGCTGTATTCTTTACCTTCGAATTGTATGCAAGCATCGCTGCATAATACAGCATTTTTAAGCAAAACTTTAATCTCTTCTGGCGGAGAGGTTAACTCAAAACCATTATGGATGAAAGAACCAGATAAATTATAGCCAACGCCTGTTAATTGAATGCTGTAATGATAATTCCAGAGTTCATTTACTGTCATTTCGTTGCGGGTAATCGTACCCGTTTTGTCAGAACATATTACAGTTGTACTGCCCAACGTCTCAACAGCAGGTAGTTTTCGAATTATTGCCTTTCTTTTTGCCATACGTCGCACACCAATTGCAAGTGCAATCGTAACAACAGCAGGAAGGCCTTCAGGGATAGCCCCGACAGCCAATGCTATGGCAAAAATAAGGCTGTCTTTTAAGGCTAAACTTAATAAAACACCATTCTCCGTAGCGCGAAATGTGCCTACTATCATTATTATTACTGCTATAATAATGATGCCGAATGTTAAATACAAACCAACGGTCTCAAGCTTTTTTGTAAGAGGGGTTTCCAAATCTGTTGTTTCTCTAAGCATATCAGAGATTTTGCCCAATTCAGTAAATATACCTGTTGAAACAACAACTGCAGTAGCTGTGCCTGAAACCACCAATGTTCCGCTAAAAACCATACATTTTCTGTCTCCAATTACAGTATCTGTATTTACAGCCTCTACTGATTTTTGGGAAGGCAATGATTCACCTGTAAGTGCAGCTTCCTCAACTTGCAAGTTTTTTTGATAAATAAGTCTCATGTCAGCCGGTACTCTATCTCCTGCAGCCAGACTTACAATATCGCCAGGTACAATTTCAGAAACAGGTATCGTATTGTTTTGGCCATCGCGCATTACAGTTGCACTTTCGGGTACCATATCATTTAGTGCTTCAATGGCATTACCTGCTTTGAATTCCTGAATGAAACCTATAATAGTATTTACAACAACTACCGAAAGTACTACTAAGCCATCGGTAATCTTGCCTAATAATGTTGCCAATGTACTTGACCCTACAAGAACCCATATAAGAGGATTGTTTAATTGTCGCCACAGAAGTTTATACGCTCCATCTTTCTTTTTTCGTTTAATTTGATTCAGCCCATATTTGCCAAGTCTTTTCTTTGCCTCAGCTGAAGATAATCCATTTTGTGAACTACCAATATTTTCAAGAACCTGGTTGTACCCTATCGCATGCCATTGTCTCATTTCATTATCTATATGTGTCATTTTTTTTCAGCCCATGTTAAACGAATGTGAACCTTTACATTCATAGAAATTAGAATACTTTAATTGCGATAATTGCAATGGCAACACATGCGGTTGCCAGAATGGCAATTGGTTTCTTATTGAACTCAAACAGTTTTTTTACTTCCGGACCTAATTTGATTATCAGGAATGAAAATAGATAAAACCTGAACCCTTGACCAATAAGAGTTCCGAGTGAAAAGAGGAAGATATTCATGTCAAACGCCCCGAAAGAAATTGAAAATAGCTTATAAGGAACAGGAACAAATGGGGCTAAAAACAAAATGCCCAAACCCCATTTGGAGAATTGAATATAAATAGATTGGTAAACCGCTTCTGTAAATCCTGGGATATTTTCAAACACGAATCTGGCAAGGGCTGTAAATTCGCCGTTCGCATCAAGCCACGCAAAATGACCTATCGAATATCCTGCTAAAGCTCCAGTTAATGTTCCCAGAGTCCCAAATAAAGCATATTTATAGGCTTTTGTGATATTGAGCAATGTTAAAGCCATAAAAAACATTGGAGTGGGCAACGGTAAAAACGATGCATCAGCAAAAGCACAAACAAACAATGCCCATGCACCCCATTTGGTGTTTGCCCATTCCATTCCCCAGTTGTGTAGCGATTTAAGCCAGATCTTCATTCCTACTTTTGAAATAATTGGTGGAACAATTAGGTATGTTTCATGACTTTACCTTGAAATTCTTTAAAAAGTTCGTCTGTATTTTTGCCTTGTCGAATACCATTTAATAACAGAACCAGCATCGTTGGAATTTCTTTTTCATTAAAGCCAGATTTTGCAGCAAAGCTACTGGCCAAATACATTTCGTTTTTATTAATAGCTCCATCTACAAGGGTCATGTTTACAATCTCATAAATCTGATCGAAACGCGCACGTAACCCTGAAGGAGGAGTGTAATCTGACTTTCCGGTTGTCCTTATCAGGTGATCGGTTTCTTCAACTGTAAATCCCAGCCTTTTGCCTACCCTGTGTAGTAACTCCAATTCTTTTGTGCTTATAACATCATCGGCCAATGCAATTCGGATCAGATGAACGAAATATTCTGTATTTTTTATAACTATTGAGTCTGAGAGAGAATCCAATTTGTCCATTTTGTGTGATCTATATTTAATATTTAAAAGAAAATGTTCGTCATTAACTGGTTTGTCAGGTATCATTTTCCCGATCCTTTCCAAAGTTTATCAAGGAATCCGGTTACATTATCCAGAATACCCTGGACTCCATTTTGGCTGATATAATTAAGAAGTTTTAAGATTAAAGGCAGTAAGATTGCAATCAGGGCAATAACAATTACCAAAACCACAATCAATGTAACTATTACAAGTCCTTTCAGCTTTCTATTGTTTTTTAATTTTTCAAGAAAATATTCCCATTTAAAATTGGAATTATGCCTTTGATAGGGATTCCTGAAATTCTGAGCTTGACTAGGGTTATCCTGATATCTGTAATTATTGTCGAATCTTCGATCTTGTTGTTTGTTTCCAAAAAAGTCATCTAGTTCCATGGTGAGTTTATATAATAAATTATAGCATCATTTTTTAGGATGATTCAGAAACAAATCATCGCTATTTTCATAAAATAGATCAAGAGCTTTAAATAAAGCCTTGAAGGTCAAGAAGTAGAAAAAGATTGAATGTATCGAAGAAGCAATAATATGCACTATTGGTCTCACAAATAGACCAAAGCACTATTGCTTATCGAATTTAAGCGAAATACGAGTTAGGAAAATTTTGGCGGCTGCCAGCTCGAATAGGAAAAATCAATTAATAAAAACGAGTCGTTTAAAATAGGAATAACGACAAGTTGTTCAACAAAAAAGAAAGGCTCGTGAACCTGATTAATATGGTCATCTTCAAACGAGTCAACTTCTGAAAGAACATTATTATCCTCGCAATTCTGTTCAGAAGAAAGTTCGGTATTACAAACGGGGGTATTGTAATAGCTATAAACTTCAAGTCCTAAGCAAAAAAGCACTGCTGTCAAAAATAGCAGTCTGAATAATATATGTTTTGACACTTTCATTATTGACAAAAGTAATATTTAAGCGGAAACTTTTTCCAAATGAATGTTAACGAATAATTAAAATGAATTTAAAGATGAAGTTGCCTATGTTCTGTCCTATATATTTACTTTTTAAGTAATAGGTACTATTTAATGTCGTATTTATAAACGCTAGAACGTTTGTCCTGAAAGGAGGAACGAAATGCGGAATACGACATTATTTCGTATTTTACACTTAATATATTAAAATGCTGGTAGAAAAATTTTTCCTGGAATAATTGGTTTCTTGATAAAATCGCTTTTTTGTCCTGCAGTTATAACTTTCCATTTCAAATTATCTAAAAATTTTACATCACTTTTTATTGTATTTCCATTGTATTTTCTGCTTTGTGGTGGATTAATTTGGAGCAAATGTCAGGTATAAATAAAACTTGATATATGTTTGAGATATAAAACTAATCATTAGTCTATATATGCAAACACAATCACTGAAGAAATTCATCTATTTGTCGATTGCCCTGCTATCACCTCGATCATTCTAAGAAAATTTGTCTATATGTCTTACTTGCTCAGTAGGTTCGTTTGTTCTTTGATGCTCTTGAGTCATGTGTTAATCCTGGCCGCTGCTATTTATAGCGTTGACTATGTTCACTATTGGATGATAGTAATTGCAGCGGTTAGTACTATTTGGTCTGGTATCTGAAGAATTATTCACACACAACACATTGATCATTAAGGAATATTGACAAACACAGACTGTACAAGCGGCAAACAAGGGATATGTACATGTGACTCTTGAAGGTTCACTTAATCCAGGCGGAAATATTCCTGTCTGGTTATTTAACATGGCAATCACAGAAATCCCTCTGAAAATGTTATATTCTCTTCGTGAAAAGTCACTAATTAAGACAAAAGGTAGCTAAATAATTATTGAATATTTGCGTTTACTTACTCGGATTATTTGATATGAAAGATAGTTTATGTTCGCAAATTTTACCATTTTTCAAGCTAAGAATACTTGCTCAGAGCCTCTTATTGCTCTAGGTCTAATTTCTGCAAATTGGCAGCAAAATACGATTGCTGCCAAAATTTTGACTGCGTTTTTAAACATTAGGCTTTGCTTTGTAGAAAGATTAAGTTTTGGAAAAAAGTTTTTCATTCTCCAAATTTCACCCCTATAGCTTTCTCTTCGATTTGTTTTTCTGAGATTTCAGTTTATATCTTTTGTTTATGAAGCCTGATCCATCATCAAATTGAGTTTTTACCTGCAAGATCAATTCTTTCAAAACCAGCGATTTCAAAACTCCAATACTTTGCCCTATTAGTTCTGAATCCGGGTACTTCCTAGACTGTTGACCTAAAATGCGTTGTTCAGACAAATAGAACTTTGGCTTTTCTTCAAAGTCTGACATTTTAACCGGATGCCTGATCGGATTTTCGTTTCCATCAGTAACAAATACGAGATGTCCTTTCTGAACCTGCCGAATTTCAATATGGAATAGTTTCAGCGCATCATTATACATCTGTTTGCTGGTGATAAAATCCATCCGGTTAAGCTCCGTGAATAGGTTTTCAAGATTTTGCTTTAGGTTCTTGCTATATGCCGTGAATTTCAAATCAATCTTTTCCTTTGGATCATCATTCTTTAACTGATAGGCTTGTTCCAGCTCCTTGATGAACTTCTGTACTTTCTCCTTCTCAAAATTGTCCTTGATCTTCTTGCCACTTTGCTTGTCAATCCGGATAGAAACAATATGAAAATGAACCCGGTCAATATCTGCATGTCGGTAAACAAAGTAGGGCTGATTTCCATATCCGAGTTGTTTCATCAAATTGTCAAGTTCAGTTCGTATTCCCTTTTCTCCCAATCGAATCATGTCATTCATGGTTGGATTAAAAGAGATATGCAGTCCTTTGTTTTTTACCCTGGCATTTGCATCCTCAATGCGCTTAAAAATCTGGTGACGGTGCTGGGTGGAGTATATAAATGGATTTGCCGAAGTTGTATTTCGGCTGTGATAAAAAGTGGCTTTACCTTCCTTTGCCTTTCGCTCATTGTAGAAAAAAGCATTCGCAGTGCTTGATGCCTGATGGATTACAATAACCATTTTAAAATTTTTGCTGGTTATTCACTACGGAATATGATCCATATATTTTTGCAAAAGCACAAAGCACTTTTTGAGCGTTTCATAAGAGTTATTCAGGGTTCGCTTGTCTTGTGAATCGAGTTGGTATCCCAAATAGGTATTCAGCTTTTTAGCAATCTGGTTCAGGTTAACACCGATTTTGTTGAGTTCAAAATCCATTTGGCCCATTAATTCCGAAAATTCCGGACTGGCTTCAATTCTCCGGATTTCCCGTTTTCTTAAAAGTTTAGCCCGGCCAAAATCACTCAAGGTCGAATAGCCTTCCTTTCGGCATCGCTCATTCAACAGTTCCTTTTCCCAGTTGGTTAAACGAACCCGGATTCCTTCACCAAGCTTTTTATCTTTCGGAGTTGGAGGCCTCATTTGGGTTCTTTCTGGATTAACTGGGTTTTAACTTTGAACTTTATTAAAGAGGGGGATCATTTTCATCAACCGTCTAGGGAATGAGGGGAATGCTCCGTAGGACAGCTTTGTAAGGTTTTTGTGGAACAAAAACACATCTTGCATTGCTCTTTTGCAGACGATCCCATATTATTTGCTTCAACTCTTTATCAAAAATCTTCTCAAAAAATTGCTTTTTATAATAGTATCTTGCATTCCCCTCTTTGAATAGTCAGTTCCAGTATAAAGCTATACCTAAATGAACTAAACAGCAATATCAAAATCAGCTCAAAATGAGTCAATTGCAATGATTATCCTATTTCCAAAAGAGAAAGAAAAAACAGTCAAAAAAAGAAAAAGAAAGGTAATTGATATGCGGAACGGCGGAAAAAGCAAGGCTGTTCTGCCCAAATCAAACTAAAACAATTCAAAACTAACTGGATGGAATTTCGGCAGAACACTCGCCCTGGCCTTGTCTTTTTTGGTAGCCGTGCAGCTAAATTGACTTTTCTTTTTCGATTTGCCGAATTGGGTAACCAATAAAATAGGCAAGGGTGTTGGCGCAATGAAATGGAGCCGACTCGCTTGCTATTTTCCCGAGACTTAAAGCCGGAGGAAACCGGAGGCATTGTGTCGCAGGGATAAAGCAGCCTAATGTTTCAGGTAAACCTATATAATCGAACTTATATTTTATTTGAAGGTGCCCTAGGGTTTTATTTTACTCAACTTCGTCATTCGATTTCTTTACACGGCTGAATGCCGTGTTTAACTCCTTCAACACTGTGTTTAAGATTTCATCTACTATCACCAACTTTTTTTTCTGTTAACCGGGAGACATCGTGATGAAACCGGGAGTGGCATGCTACTTCTTTGAAAAAATCCTCCCCTAATAGTTTTTCAAACAGGCATTCTAACTTTTGAAGTTTGGGGTCTGCATATACGCAAAGTTTCCAAAGGTTAATGGCAGGAAAATAATTAGGCAGGTAGCTTAGCTTTGAGTAAACCAGTGTCCGGAATATTCTTAAGATAGATTTGCCAAACAAATCGAGGATACCTTTTGTATTGTCTTTCTCCGAATGATTCCGTAATATAAAATACTGGGCTGATAGATTTATTGCCGAACGGTTTAAATATTCAAGGTCTGGGTATTCAGGGTTATTATTGTCTTCCCAATGAATGGAAGGATGGTTGGGATGGGATTGAAACCTGAGGTTCTCCGCTTTCATTATTTTACTGAAGAATGACTGCTGGTAAAACAAGTTGGTCTGTATCCAAGTTCGGCTGTGTCCTATTAGAACAACTGGATATTTTCCTTCAAATCTTGAATTCACAGACTGTTGAATCCGGTTCAGGATTTCTGTTCAAAGACCTTCTCCAGAAGAAGAAGAAGAAGAAGAAGAAAAAGAAGAAGAAAACAGGTGGTATGCTGACTGTTTTGGATTTGATGGAACAAATAGATTTCTTCAACCGGGTGTATTTTCACTATTTGTGTGACTATCTCTGTCACCTGATCATCTCCTGTTGTGAATATTGCATGATCAGCGAGTGTTTGTTTGGGTAAGCCGGACTTTATCAGCGACTTTAACTCAGAAAGGCGGGAGAAAATCATCTTGTGGAGTTTTGCTTCTGTCTGGGAAAAACTTTCAATGAGTTTATCGTTGAGCCCATTTCATCTCCGTCCTCGGCAAAGTCTTTAGCTTTCTCCAGTTCGAAGACCAGGTAGTATTCATTTCCATTTTTCGGAACAAATATGCCCTCCATTTCGGAGATAAACTCGATTACGTGTTTGATTCGCTGGTGCAGATTTTCTGACTCAAATTTGCGTCCGATATAAAGGATCTCCAGCTATCGAATGCCGTATTCAAAAACGGAAAGGTCGGAAAAAAATATCCCGGTAAGCGAATCCAACTCCTGAAACCGGTTAACTGCGGTTAGCAGGTTATCACGATCATGATTGTAGGCTACAGAATATCTTTAAAATCTCTTTTTAAAAGAAGGCCAATTTGTATCGTGACATTCTTTTGCCGTTTTAATCTGATAGATGGTAGCTGATTTTGCTGAGATTTGCTGTAAAGCATGATACTTAAAACTATCTATTTTTATTGAAGCTACTTGTAAAACATGCTTAAAAAAACAATTCAAATTCGACCTAAAAAGAATATTTTGTATCTTTGAGAACTAGAAAACGTTCTTCAATTTCGATGCAGAGTATTTATCGAGGCCACGAAAACTACAACCTCATAACTTGCTGAATTTAAGCAAACTAGATATTGAAATATGCCCTTGTTCTGGGCACAAAAGCCGCGAATATCGCGGCTTTTGTATTTTGGGGGAACACATTCAGCTAAACGCTTTTTCTTTTAACCAGAAATTAGTGGAGACCCAGTGCAAGGAGTGACCAGTAAAAGGCAAAGCCAAGAAGAAAAAACGGTGGTGGCGTTTCCGGATCTTGTGCAAAAATTTAATGAAGGGCATCAGGGGGCCTGCCAAAATAATCTTAACGGGAGATAAAATTGTGGATACGACAGATTTCCAGGTTGCTTGTGAATCCGACCCCACGAAAGAATCGACCGGCTGATCTAAAAGTGCTGTGAGATAAAAAGTTAATTAAAAGTACTTTGAAATGCAAAGAAAAAAAGATATTTTGGATTAGTTTTAGGCAAGTGGAACGCAGTAATACGGTCATTTACAGGATGTGTGCAAAATACCCTCTTTACCCCCCAATTTTGTTCAGCACTTTTTCAATGTCGACGCGCTGATCGAAAATTCCCTGCCACAGATCACCTTCCTTTTCAAGGCGTTTACGCATATTTCGCAGGGTGAACATTTGCGGCTTTAGTTTTGGGGTGAGTTCTTCCCAGCGAACGGGCGCTGAAACGAGTGCTCCGGGCCTGGGCCGGAGGCTGTAAACCGCCGCCATTGTTTTTCCTTTGGCATTCTGGAGGTAATCGAAGTATACTTTGCCCTTCCTCTCGGAGGGCGAACGTTCGAAACTGGTCAGATCAGGATTCTGATGATGAATGTGTAATTCGATTACCTTTACAAACGACTGAACCTGTGTATAACTGTACCGCTGCAGAACGGGCACGTAGATATGAATCCCGCGTGAACCGGACGTCTTGCAAAAGGCGGGCAGACCGAGCTGATCAAACAATTCCCTGAATTTAAGTGCCAGTTCTGCCACCTTCCTGAATTCCACTTCGACCGGATCGAGATCAAAGATCATATAATCGGGATTGTCAAGATGGGGCAGGGAAGAACTCCAGGGGTTGATCTCAATGCAACCCAGGTTGGCCATGTAGAGCAGCGTGTCGGTGTTCTGGCACAACAGGTATTCGATGGATTCTTCCTTACTGCTGCTTTCCAGTTCAATGGTCTCGGCCCACTCCGGTGCAAGGTCTTTCACATTTTTCTGGAAAAACCCCTTACCGCCTGCACCGCCGGGTGTCCGGTACAGCGATTGCGGCCGGTCTTTGAGATAGGGCAGGATAATGTCGGACAGATCCCTGTAATAATCGATGACCTCCTGCTTGGTTATTTTCTCTTCCTTCCAGTAGAGCTTTGACAAATGGGTCAGCTTTACCTTCGATTTCTGCATTGTTGTTTTCTTTTCAGACATTGCCATTTTTTTTGAAACGGTTGATTTGCTATCCGCTTTAGGAGCTTTTCCCTTAGCGCCGGTGTCTGACGTTTCAGCTGCTTTTTCGACTGGTACGGGTTTTTCGATCTGAATCTCTTCCGGCTCTTTGTCGGTTCGAAGCCCAACGAAACGGGGGTGCCGCATAATGCGGTCCTGCGTCAGTTCAGTAAATTTGACCTCACAGATTAATTCGGGCTTTACCCAGTGAATATTCTTTTCGGTCGGAAGATTTTTGACAGCGGGCTTTTTTATTTCGAGCGGTTTCAGCTTATCCCGGATCTCCTTCATGGTTTTTTCATTAAAACCTGTTCCTACCCGTCCGGTGTACACCAACCCTTCTTTTTCATTGACCGCGCACAATAATGATTTAAACGCCCTTCCGGCCTTGTCGGAGATGACATAGCCGCAAATAACCATTTCCTGCCTCTGACCGGTTTTTACCTTCAGCCATTCTCTTGTCCGTTCGCCCGGATAGTAACGGCTGTTGGCCTTTTTTGCGATGATACCTTCAAGACCCTTTTTCTCGGCTTCGCGGAAATATGCTTCCCCGTCTTTCTCTCCATGTTCCAGGTAATGAACATGCGCAGGCGGATTAGTAAGCAACACCTTTAAAAGCTTTTTCCGCTCCGTTAAATGGAGGTCTTTCAGGTCGTGACCGTTCAGCCACAACAGATCGAACACGTAATAGTGGAGATTGTCCTGTTTATCGTCGTTATGCTGAAGCTTTTGAAAGTCAGACCGCTGGTTGTTGTTCAAATAGCAGACCTCCCCGTCTATCAGAAAACGGGCGTTCAGCCCCGATAATTCGTCCGCGATAAGATGATATTTTGAGCTATAGTCGTTTCCACGCCTGGAGTATAACGTGGCTTTTCCCGTCTCCTGTTCCTTACCGGCCTGAATCCGGTATCCGTCGAGTTTCAGCTCATAGATCCAGTTGCTTTTTGAAAAGGCCCGGTCGGTCAGGGTGGCCAGCATGGGCTTCACAAAGCCAGGATATTTCTGTTCAATTGGCTGGCTTTCACTGGCAGGCGCGGGTTCAGCGTTCACGGCAGTGGTCTGGCGGTTTGACTCCCAGACGACGGGCGAGGAAGTGATTTCATCCATGCTGCGTCCCGAAAGCGCGCTCCGGTCTTCATAGTCAAGGGTACCGTCGGGTGTTTTGGCCTTCATGAAAAGCCATTCATCCTGTTCCCTTTTTTGTGAGCGGACCAGGTTGAAGTATCCTATCAGTTTGGTCCCCTGCAGGTACAGTCGAAGTGAACCCTTTTGGATCCTTTTTTTCATCTCGTCCAGGGTCGGGAAATTCTTTTCTTCGTCAAGGTAATAATAGCCGATGTCCCACACCATT
Source organism: Prolixibacteraceae bacterium (assembly GCA_038562555.1). Taxonomy (GTDB): domain Bacteria; phylum Bacteroidota; class Bacteroidia; order Bacteroidales; family Prolixibacteraceae; genus JBCFBK01. Next base: position 16,161 of record JBCFBK010000029.1, on the reverse strand, counting down.
ACGGTTCCGGCACCATAATTCTTCGGGGGGATGTTTCCTTCAAAATGGATATAGCTGAGGGGATGATCTTCTACCTTAATGGCCAGTCGCCTGACCGATGGATCGTAATCGGGCTTTTTGGGGATCGCCCAACTCACCAGCACATCGCCGACCTGAAGCCGAAAGTCGTAATGTTCACGCCTGGCCATATGTTTTTGAACGACAAACCGGTTCTTTTCTTCCGGCTCACCCCTGGTCTCTTCGGGTTCGGGCGTTTCTCCAAACCTGCGTTTTTCATGATATTCATTCAGTCCTGCCATTCACATCGCTCTTAATTAACCAGTTGCAGACTTTTTTTCAACTGTTCCATCAAGTCTTTGACAACAGGTTCTTCCTTTTTCTTTTTCGGTACGGCAACCTTCCCTTTTTTTGTTTTAAGGGCGATCGTCTTTTTCAATGTCTCCTCGTAGGTGTCCCTGTATTTCTCCGGATCAAAGGTGTGGCTCATGCCTTTGATCAGTTGCAAAGCCATATTGACTTCCGCCTTCGAAGGCTTTGTGTCGGAAATTTTCAGATCGTCAGGTTTACGCAGTTCGTCATGAAAACGCATCTGGTTTAGGTACAGGACATTTTCGTCGGCCATCAGTAAAGCCAGGTGCTCGCGGTTACGCAAAACAAATTTCGATAAGCCGGCCATCTTTGAATTGTAAATGGCCTGCCGCAGGAGATTATAAGTTTTTCCCGCTCCTTTCTCTGGTTCAAGCAGGTAAGGTTTTTCAAAATAGCGGGGATTGATCTCACCGGTCTTGACAAATTCAGTAATGACGATGCTGTCGCTTTTTTCCTTGCGGGCTTTTTCAAAATCCGCGTCAGTCAACGTCACATAAAAGTCTTCTACCTTCATACCCTTAATAATATCGTTCCATGGAACTTCTTTTCCGTCGTGTTGGCAGACCCGCACGTATTTGATCGGACACTGGTCTCCTTTCCTCAGCATATTCAGATCGACCTCGTGGCGTTCAGTTCCGCTATACAACTTCACGGGAATATAAACCAGTCCGAAACTAATTCCTCCCTTCCAAATGGCTCTTGGCATAATACTTCTTTTAATATATACATCAGAGATTACGTAAAAATCATACCAGACAAACACCAAGAGTTAACATACTGTAAATAAATAAGATGTAGGGATTGATAAAAATAATGGTTCTACAGGGTGGGGAAGATTATCCGCAATCCGGTTTTCAGCCAGGCTAATGAACGCAACCTTTGTCGCAAATCACCCATCTCTTTGTCGATATACCCCTCCGCAGAAAAGAGGACAACTAGTTAGTTTTGTAAAAGATGGCGCCGCTGTAATGGGGTCTTGCCTGAAACCGTTAAATAAGGAACAATTATGGAGGATCAGAAAAACGTAACGGCAGACATTAACATGTCTAAGATGAAGATAAAAAGATCTTTATGGGTTGAATTAAAAAATGCGATTAGGGGAACAGATGCAGATTACACCCGGATTGGTATGCGGAAAGCTATTTTCCTGTTGGCGGTGCCCATGATCCTGGAACTGGTCATGGAATCGACCTTCGCGGTGGTGGATATTTATTTTGTTGGAAAACTGGGTGCTTCGGCGGTTGCAACCGTGGGACTTACAGAAACCTACCTTTTTTTGCTGTATTCGATTGCAATGGGCCTGTCCATGTCAGTTACTGCCATCGTGGCACGGCGGATCGGGGAGAAAAATAAGGAAGATGCCGGGAAATCGGCTATCCAGGCGATATTTTTGGGATTGATCGCTTCGGTACCTTTCGCCCTCGGGGGAGTCATCTTTGCCAAAGATCTGCTGGCGTTGATGGGAGCAGACGCCTGGGCGATCGAACATGGGTATCGCTATACCCAATGGATGCTTGGAGGAAATGCGGTGATCATGCTGCTGTTTGTGATCAACGCTATCTTTCGCGGGGCCGGCGATGCTGCTATCGCCATGCGCATACTCTGGATTTCAAACATTATCAATATGCTGCTTGATCCGCTGCTGATCTTCGGATGGGGATTTATTCCTGAAATGGGCATTGAGGGCGCTGCCATTGCAACCAATATTGGACGTGGGGTGGGGGTTCTGACCCAGGTCTGGTTGCTTTTTAAAGGTGGAAAGCATATTCAGGCAAAACTTTCACAGCTCTGCTGGGATGCAAAAACTATGCTAGCTATATTTAAAACATCGCTGGGAGGGATCGGGCAAATGATTGTAGCCATGACATCATGGATTTTTCTGATGCGCATCCTGGCGGAGATCGGCAGCGAAGCGGTTGCCGGTTCTACGATCGCCCTGCGCATCATGATGTTTACCATGATGCCTGCCTGGGGCTTGTCGAATGCATCGGCCACCTTGGTGGGACAAAACCTGGGAGCAGGAAACCCGAAACGGGCTGAGTCGGCCGTATGGAAAACCGGCTCCTATAATATGATCTTCCTGATTGGCGTATCGATTGTCTATTTTTTCTTCAATGATTCCCTGATGGCTATTTTTACCGACGACCGGCAGGTCATCGCCATCGGATCGGAATGGCTTCGCCTGCTTTCGTTTTCATTTTTAGTGTATGGATGGTGGATGGTTTCTGTCCAGGCATTTAACGGGGCCGGTGACACCAAAACACCTACCAAAATCAACCTGGTATTTTTCTGGCTGATCCAGATCCCCTTGTCCTATGTGCTTGCAATTAAATTCGGACTGGAACATACGGGTGTTTTCTGGGCGGTATTTATTTCTGAAACTTCGGTCGGACTGTTTACCCTTTGGCTCTTTTCGAGGGGAGGATGGAAAACGGTAAAGGTTTAAAGAATCCGTTTCTCCGGAATGACAGAATTTTAACGGCAATCCCGTGTTAAGCATGAACACCGGGATTGTCGTCTTTGTTATTAGGTCGACCTGCCGTTTTATAACGGTATCGTAAAACGTTCGACTATGGTTTTTCAAATCATGTTTTTGATTTTTGGACTTGTGCTTTTGGTTAAAGGCGCTGACTGGCTGGTTAGCGGAGCCTCTTCGCTTGCAAAAAGGCACCATATGTCTGATCTTGCCATTGGGTTGACGATCGTTGCTTTTGGCACATCAGCCCCTGAAATGGTGGTCAACGTAATTGCATCCTGGCAGGGACATCAGGAGATTGTTTTTGGCAATGTGATCGGCAGTAATAATTTTAATCTGTTTTTCATACTTGGAATTACCGGCCTGATCCGGCCGATTGTTGTTCAGTCCAGCACGGTGTGGAAGGAAATCCCGATATCGCTTCTTGCAGCTATCCTTCTTTTTGTATTTACGAACGATTTTTTCCGGGCTGATTCTGTTTTTATACTAAACCGGCTGGAAGGAATTATTCTGCTTCTTTGTTTTGGCTTTTTCCTGTTTTATGTATACAGGCAACTTAAAACTGATCCGGCGGTAACCCGGATGGAATTCAAGGATTATTCTAATTTAAAAATATGGAGTCTGATAACGATCGGCCTGGCAGGTTTGGTAATCGGGGGACGGCTGGTTGTTATCAATGCTGTTGAAATGGCCACGACTTTAGGGGTCAGCGAAAAGATTATCGGCCTGACCATCATAGCGGCAGGAACATCACTCCCGGAACTGGCGACCTCACTGGTGGCTGCGTTAAAGGGGAAGAACGACATTGCCGTAGGAAACATTATCGGTTCCAACATTTTCAACATCTTTTTGATCCTGTCGGTCAGTGCTCTGGTCCGTCCGGTTCCGTACGAGTTGGTGTTTAATATGGACATTTTTATGCTCATCGTAGGCACCCTGTTTTTGTTTGCAGCGATGTTTACCAGCAAAAAGGAAAAACTGGACAGGTGGGAAGCGGGGGTTTTGCTGTTCAGCTTTGTCTTTTACACCGTCTGGCTGGTGGGAAAAGAAATTTGAAAAAAAAAAGCCCCGGGATTAAAAGGCTCCGGGGCTCATTTTATTACTGTATGGAGAAAGTAACCCTTCTTGCCAGGCGGCGGGCATTGGGAGAATTTTCGTCAACACTGATGTCTTCGCCTTTTCCTTCTGCGGTGATGCGGGTTGTATCAATACCCGATTCAACGAGTAATTTGGCAACCGCATCGGCGCGCCTTTGTGAAAGTCTCTGATTATATTCTTCAGTTCCTTTTTCATCAGCATAGCCCTGCAGGCGGACATTCGCATCCGGATTGGTTTTCATGTAGGTTCTCAGTGCGTTGATTGACCCCGCATCCTGCTCCTGGATTTTCGTACTGTTGAAGTCGAAATAAATATTGATGTAGCCTTCGTTCATCAGTTGAGCGATTAACTCATTTAGATCAACTTTTGGCGGAGGAGGAGTGGTACTTACTTTCCGGTCAAGATCATTCAGCTTAGTCCCCAGGTCACTGATCCTGCTGTCGCGCTCGGGTCCTGTGCGTTCGGCTTCTTCCAGCCGGGATTCCAGGTGGGTGATACGTGCGTTTAGTCCGTCAAACAGGGTTTCTTCGCGCAGATACCAGTCGGCATGCGTTTTATTTTTACCCAGGGCAACTGCCAGACCAACAGTCCCGTTAAAGACAACCGGGGTATTGTCATCGTAGGAATCGCCGGAACCTCCGTTAAACGTAAAGCCCTGACGGATGTTATACATTCCCGTTACATCGAGATTTAAGGATACTCTTGGGGAAAGTTTCACCTGCCCGGTGAGACCACCGAGAACGTGGCCTACGTAATCTGTGTATGTGTCATCTGCTTCATAGTCAAGGTATCCTACGCCGCCTCCCGCATGAGCCAGCAAGCCAAAAGTGTTCGTCCAATCTTCAAAACGAAGTAAACGGCCCATATTGATCACCCCCTGAAGGCTGGCGTGATACTGTTTCGTGCTAAAATCGAGGCTGTTATCTCCTTCTGAGAAGCTATTGTAACCGAGACCGAGTTTTAGTCCAAAAAACTCGTTTAGCATGTATCTCGCCCCGAGTTCCCCGACAAAGAAATCGGGCGTGTTTGTACGGTAACCGTACGAAAGCTGATGATAGGGCTTCGTAAAACCGATACCCCCTTCGATTGTCCATTTGTTGTAGGTCGTGTCTACTGACATATTTTCCTGTGCGTAATTTCCGGAGGCTATCAAACCTACAAGCGCAAGTAATAATAATCCTTTTTTCATACTAGTTATGTTAATTTAAATTTGTTTAGGTCACTGTTTCGCAATGCCAATTACACCGCAGGCAATGCGATCGCCCGAATCGCCCGTAGGCTGGGATTTCAGGTCATCTTCGCCTGCATGAACGATTAACGATCGCCCGATAATCGAGTTGGTTCCGCTGAAAGTCATCAGTGAATCAAGAAACTGATAATGAGCTTTACCGTCATTCCCGGCCTCCACGTTGCCCAGGTCGCCAACATGTCTCTTGTCGGCATGCGGGGCTCCATGCTCCTTCCCTTCCGGGTTAAAATGTCCACCGGCCGATGAGGCATCGGGGCTGGAGCAATCGCCAAACTCATGCACATGAAAACCGTGCTTCCCCGGCGTCAGACCGGTCAGATCTGCAACGACGACCATTCCCGAATCGGATTGGGTGAAGGTGACCTGGCCAGTGACCTTATTTCCTTTTGTAGGATGCAACACGCAGATCGCTTTTTTAAACGAAACTGCTTCTGCCTCGTCTTCCCGCAGCACGGCGCTGTGATCCGCGGAGTTGTGACTGACGGTTTCTTCTGATGAACTTGTTCGTGGCTTTGGATCGCAGGCAGCCATCGATAATAACAGACAGGTTGCCATGCTCCCATGAATTAAGAAATTTCTCATACGCATAAATTTTAGTTTTAAGTTCGTTTTTATTTAAATCGATCCTTTAAGTCGCTTTAATTATCAAGGAGAACAATATAAAACCGGTGAATTTGTTTCACCCAGCAGCGTGATTAAAAAGTCTTTCTTAAATAACGATTTTAAAAGGCTTTTCTGCTGATCGGGATAAAGCACCAGGTCCGGCTGGATTTTTCCAATATAGTGCAGCAGATCACCGTTTATCAGGATCCCGTTCATGGTGTTGCAATTGATCTGCGAATTAAGAAAATATTGCTCTGCTTCCTTTCTCCACTGCCATGTGCCAATTTCCTCCGTATCTGATACCGGCACCGCATTGATGAAAGATCGGAAGCGGGCTGTAAAGCGGCCCATCTTTTTATAGGCTGCAGTATATTTGTCAGTATAATCGGCAGGAAGGAGCATATTTTCATATTCCCGAAATTCAAGTCCCGGAGGAATGAACAAGGTTACACCGTTAAAAATTTTACAGCAATCAATGAGATCCCCTTCGGAGACAAAGATTTGTCCGTCAGGGTTTTTGTTCACGAGCAGGATCGTGTCGCCGGTTGATCCGTCTTCTCCGGCCAACCAGTTGATCAGGGAGCCATCTTTCACATAGACATTTATCTTTAGCGGGTAATTCAGTTTGGATATCTCGCGGGTAAGAAGATTTCCAATGGCTTCGCTGATCTCGCCTTTTTCCTTGTTGACCAGCTCATCGTGAGAGAATTTTTCTCCCGGCGCTACGGTATGTGAGTCGGCATAGGGTGTGGGAAATGACTGTACGACCCTTCGGTCGAGGATATGGATCAGATCCGTTTCGGCTTCGAGAGACCGGGCCAGGCGCAGGCCATATGGTATAATGCTTTCAGATTTTCCCTTGATGTCGCTGATCAAAATTACTTTCATGGGCTGTCATTTTTTTGAAGCATGCTATACTTCGCCTTTGTCAGAAGCTTTTTAGACAATCATTATACCAGAGCGGGGAAAATGCCGCCGGATTGCCTGATATTACTGTTAATAACGGATATTGCCGGAAACTTAGGCCTCGCCGGCGGCTTTTTTGCCACTTTCAAATGTGGAATTTTTGGGAAATATGTGTAAATAATCCCCAAAAGAAACCGTGCAGGATTCCCCCGTCGGCGGGGGGTTCCCTCTTGAATACCCTTTTAGGAGCCTGCTTTTATGAAACTGTTTTTCTGAATGCCGTTACTTAACTTTTCCGGAGCTGTATTTGGAATCTGGTTTGCACGGACCGAAGCACGGTATGCGCTGAAGAAAGAGTCATGGGCATGCAGGCAGATCAATTATTAAAGTTCGTCATGGAGAAAAAGGATCAGCTGCTTTCAATCAATATTCCGGAATCGCATAAGCCGCGCGTCGTAATTGTTGGCGGGGGTTTTGGCGGAATTCATCTTCTTTCGGGACTAAAGGACGATTTTCAGATTGTGCTGATCGATCGGTATAATTACCACACGTTTCAGCCGTTGTTGTATCAGGTTGCCACCGCCGGTCTTGAACCGGATTCAGTGGCAGAACCTTTCAGAAAGATGATCGGTAGAAACAGAGACGTCTGCTTTCGCATGGTAAAGGTTGACCGGGTTGATCCTGAAGCACAGCATATTTATACTACTGCCGGTTCGCTGTCGTATGATTACCTCGTGATTGCAACAGGGTCACAGACCAATTTTTTCGACAACCCGAACATTGCGAAAAATGCTTTTCCTCTTAAGCAGGTCACCCATGCGCTTGATCTGAGAAGCCATATCTTCCAGCAGTTTGAGAAATCGGAGATGATTGCTGACGAGCAGGTTCGAAAGCGGCTGATGACTTTCGTTGTGGTAGGAGCCGGACCGACAGGGGTCGAAATTAGCGGTGCGCTGGCTGAGTTGAAAAACCATATCCTGCCTCATGATTATCCGCAACTCGATGTGAACCGCATGCGAATTTTTCTTGTCGAAGGGCTTGAACGTGTTTTACCGGCTATGTCGGCTGTGTCGGGCGGACGCACACAAAAATACCTGGAGAGAATGGGTGTGGAAATCATTCTGAGCGATTTGATCCTCGATTATGACGGAAAGACGGTCAGACTAAGAAATGGTGGGGAAATCGAAACCGATACACTTATCTGGGCCGCGGGTGTGAACGGGAATCTGCCCGACGGATTTGGGGAGAAAAGTATCTTCAGAGGCAAGCTGGCTGTCAGTGAAACCTGCCAGGTATACCGGGACCAGAAAACCAGGGATGTTTTTAACAACGTGTTTGCCATTGGCGATGTGGCATCGATGTCGGCAGAAGACGGCAAAGGCACGCTGCCGGGACTGGCCCAGGTGGCTATCCAGCAGGGACGGCAATTGGCCGCAAACCTGCTCCGTATAAACCGGGGGGAGCCGGTACGCGCGTTCCGCTACAGGGATAAAGGTGTGCTGGCGACCATCGGAAGAAATAAAGCGGTTGCCGAGTTCCCCGGGAAAATCTGCCTGACCGGCTGGTCCGGCTGGCTGGTATGGTTGATCGTTCACCTGTGGTTTTTGATCGGATTCCGCAATAAGGCAGTTGTTTTTGCTAACTGGGTGTGGAGTTACGTAACCTATGACCGGGGCATCCGGCTAATCATACGTCCGTCAACCAAATCGACCGATCCGGTGAGTCGGGAAATGACCGGAGAAATGCGGGAAGATATCTGAATTGTTTTGGTTTTACAATAATTGACAACGAATTTCGGTTATACAGATCATGATAGAAATGGAATTTGATATTCGGGAAAGCCGACTGCCGCTTTTGGCGCTGGCAATCCATAACGGACATGCAATTGACCCGGAAGTGGAGCCATACCTGGTGCCGGATGAGTTTATGCGATTAAAGGAAGAAGATCCTTTAACCGGTTTTTTCGCCCGGATATCACCTAACTTTATGATCGTGAATACTTCCCGTTTTCAAACCGATTTAAACCGCCCGAGGGAGGACGCCTTATACCGTTCGCCGGAACAGGCTTGGGGAATGGAGGTGTGGAAAAAGGACACGCCGCAAAAGGTGATGCTAAAACTGCTGCAGGATTATGATTATTTTTACCGTCAACTCGACCGGTGTGTGAAGAGACTGATCCGCGCGCACGGATACCTGGTCGTTTTTGATTTCCATTCATATAATCACCGGCGCAGTGTAGACGGAACGCAGGCTGATCCAACTGAAAACCCGGAGATTAACATCGGCACGGGCACGCTGAACCGCGAACTCTGGGCACCGGTAGTTGATTATTTTCAGAACTGCCTGCACGGACACGGTTATATGGGGCGGAAACTTGATGTCCGGGAGAATATAAAGTTTAAAGGCGGACATCTTTCAGCCTGGATCCATGAGCACTACTCAGACCGAAGTTGTGTATTGGCCATTGAGGTAAAAAAAATTTTCATGGATGAGCATACCGGAGCCATCAATATCCTTCACCTGCGTGAACTTAAAAAAGCTTTTGAGGCGATAGTTCCGGGAGTACTCCAGGTGGCAGAAAAAATCGGTGCGAGTAAGTTTTCCAACCAGATAACGGGATAGGTTTGCTGCGAGTGATTTCCCGGTCGAATCAAAGGAACTGAATTATGATTAAGAATCGTGATGGATGCCGTTTTGAAAAACTGATGGAGGAGTTAGACCTGGATTCGGGAGTTGACTGCCGGATTAACAACAGCGGACAATTATACATTGAACGTAAACTTCCTTTCCTGCTGGTATACAGAACCCCGGGAGATGGCCGTGACGAGGTGATTGAAACCATGATCAGGAATGAAGCTTCATTTCTGATCTGCCCCGAACGGCTCTACCCGGCCTATCGGCTGCTGGTTTTGAAGATCGTCAGCCAATTGTCGGACGAATACGGCGCTTTTCTTTTGATCGAAATCTGGCCCGATGTGAACGCCATTGGTTCCGAAAATCGAACGGCAGGTTTTGAGCTTTACGGGCCTGCTGATTCCCTTCCGCAGTCGATGAGCGCCTTGAGAGATAGTGTACGGAAAATCGATCTCGCCGGTCTGGCTCCTGAAATCACGCTGAATGTTTCCGGTAAAAGGGGGCCCGGCCATTTGCAGGCATTACTGAGCAAAGAGGAGCTTAAACAAATGGAGTGTCTGCTGCTGGGTTTGAAAGTAAAGCCTTTTTACAGAAACATGGAAACCGGACAGGTTTACCCCATATTGGAAAGGAAATTATATGCCGGATTCGGGGAGATTTTCCGGAAATCGGTTTTCGACTTTATCAACGTCCAAGGGACACACCGGATATCCGGTTTTCAGAGTCTTGCCCGCCGGGGAGTAAATCCCGATACATGGGAAATAGACCGGCAATTGGTCGATATAGACAGCCAGATTCAATTTCTGCTGCTGGTCTCACCGGTAAATACCGATCAGGCCTGGTCGGAATTTAAAAAGAACCAATACCGGAAAACCCCGGTCTTTCACTACCGGATGTTGCCTAACGATCCGGAATTGCTTAAGCGCTCGTTATTTAACCTGCCCATCGAAAACATTGAAGATCCGACTCTGGGTTTTTTGTTTCGCGATAAGCGTAACGAGATCGATAAAATGCTTACGATGCTGCGACACCGCAATACGACAGATTTCCTGTACAGCGGACTGCAATTATTTGGGAACGTTAAACCACCATTATTAAAAGCAGCCCGCGAAATCCTCGAAGTTTTTCCGGTTACGGTCCCGGCTGTGCGTGAAGAGCATGAATCGTACGGTGCAGCGGAATTCGCAGCTTTGGCACGAAACGAGCTGATTTATATGCAGAAGCAATGGCCGGGCGTAAGCACCCGGGTCGAAATAAAAGATACCATCAGCGATCTGATGGTAAATAAGGGCGTTTTAAGCATTCCGGCAAGGGTGAAAATACCTAAAAAAAGGGCAGAAGCATTGATCCAGCATGAAATCGGGACGCATGTGCTAACCTATTATAACGGTAAAAATCAGCCGCTTCAACTGCTCAGCAGCGGAGTTCCCGGTTATGAAGAACTTCAGGAGGGAATTGCCGTGTTGACCGAATACCTGACTTCCGCGCTCAGTGTTTCGCGAATGCAGATACTTGCAGCACGCGTCATTGCCGTAGAATCGATGATCCGAGAGCAGAATTTCATTCGTACATTTGAGGAGCTTACCGATGGGTATCATTTTAGTCCTGATAAAGCGTTTTACGTTTCCACGCGCGTGTACCGCGGCGGAGGTTTCGCCAAAGACGCTGTCTATCTGCGGGGCCTTTTCCAGGTAGTCCGGTACCTGAAAGAAGGAAAGCCGCTCGAGGCGTTACTGATCGGGAAAATCCAGTACAAATACCTTTCCGTGGTCGAGGAACTCATTGCACGCAGGATACTCAAGCCGGCGGAAATAAAGCCGCGTTATCTGACCGACCCGACGGCTTTGCGGCGTTTGGCGGCGATCCAAAGTATCGACAAAATTTCTGAACTTGTAAATATAGGATTATGAGAGTATGTATGATTGTCAACAATATTAAAACAGAGGGTAACCATTATACGACTACCCTGCTGGCTCAGAAGCTGCACAACCGCAAGCATGATGTTTTTTATATCGGCGTGGAAGACTTATCTTATTATCCCGAGGGGCGGATTGGCGGCAGAGCCGTCCAGGCAGATCCGAAAACCTACCGCACCACAAGTTCATATCTGGAGGCGGTGAAAGCAAATGTTTCGAAAAAACAAAAAATAACTTCGGCAGATATCGATGTTCTGATGCTTCGGAACGACCCGGCCGAAGAAGATAAGTCGCGGGCCTGGGCCAGGGTGGCCGGCATCTCGTTCGGGCAAATGGCAATTGAAGATGGGGTGATCGTCCTCAATGACGCCTATGGACTATCGCGGGCATTGAATAAGATGTATTTTCAGCAGTTCCCCAAGGAGGTTCGTCCGGAGACGTTGATATCGCGGAATAAAATCGAGATTGCCGATTTTTTTGAATCGGTTGGAAAAAATATCATCCTGAAGCCGCTCTTCGGCTCAGGCGGAAAGAGTGTATTCCAGGTCAACAAGGACAATGTCAAAAACCTGAATCAAATGATCGAAGCAATCAGCAGCGACGGTTATGTAGTAGCCCAGGAATATTTGCCTGCGTCGGAAAAAGGCGATACCCGTGTTTTTCTGCTGAATGGCAGCATGATTCATTACAAGGGAAAGTATGCTGCGCTTCAGCGGGTGAATCCATCGGGCGATATCCGGTCGAACCTGCATGTAGGAGGTACTGCTCAGCCCGCCGTAATTACTGAAGAGATTATTCAGATTGCTGCAATGGTAAGTCCCTATCTCGTCCGGGACGGGATGTTTTTCGCAGGACTGGATATTATTGGAAGCAAACTGATCGAAATTAACGTTTTCAGCCCGGGCGGATTTTACAGTGCGTGCCGGCTTGAGAACACCGATTTCACCGAGGCCGTCATTCAGTCCATGCAGCACAAGGTTTACCTAAAGTCGCTTTACCAGGGGAAACTGTCGAACAACATCCTGGCTATATTGTAATTAGGGGAATTTTCGTTACGGCGGGAAAAGGAAAAAAGAAGGCAATGGAAAAGTTCGTACGATTGGTCTGATTCAACGAAAACTTATTAATTAAGATAATTAAACAATTTATGACCAATCATATACTCATTAGCCCTTCAAATATATTCATTGCGGAATCTGCAGATAAACGAAAATATGTAATCCTTATTTTTATTTAAGAACTTGCTATTTCTGTTCATATTCACCATACAAAACGAACATAGCCATTTGATTATCCTGTTGCAGATGCCTTCCTGAACATTCACTAATGATATGAACCTCCATTACCTTCAATCCCATCTTTTAAACACGGTTAGGTGTTCGGGTGTGGGTCGCCCGTATTTATGCCATTGCTGCAGCGTTTATTTTTTCTGCAACTTCCGATAGTTTCAGGTCTGTCTGCTTTTCTTCTTCAAGTGTCTGCGATAAAGCTTTGGCAGCCTTGTCCATCTTCAGCATTTGCAAATATCGAACAACTGTTCCGTAGCCGGCGATTTCATAATGTTCAACGCGCTGGGCTGCAGCAATCAATCCGGCATCATGAACGGCATCGTCAGCCTTTTCTTTCATCATGTCTGAGCCTTCCTTAATCAATCCTTTCATGGCTTTACATTCTTCACCTTTCAGGTCCACTTTGATTTCAGCGGCCACTTTTTCCAGGCGACCAATCTGGGTCTGCGTTTGCTTCAGGTGACTCTCGAATGCGGATTTCAACGTCGTGCTTTTTGCTGATTTTGCCATTTTCGGCAATGCTTCAGCCAACTGGTGTTCTGCACTGTATAGATCCTGCAGCTCATGTTCCAGGAGATCTTTCAGATCTTCAAGTTTACCACTCATAAATTAATAATTTAAATTATTGTTTAGAACTATTTTCTTTCTTTACGGGATATGCCGAAAGATCGTGCCAAAGAATGACGGAGTATCCGAAACCCGATTTATGAAATGGCGGAAGTTTGATAATGTGTGGGTTAACGAAGGAGGCGTTGGAAATTGCGGGGAATGGTTACTTTTTTACCGCATCAATTCACGGGGACTAATTTTCACACGCTGAGCAATATATTCTACATGGAGCGAGTAAATTCACATAACTAACAGATTTTCAATAATATAATATTTTCTTGCTTTTCTGAGCTGGTCAGAATTTCATTGCACGGTCGATATCCCTTTTTGCGTCTTTTTCCTTCAGGGTCTCCCGTTTGTCAAATGTTTTTTTGCCTTTGGCAAGCCCGATTTCCAGTTTGGCCAGTCCGCGGTTATTGATAAACATCTTGAGCGGAATAATGGTGAGTCCGCTTTCTTTGAGTTTTTTTTGAAGTTTTTCGAGTTCTTTCTTTGTAAGCAGCAGCTTGCGGTCACGTCTTGCCACGTGATTATTGATATTTCCAAAGTCGTATTCGGAGATATTCATGTTGACTACATAGAGCTCATTCTGTGCAAACCGGCAGTAAGCTTCTGTGACACTGGCTTTACTGCTTCTGATTGATTTAATCTCGGTGCCGGAGAGTTGGATCCCCGCAACGAATGTTTCAAGGATTTCGTAGTCAAAATAAGCCCGCTTATTTTTTATGTTGATATTTTCCGTTTTATGCGCCATAGGAGAAAAGTGCCTGAAATAATTTCCAACAAACAATATTCACAAGCCCAAAAATAAGAATAATAAGCAGAATAGCGAGAATGACGTAGCGCGACTGATTTTCGACCGGTATTTCAAGCATGGTCAGCGCACCTGTAATAAATACGTAGAATCCATACAAGCCGGCGATGCTGACTACATACATAGCCGGAAAGAGACCGGTAATAAAGGAGGCTATCAGGAAGGGCACCAGGGTATATCCGATTACGATACGCAGTTTCTTACGGTCGGGAGTGCCGCCAAAGTTCCGGAGCAGGGCCGCCAGAACAGGTACAGCAATAAGATATTGTAAAGAATAACTGATCAACTCCCGGATTCCTTTAAATATGGCGTAAAACCAGATAATTTCGAAGCTGTGGATCAGTTCTCCTATAAAAACGCCTAAAGCGGCCAAAATGACCAAAGGCAGAAAAATACGCACGACCACCTTGTCCGGGAAAGCCTGCGCTGATCGCTCAGTCCAGAATTTTCGGGGTTGGAGAATGAGAAATTTTATTTCGTAAAAAAGAGAATTATATTTTCGTTGAAAATCCATTGATGCTGGTTTTAAGCTGCAAAAATACATTATTTTGCATATCCTTTCAAAAGAATACACATGGAACAGGGAAGATACCAATTGCTTGCCATAGTCGGCCCGACGGCTTCAGGAAAGACCGCTGTGGCGGCACGTGCAGCCTATGAGCTTGATGGCGAGGTTATTTCGGCCGATTCCCGTCAGGTTTACCGCAGGATGGACCTTGGAACCGGCAAGGATTATGCGGATTATGAAATAAACGGAACGCGTATTCCATGTCACCTGATTGATCTCGTGGACGCCGGTTACCAGTACAGCGTGTTTGAGTACCAGCACGATTATTTAACTGCTTACGCCGATGTGACCTCACGCGGGAAGTTTCCGGTTTTATGCGGGGGAAGCGGCCTGTATCTGGAGGCAGTGCTGAAGAATTACAGGCTGGTTCAGGTGCCTCATAATGAGGAACTGCGGCGGTCGCTTGAGTCGTACGGGCTTGACGTGCTGATAAAAATCCTGAAAAGCTATAAGCCAAAACAGCACAACACGACCGATCTTGGCAATGTGAAACGGGCCATACGAGCCATCGAGATTGAAGAATACCTGAGCAGGCATCCTGATCAGAATACGAATATGCCTGCGATTAACAGCCTGGTGGTAGGGGTGAAATTCGACCGGCTCAGCCGCCGGAAACGCATCACCGAACGCCTGGAGCAACGGCTTGGACAGGGCATGCTGGACGAAGTCCAGGATCTCCTGAACAACGGGCTCACCCCGGACCAGCTAAGTTATTACGGATTGGAGTATAAATACCTGACCTGGCATTTACAGGGAAAGTTAAGTTACTCTGATATGTTCTCTGCCCTGGAAACAGCCATTCATCAATTTGCAAAACGACAGATGACCTGGTTCAGAAGAATGGAACGACAGGGAACAATGATCCACTGGCTTGACGGGTATATGCCTCCCGAAGAAAAGCTAAACCGGATAAAAGGCTGGCTATTCCAGTAATTTTTTACGTTTAAGGATCTTAACCATTACGTACAGAACTGCAAGTACCGCAGTGCTTACCAGGAAGATCGCCAGCGAAATCGTTTTATGGTATAACAAGATCAGAAGAATTCCTTCAAAGTAAATGAACAGGGAATTATACTCTTTGGCGATCACTTTCTTAAAGTTAAACCTGCGTCCGGCGAATGCTTGTTTCAAGCGGCTTAGCTGGGGAAGAAGCGCATTGGTATGCTGCTTATAACTGGTGAATTCTGCTCCGAATTTATTGGAAAGGAAGTTTTCTTCGGCCCGGATGATACAGATATAAATAAAGACAAACAACGGGAAGAAAACAGCCGTAAATAAGAGCGAGTTTGCAAAAAGTCCAAAGCCCAGCAGCAGCAGCAGGTTGCCCAGATACATCGGATTACGGCAAACCTGATAGATTCCCCCGGTGACCAGTTTCTCGGCGTGGATCTGACGGTTTACGCCTCCCCGGATGATGTAAACCAGTCCGATAGTCATGCTTCGAACCAGAATGCCTGATGCAAGGATAAGCCCGCCAACAAGCTGAGCCGTGCAATGATCCTGAAAAACACCTGGCGAAGGGATAAACAGCGCGGCATACATGATGCCGAAAAAGTAGTTCCGGTAATGAAAAAACAGGTTTCCTAATTTAACTAACATATATCAAGGAATAATATGAATAAAATGGACG